>DATDAL010000100.1:0-85325 GCA_036525415.1 Terrimicrobiaceae bacterium | reverse complement strand
CCCCTTTCCTGCTTTCCCTCTCTTCTGCAGCTTCCTGGCCCTGGTTCTCAAGCGCGAACTCGAAATCCGCATGGAACAAAGGGGCCTCGCAGCCGAATGGGCCGAGCTCGTGCGCGGCTTGGACAATCTTCAACAAGTCGAACTCTTTCTCCAAGGCAGCCGCTTTCTGTTTCGCAGTCAACTCAAGGGCCATGCTTCCCAAGCTATCCGCGCTGCCGAAGTCGCCCTCCCTCCCGTCCTCCAGGAAATCGCCTGACTATCCCTCCAGCTCGTCCGCGGCAAATGTAGTGCCAACACTTTTCGGCATGCACGTAACTCGCTGATTATCAATCAGCGCGTTTTCGAAAGTGTCGAAGATGGGCTTTACCCGAGCTGCTCGGCAAGCGCGATGATGATGCCCTCGGGGCCGCGGACGTAGGCGAGCCGATACGTGTCCTCGTATTGCACCACTTCGCCGACCAGTTCGGCGCCGTGGGCGAGCAGGCGCACGACGACGTCGTCGATGTCATCGACGGCGAACATGATGCGGCGGATCCCGAGTGCGTTCACCGGAGCGTTCGCGGGCCCAGTTCTGATCGCCTCCGGCGTGTGGAACTTGTCCAGCTCGATCCGTCCTTGGCCGTCCGGAGTGCGCATCAGCGCGAGGGTAGCACGGACGTTCTGAAGGCCGACGAGACGATCTACCGAGGGGCCCTCGACGGTCGTCTCGCCCTCCAACTCGAGTCCGAGTTCGAGAAAGAAGGCCTTCGTGGCCTCAAGGTCGTCGACGACGATGAGGACGTTGTCCATTCGTTTAAGCGTCACGTTCTTCTTCCCAAGCTTGACTGGTGATGCCGCACGTGGCGTATAAGGTTCCCAGTGCACTGGCTCGTTCGGCTTCATGATCTCGTGTTTGGAATTCGTGCAATAACCTTAATCTCGAAAAGAAATCCAGCCAGCCAAGTCACGCCAACGGCGGTCACGTTGGGAAGCGGTTCTCGATACACCTTCTTCATGGCATCGACGATAAGACTAAGACTTTCTTCTGGCTTCACTAGAAACATCGTTACATCAATTACGTCGTCGAATGTGCAGCCCGCTGCGTCAAGCACTTCGAGCAAATTGCCAAAAGCTAAGTCAATCTGCTTTTGAAGATCAGGTTCTGGAGTTCCATCTTTGCGAGCTCCGACCATGCCGGAAACAAAGAGCAAATCATTTGATTGTATTGCCGGTGAATAACCATGTTCTTTGTAGAGCGCATGCGGATACTGAGGATAAATTGCTTTGCGAGTAGTCATATTGATCGCGCGTGTTGCTTGAATTGATAGCCGAACGTATTTTAGAATGACATAACCAATAATGGCATTAGGATGATATGGGCATAGTCGCGGGTGATGCTATTTTGGAAGGGGGCGTACTCGCGGAGTTCGCATTGCTCTCCAGCGAGCGGTATGTAATCTAGAATGCCCGCTTCTGGCAACACCGGATGATTCCTACACTTCGGGATTTTGGAGATTCCGCTCGTCAGGCTGACCGACGCAGTGCGCGTGTGTGTCCATGTTCATTATCATTCTTGAGATTTCGGCGTGCTGAGCCGTGGTTGCCGGAGCGAGGGTCTTGAGGTCTGGTCTGTGTTGAGGCGTGTTCGGTAGGCTTGCTTTGACGCGGAGTTTTAGCAGCCCGTCGAAATTCGCGAATTTTCCAACCCAACTTGCCGATCGAGCGCCAGGTCTGACGGGCTGCTAGAGAAAGCGCCGCATCTCCTGTTGCGAGAACGATATGCAGGAACTGCGCTTTCTTAACTGTGGCATGTTTTCTGCTCCTCCGGCAAAGGGGGGTCCTATCGCCGCATGTTGAGGGACGTTGGCGAATAAAAAGCAACATCACAACGAACAACTCTGGATGAAAAAGAGCAACTTATGAATTTTATTCTCAAAACCCTCCGATCCGCGCTTTGGTGCAGTCTTCTTGCCGCGTCCATTCTGCCGGTTCGCGCCGCCGATGACACTATCAAGGTGGGCATTCTTCATTCCCTCAGCGGAACGATGGCGATTAGCGAAACCTCGCTTCGCGATGTCTTGCTCTTTGCGATCGACGAGATTAACGCCAAGGGAGGTGTGCTCGGCAAGAAGCTCGAGCCCATTGTTGTGGACGGCGCATCGAATTGGCCTCTCTTCGCGGAGAAGGCCAAGCAACTTCTCGAGCAGGACAAGGTCGCTGTAACTTTCGGATGCTGGACATCTGTGAGCCGCAAATCGGTCCTGCCGGTGTTTGAGAAGTCGAAAGGCCTGCTCTTTTACGCGGTACAGTATGAAGGCGAGGAACTTTCCCCGAATATCTTCTACACGGCCGAGGCTGTAAATCAGCAGGCGATTCCTGCGGTCGATTATCTGCTCGCGGAGGGAAAGAAGAAGTTCTACCTGCTGGGGTCGGACTACGTCTATCCGCAGACGACCAACCTTGTGCTCTTGGAATATCTTCTGAGCAAAGGCGTGGCCATCGAGAACATCGGCGGTGGACTTCGCAAGGATGACTCTGGAAAAGTTATCAGCGCCGGCAAATACACGCCCTTCGGCCACACTGATTACCAACAGATCGTTGGAGAGATCAAACAATTCGCGGCGAGCGGCGATGCCTGCGTGATCAATACGCTCAATGGCGATACCAACGTGCCGTTCTTCAAAGAGTACGCGGCTGCAGGCCTCAACGCCGACGAGTGCCCGGTCGTGTCGTTCTCGATTTCCGAGGACGAATTTCGCGGTCTTCCGGCAAAAGATCTTGTCGGTCAGCTCGGCTGCTGGACGTACTTCATGTCGCTGGACACACCCCCGAACAAGAAGTTTGTCGAGGATTTTCAGAAGTGGCTAAAGACGACGAACGTGCCCGGCATCGTGAAGGAAAATCGCGTGACTTGCAGTCCGATGGTGCTTTCCTACGATGGCGTCCACATTTGGAAGAAAGCCGTTGAAAAGGCCGGCTCGTTCGATGTGGACAAAGTGGTCGCCGCACTCGAGTCGGGAATTACATTCGATGGGCCGGGGGGGACCGTTTCGACGCAGAAGAATCATCACCTGACAAAGAATGTCTATATCGGTGAGACTCAGGCGAACGGTCAATTCAAGGTCGTCGACTCTTTCAAGGATGTTTTCGGCGAGCCGTTCTTGAAGGGAAGCTTTAAAGACGACAAGATCTCGAGCCATACTCAGAGTGCCTCGCCAAAGGAATAATCGCCATTGGTGCTCGTGCAGGAGTCCTGGGGATTCCAAGCGATTGTCGTGCTTATTTCCCCGGGACGCGATGCGAAGGATTCGCCTTGCAGTCGCAGTCCTTTCGATTCTCGTTGCGGCGGCCGCCCGGGCGGATGATACGACGGCGCGGAGCTTGCTCGCGAAGGCGATTGTCTCCTCAAGTGTCAACGAGCAGGTTGAATTGATTGGACAGCTCGCGGAGACGGGATCCGAGGTCGTTCCCACAGTGCTCACCGCGTGGCGGGAGGGACGGGTTTTCGTCCACGAAACGCCGGATGGCCAAAAAATACCGTTTCTTAGGACGGATGGCAAAGCGACGCGCATAGACAATGGAAGCGCCATTGAAGCTTCCGAAACGACCCCGGTCGATACGACAGCCAAGCTTCGCAGAGCGATGAAGAATACGCTCGATGTCCTGACGATTGCCGGTCCCGACCCGCAAGGTCGCCGTGCTGCGATAACCAAGCTCGGGATGGCTCAGAATGCCGCGTATCTGCCGATTTTCGAGGCGCGACTTACGGTGGAAAAAGATTCCTCAGTGGCGACATCGCTTAGAGAGGCGATCGCCATCACCCGCCTAGCCGGCACAGATACCGCCGCTAAAATCATCGCGATGGAGTATCTGGCAAAGAACCGCGTGATCCGCAGTGTCGACCTCCTCAAGAAACTCTCAGCTGATTCGGATCCAAAGGTCGCAGCGGCGGCGAACAATGCCCTAGCGACCCTCGAGGGATATCGTCGCTGGGTCGAGGTGTGGGGGACACTTTTCAGGGGACTGAGTTTGGGCTCCATTCTCCTTGTTGCAGCTCTTGGTCTCGCGATCACCTTTGGCCTGATGGGCGTAATCAACATGGCTCATGGGGAGATTATCGTGGTGGGCGCTTACACCACATACATGGTTCAGAATATATTCGGAGGGGGCGTCTTTCTTTCGTTCTTCGGATTCAATCTGAACATTCCAGGATTTCATTTTGGAGGCTGGATGTATGAAAGCTATTTTCTCTTTGCGATTCCGATATCGTTTCTCGTGGCGGCCCTGGTGGGAATCGCGCTCGAGCGCGGCGTCATCCGGTTTCTGTATAGCCGGCCGCTGGAGTCCCTGCTTGCAACGTGGGGAGTTTCCCTGGTGCTTCAGCAGCTTTTCCGGCTGATATTCGGGGCCAATAACGTTCAGGTGTATTCACCGAGCTGGCTTAGCGGAAACTTTACGGTGAGCGACGTGCTGCTGGGATGGAACAGGCTTTTTGTGATCGGGTTTGCGATAGCGATCGTTCTTCTCGTCTGGCTTCTGCTGACGAGAACGCCGCTGGGCCTGCTGATCCGCGCGGTTATGCAAAACCGGGATATGGCTGCCTGCATGGGAGTCAGAACAGAGCGCGTCAATATGCTTACATTTGGGCTCGGAAGCGGCCTTGCGGGATTGGCGGGAGCGTTTCTGTCACAGCTTGGCAATGTGGGACCGGGTCTTGGCCAGAGCTATATTGTGGATTGCTTCATGACAGTTGTCGTCGGAGGCGTTGGAAACCTCGTGGGCACGATCTACTCGGCGCTGGGAATTGGAGTCGTGGACCAAGCGCTTCAGCCGTTCCTAGGCCCTGTGATGGGGAAGATCACGGTCCTCGCTGCAATCATTCTGTTTCTTCAGTGGAAGCCGGGGGGATTATTCCCGACACGCAGCCGCAGTCTGGAAGGCTAGGCTAAGAGGCCATGGGCGGTTCCGAAATTCGCAAGTTTGAGGTTTGGGGCGTCGCCATCGCAGCTGTCGTCGTTCTTGGCGTTTTGCCCGCACTGAATGCGTTCGTTCCCGAAACCAATCCGCTGTATGTTTCGAACTTCACGATCAACCTTTATGGCAAATACCTTACTTATGCGGTCTTAGCTGTTGGGGTTGATGTTCTGTGGGGTTTCACCGGACTGCTTAGTCTCGGACAATGTCTCTTCTTTGCGCTGGGGGGCTATGCGTTTGGCATGTACCTCATGCTCAAAATTGGAAAGCTTGGCCAGTACAAGAGTGACCTTCCAGACTTCATGGTTTTTCTTGGGTACAACAAGCTCCCGGCGCACTGGGTGCCCTTTGACAATTTCTGGTTCGCCGCGGCAGCGGTGGTTCTGGTCCCGGGAGTCGTCGCGCTGATCTTCGGATTCTTGGCCTTTCGCTCGCGCATCCGCGGCGTCTATTTTTCCATTCTCACGCAGGCGTTTACCTATGGCGCCTGTTTAATGTTCTTTCGAAACGACTTCACCTTTGGCGGAAACAACGGCTTGACCGACTTCAAGTTCGTTCTTGGTTACGACGTCAACAGCGCGGCGACGCAGCGGATTTTCTACATGCTGAGCGGACTGTTGCTTTTCGCAGCTTACGTTTTCAGCCGGTGGCTGACCACGACTAAGTTTGGCAAGGTGCAGCGGGCGATCCGGGACAGCGAGAACCGCGTGCTTTTTTCCGGTTATGCCACACCCAGTTTCAAGCTTTTCGTCTTTGTGTATGCCGCTGTGATCTCCGGCTTGGCAGGGGCGCTCTACACTCCGCAAGTGGGCATTATCAATCCGAGCGAAATGTCGCCTGAGAAATCCCTCGAAGCAGTCGTATGGGTGGCCGTCGGAGGGCGCGGAACGTTGATCGGTCCGATCATAGGTTCGGTGGGGGTCAACGCTTTGAAGAGTTGGGCAACCCGGGCGTATCCGGACCTATGGCTCATCATTCTGGGTGGGCTTTTCGTACTGATCGTCCTGTTCATGCCCAAGGGCATCATTGGCATTCCGGCACAGATCAATGAGCTGCGCAAACGACTTCAGAGGCGGGAGCCGGCCGCCACAGTGCCAACAGCCGGCGCAACGAGCACAAAATGAAGCGGGACTTTATTCTGACCGCCGAGGGAGTCAGCAAGAGCTTCGACGGCTTCAAGGCGATTACTGATCTCAATTTCTATCTGGATAAGGGGGAACTACGCACGATCATCGGCCCGAATGGCGCCGGAAAAAGCACGTTCCTGGATTTGATTACGGGCCGCACTCGACCTGACGTGGGGACAATCGAATATTGCGGCACGCCAGTAACCAAACTGCGCGAGTATGAGATCTATCGATTGGGGATTGGGCGAAAGTTTCAGACGCCTAGCGTTTATACCGACCACACCGTGTTCGAGAACATTCTTCTGGGTCTGGAAGGGAGTCGTGGCGTTTGGAGCTCTATTTTCGGACGAGTCACCTCTGCCCAGCGCGATCGCATTTTCGAGGTTCTCGAAATCATCGGCCTCAAGGAGAAGGCTGATGTGAAGGCGGGCACGCTTGCGCACGGCCAGAAGCAATGGCTCGAGATTGGAATGCTCCTTGCTCAGAACGCTCAGCTCCTCCTTGTTGATGAGCCTGCCGCGGGCATGACCGATGAGGAAACAGCGAAGACGGGCGAGCTTCTTCTCAGCCTGGCTGGAGAGCACACGATAATCGTCATCGAACACGACATGGTCTTCGTTCGTCAGCTCGGAAGCAAGGTCACCGTCCTCCATCAGGGCCATGTCCTCTGTGACGGTACGCTCGATGAAGTCCAAAACGACGAGCGCGTGATCGAGGTTTATCTCGGAAGGAAAAAGAAGCATTAGCAGCCCTTCGGATTTGAGATGAAGATGCAACTCTCAGACGCGAAATCTTCGGCGAATTGTCAGCGCCTCGTCAACAGGCTGCTCATGACCCCGCTTCGCGAGGTCGATCGAAGAAAACCTGAGCTTATCTATGCTCGCGATTGAAAATCTCTGCGTCTCGATCGGTGGTTCGCGCATCCTCCGCGATGTCACGTTGGAGCTTCCCGACAACAAGGTCTTCTGCCTGATGGGCCGCAATGGCGTGGGCAAGACCACGACGCTAAAGACCGTGATCGGTCTGCACAAGGCGACCAGCGGGAGCATTCGCTTTGATGGGAAGGAAATTTCCCGCCTGCCGGCCGAAGCCCGCGCGTCGGCTGGAATCGGATACGTGCCTCAAGGCCGCGGCATTTTCCCGCACCTTACCGTCGAGGAAAATTTGTTCGTTGGCGCCATTGCCCAGGGCAAGAAGCCAAAGCGCGCTTTGGAACGCGTTTTCGCGCTCTTCCCGATCCTCAAGGAATTTCTGCCGCGCAAGGGAGGCATGCTTTCTGGCGGCCAACAACAGCAGTTGGCGATCGGCCGCGCCCTTCTCACCGAACCAAAGGTTCTGATTTTGGATGAGCCGACGGAGGGCATCCAGCCTAATATCATCGATCAGATTGGGGAAGCGATTAAGCTGCTCCGGCGTGGGGGCCATCACAACGAGGCTATGTTGCTCGCTGAAGCAGCCCAAGCTCTCAAGAAGCTGAGAGAAGAAGGAAAGCATCCCAAGCCCGAACTGCTCGATACGCTTGCCGATCAGGTCAATGCGCTCCAGCGCGAGGGGGCGCATCGGGATTCTGCTGCGTTTCAGCGAATCAACGAGTCATTCGCGACCTTGCGCGAGGAAGGACCCCATGAAGGCACGTTACTAAGAGACGAAATCGAGTCAGCCCTCAACCTGCTCAGTGGTGAGAGTGCAATGACCATCCTTCTCGTTGAACAGTATCTCGACTTTTGCAAGGAGCTCGCGGATAACTTTGCAATCCTGGACCGCGGCAGCGTGGTAGCGAAAGGTTCGGTGGCCGAGTTGACCGACGAAGTTGTCAAAGAGCATCTGACCGTCTAGCAGCCTGTCGGGCTTTGAATGAAGCGGGATTTTAAGCATGAAGAATCTTCGAAAAAATGAACCTGCCTTTTCAGACAGGCTGCTGAAACTCCGCTCCGCGGAGAGGACACATGGACTTTGGGTCCTTCTTTGGCACGAAATGCCGATTTTAGCAGGATGTCGGACGGTTGGGTTCCTTTCCACGATGGGATTTCGAGGAACCATTCTGCTTGGACTTGCAAGTCCAACAGCCTGCTAGAATCTTCACCAATGCACCTTAGCCCCCGCGAGCAGGAAAAGCTGTTGATCGTCGTCGCCGCGGATTTGGCGCGTCGCCGGCAGCAGCGCGGTCTGAAACTCAATTACCCTGAGAGCATCGCCATTCTTACTTACGAGATTCTCGAAGGCGCCCGCGACGGGCGCAGTGTCTCCGACCTAATGAGCTACGGCACGACGATTCTGCGACGGGGCGATGTGATGGAGGGCGTTCCTGAAATGGTCCAGGAAGTGCAGGTCGAGGCAACGTTCCCGGATGGCACGAAACTCGTTACCGTTCACAACCCGATCCGATGATCCCTGGAGAAATCATTCTAGCGCCCCACGGGGAACCTCTTGAAGCCAACGCCGGCTTGCAGGTGAAGAAAGTCGTTGTCTCCAATCGAGGTGATCGCCCGATCCAAGTGGGAAGCCATTTTCATTTCTACGAAACGAACAGTGCGCTTGATTTTGACCGTCCGGCGGCGCGCGGATTCCGTCTATGCATTCCCTCTGGGACCGCAGTGCGCTTCGAGCCTGGAGATACCCGCGAGGTCGAACTCGTCGCACTCGCAGGGAGCCGGGAAGTATACGGGCTCAACGGAAAGGTAAACGGAAAGCTTTGATTCCTTCATGAAACTGACGCGCGCGCTCTACGCCGAAATGTTCGGTCCGACAGTTGGCGACCAGGTGCGCCTGGCAGACACAGAGCTTTTCATCGAAGTCGAGCGTGATTTGATTGCTGAAAACGGCGGATATGGCAGCGAAGTAAAATTCGGTGGTGGGAAAGTAATTCGCGACGGAATGGGCCAATCGCCTCTTGCCACCGACAGGGAATCGCTGGATTTGGTCATCACGAACGCTCTGATTCTTGACGCCGTGCAGGGCGTGATCAAGGGCGATATCGGCGTCAAGCATGGTCGTATCGCCGGCATCGGGCACGCCGGAAATCCGCTGATCCAGGATGGCGTCACTATGGTCATCGGGGCGGCGACGGAGGTCATTGCAGGCGAGGGATGCATCATCACCGCTGGCGGTTTGGACACCCATATTCATTTCATCTGCCCTCAGCAAATCGAGCATGCGATTGCCAGCGGGATTACGACAATGATCGGAGGAGGCACCGGTCCGGCGACAGGCACCTATGCCACCACGTGCACGCCCGGCCACTGGAATATCCATCGGATGCTGGAAGCCGCGGAGGAGTATCCGGTGAATCTCGGTTTCCTGGGCAAGGGCAATTGTTCGACTCCCGAGCCGCTGCGGGAACAAGTTCGTGCAGGGGCAATCGGATTGAAGCTTCACGAAGACTGGGGAACGACTCCGGCCGCCATTGATGCGTGCCTTGGGGTCGCTGATGAGCTCGACGTTCAGGTAGCCATCCACACCGATACCTTGAATGAAGCCGGATTCGTCGAGGACACGCTTCGCGCTTTCAAGGGACGCACGATTCACACGTACCATTCCGAAGGCGCGGGAGGTGGCCATGCTCCGGACATCATTCGCGTGTGTGGCGAAGCGAATGTGCTGCCGTCCTCAACTAACCCAACCCGCCCCTACACTGTCAACACCATCGACGAGCATCTGGATATGCTCATGGTGTGCCATCACCTCGATGCCAGCATCCCGGAGGATGTCGCCTTTGCGGAATCGCGCATTCGTGGAGAGACGATCGCTGCCGAAGACATGCTCCACGACCTGGGCGCGTTCTCAATGATGTCCAGCGACAGCCAAGCCATGGGCCGCGTGGGCGAAGTGATTACACGCACATGGCAGACGGCGCATAAGATGAAAAGCCAGTTTGGCAAGCTCGATCCCGACGGCGCCCCGGGCGCTTCGGTTCATTTAGCGGCGGACAACTTTCGGGCTTTGCGATACATCGCCAAGTACACGATCAATCCCGCGATTACTCACGGCGTCGCGCATGAGGTCGGCTCGATCGAAGTGGGAAAGCTGGCAGATCTTGTCCTCTGGAAGCCTGCATTCTTTGGAGTAAAGCCTGAAGTCATCGTGAAGGGCGGCTTAATCGCCTACGCCAACATGGGCGACCCGAACGCGTCCATTCCGACACCTCAGCCCACGATCTACCGGCCGCAGTTTGCCGCCCATGGGCTCGCCAGGGGTTCGACTTCGCTCACTTTCGTCAGTCAGGTTGCGCTGGATTGCGGTTTTCTTGATCATCTCTCGCTGCGCAAGCGGCTTGTGCCGGTTCGCAACACGCGTTCCATCTCGAAACGAGACCTGGTTTGGAACACCTCGCTTCCAAAAATCGAGGTTGATCCTGAGACCTATACGGTCAAAGCGGATGGACGCGAACTACGCTGTGAACCGGCCGTCGAGCTGCCCATGGCGCAGCGGTATTTTCTGTTTTGAGAATTCCCACGTTGGATATCATTCACTCGGCTCAAGAAGTTCCACCAGATGAAGGGGAGGAGATCGTCATCCTGAGTGCGGATCGTGCGGCGCTCGCAAAGCGGCGCTGGCGAGGTGTGGCGCAGGATGCGCGGGAGTTCGGTTTCGACCTCGATCATGCTCTGCACGATGGGAGCGTTTTCTTTCGAGAGGTCGGAAAATGTTATGTGATCTCCCAAGCTCCCGAGCCCGTGCTGGAGATTGAGCTTGGCTGCGAGCCGGATAGCGTAGCACGTCTTGCCTGGCAGATTGGCAATCTGCACTTCCCAATCGAAGTGACGAAATCCGTCATACGCACCGCGGACGATCCGGCCGTCCGGCAGATGCTTCAGCGGGAGCGGGCCGACTGGCGCCCGGCCACAGAGGTCTTTCGTCCGATTACGTCCGCGGGGCATGCGCACCGTCACTGAATCCTTCGCTGATTGGCTGCCGGCCCTTCTGCAACTCTCGGATGCTGCATTTCCGACCGGTTCCTACGCTCATTCGTATGGGCTCGAGGAGATCGTGCGCCAGGGAGCGGTACGCGATGAGGATAGCTTGTGGGAGTTTCTTCGAGAGCATTTCATTCCCGCCCTCGCACAAATTGACCTTCCCCTTGTTCGGGACGCGCGCGCCGCTGCCATTACCGGAGATCGCGAGGATCTGGTTACCGTTGATCGCTTGGCCGGCGCTCTCAGGGTTCCTCGTGAGCTTCGCGAGGCCAGCCTGCAAACAGGCCGTCGGCGCCTTGCGATTCTGATACGTTTGCGGCAAACCCCGGAACTCGAGATCCTCAACCAGATTACCATGGAAGATCCGCTGGCTGGCCATCACGCTATCGTCTGGGGTGTCTCATGCGCTTCGATCCCCGTGACCGCGTCGCTTGCGGCGTATTATTATCATTCGGTGTCCTGTCTCTGCACCACCGCGCCAAAGCTGATTCGGATCGGTCAGGAGGGAACCCAGCGCGTGCTGACCTCCTGTCTCGACGAGGCGAAGCGCTGCGTCGCGAATGGGCTTAAAGTTCCGCGAGATCAGATCGGCTGGTTCGATCCTGTGCTCGATATCGCCTCGATGCATCACGAAATCGCCTGCGAACGGCTTTTCATCTCTTGATCTCGTGCTCGGCAGTTTTCGCTCTTGGAGACGTAGGTTGCTGGTGATTCTTATTGCACGATGAAGCTTGTGTGCATTGGAATCGGCGGGCCAGTTGGCTCCGGAAAAACGATGCTCGTCCTGCGGCTCTGCGAGTGGCTGCGCGGGGAGTTCAGTCTGGCAGTGGTGACCAATGATATCTACACGCGGGAAGACGCCGAGTTCTTGGTCAGGAACCGAGCGCTTCCCACCGATCGGGTGATCGGAGTGGAGACGGGAGGATGCCCGCACACTGCGATTCGCGACGATACCAGCATGAACGATGCCGCGGTGGCAGAGCTCTTGCGGCGCTTTCCGGAACTCGACCTCATCCTCATTGAAAGCGGGGGCGACAACCTCTCGGCGACCTTCTCTCCCGAGCTGGTCGATGCCTTCATTTACGTGATAGACGTCGCCGAGGGAGACAAGATCCCGCGAAAGGGCGGGCCGGCCATCAAGAACAGCGATCTTCTGATCGTTAACAAAACTTGCCTTGCGCCTCACGTGGGAGCGGATCTCGGCGTGATGGATCGAGATGCCAAACAGATTCGAGGAAACAAGCCCGTGTTATTCGCGGATCTCAAGTCGGGACAGGGCAAAGAGGATCTGCTCGGCTGGCTGCGAGGAGAGTATCTCTTTGTCTAGCTTGTCTTCAATTGCGAGAACCGTAACAATGAGGAAGTTTCATAGATCCGCAGATGGCTCAGATTGACGCAGATGGGAGGGAAGGAGGGACAATCGAAGAGCGAAATTTGATCGAGAGGTCCGCGGCTGAAGAAGGTTGACTTAGTATCGGGTGTGGCTAATCCCAACTGCGGAATCCAGGGTCATCTGCGCATCGAGTGCCGTGTGGACGCCGCGCGAAGAACATTTCTCGCGAAGCAATCGTTTTGCGCTCCCGTGCATCTGAGCAAGCCGCATTGGGATGGAAATCATCTCATCATCAACGTCGTAAATCCGACGGCGGGTCTGTTCGCAGGTGATCGCGTCGAGATGGATGTCCAGGTTTGCCACGGCGCGAGCTGTGTGCTCACGACTCCCAGCGCCACCCGTGTTTTCCGGGCGAAGGACTCCGGAGTCCAGGCGCATGTCACACAGCAATTCGCTGTCGAGGCAGGCGGAAGATTGGATGTCTTTCCAGAGATTCTGATTCCGCATGCTGGAGCGCGCTATGCGCAGACTACGCAAATTGACGTCGAGGCTGCGGGAGAATTGTTCTTCACGGAGATGATTGCTCCGGGGCGAACGGCCTCGGGAGAAGCCTTCGACTACGACCAGCTCGAGTTCAGCATCGATCTGCGTTCCGCGGGAAAGCTAACCGTCCGCGAATGCTATCGTCTGACTTCGCACACCAAGGGCATTCAAGCCGTCAGGAGGAAGTTCCCAAACGCTTATTATGCATCCGCCCTTATTGTTTCAAATCGAGCGGCCAATGATACCTTACGAAGGGCTATTAGCACCCTGAGTACGCCGCGCATGCTCGCCGGCGCCAGCCGCCCCGCAGAAAATGTTCATGTAATCAAGGTAGTGGCCGCCGATAGCATGTCGCTGCGCGCTGCAATAACTGGGATCCGTGCGCTTGCCTATTCCCACCTTGGACGGCCGGAACCCCGCTTGCGCAAGTTGTAACATGACACGCAGGCGCAGCAACCTCGCGAGAGTCACGAGCTAGACCTCGGTAACCTCAGTGACGAGTTCAGCGAGCGTCTGGAATTTTTGACGCAAACGCGACGGCTTCATGGGAACCTCGTCAGTTGCGGGCGCGCCTTCCTGGCTTGGGAGCAGCCATGGGAGCCGGTAGAACGCGCACGGCACCTCTTCGCGAAATCTCTCGGCGTCTTCTTCGCCGTGCAGCAGGAGGAGGACCTGCCAGGGCGCGGCTCCAGCGTCGGCGCCAGCGGAATCGAGCGCCGCCCAGAGCCGCAGCATCTTCGAGATGCCACGGGCTACTGTGGTGACGGTCAGTTCGTCCATGTTGTGAAGCGGATCGTCAAGGACGAGCAGCCGCAGCGGATTTGCGCCGCGCCGTGCGCCGAGAAGAAAGAAGGCGAGTGAAAGCGTGTTGAGTTCGGCGGTGTTCAGCCGAAGGGCGGCGCGGACTTTGTCTTCGTCGCGGAATTCGAGTCGCTGGTCGCGCTCCAGCTGTGTGGCGGCGGAGAGGGTCGAGTAGGCCCACCGGGCCGGTGTCAGCATCGTTATCACTTCATTTAGGGCGGCGAGCAGGGGACCGTCTGCTTCGAGCAATTCGCTCATCCTCAGGATGACCTTGACGTCCGTCTTCTGCACCTCGCGTGCTGCGGCGAGCACTTTCCGGAGCTGCTCTATCACGGCCCGTAACCGCGGCACGGCCTCATTACTCAAGTCGAGAGAACTCGTCCGCTCGCGCACCGCTTCGATGGCCCCGGTCAGTCGGGCGGCCCAACCCGGCGCGCCAACCCGCAGGGCCACGCGATCGCCTTGCAAGACTTCGACCGGGCGCAACTCTTTGCAAGCGATCCGGACCGCTGCGCTCAGCGTCGGACGGCAATGCACGAATTCATCACCAAAGACCCCGTCGCTCGCCAGGCTGTCGAGCGCCTTGAGTCCTTTTTCGTCCGGCGACGTCGCCATAGCCGCGGTCCGCGCTGTCGCACCTGCAGCGCCGGAGGTTCCCGCGGTTGCAAGTTGGGCGTTCAGAGCGCCGAGTCGCTCAGCGAGCCTTTGGCTAAGGGCGCGCATCGCCGCGAGATCGGCCTTGCGCCAGGGCTTGTCGAGCAGCGAGGCGAGCTCTGGATCGAGATCGTAGCCGGTTTGCCGGCTAACGAGTTGAACGCACGCGGCCACTTCGTGCGCCTTCTCGATGAGGTCGGCGGCGGCCGTGGCCTCAAGCCAGTCGTTCATGATCTGCGGAATTTCGCGTTGGCGGACCGCCAGCTCTTCAAGCGAGAGAGCTGTTGCGGCGCTGAGCACGCTCGCAGCCTCTGGCAGCAGCTCTCGCAACTTGGTTAGCCGGGCGCGCAAGCCATTGATTCCGCCATCGAGCTCGCTAGCGCGCACGAGCACTTCATCCCAGGTGAAGACGCCGCTCTCATCGATGCGTTGCGCGGGCCCTTGCGCGAGCAACGGTTGGATCAGCGATCGTGCATTCGCCTCCAGGCTCCAGAGACCGAGCACGCGCTGCCAGTCGAGTTGCGATTCTTCGAGCCAGTCAAATTCGGGGATGAACGCCTCATCGAACGGCGTGCCCGATTCCGACGCGTTGCCGATAAGCTGGCTGAGCGCTGCGGCGTGGGAAGCGTCCGATCGCTTCACTTTAGTGTGCGCGGCGAGGCTCGACCGGGTGGCCTCGGGCAGGGCGTTCCATTCCGTGTCGAGTCGCTTATGGGCTGTGCGCCTCTCCTCGATTGCGCCCGACTTGTCTCCGAAGAAGGCAGCGAGAAATGTCGCCGCGAGATCGGAGGGCTTCGCGATCGCGAGTTCTTCAGCCAGTTTCTGATCGAGCCGAAACGAATCCCCAATGATTTTCTCCCCAAACGGCGTGTCGAACCCGGTCGGGATGACCGGCCCTTCCCTTGTCTGTTCGCTGCGGTCTTCTTCTTCCCAAGTGACGGCGATCTTCGCGGTGCTCTTGGGGAAATGCCGATTTCGCAGCACGGCCGTGTAATCGTCCACGCCGTGCAGCCGATCGAGCGTTCCGGACAGTAGCAGCTCGAGGGCTTCGACAAATGACGATTTGCCGCTGCCGTTGTGCCCATGGACGAGGTGCATGGTCGAGGGGCGGTGGAGCTTCAGCGAGAGCAGCTCGATCGCGCGGAAATTCTCCAGCTTCACTCCACGAAACCGCATTTGCGGCGTGGAGGTGCGCTGCCGCCAGTCCTCGTCCTGCCAGACCTTGAAGCAATGCAGCGCGCCGTCGAGCAACCAGGCGAGTGCGGTGCGGCGGTGACGCTCATCATCGATCGGCCAGCGCCAGAAATTTACGCCCACAGCGTGGAGCAGTGGGCCTTCGCGCATGAGCTTGCGCATCTCCTTGCCTGCGAGCGTGGTCGCCGCGGTGCTCTGCTCAGTTTGCACGAAGACGAGCTCGATCGTGTAAGCGATCGGGCGATCGGACTCTTGCTGGGGGCGTGTATGCACGAGTAGCAGATGCCGCAGATACACCGCCTCATCAATGCAGTCACGAAACCACTGCCGCCACTTGGCCTCGTCGTCGGTCGGCTCGACGAGGTGGACGAGCCCGAGCGTACCGAGCTCGGCATCGTGGATGAGAAGACTGGCTTTCACGTCGAGGTGACCTTCGACCCGGAACTCGACCGGCTGGTCGCCGCTCTTGGGCAGAAAGGCACGAGGGGTCTCGAGCAACGCCTTGAGGTTTTCGACTGCGGCGAAAGGCCGTTCCCGCAGCGCACCGAGCTGGGTGCGGATCTTATCGAGGATGGATTCGTTCGGGTTCATGGAGAAGGGAAGTGAATGCCGAGTTGTCGTGCGGCTAGCGCGAACGGATCGGCCGGTGGGGCCCCGCCCATCGCGAGCTGCCAGAGCAAGCCGGCAGGGGGTGCGGCGATGCGGAGGACGGCCGGTACCTCATCGGGCGTCTTGGGAATCTCTACGTCATCTGCGGGCCACGGCGCATCCGCGGCGGTCAATTGCCAGATCGTTCGCCGCGCCGCATGGCCGAGCAAGCGAGGCAGCGCGGCCATGCGGTCGAAACCGCCCAGCTCAATTGTAAGCGCTACCGGTGGACGCGCTTTGTCGCGTGGTAGGAGAAAGACGGTCGGGCGTGTACAATCCGCGACCGTTAGTTCCGCGCGGAGCAGCTTTGCGAGCCGACGCAGCGCCAGCTCCACAACCGCGCCCCAGCATGGCCATGCGGGATTCTCCATCGTGGGGAAGTACCAGTCGAAGCGCCGCATTGCCGTGATGCGCATCGTGGGCCCTTCGCGTCTGCGCACCTCCTCGGCGCAAGCAAATTCGCGCAGGAGCGCCACCTGGAAGCGCTCGCTCCACGCGCATACGCGCGAGAATTCCCGCCGCCGCGCTGAGGCAGCTGCCTGGCCGCCGAAGCTCCGTTTCGCAAGCCGGGCCTCGAGCGCGCATAGCACCTTGAATTTCTCACGCACCTTCTCGATTTCACACAGCGGGCACGGACCTTGCCTGGAACGGACAAGGAGCGCCGCGATACGTGGTAGCGAGTCGCTCACGCACTCGCGCTGCCGCTCGCGGAGCGTCCGATGATAGAGCCAGCGAAAAAGCTCATCGATGTCGGGGAAGCCGCCGGCATTGCGGAAATGGAAACGCAGATAATTCGGATGATCGGTGAGACCGACGTTGTCGCAGCCATTGGCTTCGCTCGCCGCATTCAACACCGCGAGTCCGTGGAAGGATTGGTCGCCATCCGAGGCGAAAAAATATGCAGGAGCGTTTTGGGCCTCGTTTTTCTCCATCCGATTCCCGCCGTGATCGCGCCTCGCGCGCGCCATTTCCTCATAAACGGTGCGGAAAGTGTCGTGGATGACGGGATCGCGCAGGCTATAGCCGCAGAAGACGACGGTGCGTGTGCGCAATTGCGTTCGCAGGAAATCCGCTGCCCACGGATCTTCGCGCCAATTCTGGATCTCGCGGTAGGTGAAGACTAGCGCACGCAGATAGGCCTCCCGTTCCTTGGCATCACCCGCGGAATTGCGATATTGTCGGGCGCAGCCGTGAATCTTCACTATAACCGCGGTGCGAAAGGCCTTCGCTCGGCTGAAGAATTCGACGTCGTCGCTGACGATCTCGTATTCATTCGTAACGCTGGTCGGGAAAGGGCGTTCGCCGCCGAACGCGCCACTGAAGCCCGCGAGCCGGTAGGCACCCTCAAGCAGAAGGTCAAAATTCGTGGTGATTAGCGTCGGGCACCATCCCTCTCGGGCAAAGCGCGCAAGTACGTGGTGGCGTGGGAAAAGCAGCGCGTGGTAACTCGCCTCAGCTGTCTCGAGGTCCGTTTCCGTGGCAGGATCGCCGCCCATAACATGCGGGTGCCGAAAGCCCAACGTGTCGAGGAAGAGAGCCTTGCCTGCCGCACGGCGTCCTGCGAGATCGCGCCGCGCAAGCGCGAGCAAGCGCCGAAAGTCTTCGCGGTGGAATGAGGCGTTGTCGCCCGCCTTCCCCTGCTGCGCCAGGGTGCGGCTGGTCTCGCGGCGCAGCGCTTCTTCTCCGGCGTGTATGCGTCCGCAATCGCGCGGGGTCGCATGCCTGAGCAGCATACCGAAGGCTTCACAAAACCACTCGTTTACCTCGTAGTAATCCTTCGCCAGCTTTTCCATCGCCTCGCGCTCCACGGTCAGCAGCTTCAAATCGTAGATTTCCCGTGCATTCGTCTCATCGGGTCGGCCCGCGGTGTTGATCCTGAATGTGCGGATCATGTCCTCGACAAAAGCGTCCGCGTCACGTACGCCCGCCCGGCGGAATGCGAGCAGACGCCAGATCAGCCGGCGAATGAGGCGGGTGGCGGAGTTTCCCTCGCTGTCGATCGAGAAGCCCGAACCCACAAAAAAGACCACATCGCCCTTAAGAATGAGCTTCGCGAGGCGATCCAGTGTGTCGGCGGGGAAGGAAGGCATGGCTGGCGGGTTACCCGAGCGGTTCCGATCTTTCGGGCGCCTCTATCGGATCCGGTTCGCTCACCGGACGCGGCGAAAGGCGCGAGCGAATTTCAGCCATGATCCCGTCCAAGCCCAGCCGCCTGGGTCCGGTTTGGATCCACGCAATCCACAGCGGGTTTGGCGCGAAGTCTGCATGTGACGTCTCCAACCGGCGATCGAGTTCGACCAGCGTAGCGGGATCGAGGTCGAACTCGGGGAAGGCACCGCGAAATGCTGCCACCGATGGATCCGTCGTTAGCTTGAGCCGGGTGCGGTCATCCAGCGCAGCCTTCGCCAGAAGCTTCGCGAGTCGCACCGGATCGTTCGCGAGGTGTTGTAGAGCGTCCGCCGCGTCCGGCGAAAGCTGGCGCCGGTCCATCTCGAGGATGAGCGAGCATACCCCTTCCCAGTCGAGAGTCGTCGTAAGATGCTGCTCGTAGTGGTCAAGCAAGCCCGCGGAGACGGCGGCTACCTCGATCCCGCGCATCTCCGCCAGCCATTCGCGGGCTGCCCCGGCAAATTCGGTGACGCTCGCCCGCCAGAGAGGTCGGACGAGAAACTCCTGCAAGTCGTCGAATTCTTCGCGGTCGAGTGGCTCGAGTGCCTCTAAGTCGGCGATGAGCTCATCCTCCCACGCCTCGGTCAACGCAGGGAAAAACTTTATGACCTGCACGTGGAAACTGCCTATCGCACGGTGGGCCCACGCTACCATCTTTGGATGGCTTAACGGAATAAGGACCCGATCGACGGTTGGGAGCTCGCTACCTTCCATTAGCCGGGAGCGCCACCTGAGCTCATCGATGAGCGGTTCTGTGGCGAGCGCTGCGTGGATTGTCGCCTCTGACGCTGCGGAGCCGAGCCGTCCGCGATAGTCGCGATCGAGACAAAAGATCGTCGCATACAAGAGTCGCATGGCTGCGTGGGTCCACAGCAACGTTGGTGACAAACGCGGCAGTAATGACGGAACACGGGGAGTGCGCAGTTCGAGGGGCAACACCCGCATCACCACCCGCCATGCGATCGCCTGCATCCATTGGGCAGCTGTGATGCGGCTGAGCCGCGCATCCCACTCCCTTCTCTCCGGTGGCGCGCTCATTCGAGCGGAACCAGGGTTGCGACGATCCCCTGGGAGGCTGCTCCTGCCGCGACGGACACGCACGCATCATTCCGAGAATTCCGACGGTCGTCCTCAAAGCACGTGAGCACTGGAGCCGCAATTATCGTACGATCACGAATCCTCGGATCGAAGCGCTCGACGCGGGGTCGCCCAGACATAGCACGTTGGTTCGGATCTTGGGCAACGGGCGTCGTTCAAAGCGACGACACTCAAGTTGACACAATCCCTCACCTTCAGCAGAGCACTGTTCCCCTCGTGGGGTCGAGAAAAATCCGTGTCGCGCGATTAAATCATCCGCTTGGACTATACGATGTCTCCAGGGAAAGGTGCCTATGTATGGAGGCGGCGTCACCCGCCGAGATAAGCGGCCCTGATCTGCTCATTTTCCCGGAGCGCCGCCGAGCGGTCGTGCAAGAGGACGCGACCGGTTTCCAAGACGTAGCCGTAGTGGGAAATCTCGAGCGCGAGGTTCGCGTTCTGCTCCACCAGCAGGATGCTCAAGCCGAGCGTCCTATTTATCTCGACGATCTTGTCGAAAATGGTCTGGACGAGAATCGGAGCAATTCCAAGTGATGGCTCATCAAGCATGAGGCACTTTGGTTTGCTCATCAACGCCCTGCCGATTGCCAGCATCTGCTGCTCGCCACCGCTCAGAGTTCCTGCGGTCTGCTTTTCGCGTTCATGGAGGCGCGGGAAAATTCCGAAGACGTATTCAAGGTCGCGGGCGATACCCGCTTTGTCGCGGCGCAGGTAGGCGCCCATACGAAGATTTTCGATGACGGTGAGATTGGCGAAAACCATTCGGCCTTCTGGACATTGCGCGATGCCGCGAGCAACGATTTTATGCGGCGGCGCATTGGTAATGTCCTCGCCGTTGAATGTGATCGTTCCGGACTTCGCCCTGACGACGCCCGAGATTGTGCGGAGCGTGGTCGTTTTTCCCGCGCCGTTGGCGCCAACCAGGGTGACGATGCTTGCGTTTTCAACTTTCGCGCTTATACCTTGCAGCGCGCTGATCGAGCCGTAGGAGACCTCGAGATTTCGGATCTCAAGCATCGGCTTCCTTTCCGAGATAAGCGGCAATCACGTTGGGATCGCGGCGAATTTCACCCGGAGTGCCTTCGGCTATCTTCTTTCCATAATCGAGCACCGTAATCCGCTGGCAGATGCCCATCACGACCCTCATGTCGTGTTCGACGAGAAGCACGGCGAGGCCAAATTTTTCCTGCGTGAAGCGAATGAGCTTCATGAGTTCGATTTTCTCTGTCGGATTCATCCCCGCTGCCGGCTCATCAAGCAGAAGCAACTTTGGCCGCGTGGCGAGCGCCCGCACGATTTCGAGACGCCGCTGATCGCCATAGGGCAGCGCTCGGCACGAAAAGTCTCGCTCCGCGGTAAGGCCAAAGATCTCCAGGAGCTCAAGGATGCTTGACTCGATTTCGCTCTCCTCCCTGGCAAACCCGTCTGCGCGCAGAAGCGCATGGGATATGCCGTGCTGAAGGTGCATATTGCACGCGGTGCGCACGTTGTCGAAGACACTCAACGAACTAAAGAGCCGGATATTCTGAAAAGTGCGCGCAATACCGCGGGCCGTAATACGATAGGGACGGTGGCCGACGACGGACTTTCCTGCGAACGTGATCTTGCCGCCGGTCGGCCGATAAACGCCGGTGATCAAATTGAAGACCGTCGTTTTCCCGGCGCCATTCGGTCCAATGAGCCCGACGAGTTCGTGCTCACCAACGGCGAACGAAAAATCAGACAGGCACCGCAGGCCTCCGAACTGCATGGTCACAGCATCGAGTTGCAGCAGGGGCGCGGTCATGACTTCTTGCGTTTCAGATTCACACCACCGAACAACCCTTGCGGGCGCGTAAGCATGAGGATGATGAGAAGCAGCGAATAGAGAATCATCCGGTTCTCAGTGATCGGGCGCAGCCACTCCGGGAGCCATGGATAGCCGGAGACCGCTCGAAGCCACTCCGGCAGGATCGTCAACAGTACCGCTGCGAGACACACACCCGCCGTGCTCCCCATACCTCCCAGAATCACCATCACTACGATGTCGAAAGATCGCAGGAAATTGAAGCCTTCAGGGTGGATGAATTGTTTGAAATGCGCGTAGAGCCCACCCGCGATTCCAGCGAGAAACGCCCCGATGACGAACGCGAGCACCTTGTACTTCGTGGTATTGATGCCCATTGCCTCGGCGGCGATTTCGTCATCGCGCACGGCGAGGAATCCGCTGCCGTAGGTCGAGTGCACCAAACTGAGCACGATATACACGGTCAGGGCGGCGAAGGCATAGGTCCAAAAGAAATTCGTATGCTGGAGCATTCCGCCAAGTCCCCTCTGAGCGCCCAGCGGCTCTGCATTTTGGATGATTCCCTTTATAATCTCATTGAACCCGAGTGTAACGATGGCGAGGTAATCTCCTCGCAATCGCAGCGAGGGGATTCCCACAGCCAATCCCGCGAGGGCTGCCATCAGGCCGCCGGCGATGAGGGCGAGAACATACGTAGTCGTGGTTCCCGGTGTGTTCAGGCCCAGGAGGTGTCCGAAACTCAACGTCAACCAGGACGAGGAATAGGCTCCGACCGCCATGAACCCGGCGTGACCCAGCGAAAACTGGCCCGTATAGCCGTTGACGAGATTGAGGCTCGCGGCAAGGATGATATTAATTCCGACGCCGATAATGATATCGTAGTAATAAGGGTTGATGTTGCCGGCCAGCGCCGAAAGCACCCCGCAGACCACGAATGCCAGAAGCAAAAGGGATTTCGAACGATCGATCATTAGACCTTTTCCCGTTCCGATGTGCCCAGCAAGCCGGAAGGCTTGAGCAGGAGGATCAGGATGAGGACGGCGAAAACGATGGCGTCGCGATAGGTGGGGTTGATATATCCGACAACGAGCGCTTCGAGGAAACCGATCAACACTCCACCGAGTGCTGCACCTGAAATATTGCCGATACCCCCGAGCACCGCAGCGACGAATGCCTTGAGGCCCGCGTTGACTCCCATAAGGGGATCAATGCTTGGCTGCTGAATGGAAGTGAGGATTCCAGCCGCTCCCGCGAGGGCCGAACCGAGACCGAAGGTGAAGGAAATTACGACGTCCGTGTTCACTCCCATGAGGGAGGCAACGAGAGGGTTGAAGGAAAGTGCTCGCATGGCCATGCCCAACCGCGTGTACAACACGACGGCCCGGAGGCCGATGAGTAGAAAGATCGTGACACCAATGACGATCAGTTGTCCGGCTGTGATCGTCAGCGCTGAAACCGCGCCCCAGGACTCGGGAATCTCGATAGCGCGGTCTGTGATGATTTCAGGAAAGGACTGAGGATTGACTCCGAACACGTATTGCCCGGTGCTCTCAATGAAAAGGGATACTCCGATGGCTGTGATAAGTACCGTAAGACGGGGGCGATCGCGCAAGGGCCGATAGCAAAGTCTCTCAATTGCGATTCCAACGACTGCGCAGATCAGCATCGCTGCGAGCAGGACTGCTGTCGCCCCGGGAAACGAAGGTCCCCCTCCAAAGAACTTGAGCAGAACCGGCGCCGTGTAGAGACCCGCAAACCCGCCCAGCATGAAAACATCTCCGTGCGCGAAATTGATAAACCGCAACACCCCAAACACCATGGTGTAGCCCAGCGCGATGAGAGCGTAGATCGAACCTTGGGACAGCCCGTTGATGAGCTGCTGGATGAATTCGATCATGGGGTCGCAAAGAGCGCAGAACTCACAGAGTGACTCTCATGATGCCCCTCTCTTTCACATCCATTGGGTCTTGGTAAGGAATGCCGCGAAACGTTTGTTCGCGGCTGAACGCTTCGAGCGCGTTAGGACGATGAAGACGGGGGACACCTTGGCCGCGTCGATGATTCTTTCGCTTCTCTCGCAGTGCCCGATGCCCGTCTTCCACCTTTGGCTCGCCCTATGGTGCGACGGCTTCCACGAACTGAAAACCGCCGTTGCCAATCGTAAGAATGACGGCAGGCTTATTGGCGTTGCGCTGAGCGTCGAGAGTGATCTTCCCGGTAATGCCGTCATGATCCTTGGTCGCTGCAATGGCGTCACGGAGCTTTTCGGGTTCAGTCGTGCCCGCCCGCTTGATCGCATCGGCAAGAATCTTCGCGCTGTCGTAGCCCAGAGCCGCCATGTCGTCAGGCACCTCACCATTATACTTCGCCTTGAAGTTCTTGACGAACTCCTGGACCTTCGGCGCCTTATCGTCGGAGGAAAAGTGGCACGAGAAGAAGGAGCCGTCGAGTGAGTCGCCGGCGACTTTGAGCAGCGAGTCGCCGACCCAGCCGTCCCCTCCCAGCAGCGGGGCTTTGATGCCAAGAAGCCGGGCCTGCTTGGCGATGAGGGAAACTTCGGCGTAATAGCCCGGAACAAATATGGCATCGGGCTTGGCAGCCTTAATGGAGGTCAACTGCGGTTTGAAATCCTTGTCACCCGTTGAATATTTCTGATCCTTGACGATCTTGCCGCCGCTGGCAGTGAAGTCTTTGATGAAGAACTCGGCCAGACCCACGCTGTAATCCTGCTTCACATCGGTAAGGACAGCGACGTTCTTCCATCCTTTTGATTGCGCAAATTTCGACATGACTGTTCCCTGGAAGGGATCAATGAAGCAGACCCGGAAAATGTAATCGCCGACTTCAGTGACCTTAGGGTTAGTTGATGCCGGGGAGATCATTGGGATTTTGCTTTGCTGGCAGATCGGGGCCGCTTCCAGCGACTTGGAGGATGCCACTTCGCCAAGCACGGCGACCACCTTGTCTTGCGAGATGAGCTTGCGAACGATTGTGGCTGGCTGGCCAGCGAGCGATTGGTCGTCATCGGTGATGAGCTTGAGCTTCTTGCCGAGCACGCCTCCCGCTGCGTTAATCTCGTCAATAGCCAGAGCGGTCCCCTTGTGCGAGGACTGTCCAAAGCTTGCGCTACCGCCGGTGAGCGAAGCGAATTCTCCGATGGCGATCTCTTCCTGGGCAAAGATCGCTGAACCGGGGGCGATCAAGGCCAGCGAAATAGTGGCAATGATGAATCGTAGCATAAGTGTTACTTAAGCAACTGGCGTTCCAGGGTTCACGCGTCAATACCAAAGCGCGTTGGAAGCGAATTTGCCACTCGGGCTCTGTTGTGACGGGCTGCTAGTGAGCTCGCGCGCGCGTCTCCACTGCTGTGACAGACGATATGCGGTCCGTCCAAGCAAGGAGCATAGCGGAAGCCACGAAGGTGAGATGCACGACGACCTGCCAAAGCACGGTCTGGTCGGTGGTTCCCGGGGTTCCAATTTCGATGAAGGTTTTTAGGAGGTGGATGGAGGAAATGCCGATGAGCGCTGTGGCGAGTTTGACCTTCAAAACGCCGGCGTTGACGTGTGAGAGCCATTCAGGTTGATCCGGATGCCCTTCGAGTCGCAATCGGGAGACAAATGTCTCGTATCCTCCGACGATGACCATGACGAGTAGATTTGCGATCATGACCACGTCGATGAGTCCCAGCACGGTGAGCATGATCTGCTTCTCCTCGATGTGGGCCGCGTGCCCGATCAGGTGGAAAAGCTCGACGATAAAGTGATAAACATAGACACCTTGGGCCACGATAAGCCCGAGATAAAGGGGAGCCTGCAGCCAGCGGCTGAGGAAGATCAAGCTGGCGAGAGCATTCTGCGATCGTGTACGTGGGAACTCACTCATAGTCGAGGGAGCTTCTTACACGCGTTGGCGGCAGCCTGCAACTGGACTCGAAGGACCGAAATTGCTTCCAATTGCTCCTCGCCTGGAGTTTCTTGGAGCTGTTTATGGATCTGCTCAAGCAATTTCTCGATTTCCTTCTGCATGCGGAAAATCACCTTGTCGCTTTCATCCAGAACTATGGAGCGTTGATTTACGCTTTGCTTTTCGTGATTGTCTTTTGTGAAACTGGTCTCGTCGTAACGCCCTTTCTGCCGGGGGACTCACTTTTGTTCGCGGTTGGCGCTCTGACCGCTCAGGGATTGATGGCGTGGGAGATTGTCGTACCGGTTCTGCTCGTCGCAGCCATCCTTGGCGATACAGTAAACTATGCGATCGGAAAGTGGTTCGGACCAAAGGTCTTTCACTACGAATCGAGCCGGTTTCTCAAGAAGGAATACCTTCTCAAAGCACACGCCTTCTATGAGAAATACGGTGGACGCGCCATAATTCTGGCGCGCTTCGTGCCGATCGTTCGCACCTTCGCTCCCTTCGTTGCCGGTGTTGGCTCGATGACCTACGTCAAGTTCATCATTTATAACATCACCGGCGCCATCGCGTGGGTCGGGCTGTTCGTGGGCGCAGGCTACTTTTTTGGCAATCTGCCCTTCGTGCGCAAAAACCTGACGACCGTCATCATTGGCATCGTCATTGTGTCGGTCCTGCCCATCGTGTGGGAATTCATGAAAGCGAAGGCCGAGAAACGAAAAGCGGGAGTCTAGAGCTCTCGCAGCGGCCCTTCGATCCTTTCGGGATTTTTCATCTCAATTTTCCCTCCGCCGGCTGACTCCGTGCGTCGCGGAAAGGGGGAGGAATGCTCGCGCGTTGTGACCGCGGACAGCTAAAAAAGCCATCTCGCGAACCGAAGTTGTTGCAAATTGGACAACGGTCGAGTCACTGACCGCAATTCCCTGAACTCCAGCAAGAAGGGAGCTTTTTTTGAGGAAGCTTGGCATGGGGATTGCTCTCATAGTTGCCGCTGCGCGTCTCGCTGCGCGGAGTTCATACAATCACCAGCAACAACAACCCAAGACGTTCAATTACCCCATGTGTAAAAGCAAATCCTTGTTGGCGGCGCTAAGCGCGGTCCTTTTAGTCGCCGGCACGATCGCCGTTCCAAGCCATGTGTTAGCCCAAGAGGCCCCTGCGGCAGAGGCGGCCGCTCCGCCGGAGGCCGCCGCACCGGCGGAGCCGACATTGGATCAGCGTGTAGCAGATCTTGAGGCCTACATCAACAACACGGATCGCACGAAGGATGTGGCATCGAAGGTCAAGGTTCCGGGTCCCGGCCACAATGCATGGCAGATGGCATCCACGGCGCTGGTCCTCTTCATGACGCTCCCCGGCTTGGCGCTTTTCTATGGGGGACTGGTGCGGGTTAAGAACGTTCTCTCGATCCTGGCGATGTGCATGGGAATCGCGGGTCTTGTGACCATTCTTTGGTGGCTTTGCGGCTACAGTCTCACCTTCGGGGGAAGCAGTCCTTTCATAGGGGATCTCAGCTTCGCGATGTTCAAAGGCATGTCGCCAGGCGGCGTGGGAATGGGTTACTACTGGATCTCGGATTACGTATGGGCCATGTTCCAGTTGACGTTCGCGATTATTACGCCTGCGCTAATCTTCGGCGCAACCGCTGAGCGGATGAAATTTTCCGCGGTGCTGCTTTTCACGGGGATCTGGATGTTCCTGGTGTATTTCCCGCTCGCTCACATGGTTTGGTCGACGAGCGGCTTCATGTGCGGCCCGTTGAACGCAAATGCCGGTATCAAGGCCATCGACTTCGCGGGTGGCACAGTTGTGCATATGTCATCGGGCTGGACGGCTCTCGTATTGTGCCTGATCCTTGGTCCGCGCAATGGCTTTGGCAGGGAACCCATGCCGCCACATTCTATGGTGCTCTGCATGATCGGCACAGGAATGCTCTATGTTGGCTGGTTCGGTTTTAATGCGGGCTCGGCGTTGGGCGCCGACGCAATCGCATCCAATGCGTTCACAACAACGATGCTCGCCGCGGCTACAGGGGGATTCGTTTGGGCGGTTATGGAATGGCTATCCAAGGGACACCCCAGCGTGCTCGGCTTCTGCTCAGGTATCGTCGCGGGTTTGGTGGTCGTCACACCGGCATGCGGCTTTGTGACTCCGTCGGGAGCCATGATAATCGGCGTTGCCGCGGGCGTCATTCCCTTCCTCGCGGTGACCTACCTGAAGAAAACCATCGGTTACGATGATGCGCTCGACACCTTTGGCGTGCACGGAGTCGGTGGTACTCTCGGCGCCTTGCTCACCGGTCTTCTCGCCGATGAAAGCGCGAATCCTGTCGTGGCGACGCTCAAGGACGGCCTCTTCTTCAATCAGTGCAAGGCGGCGATTCTTACCATCATTCTTTCAGTGGTTGCCACCCTGATCATCGCGTTCATCGTCAAGATCGTGATTGGTCTGCGTCCGGCGCCCGAATCCGAACTGCGGGGTCTCGACCTCAGTGACCACGGTGAAGAGGGCTACATCCTCAGCTAAGCTTTTCGAATCGATGAGGAATTTGGAGTCATGAAAAAGATCGAAGCAATCATCAAGCCTTTCAAGCTGGAGGAAGTCAAAGACGCGCTCGCGGATTTGGGTATCGAGGGAATGACCGTGAGCGAGGTCAAGGGTTTCGGCCGGCAGAAAGGACACACGGAAATCTATCGCGGCAGCGAGTACACGGTCGATTTCCTGCCGAAAATCAAAATTGAAGTCGTGCTGGCCGATTCTCTTCTCGATAGCGCCGTCGGCGCCATCGTCAAAGCGGCGAAAACCGGAAAGATCGGTGACGGCAAGGTGTTTGTCTCGCCCGTCGAGGAGGCGATTCGGATTCGGACCGACGAAACAGGCGAAAAGGCCGTCTGATTCGGTGAGAGCCAAGCCGGCGGGTAACGACAGACCTGCCGGCTTTGCAATTGCTCGTAGGTCGCGGGAGCCGAGGAATCCCCCCGCTCCCGCTGCTGCCAGTCAAGGGCCCGGCCCCTACGGCGTGGAAGTGCTCAATTCGAGGGCACCGAGGTGACCGAAACCGACGCCGTCGTCCGTCGTAATACGAATGAGGAGTTCACCCTGCGGGGTGGCCGCCACGCTCGGCGGAACGGCGGTGCGGAAGGTGTTACCGCCGACATCGAGGCGCGCGGAAACATTCTCAACTCGGTACCGCGTTACGCGATCCCCAATCGGAGCGGAGGCGAAGAAGCGGAGAGAGTAGGGCGCCGAAGGTATGAGCCCTTTGATGCGAATCATAGCGGTCTCCCAGTTTTTGACAGAGAAGCTGTCTCGCTGAGCGGTGGAAGGATAGACATTGGAAGCATTGATTCCCGCGGTGTCAGTTCCGCTAAATGGGCTTTCGATGGTCAACGAAACAGCAGACGATACGCCGTCAGAGGTGATTGCGTTCCTTACCGTGGAACCGGCCGCAGTGGAAGTAACATTGTTCCAGAATGGGCCACTTGGCAGTGAGGCATCGCCAAAGTCGAAAAGCCAACTGGACGCGGAACGCCGCCGCACCGTTACCTTTGTCGAAAAATACGTGCTGCAGGTCTTCTCCACGTTGGGGACGAAGTTGGGCGCGCGTGCCAAAATCGTGATCAGGTTCAAGCCCTCGACGAGATCTACTGTGCCATACCAGTCAAGCGTGCCAACAGCCGAGGACTCTGGGCTTTGCGAGGTCTGATTTATGCACGAAACTTTCGTAACCTTTGTTATCGCTTCGGTGAGACCCCTAAGAGTCACGCTCTTTTGAAATCCTGCGTCGTATACTTGTGTGCCAAGAGGCGGTTTTACCGAGACGTACGGAGTTTTCTGAGGCGAGGTGCCCTTGCGTTGCGCGAAGAGCCATTCAATCAAGAAGGGGTTCGAGTACGCGTACTCCCAGGCAGTGTGGCCGATCTTATCGACTTCCGTGTGAATCGGATTCCCGCCTAGCGCGCGCAGTCGCTTCACCAATGCCTGGATTCGCCATATCTTTGGGTCCCCATCGTCGGTGGCGTAATATGCCCAGACGGGTACCCGAGCGATGGAAGCAAGGACTTGTTGGTCTACTGGCTCTTGGACCCATTTGTTATCGATGTGACCCGCGGCCGGAACTCCGGCAGCAAACCGGGCAGGGGACTTGCTCAGAAAAGACCACGTGCCCCATCCGCCGATGGAGAGCCCAGTGAGATACAGGCGATCGTTGTCGATGTTGAATTCCTGCCGAAGTTGATCGATTGCCTGTATGACGGCGGTGTAACGGTTTTCGGCTATCCAGTTATCTTTGGTTTGCGGCATCATTACGAATGCTTGCTGGGCCTGCTCCGCGAAAACGAATGCACCGTTCGCCCGGTTTGAGAGCTGGGTCTCGTTATTGTCGCCACACTCACCTAGCCCATGAAGAAAAACGACGAGAGGATAGCGGATAGATGGGTTATAGTCTCGAGGTACGTAGAGGCGATAGGGAAGTCCAGGAACTGAACGCCTCTGAAAGTCGGCCTCTGTTACCGCGTGCAGCCCACAATTCATTCCCAATGACAGCACCATTACTGTCAGAGTCGGAACATTGAAGATTCGAACCCGCTTTGAATGTATATGGCTGACAAATGCAAGGATCAGAGGCAATGAGTTCATAGAATGATAATATAACGGCATCGAACCGATAGATTATCATGAATCGTGTCAATCCGGTTTTCGGTAGACAGGGCGAATGTCTTCGGAATGCCAGCGGGAGTTGGCTCTAGAGTTGCCGTTGCGGCGGAGTTACCGTGCCACCCTCGAGCAAGGTGGCTTCGAGCAGAACGGTGACCGGCACCGCGCTGGGTTGCGCGAGGCGGCGCTCGACAAGTTCCGGCACAGTGTGACCTATTTGTTCCAAGGGGAGGCGCAGGGAGGTGATGGGAGGGTCCTGTCTTCTTCCTTCGTTTGTTCCTCCGTAGGAGATCACGCTCATGTCGTCGGGGATTCTTAGTCCATGCTCTCTCAGTCCGCGGACGACGGCTGCAGCAGTGGAATCCGTCGCTACGACCAGGGCGGTTGGTTGCGGTCGCGTGACGAGCAACTGCCGGAGTCCGAGTCTCGCGGTGTCGTCCAGAGATTGAAAGCGCGGGTCGCGTCGGTCCACCTGGACCGAAAGAGGATGGGAACAGGCATGGGTCTGAGCAAGATAATTCCATGCCGCGCAGCGGGCGCCTTGGATCGAAGAGTCTACGAGCGCGAACGCTCCCAGGGATTCCTCACGCGACGGGATGGCGGATTGAGTGTCGGCGATCCCGTAGAAGGCGATGTCCCTGTGCCCGCGCAAGGTGAGATGATTAAGAATTTGCGCTGCGCAGCGGTTCTCATTCGTGGAGACACTATCCACCCCCGCTTGAAAGTCGTCGGTGGCGGCATAGACGACTGGATAATTCGACACGAGCTTTTCGAGGTAATCGGCAGGAAGAATCTGTCGCAGAACGATGCCGTGAACATGATGCCTGCGCGCCTCTGTGATAATGTCGTCAAGCGATCGGAATGGCGCGAAGTGGAGGAGGCCGCCCGTTTCATCGAGGCGCTGCTTGAGACCGGTCAGAAGGCGCTGATCAGGCAGCAGCAGATTGCCGCGATAATAGGGGAGGAGGAGTTTGAGATGGTGATCCGTATGGCCTTGGCGGACCGGCGGAGGAAAAACAACTCCCTTCGAGCGGAAGTGGCCCATTTCTTCCGCGACCTGGAGCACGCGCTTGCGGGTTGCGATTTTAACACTGCCGATTCCGCGAAGAGCGCGTGAAATGGTCATCGGGCTAACGCCAGTGCGATTGGCGATTTCCTTTAGGGTCACAGACATGATCGAACCTGGGGAGCAAACGCTTTCCGTCGGCCGGCCGGCAACCCCTCACTCTCATTCTAGCCGAAACTGAAAATTGCCTGCAAACGCAACGAGGGAGCTTTATGTTAATCTAACAAATCCGATCGTTCAACCGAAAATGCGTGCCGCGTAAACTCGGCTTACTTACGGGCGGATCCGAAAGAGCTTGGAGAGCAATTCCTCGACGGCGTCTTGCATCGCGCCGTTGCGAGCCAGGATCTTATCGGCCAACTCAACGATGAGGGCATTGGGAAAAGCTTGGGGGCGCACGGCGAGGACGGACTCGATGCATTCCAGTTCTCGGCCTGGACCCACCGCCTGGCAAAGGATAGCGTAAGCGACAGCAGTGGATCGAGAGATACCGGCCCAGCAATGAACGAGAATCGCGGCGTCTGACTCGAGGTCGGCCGCGAAGGCAAGTATGCGGCGAAGGTCGTCTTCCACGGGCACTTGACGGCCCGATTCCTCTACGCTCGCATCGTGAAAATAGGCTATATGCAGCCGCGTCTGGGCTCGCAACCGTTTGCGAAGCTGAGTCTCCACGCCGCCGCGCTCGATCCACTCCGGATCCCAGATCGAAACGATATGGGAAAAAGGATTTCGCAACATGGTTTCGAGCTCCGCCACGCCACAAACATGGATTCTTGGGACGCGCGTCATGAGACGGGATAGGGAGCTAGCGCCACCACCACTACAGCCATGTCAGCAACATAGGGAATCTGCTTCTCGTTTTCAAATCGCAAGAGGCGAGAAACTGCCGGTCTGCTCCAATCTGCGCAATCCTTTTCACTTGACCGCTCGAACGCCTTGAACCAGTCTCCGCCCGCAAAAGAACAAGTTCCCCCAACAACGCTTTAGCCACTTCATGACAGCAGTGAAGGCAATTCTGAGGCTGTGCAGGATTCTGCGATGAGTGTCGCTGTCGAGTTCCACGAAATCGTCAAATCGTTCGGGCCGGTGCGTGTGCTGCATCGTGTGAGCTTTGCGCTCGAACCCGGGCGCGTTTACGGTCTCATCGGCGAGAATGGGGCTGGCAAATCGACCTTGATGAAGATTCTCGCTGGATACGAGGCGCCAAGCGGGGGCGAGTTGCGAATCAATGGGCGCGCGGTGCAGTTCAGTGGCTCCCGTGCCGCGGAGGCCGAGGGCATCGTCCTGATCCATCAAGAGTTCAATCTCGCCGATGATTTGGGCATCGCGCAGAACATCTTCCTCGGCCACGAGAAGAAGCGGGGGTGGCTGCTGGACGATGCCACCATGCGGGCCGAGGCGGCGTCGGTTCTCGCAAAGGTGGGCATGAACGTCGATCCCGACATCAAGTTAAGAAACTTGATCGTGGCCGAGAAACAACTGGTCGAGATCGCCAAGGCCCTGGCACGCAAGGCGCGGCTGCTGATAATGGACGAGCCCACCGCAACGTTGACTCCGAGCGAGACGGAACGCCTTTTCCAACTGATCGCCCAGCTCAATGCGCGGGGCGTGACAGTGCTCTACATCTCGCATAAGCTCAACGAAATAGAACAGGTAACCGATGAAGTGATCGTGATGCGCGACGGACGCTTCGTCACGCGAGACGCCACGTGCAACCTCACACGGCAGCAGATGGCCAACCTTATGGTGGGCCGTGAACTGTCAGATCTGTTCCCCCCGAGGCGTCTCTCAATGGAAGAGGCGCCGCGGCAGCCTCTGCTGCGGGTGCAGAGCCTTACTGTTCCGGGCTGGGCGGAGGACGCAACCTTCGACGTATACCCCGGAGAGATTCTGGGTTTTGCCGGGCTGGTTGGTGCGGGGCGGACGGAACTGTTCGAGGGGCTGCTCGGGCTACGCGAACACCATGCGCAACGCATAGAGCTAGAGGGTCGCGTTGTGCGCTTTCGCTCTCCGCGCGACGCTGCCGATCGCGGCGTCACCTACCTGAGCGAAGATCGAAAAGGCAAGGGTCTTCATGTCGCATTCGGACTGCGGGAGAATCTGACGCTCATGGCACTGAAACGCTATGCGCGCCCGTGGCTGAGCCCCAGGGCAGAGCTACAGGCCTTGCAAAGGGCGGTCAAAACCTTCGACATTCGCACGGGCTCTCTGGAGATCCGGGCCTCCTCGTTGTCCGGCGGTAATCAGCAAAAGCTTGCGTTGGCCAAAGTGCTGCACCCCGACCCGCGAGTGGTGGTGCTGGATGAACCGACGCGCGGAGTGGACGTCGGCGCGAAGAGAGACATCTATTTCCTGATCCAGAAGCTAGCCAGCGAAGGGCGCGGCGTGATCGTCATCTCATCGGAACTTATCGAGTTGATCGGCTTGTGCGATCGCGTCACCGTGATGCGCGCAGGCCGCCTGCAAGCAACGCTCGTCGCCGAAGACCTCAGCGAAGAGCGGCTGATTGCCTATGCCACAGGAACAAATTGAAGCTTCCGCACGCGGAATCGCGCAAACAGGTGCGGGCCGATCGAGGGTTCACCTTCAAGCTTTCGGCCCCATCGTAGGTCTCGTTGCGGGCGACAACAAAGCCTTTGGCAAAGTAGCGGGCGAGTATCTTGCCGGGGCTCTTAAAGGCAAGGGCGACATCGTGGTCTTCCGCGGTATTCCCACCACGATCGACAACGAGCGCATGGAGGGATTCAACTCCGTGATGAAGAACTATCCGGATGTCAAGATTCTGGATGCCAAGCACGGAAATTTCCGCTTGACCTGCTCGCCCGCTTCAATGAGCATTTTCGCCGTGCCGGGGAGATCGATGCTTGCGAACATGCACAAGCGACGATGAGTGTCGCCGTCGAGTTCCACGAGATCGTTAAATTCTTTGGGCCGGTGCGCGTGCTGCATGGCGTGAGCTTTGCGCTCGAACCCGGTCACGTCTACGGCTTGCTTGGAGAGAATGGTGCCGGCAAGTCGACGCTGATGAAGATCCTCGCCGGTTACGAGGCACTCAGCGGTGGCGAGTTGCGCATCAACGGGCGCGCAGTGCATTTCAGCGGCTCACGCGCCGCGGAGGCGGAGGGCATCGTGCTGATCCACCAGGAGTTCAACCTGGCCGACGACCTGACGATCGCGCAAAACATTTTTCTCGGCCACGAGAAGAGGCGCGGTTTGCTCCTCGATGACGACACGATGCGCAACGAGGCTGCGGTGGTGCTGGAGCAGGTGGGGCTGAAAGCCCACCCCGACACCCCGGTGCGGAATTTGATTGTCGCCGAAAAGCAACTGGTCGAAATCGCCAAGGCGCTCGCGCGCAAGGCACGGCTGCTGATCATGGACGAGCCCACCGCAACATTGACCCCCGGCGAGACCGAACGTCTGTTTAAGCTGATCGCCCAGCTGAATGCGAGCGGTGTCACGATTGTCTACATCTCGCACAAACTGGACGAAGTAGAGCGCATCACCAGCGAGGTGATCGTCATGCGCGACGGCCGCTTTGTCGCCCGTGAGTTCACCCGTAACGTGACCCGTCACCAGATGGCCAACCTGATGGTTGGCCGTGAGCTATCAGATTTGTTTCCATCCAAGAAAACCGCAGCTGGAGAGTCTGAACAGGAACCCCTTTTGAGGGTGCAAAAACTCACCGTCCCAGGCTGGGCCCATGACGTGAGTTTCGAAGTGCGTTCTGGCGAGATTTTTGGTTTCGCCGGACTGGTGGGTGCTGGGCGCACCGAGTTATTCGAGGGGCTGTTGGGTCTGCGCGAGCACCATGCGGAACGCATCGAGCTGAGCGGGCGCGCTGTAAGGTTTCGCAATCCCCGCGAGGCGGCCGACCAGGGCCTCACCTATCTGAGCGAAGACCGCAAGGGCAAGGGGTTGCACGTCGCATTCGGCCTGCGCGAAAATCTAACCCTGATGGCGCTCAAACGCTATGCGCGGCCGTGGCTGAACCCAAAAGGGGAACAGCAGGCTTTGCGAACAGCGGTCAAAACGTTCGGCATCCGCACGGGTTCGTTGGACATTCGCGCCTCGTCGTTGTCCGGAGGCAATCAGCAGAAGCTGGCATTGGCCAAGGTGCTGCACCCCGATCCGCGGGTAGTGGTGCTGGACGAGCCCACTCGCGGGGTGGACGTCGGCGCAAAGCGCGACATCTATTTCCTGATCCAGAAGATAGCCAACGAAGGGCGCGGTGTGATCGTCATCTCGTCCGAGCTTATAGAACTCATTGGCTTGTGCGACCGCGTCGCCGTAATGCGTGCGGGCCGCCTGCAAGCAACACTTGATGCTGAACATCTGAGCGAAGAGGCATTGATTGCACATGCAACGGGAACCCATCAAACAGGAACTCACTGAGGCCCCCAAGCAAGATACGGCTTGGACGGTGGCAACTCGATCGTTGGCGCGCTTGCACGGCATCGGGCCCGTCGTCGGCCTCGTGCTTTTGTGTGTGGCGGGCACGCTGCTCAATCCCGACTTCGCTACTTTCGACAACGCCATGAACGTGCTGACCCGCACTGCTTTTATAGGCATCATCGCGGTGGGTATGTGCTTCGTCATTATCTCGGGCGGCATAGACCTCTCGGTGGGTTCGATGGCCGCGCTGATCGCTGGCTGCGTCATCCTCTTGATGAACCGGCTTGGGCTGGCGGGGCTTTCGCCCGTTGCCGCGGTGATTTTCGGCATGGCTTTTGCCCTGATGCTCGGCGCTTTGTTCGGGCTTGCCCATGGGTTGCTCATCACCCGTGGACGCATTGAACCCTTCATCGTCACGTTGGGAACACTGGGCATCTTCCGGGCCTATCTCACCTACTTCGCTGAGGGCGGGGCCATCACGCTCGACAACGTACTGTCCGACGTCTACAGTCCGGTCTACTACGGCAGTCTGATCGCGATTCCTATACCCGTCTTTGTGTTCGCTGTGGTTTCTGTGACTGGCGGCTTGATCCTCAATCGCACCGCTTACGGCCGCTATGTTCAGGCCATCGGCTCTAACGAGCAGGTAGCCCGCTATGCCGCAGTGGATGTAGATCGCATCAAGGTGATCACCTACATGCTCTTGGGCACGTGCGTGGGCGTCGCCACTCTGCTCTACGTGCCACGGCTCGGTTCGGCTTCACCCAGTACCGGCCTGCTGTGGGAGCTGGAGGCGATTGCGGCGGTCATCGTCGGCGGCACCGCGTTGAAAGGAGGTCACGGCAGCATCACTGGCACAGTGATCGGGGCAATTCTCCTGTCGGTCATCAGCAACATCCTGAACCTGACCAACATCATCAGCGTCTATCTCAACGCGGCAGTGCAAGGTTTTGTGATCATCGTGGTTGCCTTTCTGCAGCGCAAACGCAAATGAGGTGCGACTCCGAGCTTTATTTCGTCTTCGGATTGGAGAATGGATCATGAATCCAGTAGACTAAACCTGTGATTACCCCCCCATTTATACCGCAAAGAAAAGGCACCCCGAAATTCACCGTAAGCAAATCGGCTGTTGTTGCCGCAGCCATAGGATTGCTCTGCGCCACCTCGGCCGGGCGTGCGGAGGAAAAGGTCAATCTCGGCGTTTCAATTCCTGCCGCCACCCACAGCTTCACCGCCGGCATCGTTTTCTGGGCCAACGAGGCCAAGAAAGATCTCGAGAAGGCGCACCCCGGACTGAAGGTCACTGTCAAGACTGCCGGGAGTGCCCCTGAGCAGGCGAACCAACTGCAAGATCTGCTGACCGTCACCAAGATCAACACGCTGGTCATCTTCCCATTCGAGTCGGCGTCGCTGACTAAGCCGGTGGCACAGCTCAAGAACAAGGGCGTATACGTGACGGTGGTGGACCGCGGCCTCACAGACACCAGCGCTCAGGACGCCTATGTGTCCGGTGACAACACGGCTTTTGGCAAGGTAGCCGCCGAGTACCTGGCCAAAGCGCTGAATGGCAAGGGCAACATCGTTGTCCTCCGCGGCATTCCCACCACGCTCGACAACGAGCGTATGGATGCCTTCAACGCCGTCATGAAGAACTATCCGGACATCAAAATACTCGACGCCAAACACGGCAATTGGAACCGCGATGACGCCTTCAAGGTGATGCAGGACTACCTGACGCGCTTCAAAAATATCGACGGGGTGTGGGCAGCCGATGACGACATGGCGGTTGGTGTGCTCAAGGCCATCGAGCAAGCCAAACGCGACGATATAAAGATCGTTTTCGGCGGCGCCGGCGCCAAGGGAGCAATAAAGACTCTTATCGACGGCAGCAACCCCTTGATCCAGGCGAATGTGTCCTATTCGCCGAAGTTCATGTACGACGCCATCAAGCTGACCGCTGAAGCGCGGCTCAAGGGCGAGAAGCTTCCGGATCAGGTCATCATCCCGTCGGTGCTGATAACCAAGGAGAACGCCAAGGAGTTTTATTTCCCCGACTCGCCCTTCTGATCCCGGTCGCTAAAGCGAACGCGGGACCTGTGACTGAATCGTTCGAACATATTTGTTTGCCTTCCTGCGGCGCGGGCGCAAATAGAACCGCGAAAATCGTGGCGTCTGCGAGCGAAGAGTCAATATTGAATACCAAACTATGAATAACCCCCATATTTATCGCAAATGAAAGCAACATCCGAGACCCTTGTTCGCATTGCATTTCGCCCGGCCAGACCGAGCACCATCGAGTGCGCCATTCGCAAGTCCGCTGTCGTTGCCATCGCTGTGGGGCTGCTCTGCGGCACATCGGCCGGGCTAGCGGAGGAAAAAGTCAATCTGGGCGTTTCGATCCCGGCCGCCACACACGGTTGGACCGGTGGCGTCGTATACTGGGCGAATCAGGCTAAGAAGGAGCTTGAAAAGGCGCACCCTGGTTTGAAGATCACCGTAAAGACCGCAGGAAGCCCGCCCGAACAGGCGAACCAGCTGCAAGACCTCCTTACAGTGACCAAGATCGATACATTGGTCGTCCTTCCGTTCGAATCTGCTTCGCTGACCAAGCCAGTGGCGCAACTCAAGAGCAAGGGGGTCTACGTGACGGTGGTAGATCGCGGCCTCACCGACTCCAGCGCGCAAGACGCCTACGTCGCGGGTGACAACAAGGCCTTTGGCAAGGTATCCGGCGAGTATCTGGCCAAGGCTCTCAATGGCAAGGGCGACATCGTGGTCGTCCGCGGGATTCCCACCGAGATCGACAATGAACGCGTGGATGGCTTCAACTCGGTGATAAAGAACTATCCAGAGATCAAGATACTGGACGCCAAGCACGGAAACTGGAACCGTGATGATGCCTTCAAGGTCATGCAGGACTATTTGACCCGCTTCAAACACATCGATGCGGTATGGGCCTCGGACGATGACATGGCGGTCGGCGTTCTCAAGGCCATCGAGGAGGCAAAGCGCAACGATATCAAAATCGTCCTTGGCGGCGCCGGAGCCAAGGGTATGATCAAGACGTTGATTGACGGGAAAAATCCCTTGATTCAAGCAAACGTGACCTATTCGCCGAAAATGATCTACGACGCAATCAAGCTGACCGCCGAGGCGCGACTCAAGGGCGAGAAGGTGCCTTCGACCTTCATCATCCCGTCCGTGCTCATCACAAAGGAGAACGCGAAAGAGTTTTACTACCCGGACTCGCCGTTCTGATTCCCTGGCGGACCGGCACTTGGCTAGCCCGCGGAAAAATACCGAAATTTCTTTGTTATTTGCTCTAACTCGGATTTGCCAGAGATGGTGCGCGGGCCTCTGTCGGAGCTGGCGCGGTCGGGGCTTTGCCGTGGTTTGGCTTGAAGCCTAGATACGTGCCGGAGCTTATGCCCATGAGCGCGAGCAATGTTTCGTCAAACTTCGGCATCATCAGCGCGTGAGCACCTCCGAGACACTGGTTGATAGCGCTTGCAATCGCCTCTGACGGTTCGCCTCAAGATTTCCGACGCTTGACTTGTTGGAACAGCTTGGGCATCCTTCCGCCATGGAGACGCGTTTCGGCGGCCGGAGGAACGCTAAGCATAGCGACTTTTTTCGGCCATCCGCGCGAATTTGAGCGATGGCGATTTCGATCCCGCGAACGTTGGTTGAGTTCATCCTCCTCGGTCCCACCGACGATCGGCGCCAACTGCAAGATTCGCCGATCCTCGGAGACGTGTGGATCGCCTTTGCGGAGAATCCGGCCGATGCTCTTGATCTGCTGATTACTCCTCACAAGACGCTTGCGGCGGGTCATGTCGCGGCAAAGATTGCCGAGTGCATCGATCGGGACGAGGTTGACGTCGCATACCTGCAGGCAATTGTCGCCGCCCGACTCAACTTCGTAGAAGTCTTAAGCGTCATCGTTCCGATGACGGAATGGTGGCACGACAAGCGCACCAAAAAGATGCTGGAGAGTTACGGAGGCGAGGGGAGCGGCGATGTCCAATCCTCGGCTCTGAGCGGCGAGAAGATCGAAGCAGCCATTGCAAGAGCGCTCGAGGCTGCCAGAGCGTGGCACGCCAAGAAGAACAGTGCAACAGGACAACATACGGGCCCACTCGATCGCTACGTTACTTTGGCCGGTCTGATTCTTTGGGCGAGAACCGCTTCGTCGCGAGGCAAGAAAAAGCTGGATGCGTCTGCGACGGTCGCTGATCGAATCGGTGAGATTCTCAAGATGTTGACGGCAAAAGCGCTGGCAACGCCGCTCATTGACTTGTTTGGGGAGATACTGGCAAGCCCGCCGGATAGTCAACCGTCGGTCTGGCAGATTTCCCTCAATCGCAGCGCGACACCAGCCCTCACCAAATCGATACCAGCCGTCAAGGCCGATGCCGCGCGCTCCCTCTTCAGTGTCGATTGCAGCGAGATCACTTGGGCGGTTGTCGATTCGGGTATTGACGGCAATCACGCTGCGTTCAGAGACGCAAGCGGAACGAAAAGCCGCGTCAAGAGAAGCTTCGATTTCGGCAAGTTTCGCAAGGTATTAAGTCTTAGCAATTCGAAGCCGGGCATACGGAAAGCGAACCTCGTAGAATTGCTCGAGCAAGAGTATCTGCTCAACACTTTGAAGGAGTCCGATGCCGACAATGATCTAAAGGAACTGGCGCAAGACGCGACGAGGGGACGTGCCATTCATTGGGAGTTGGTCGAGAAGTTCGTGGAAATAAGACCCGACGCGCCGGCATCCAGCAACCATGGTACGCACGTTGCGGGAATCATCGGCGCTAGCAAGCGGAATGCGGAAAAAGCCGGCGACGAGAGTGACGACCACGCAGACGGGATGTGTCCCGACATCGGGCTTTACGATTTTCGCGTGTTGGCGCCCGACCTCAAGGATACCGAGTTTGCGATCATGGGCGCACTGCAATACATCCGTTATATTAACGAACGCAACCGCTTCATCGCAATTCACGGCGCCAATCTCAGCCTCTCCATCCGGCATGACGTGCGCAATTTCGCCTGTGGGCGCACGCCCGTGTGTGAGGAGTGCGAGCGGTTGGTCGAGAGCGGCGTTGTCGTGGTCGCGGCCGCGGGCAATCATGGTTATCAGAATTTTGAAACCAAGGAAGGAATCTATGAGGGATACGCCGCCTTCAGCATTACCGATCCGGGCAATTCTGACGGGGTGGTCACTGTTGGGGCGACCCATCGCTACTGGCCGCATACTTATGGCGTAAGTTTCTTCTCGAGCCGGGGACCGACCGGGGATGGACGTCTGAAGCCGGATTTGGTCGCGCCGGGCGAGCGAATTCGTGCGCCCATGCCCGGAGGGACTTGGGGCGATCTCGACGGCACCAGCATGGCGGCGCCGCACGTGAGCGGAGCCGCAGCCATGCTGATGGCGCGCTATTCGGAACTCGTCGGTCGACCCAGGCGCATCAAGCAGATTCTGTGTGAAAGCGCAACCAATCTGGACCGTGAACGCAGTTTCCAGGGTCACGGTATGCTCGACGTATTGCGAGCCTTCCAGAGCATCTGAAGGAGAAAAACTATGATACTTAGCTTGGAAGTCCGACGTGCTCGCAAGGGAGACTGTCTTCTCCTGCACTTCGGCTCAAACGAAGATCCCGGCCTGATTATGATAGACGGCGGGCCGAAGAACGTTTACCGACCACATTTGAAACCGCGACTCGAACAGATTAGGACCGCTCGCGGCCTTTCCAATCAGGATTCGCTTCCTGTCGATCTTCTCATGGTCAGCCACGTGGACGACGATCACATTCAGGGCATTCTCGAGCTGACGAAAGAGCTGATCGAGGCGCAGGACGAACGAAGGCCGCAACTGCTGAGGGTCCTCAGCTTCTGGCATAACAGCTTTGATGACATTATAGGCCACAAGCCCGAGGAGTTGACCGCCGCGTTCCGAAGCCAGTTCGGCACGGCGGCTGTCTCGGGGGAGTTGCCTGCGGAAGCCACCATCGAGCTTGATGATAGAGCTGGCGAGATCTCGGAAGAGGTCGTTGTCGACAATCTCAAGGTGCTCGCCAGCATCGAGCAGGGCTATCGCTTGCGCATCGATGCCGAGAAGCTGGATTTTCCGCGCAACCCGGAATTCAACGGTAAATTGATCATCGCGACCAAGAATGCGAAAGCCATCGATATGGACCGGGGATTGACTTTCAAGGTCGTCGGCCCCTTGAAGCCCGAAGTTGAGGCGCTTCGACAAAAGCACGACCAATGGCTTCGCGATCTGAAGGAGAAGGGCAAGTCGCCGCCTCAAGCTCTCGCGGCCTACGTTGACAAATCGGTTCCGAACCTGTCGAGCCTTGTGTTACTCGCGGAAGCCAAGGGCAAGCGCATGCTGCTTACGGGGGACGCACGGGGTGACAAAATCATTGAGGGGCTGCAGTTCGTCGGTCTCCTGGGTCCAGGCGGTGACAGCAAGATGCATGTTGATGTGCTCAAGGTTCCGCATCATGGCAGCGCTAACAATCTGGAGCAGGATTTTTTCGAACGCATCACCGCGGAGCACTACGTGTTTTCGGGCGATGGAGAACATGGCAATCCTGAGCGCGAGACGCTGGAAATGCTTCTGGACGCGCGTGGAAGCGCAGAGTTCACCGTGCACCTGACCTACCCGGTCAAGGAAATCGACGAGGGGCGCAGAGAGGATTGGACGAAAGAGCAGAATAAGGAGCGAAACCGAAAAAAGAGGCCAGGCGCCAAGGTGCGGCCGGATTGGTCACCCGAGGTGCACGGCCTGGAGGCATTATTCGCAAAAAGAGGCATTCCCGAAGGGAAAATCAGCATAGTTGACCCGCATACGCCGCATGTGATCAATCTCTTGGACGCCGTCGAATTCTAGTCTAAGCTTGATGCGAACGACTCTAAGGCGAGGCGACATCAGCGCGCACAGCCTCTCTCGTTATACGTCGTGCCGATTTGCCCGCGAGGCACCGGACGTTCTCAGGATCTCCAGGGCTTGCTCGGCACGCTCGGGGCTGGCCTTGACAAGAACGAACTCGCCGTCGTGGTCGAAGGTTGTGGCGTAGCCCTCGATCACGTCGTCGGGCAGGTGATATTCGGCAAGATGGGCCTTGAAGGCTCGGGCATTAACATGCCGATTCTGCTTAGGTTTTAGCTCGCGTTCGGCATTGCCCCAATACAGCGCCGGATTAGAGCCCGGCGCGTAGATCGCATCAACGTCGCCCGGCTCTTCCGCCACGATGGGGCCGTCAAAAACAGCATCTTCAAATCCCTCGCGAGAGAGTCGCTCGACAGCTTTGTCCAAGTCCCGTGCGTTATCGAATATCCCAACGATCGTCGTCGTCTTCATGTTCGTATGCGTGCGATTTGATTTATACTGGCATCGGCCGTGGATGCTGGCAAGAGGGATTTTGCTCGCGCAAAAAGGCCGGACGAGCCGATGGCCAAACTGTGTTCTCACGGGAGCGCGGTTGGATCAGGCCATTCTTCGGACACAACAATAGTCGTTCAAAATGCTCGGCAAGAATTTTCCTTGTAATGGGTTCATTGTTCGCCTAGCAGCAACTCTGTGAATTCAGCGACCCCCCAGGTCAACGAAGGTTACCAATCGCGGTTTCCGTGCTTCGACAAACTTCCAAGCCGCTCAAAGGAGTCTCAGCGATGAAGCAGAAATGGTGGAAGGAAAGCGTGGTCTATCAGATCTATCCGCGCAGCTTTAACGACAGCAATGGCGACGGGATCGGCGACCTGCGCGGGATCATCCAAAAGCTCGACTACCTGAAGGAACTGGGCGTTAACGTTGTCTGGCTCTCCCCGGTTTATGAGTCGCCCAACGACGACAACGGGTATGACATCAGTGACTATCAGGATATCATGTCGGAGTTCGGCACCCTGGCCGACTGGGAGGAGATGCTCGCCGAAATGCACCGGCGCGGCATCAAACTGCTCATGGATCTCGTGGTCAATCATACCTCGGACGAGCACCCCTGGTTTGTCGAATCCCGCAAGTCCAAGGACAATCCTTACCGCGATTACTACATCTGGCGTGCCGGCAAGGATGGCAGAGAGCCCAACAATTGGGAGTCCTTCTTTGGCGGCTCGGCGTGGCAGTACGACGCTGCGACCGATGAATACTTTCTGCACATCTTCTCCAAGAAGCAGCCGGACCTCAACCAGGACCCTGCAGAAAGATCGCCTTTTGGTGGTACTCAATTTTACAAAGAACACTCCTGTCTTCGCGTTGCCCAGTCATATGCGCTTTGCCGGAAAGGAACTGCTCATAAGCAACTACGCGGTTGATCCGCTAGAGGATATCCGGCTGCTGACGCTGCGGCCATTTGAAGCGCGCGTTTACCGGGTGACGTAGTTATCGCAGTGCCTGCTCGCTCGACGTTATGAGCGAAACAATCACAGGGGGAACGTTCGATCCTGGATGAAAACGCTGGTTTCTAGATTTTCGGCTTGCTTGGGGCCCGAGCAGACCCTAAAAAGCAGGTGCGGCTAGGGAGTCCGTCGTCCCCTTATCGTAACTAGGCTTCCACGTGAAAAAGCCCTCTCGAGTGCAGGTGATCCGCACTGCCATTTTATGTATTTCAGCAAGGCCTGCGGCGGCCTTGAACCGTAGGCCCGCCCAACAGGATGAACCCAACCCCAGTAACTCTATTCAATCCTATGAGAAAACATCTTCTCCTTGCAGTATTCGTATTATTCTCGGCTATCCCGGCATTTTCGTGGATCGAAGGCGAGCTCCTGATTTGGACAACCGACAACATGGGCTACCGCGCGCTCGCTGAGCTCGGTAAGAAGTTCGAAGAAGAAATGGGGGTTCCTGTAAAGGTGGAGACCCAGGAGGGGATCACGAATAAATTCCAGGCAGCGGCGCAGAGCGGCAAGGGTCCTGACATCTTCTTCTGGGCACACGACCGAATCGGAGAATGGGCCGATGCGGGACTCTTAAAGCCCTTGGAAATCAAGGACGATTACAGGGCCACGATGATCCCGATGTCCTGGGATGCGGTAACGCACAACGGTAAAATCTGGGGATACCCGGCAGCCCTCGAGTGTATTTCTTTGATCTGCAACAAGAAACTCGTTACCGGGAAACCTCCGATTCAGCTTTCGGAATTCCCAGCGTTTGCCAAGGAACTCCAGGCAAAGAATCCGAAAGCAATCGCGATCATGTGGGACTACAAAAGCCCCTACTCTACTTTTCCGTTCCTTGCCAGCGCGGGGGGCTATTCTTTCAAGAAGACCGAAAGCGGTTACGACCTCAAGGACACTGGCGTCGACAATGCCGGCGCCATAGAGGGTCTGACGGCAGTTGTGAATCTTATCAAGCAAGGCGTGCTACCAAAGGGTTCCACCCAGGATGTGATGGAGCAAAAGATGGCCGCCGGCGAGCTTGCCACGATGATCAACGGCCCCTGGGCTTGGGCAAACCTTCGCAAGAGCGGGATCGATTTCGAACTTGCTCCGTTGCCTGGTGTTGGCGGGAATCCGGGCAGACCGTTCGTAGGTGTCTGGTCGGCGCTGATCAACCGATCGAGCCCGAACGGGGAGTTCGCGGTGCAGTTTCTCGAAAAGCTCGTTTGCACCGCAGATGGGCTCAAAGCCCTCGACGCCGACGCCCCGCTCGGCGTTCCGGCGGTCAAATCGCTTGCCGACGAGATGAGCGCCGCGAACCCCCTGATCAAGGGAACGTACGAGAACATCCTGAACGGTGTGGTAATGCCCAACATTCCTCAGATGGGCAAGTTCTGGAGCTCGATGAAAGCGGCGTTTGAGATTGCGACGAGCGGCGAAGCGACTCCTGAGGCCGCCTTGAAGGACGCCGGGAGAAACATGGAAAAATAGATGTGAAGGGGGTGCCGATTCGACAGATCCTTGTAGTCCTGCTGGCGGTTCCAGCGCTCGCCCTTAGTTTCCTTATTTACCAAACAGGAAACTTCTATGTCGCATTAGCCCTTCTCCTCGTGACTTGCTTAGGGGTTTACATTTACCTGAACCCTTCGGCAAATTCCTTCAGGTATCTGTTTCCGGGCTTTCTCGGTTTTGGCCTCTTCGTCATCTTTCCGCTCGTTTACACCGTTTACATCGGTTTCACGAAGTATAGCTCCCAAAACCTGCTCACTTTTGATCGCGCCTTGGCATTGTTCCGCCAGGAAACCTTTGCTCTCAATACGGCTGCTTCTTACAAGTATACGCTGTTCGCCCAAGACAACGGCCAATACGTCCTCTACCTCGAAGACGTAAAGGACGCAGCCAGACGCTTCGCATCAGACCCATTTGAGCTCGACCCTGAGGAAAAGGCAAAGGCAGAGCAGGAGCCCGTCAAGCTGAATGCCTTGCCTGCGGGCGAGGAAGTAAAGGGAAAGCCCATGCAAATGGCTCAGATCAATCGGGCAAAGCTATTGAGGCCGTTAAGAGCAGGCAGATTTGGCCTCCCCGACGATACACTTGTAGGCTTAGAAGGGCTGACGACATTTGCGTCGCGGCAACGGCTTTGGACGCAGAACCCGGACGGCTCGCTCACCAATGCCAGGGACGGGACGGTCATTCGGCCCGATTTCAACCAAGGCTTCTTTGTCAACGACACGGGAGAGAAGGTGGGCGTTGGTTTTCGGACGTTCGCCGGCTTTTATAATTACACCCGGATCCTTACCGATCCGCGGATTCGAGGAAGTTTCTTCAGGATATTCCTGTGGACGTTTGCTTTTTCGGCGCTTTCAGTTTTTCTAACATTCGCGGTTGGAATGCTTCTGTCGGTGCTCCTCGAACAGCCCGATATCCGTTTTCGGCGCACATACCGCACGCTCTTCATTTTGCCCTACGCAGTTCCGGGCGTCCTGTCGATTCTGATCTTGAAGGGGCTTTTCAATCAGGAATTTGGAGCTGTGAACGAATTGCTTAGATCGATTTTTGGCTTCGCTCCGGATTGGGAAACCGACCCCTGGGCCGCTCGCGCAATGATTTTGCTCGTGAACCTCTGGCTGGGCTACCCGTACATGATGCTTATTTGCACGGGCATGCTTCAGTCAATCCCCTCCTCGATTTATGAGGCGAGCGCGATCGACGGAAGCAATAGGGTTGTTGATTTCTTCCAGCTTACTTTACCGCTGGTGCTTCCCGCCATGATCCCGATTTTGATTTCATCATTTGCTTTCAATTTCAACAATTTCAACCTCATTTTCCTGTTGACGGGCGGAGGCCCGCAGATGGTCGGTGGGAACGCCGGCGAAACCGATCTCCTCGTGACTTACACATTTAACATCGCCTTCCGCGATTCGGGCACGAACTACGGACTCGCCAGTGCGATTGCCACCCTGCTTTTTATCCTTGTAGGGGCCCTGGCCTGGATCAACCTCAAGCTAAGTGGCCGACAGGTGAAGATATGAAACTGAGACCCGAGCAGAAGGCAACGATTCGAAGAGTGGTATCCCATGCGGTGCTGATAAGTCTTCTGGCCCTGGTGCTGGTGCCGTACATTATGGTGGTCTCGGCTTCACTTCGCCGGGGCAATTTTGCGCCGAGCGGCCTGCTTCCAGACCACGTCAGTTTGGAGCATTGGAAGTACGTACTGGGTATTCCGTACGAAGAGGTGGTTAACCCGGCGACAGGCGAAAAGCGTATCGTTAAGGCGGAGACCCCACCGCTACTCTGGTTCTGGAACTCGGTCAAAGTATCCTCGATTGCATCGATTTGTATCCTTCTTTTGTCTGGAACGGCTGCATATGCATTTGCCCGGATCGATTTCAAGTTCAGATCCACCACCTTGAGTACCCTGCTGATTCTCCAGATGTTTCCCATGGTGCTCGCGTTGGTGGCCATATACGTGATTCTTGATTTCCTGGGCCAATACATTCCCGCGCTTGGTTTGAACACCCATCCCGGGTTGATCTTGGTCTATCTAGGAGGAATTTCGGGCTATATTTGGATGCTTAAGGGCTATTTTGATACGATCCCACCGAGCATGGAGGAATCAGCCACGATCGACGGCGCCACTCAGTTCCAAACCTTCACGCAGATTCTCCTGCCGATGAGCCTCCCCATCTTTGCGGTCGTATTTATCCTGTCGTTCATCGGCTTTATGTCCGAGTATCCGGTAGCATCTATCGTCCTGCAGGCTCGAGAAAACTGGACGCTGGCAGTAGGAGCCAATTCATTCTTGGCCGAACACCAAAAGCTTTGGGGTCGTTTCGCTGCGTTGGCCGTTCTGAGCGGCGTGCCGATTACGATCATGTTCATGGTGTGTCAGAAATTTGTCGTTAGCGGGTTGGCCTCCGGGGGCGTTAAAGAATAGGAAGCCCGCGTCTTTGTTAGCTGCGAAGCCGGCGAATCTACCGTGAGTTGACCCCAGCCTGCTTTCGGGCGATCCTCGCTCGATGTCGAGAACCGCGCAGAACTGCGTTTTGGCCGGCGAGGTATTGATATCTGCGCGGTGGCCGGCTTTTCCGAGTCGAGCCCAACATCCTTGTTGAACTCCGCGCAAGCCTTGCAATGCCTCTCTCCCTGTTTTCTCTTTCTCCACTCGCCCAAAGGGAATGGATCGAGCAACGTCTTGCTCGCCCTGCACCCGCGGCCGCGAAAGTGAATAGTGACGGCTTCAGGTTGCCCGGGCGTGAAGGCGATGCGACACCGGCCGCCGTGCTCGTCCCGATAGTCAATCGTCCCGCGGGTCTTGCGCTACTGCTGACCGAGCGCAGTACCGGCCTGCCTGATCATCCGGGTCAGATCTGCTTTCCTGGCGGACGTGTAGAGCCCGGGGATGCTTCGGTTGCGCACACAGCGTTGCGTGAAGCGATCGAGGAAGTGGGACTTCCAGCCGAGCGTGTGACAATATTGGGTGAGCTTGCGACCTATGAAACGGTGACCGGCTATCGCGTCACGCCGGTGGTCGGCTGGGTCGAGCCGCCATTCGAGTTGAAGCCCGATCCCATCGAAGTGTCCGATGTATTCGAAGTGCCGCTCGCGTTTCTGCTCAATCCGCTAAATCATCGGCGCCACTTTCGGATTCTGGACGAAACGCGCCGGGATTTCTGGGCAATCCCTTATGGCGAACGGTACATTTGGGGCGCGACGGCGGCGATGATCTTGATTCTCGACCGGAAACTGCGGAATACCGACTAGAAATCGGAGGAGGCGCCATTGCTATCGCTGCGGAGATCAGCGAAAGTCATAGTATGTTACGGAAGCAAATCCTCCAAGAGCCAGTTGCGATCGAGAAGCGAGGGTTGGATCTGGCAAGTTTGGCGCGATTCGAAATCAGTTCGGAAGATGCTGGGCACCCGATTGATAACGCACTAAACGACGATAGCCGAAGCTGGCGCGCCGCGGAAGACGGCCCGCAGACAATCCGGATCAACTTTGACTCGCCCCAGACCATCTCTCGCATTGTTGTAATTTTTGAAGAAACGGATCATTCCCGAACACAGGAGTTCGTCCTTTCGTGGCGGCCTTTCGAAAGCTCGGAATGGCGTGAAGTCGTACGCCAGCAATTCAATTTCAGTCCGCCGAGTACAGCGATTGAACGCGAGGAATATAGTGTCTCGGTGAAAGACGCGATCGGCGTCGAGTTGAGGATCGTCCCGAACATCAGCGGAAACGGCCGGGCTTCGCTGAGAGCGCTGTGGATCGGTTAGCACCTTATCGAACCCGTAAAGGCGGCTTCTAGCTTGGGAGAGTTTTCCCGCAGCGGACTGGCTATAGGTAAGCCAAACGCGGCGCAGTTGGTTTGAAATCCTCCTGATGGTATCGTGTCGTTGAGAGCCAGGATATGCCCAAGCCATCTTTCCCTTCCCGGACGATCCAGGGCATGCTCGAAAGGCATTGGGGTAAAATCTCTGACTTCAGCCCGCTCTCTGAGGGATTGGATTCGCGGGTCTTCGGCTTTCGCAGTGGGGGCGTCGACTACGGAGATCTATGAAAGCGCTATGGATGCAGGCTCAATGAGCCTCGCCTGGCTCAGGAACCGGTGCGACGCTATCGTCGAGCAACTGGCAGAGCCCGAACACCGCCGCCCTGGCAGCCCGTCGAGCTAAGTCGTGAAGCGGCAAATCGGCTGAAAAACGAAACACTCACTCGAGGATTTTTGCCCGCAGGACGAAATCCCGTTGCGTGTGGGAAATGACGAAAGCGCCTTGCTCGATTTCCAGCGACCGGTCATTCAGGTACACGTCCGTAATATTTCCCTGAAACCGCACCAAGAACTCCTTGCGCGCAAACTCGGGGAAACCCTCACCGCTTGTGGAAGCGTGGATAACCAGTTCCTGGCCGTGCCGGCTTAGCACAAACGCAGTCCGCAAGAATTTTCCTTCCCTCAAAGCGAAGGTGCACCCGTCGTCCTCGTGCAGGAAGGAGATCGTTTCTCCGTCTTCCTCCGGAACAAAGACCTGCAGTTCGATCCGCTCTGGAAAATAACCCATCGTGGATGGCGGCGCCTCAGGCCAAAGTGGAATCACGGTTCCTCCCCTTGCGTAAAGCGGAATGGAGGAAAGCGGGGCCGGAGCCGAGATCCATCGCCTGCCGGTGATAATCTCTCCGCTGCGCCAGTCCTGCCAAGAGCCCGCGGGCAGATATACATGTCGCGACGTATCGCCAGCCCTGAAGATCGGCGCAACCAAAAGATCACTACCGAAAAGATATTGATCGTCAATATGACGGGCCGAATGATCGTCCTGATATTGGAACACCAGCGGCCTCTGCACTGGTGAGCCCGTTTCGGCTGCCAGAATGAACTGGGTGTAGATGTACGGCATCAGGCGATAACGTAATGCGATCGCCGACCGGCAGATATCCTCCGCGGCCTCGCCGTATACCCAGGGATATTGGTCCCGCTGTCCGACACAATTATGATTGCGGCAGAACGGAGTCAGGGCGCCGCATTGATACCAGCGTAGCAAGAGTTCCATCGAACCGTCCTCCACAAAGCCTCCGATGTCTGCGCCGACGAAGGGTTGACCCGACACACCGAATCCCATCGCCATGGGGACACTCATCGCAAGATGTTCCCAGCGCGAACAGTTGTCGCCCAACCAGTTGGCGGCATAGCGCTGGATCCCCGGCGAGCCGGCGCGGGTGAGTACGAACGTCCGCAGTTCCGGCAGCGCCGCCAGCAGGCCCTCCACGGTTCCCATGGCCATCAGCAATGCGTATTCGTTGTGAAACCGGGCATGGGCATGCTTGCCATGTCCGAAGCACATTTCGTCGAGAGGCACGTTCCCTGTTGCCGGTTCGTTCATGTCGTTCCAGATGCCCGCCAGGCCCGACTTCACATGTTCGGCGTTCAGTCCGCCCCACCATTTCCTGGTTTCCTCGAGGGAGAAATCCGGGAATGCCGTTCGTCCCGGCCAGACCTGGCCGACATACACGGTTCCTTGTGGCGTTTTGCACAGAAGATCCCCCTTCGAAGCCTCGTCGAAAACGCGATAGCCCGGCTCGAATTTGACGCCGGGATCGATGATCGTCACCACCCGGAAGCCCTGTTCGCGTAGCCGCCCGAGCATTTGATCGGGGGCGGGAAAACTCTCCTGATTCCAGGTGAACACCCGGTATCCGTCCATGTAGTCGATATCCAGCCAAAGCGTGTCGCAGGGAATGCCCTTTTTGCGGTGCAGTGCCGCCAGCTTTTCCACGGCCTTCTGCGTATAGGGAAACCAGCGGCACTGATGATTTCCAAGAGCCCAAAGCGGTGGTGCCTGGATTCGCCCGGTCAGCATTGTGTAGGCGCCCAAGATCTCCTTCATCGACGGCCCGGCGAAAATGTACTCAGTGTATTGCCCGCCGTGGAAGTGAACGCGGTATTCCTTCGTTTCCGAAAATTCGAAACTGGCGCGGTAGGGATTGTCGAAAAAGAAGCCCGCCATCTCCGTCTGCATGTGCGGCAGATGATAGAAAAAGGGAATCGAGACGTAATAAGGATCGAATTCCGTGCTGCGCGGGTCGGCGCGCGGATCCCCCTGCTCGTGCTTGGCGGCAAACTCGCCGGCGGCATCGGGGTTCAACACGTCCGTGTTCCAAAGCGTAAAATTTCTGCCCTTCCGGTTGAATCCGCCGGTTTTCTCGCCGAGCCCAAAAAAGGCGTCCTCATGCCGACAGCGTCGGATAGTGACAAAGTGATCGTTCAACCTTGCGTAGGCCCACGAGGTTCCCTTGTCGTCGGACAACGTTTCGAGAATCACGCTTCCATCCGCGCGGTGCGCCGCGAGACCGAACGGATTCTTGAAAATGGTCAGCGTCATTTTTGAAGTCACTACACAAATCCGGTCTTCTCTCTCGTCCACGGAAAAATCCGCCTTCATGGCGCGCATCTCTGCGCAGACCGCATGGCTCGGAGTCTCTTCCCAACCTCCTGCGTGGCTGATTTTGAGCTGGAAGAGATCTTCCCGCAGCACGGTCACCCTGAGCCGCTCCGCTTCCAGCTCCACCTCAATACCTTTCTCCAGACCAAGGCAGCGTCCGGTTTTGGCGAAAGCGAAATAATGACGGATATCAATAAGCTTGGACATAAAAGTGAAAGCCTCTAGCGCCTGAACTTGACGCGCACGACTCTTTTCTGCGAGAAAGGGCGACTCCGTGAGCGCGGGCGATTACGTCATCACGTACCTCAACGTACAAATTCCGTTGGCCGATGGCAGCGTGGTCAACACGCGCATAAGGAACTGCAATCGTTGCTATTTCGTCGGCCCCGCGTCTGCCGTCAGCCCTTATCCGATGGATAACTACGGCGGTCAACGAGCCGCAAAATGATCCTCAGTAATAACAGTACGTTATTACCGCTATGATAAAATAGCATTGGAAGAATATGGGGCGTCTGGCACAATGCTTTTATGAAGCAGGACATTGCAAGACTACCCAGACTACTGGGTAGGAGAGTGTTTTCCCCGGTTCAGCGGGCTTGACAACGCGCGCCGCGCGACTCCTCAGCGCTTTTCTAATTACAGTCCATGCACCCTAACTTTATCGGCCTCCTGGTCTCTGTAGGAATCATCCTGGTGCTCTTTTCCGGGGAGCTGTTCAGGTACGTCACGGAGAGGATTTTATCGAGGAGAGCTGCTTCCAAATGCAGAGCAGCTCGATGCGGCGAGTTTGGCTGGACTATTGCCAGAAAAGACTCTGAGAGCTGCCATGCCTTATGCGTGAAGTGCGGATGGATGAGCCATTTCGACATCAAGCGGTGGCAGGAGCTCAATAGACGTTAGGCCGACGCCCACTGGGTTTGAAATCTTTGCATCCGGTGACGCCGCACGCCACGTTACACTGAGGAGCAAGCGCACCGGAACAGCAGCGAGATGATCATTTTTAGGTCGATTCGAAAATATCGGAACTCTCCGACCGTCCTCAATGGGGAGCTGACGTGCCCGGATGGGAGTTTTCGGAAATTTGCGGAGAGCTACGTTCGGACGTTAGCGGCTCTTGTGTCGATCCCTCCCGAGGTTGAGCAAGACGAAAATACCCTTCGGATCCTCTACCCGGGCAGAGAAACGATTTACACCCTCGTCGAGGGTAGGGTGGAGCACAGTCACTAACCGCCAACGCTACTGAAGCCGGCTACCGTTTTTGACAACCAGTCGAACTGGAGAGGGTCCTGTGGTCAAGCCGCGCCGCACTGGTCGCACTGACCGCTTGTCAGCCAGCGCCAGCTCGAAGTTCGATAGAATCCTACTGATCACCAATTTCATTTCCATTTGCGCGAACGCCATGCCGATGCAGCGTCGAGCGCCCCCACCGAAGGGGAGATATTCAAAGGGGGAAAATCGCCGCTCCAAGAAGCGCTCCGGTTTGAAAAGATCCGGATCTGGGTAGATCTCCTTGCGATGATGGGCTAGGTAAATCGAGCCGACGACCACCGTCCCCGGTTCAAGGCGGTGACCCATCAACTCGACGGTCGAGGTTGTGACTCGCGGAAACGTGAGCATTCCTACGGGGTAGATGCGTAGCGTTTCACAACAAACCGCGTTCAGATATGGCAGCCGGGAAGGAGCGGCGGAATCGGTTGAGTCGGCCGCCGGAAGTTCCGCAAGCAGCCGTTCACGCACCTTGGGGACCTTGTGAATCCAGTAAAGTGCCCACGTGAGGGCAGTGGCGGTCGTCTCATGCCCGGCCACCAAAAGTGTCATCAACTCGTCGCGCAACTCCACATCCGTCAGGGCCTCGCCTGCCTCATCGCGTGCCGACATCAGCAAAGTGAGGATATCGTTGCGAGAAGGGTTTGGCCGAGCCCGACGCTGCGCAATCTCATCGTAGATAAGCCGGTCTATTCGTTCCCTTTTGCGGACAAAGTTACCCCAGGGACTCAACGGGCCCAAATCGCGTCGAAGGGCGGGAAAATAGAGAAGACTCACCCTCAGCGGGTTACTCATCTCATCAAGCAACCTTACGAGAAGTTGCTCCATCTGCTCATAACGAAATCCCTCATTGAACCCGAATACGGCCTTCAAGATCACCCGCAATGAAATCGCTTGCATACACTTGCGTAGTGAAATGGACTCGCCCGTAACACATTTTCGCATGCCCTCGTCAGTGATGTCAGTTATGAGCCGCGCATAAGAACGCATCCGTTCCCCGTGAAATGGTGGCATCATCAGTTGGCGCATTCTGCGATGGCGATCGCCACTCAACCCAAACACGGATTGGGTTCCAAGGAGTGGTTCAAAGATTACGTTTCGGTCACCTGGGGCATCAAACTCTTCGGAATCATCATTTGTCAAAATGGTCTGCAGGGCTTGAGGATGACTGAAAACCACGGCGGGAGACATCTTCTCACCCAAGTTTATCGTGAAGCTGTCCCCATAGCGATCGCTGCAGCCTCGCATGAACGAAAGCGGGCTCGCGATCCACTGGATCAATTGCAGAGTTGCGGGTGTTTTTGGTCCGTCGGGCAGCGACATATAATCTCTCGCTAAGAGTGCGATGTTCGCCGCTCGAAAGGCAGCGAACAAAATTGGCAATGCAGGTCCGTTTCAAGGGATGTGGAAAGTTTGGTAATAACTAATACGACCGGCTTACCGAGTTGGATCGTGCTGAACTGAAAGATCGCTCGGATTGCGAGACGAGTTTGGAACGCGCAAAAAAAAGCGCCCTCACCCGGAGCATGTGCACCGTATATAGCGCCTTATGAACGAGTTACCCATTTTCAAAAAAGCGTTCTTGCAAGTCCTCTCCCCATCTTTGCCAGAAAGGCGGAACGATCTAAAAAAAAAGATTTGTAAGATACAAATGTGGAGCAGTCGAATCGCTAATATAGCAATGTGAACAACTTATAATCTGTTACAACACTTTTACAACAAAACAATTGAGGGCGAGCCGTTATTTTGAGCAAGATCAGCCATCATGAAGTCGACGTTCTTAGTTCTTTTGACGGTGCTAGCCTTAGTGCAGGGAGTGCAGGGGACGCATTTGACGCATACCCTGGTCGTCAACAACGGCAGCGGGGACGGCGAGTATTTTCCAGGCACTGGGGCCAACGTGATAGCCGATCCGCCGCCGCCGGGCAAGCAATTCGCTGTCTGGACGGGCGACACGTTCGCCGTTGCCAATGTCTTCAGCGCCAACACGGGCGTGGCAATAACGACATCGAATGTGACAATTACGGCAACCTACAGAGCGGCAGTCCCGATCGACAAAATCAGGTTTTATCCAAGACCGGGTTGGAGCGAACGTATGGTGGGAGGAGTCTTTGAAGGGAGCAACGGGGATCCAGTGGACGGGCCCTATACAACCATACACATGGTGACGAGCAGCCCGGCGCCGGGATGGACCGAAGTGAGCGTGAGCCCAGGCGAGTACCGGTATCTGCGATATCGCGGGCCGGACGGCTCCAATGGCAATGTGGCGGAAATCGAGTTTTACGGTGATAGGATCAAGTTGACGGGAGAGGGCTTTGGAACTCCTGGTTCATTGGCCAACAGCGGGGCGACCTTCGATAAGGCGATCGATGGGGACACGAATACCTTCTTCGACGCCCCGACGCCGGACGGAAATTATGTGGGCATCGATACCGGGACCCGTGTGATAGTTTCAGGTGACGAGATCAGATTTCATCCGAGGGCGGGTTGGAGCGAGCGTATGGTGGGAGGAGTGTTTGAAGGCACAAACGGAGATCCCGTAAACGGACCCTATACGAGCATCCACAGAATCACGACTAGCCCGCCGCCGGAATGGACCACAGTCGGGGTGAGCCTAGCCAGTTTCCGCTATTTGCGTTATCGCGGACCCGATGGTTCCAACGGCAACGTGGCGGAGATCGAGTTTTACCGCCACGGGAGAGAGGTAAGAGGAGGGGCTTTCGGGACGCTTGGTTCGTCGAACAACAACGGGTCAACCTTCGACAAGGCTCTCGACGGGAACACAGAAACCTTTTTCGATGCGCCGACGCCGGATGGAGCTTATGTTGGCTTTGATTTGGATGTGCCTGCGGGGCTCGAACACCTTCGATATTACCCAAGGCCGGGTTTCGAGGAGAGCATGAGGGGTGGTGTTTTCGAAGGCACGAACGGAGACCGGGAAACGGGCCCCTACACGAAGATCTCGGTTTCGATAGGAACAAGTTTGCCAGGTTGGAACAAAAACACATTTTGGAGTGCGGCCGGGCTGTCGAGCTTTCGCTATCTGCGCTATCGCGGACCGGACAACTCCCATTCTGTCGTGGCGGAAATTGAGTTCTATCGCCTTATCAGGTCCAACCCCAAGTCGGTTACAGTCAAGGCGGTAGGAACGCCCTTCGGAACGCCCGGTTCGTTGAATAACAGCGGAGCCACATTCGATAAGGCATTCGACGGCGACACATCCACTTTCTTCGAGGCAGCCATTCCATCCGGCGCCCACACCGGAATCGATATTGGAAGCGAAACGCCCCTGCTAGACTACGATCTCACGGTCGTCTCCGGTACTGGTAGCGGAAGGTACTTACCTGGCACCTCGGTGACAGTGAGCGCTGACCCGGCTCCGCCCGGTCAGCAGTTCGCCGGTTGGACGGGCAGCACTTACATTCTGACCGATCCGTCCCTTGCGACAACGACGGTCAAGATGCCATCTTTCAACGTAAGCATCTCCGCGAGCTATCGTCCTGCTGACACTTATACTTTGACGGTCAACAACGGCAGTGGGGACGGTGACTATGCGACAGGCACAATTGTCACAGTGAATGCCGACCCGCCTCCGGTAGGCCAGCAGTTCAAAGAATGGTCAGGCGACATAACGATACTTTCCAATCCATTCCTAGCCACTACGACGGCGCTGATACCCTCGATGGATGTGACGGTCGAGGCGACGTACAGCGGAGCCGCCGGCACGGGCCTCTTGGGACTGTACTACAACGACAGCAGTGGGGCTGGGTATCCCCTGGCCAATCCATTCACGGGTCAGCCTGTTTTCGAACAAATAGATCCCATCGTGGATTTTGGTTGGCGCGGGGACTCGCCGGCGCCCGCGGTGAATCGGGATAACTTCTCTGCAAAGTGGATCGGTCAGGTAAAGGCGCCGGTGTCGGGAACTTACACCTTCTTCGTCACCGGTGATGATGGTGTCCGGCTCTACTTTGAGGGTAGCAAGGTCATCGACGGCTGGAAAGATCAGGGTGCGACAACGTATAGCTACACCACGACGCTCACTGCGGGGACCCTCTACAACATCGAACTGCACTTCTACGAGCGCGGGGGGGACGCCACTTGCCGGTTGCAATGGAGCTACCCGGGACAACCGCAACAGGCTATCCCGCAGAGTCAGCTCTTTCCGCCGGAGCAGAGCCAGGGCCAAGTCGCGCCGCCGTCCTTCAGTCTCCCGCCGGGGTCCTATGAGTCCTTCGCGGTAGAGGTGGCGATCACATCGGCGACCCCGGGTGCGGCGATCCGCTACACAACAGACGGCTCCACGCCGACCTCCTCCACCGGCACGCTTTACAGTGGCCCAGTCTTGTTAAGCAACACCACGACGTTGAAGGCCGTCGCTTTCAAGACGGGCAGGGAGGACAGCACCATCACGAGCGGAACATATACTGTCCGCGTGGGAGTCGGCGCGGGCCTTTTAGGGCAGTACTACAATGACAGCAGTGGGGCTGGGTATCCCCTGGCCAATCCATTCACGGGTGAGCCGGTTTTCGAACGCACAGACCCCGTGGTGGATTTTGGCTGGCGAGGAGACTCGCCGGCGCCCGCGGTGAATCGGGATAACTTCTCTGCAAAGTGGACCGGTCAGGTAAAGGCACCGGTGTCGGGAACTTACACCTTTTTCGTCACCGGTGATGATGGTGTGCGGTTCTACTTTAACGGTAGCAAGGTCATTGACGGATGGAAAGATCAGGGAGCGACAACGTACAGCTACACTACAACACTCACTGCGGGGACTCTCTATAACATCGAGCTGCATTTCTACGAGCACGGAGGTGACGCCACTTGCCGGTTGCAATGGAGCTATCCAGGACAGCCAGCACATGTTATTCGGGAGGGTCAGCTCTTTCCGCCTTCGGGTTAGAGCATAGATCTTCCGCAAGACTCCTCGTCTGAACGCATTCATCCCCTCGATGGGAGCTTCGGTGATGCCCCCTACAAACGACGCACGGAGAATGTGAAGAGAACTATAACGGGGCGCTTTACGCGGACCTGAGACATTGCGGACAAGGGCCGATTGCGCTCGGGTTTATAGGGGCCGAAGCACCATCGCCAGGATGTGCCCGTCGCCCAAGCGACGATCGCACCCCAACTCCACAAGTCTGCAGGCTATCCAAGTTCATTTACGCCCGCGGATGAAATTTCTTATGTACCGACTTCAAGTGGGAGGAGTCCACGTGTGTGTAGATCTGCGTGGTTGCAATATCCGCGTGGCCGAGCATCTCTTGAATTATACGGAGGTCGGCTCCTCCACAGAGCAGATGGGTTGCGAAGCTATGCCGCAGTAGATGAGGATACACGTTGGCGTCAAGGCCCGCGCGGCTGGCATAGCGTTTGACAAGTTGCCAGACCCGCTGCGGCGTCAGCTTCCTGCCGCGCACCGACAGGAAGATTTCGGCTCCGCTACGCTCTGAGACGAGTTTGGGCCGCTCGATCTCGAGGTAGCTTCTAATGGCTGCAAGGGCCTCGGACCCCACGGGCACCAGCCGGGTTTTGTTGCCTTTGCCAACGACACGGATCATCCCTTCGTCCAGATCTAGACCTTCGAGCCGGACATTGCAGAGTTCTGAGATCCGCAGTCCGCTGGCGTAAAGGAGTTCCAGCATGGCCCGGTCACGAAGGCCGAGGGGATCAGCTCCAGTGACGCTTTCAAGCAGCCGCTTGACCGCGGAGGTATTGAGCGTTTCGGGAAGGTATTTTTCGACGCGCGGAATGGAAAGATTTTCAGCGGGATTGCTCGTAAGAATTTTTCGCGCGAGCAGGAAGCGGAAGAAAATTCGGAGCGCAACGGCTTCGAGCTTGATCGAGGCTGCGGCGAGTCCGGAACGCTTTCGCCAGGCGAGATAGTCGGCGAAGTGTCCAGGCTCAACCTGTCCGAGGCTCGAGATCCTCTGACTTGCGAGGCGCTGGGCGAACGTTTCGAGCGAGCGCCGTGTGGAGAGCTGGTAGTTGGCAGAGAGACCGCGCTCCGTGGCAAGATAGAGAAGAAATTGATCGATAAGTTCTTCCAAGGCGTTAGCAGCCTGCCGGATTCAGCCTTTCGAAAACGGGAGTTCGCGTCCGAGCTTGAGGCCTGTGAGCCGATGGTATGCGTCGAGGTACTTCTCCGAGGTGCGCGTGACGATATCGGCAGGCAGCGCTGGAGCTGGGGGTTGTTTGTTCCACTTCAAGGTTTCCAGATAGTCTCGCACAAATTGCTTATCAAAACTCGGAGGGCTGCGATCCGGCGCGTATTCGCTTTCGGGCCAGAAGCGGGAGGAATCCGGTGTAAGACATTCGTCGATCAACATCAATTCGTCGTCAAGGACTCCGAACTCGAACTTGCTGTCGGCAACGATGATCCCACGCTGGGCGGCATAGGCGCGGCCGTGTTCGTACAGATCGATTGTCCACTTTCTAAGCTGCAGGGCGATCTCGTCGCCGAGAAGCGCGCGGCATTCGCGCCAGGTGATGTTTTCGTCATGGCCCGTTTCGGCCTTTGTCGCCGGTGTGAAGATTGGCTCGGGAAGGCGATCGCTCTGACGAAGCCCCGGCGGGAGCTGGTGTCCAGAGACTGCTCCCTTTTCCTGGTACTCCTTCCAAGCTGAGCCGGCAAGATATCCGCGTGCGACACACTCCACGGGCAGCGGGGCCGCTTTCTTGACGATCATTGAACGATTCGCGAGCTGTTCCTTGAAGGACTTCAGGGCGTCGGGAAACAACTGAAAATGCGTAGTGATCAAATGATTTGGAACGAAGTCGAGTTTCTCGAACCAGAATGCGGAAATCTGGGTGAGCACTTCGCCCTTGTGAGGGATTGGATTGGGTAGGACGCAGTCGAAGGCAGAGATTCGGTCTGTCGCCACCAGGAGTAGGTTGTCGCCAAGGTCAAAAATCTCGCGCACTTTGCCGCTGCGGAATTTCTGAATCCCCGGAAGTTCGCAAGTGAGCAGATCCATGACGCGGTCGAATCTATGTGCGAAATGACTTGTTCTCAAAGTCAATTCTCCCGCCGAGGCATGCCGCTGAGACGAAGCAACGCGTCCCGGCAATTGCCGGTCGCGACTATTACGCCGTCGACTGCGGCGTCAGCCAGGTGGCTTGCCGGGATCAATCTTGCTGCGGAGTTTCTTTATTTCGCTGCGAAGGCGTTTACCTCTTACGAGTCTTGCTTTGGTTCCCCGCGAGCGGCGGGCACGTTGGCGACGGACTTTCGAGGCGGCGGCGAGGCGCGCTTGAAGCCTCTCTTGTTTTTGCGTTTCGAAGAGATCGAGCAGCCGGCTTAGTGCAAGCTGACGGTTGGCGGATTGCGAGCGGCTATCGGAAGCAGTGACGGAAAGGCCGGTTGGGATGTAACGGATTGTGGCCGCCGAGCTAACTTTGTTGACGTTCTGGCCGCCGGGGCCTCCTGATCGCGAGAAACTTTCCTCGAGATCCTCCACACGAACGCCGAGGGCCTTCATTCGCTCAAGGAGCCGATCTTCGTGGCGCACGCGTGAATATGGAGGGAGAATTTGAATTGCTGCAAGAAATCTGCTCTCATCGCAGCCATGGCTTCCTCCCAGATCCTCCGAAAGAATGAAATGACGACGGACACTCTTGAAACATCCGACTTTCGCATCGCGGTGACCCGCACCGGCGCGGAATTGGTTTCCTTAGCGCGACGCGATTCCGCAGGAGCCTGGCGGGGTTTTCTTTATCGTGACGGTGACACAAACGCGCCCGCCTCAGGTTGGGCAAACCATGCTACGGTGATGGGCTACTTCTTGCATCGCCTTTGGAAAGAACAGTCACTCTATCGCGGTTCCGTGATTCGGGGCGGCAATCATGGGTTCCTGAGGCATTTTGTATTCGATCCGCCCGAGGTGACGGAGCGAGCTTTGGTATATCGAGTGCCCGTAGACCGCATTCCGCCGGACGCGTATCCGCTGAAGGTTTCGCTGGAGTTGACTTACACTTTGTCTGACCACGGCCTGCGTGTGGAGTTTCTCTTCACGAACGAAGAACCTAAGCTCGACGCGCACGTAAGTTTCGGACTGCACCCCGGCTTTGCGGTCTCGGCGCTCAGCGATTGCAAGATACTCTTTCCTGAGGGGACTTATGTGCGGTATCATGCGCCGGGAAACTTTCTCGACGGTCGCGAAGAACAGATCACATTCGCTGGAGGAGAAATGCCCTTCGACAAGGCGAAGCTCGCAGATTCGTACTTGCTTGGTCTGGAGACGGTCGGCCATCGAGTGTTTTTTCTGGAGGACGCGAATCTTGGCCACCGCATCGCATTCGACTTTTCGGAGGTCCCATTTCTGACTCTTTGGAGTGACAAGGAGAGCTACGTCTGCATCGAGCCTTGTTGGGGCCTGCCGGACAGCAATCCTCCCAGGCCTTTTGAACAGAAGATCGGGATTCAAACCATTTCTCCGGGTGCGTCGTTGCGGCGCGGTTTCGGGATTAACCCCTGTTTCTTGCTATGAGGACCTTGTTTTCCGCTGTCTTAGGGCTGGCCTTGCTCGCGGGCTTTACCTTTGGATTTGTTGTGCTCTTCGAGCATGGGCCGGCGAATTTCGCTCACGGAGCGAAGACAGAGTGGAGCGCGCTTCTTTCCTTTATCGGAGCGGTGCTTTCGGGGCGGGAAGGCGCGAGACCGCCTTCGGCGGCACAGCTTTCAACGGCGCCCGCGTCAGCTTGTGTCACAGCTTCACCTTCATCGAGGGGAACGCAGACCGTTGAGGGCGCGAACCGCCCGGTAAGAGGGAGTGCCTGAAACGAACGGTCGAGAGGTAGGCCATCACAAAGGGTTGAAGCAATCCTCGAATGGCACATCTTATTATGCTATGGGTGTGAAATCCGAAAAAGATCTACCAGGAAGTCAAAGGGCTACCTGGCTCAAGGCGATGAGCGCCATGGAGCTTCGAAATTACGGATATGCTATCCAGCTCCTTCAGGCCATCCTCAGAAACCATCCTGACTTCCTGCTCGCTCGCCAGCTCGCGCGCAGAGCGGCGATCGCGAAGTTCGGGGGGAAGAGGGGCGTTCTCGGCAGTCTCTCTAGCGCGTCCTTTTCCATGATGAAGATGCAGAGCCAGGTGAAAAAGGAACCCGTCGCGTCTTTTGACGCCATCGAGAAAATGCTTGAAGTGGATCCGTACAGCTCCACAGCCAATCAGCTTTTGAAAGAGGCTGCTCTCGCGGCAAAGATGCCCGAGGTGGCGCTTTTCGCGCTCGAAACGGCGATCGCGGGAAATCCCAAGGATACGAAAACCATGCATGAGCTTGCTAAGCTCTACATGGAAAATGAGCTGCCCGAGAAAGCCGCAGACCTTTATGGCAGGATCCTCGAAATCAACCCAAACGACCTCTCTGCCGTGAAAGGGGGTAAGGATGCCGCGGCTGCTGCCTCGATGCAGAGGGGGGGGTGGGACCGAGAAGAAGCCACCTATCGCGACCTTATCAAGGACAAGGATCAAGCCGTGGCGCTGGAACAACAGGGGAGGGTGTATCGTAGCGGCGAAACAATCGACCAGCTCCTGGGAGAACTCTCCGCAAAATACACTGAGGATCCCGAGAATTTGGATACCGTCCGCCGCATCGCCGAACTGTACGAAGAAAAGAACGATCTCGAAAACGCGGTGACGTGGTTTGACTACGCCGCCCAGCTTTCGCAGAATACGGACTTCGCTCTCGTGCGCAAAGCTTCCGACCTTCGCATCAGGCAGTTCGACAGCTCAATTGCGCTTTTTGAGGAGTTTGTCGCGGCGAATCCGGACTCGGCCGAAATCGCTCAATACAGTGCGCAGCTTGAAGAGCTAAGGAAGCAGCGTGCCCAACTGCTCCTGGTCGAGGCGAGAAAACGTGTCGAGCGCAACCCGACCGATCTCCAGCTCCGTTTCGAGCTCGGCGAGATCCTCGTCAACCTGGGCGATTACAAGGATGCCATTTCCGAACTTCAGAAAGCGCGGCAAAATCCGAACGTTCGCCTTCGCGCGATGAATTTGCTCGGGAAGTGTTACACGGAACGCGGGATGTTAGATCTCGCGGCCAACGTCCTTTCCACCGCAGCCAGCGAGTTGCTCCAGATGGATAACGTTAAAAAGGATATCGTCTATAATCTTGGCCTTGTTTATGAGAAGATGACGCAGGAGGAAAGGTCCATCGAGTGCATGAAGCAGATCTACGAGGTGGACTATGGCTATCGCGATGTCGCCGAACGTGTGGAAGGCTCCTACGGCGAGGCGGCCTGATCAGTTTGCCGCGACGCTCTTTTTCAGTTGGCGAGATCCGACCGGTTGCGTGGACGTTTTAGATCCCTTTTTGCGTTGAGAGCAGGCAGTGCTAACGCCGTGACTCGCGGAATAGCTTTCCAATGACAACGCTCTCCACTCTTTATGCTGATTACGTCATGCCCACATACGGGCGATTCGATCTCGATATCTCACGAGGCGCAGGCTGCCGCGTGTGGGATTTCGAAGGCAGGGAATATCTCGATTTCGGCGCAGGAATTGCCGTTTGCTCACTCGGTCATGCGCATCCCGAGGTGACCAAAGCCGTGACGGAACAGGCTTCAACGCTTGTCCATACATCGAATCTTTATCGCACCGCACCGCAAGCCGAGCTTGCCCGCCGCCTCGTAGAAGTCACAGGAAGCGGCAAGGTCTTCTTTTGCAATAGCGGCGCGGAGGCCAACGAAGGGTTGATCAAGCTCACGCGGAAATTCGGCAATAAGTCCGGAAGGTACGAGATCCTCACTTTCAAAAATTCATTTCACGGACGTACCATGGCCGGAATTTCCGCCACGGCGCAGGAGAAGATAAAGAAGGGATTCGCACCGCTCTTGGAGGGATTTGTTCATCTTCCCTATCGGGATCTAGACTCGGTGTTGGCCGCCGTCGGCCCGAAGACGGCGGCGATTTTAGTTGAGCCCGTGCAGGGGGAGGGCGGAATTCATATCGCCACGGCGGAGTTCCTTCGCGGGCTGCGCCGCATCTGTGACGAGCATGATCTTCTTCTGCTCTTCGACGAAATTCAATGCGGTCTTGGACGAACGGGCGAATGGTGCGGCTGGAAAAGCCTGGATTTGACGCTCATGCCCGATGGCGTGAGCTGGGCCAAGGGAATCGCAAACGGGTTTCCACTCGGTGCCTTCTGGGCGGCTTCATCGCGTGGTCTTTGCGATCTGCTTGGACCGGGCACTCACGGTACGACTTATGGAGGAAATCCTGTTTGCTGTGCCGCCGCACTCAAGGTTCTCGAAATTATCGAGCGCGAGGGGCTGCGCAAGAACGCAGCCGTGCAGGGCGCCAAGCTTCGCGATGGGCTCCGGTCGCTCAATAGCCCACGCGTGCGCGAGGTCCGCGCCATCGGCTTGATGATCGGCTTCGAGTTGGCAGGCGCCGGCGATGCAAATGTTGCAATTCCCTTTGTGAAAAGGCTCATCGCTGCCGGACTGCTTACGATTCCGGCGGGGGAGCGTGTCATTCGGCTACTCCCTCCTTTGAATGTTACGGGAGGGGAAATCGATGAAGCGCTCGAAAAAATCGGGCGATCCCTAAAGGAGGACTAGGTGTGGGCCTCATTTCTGTGCTAAACTCCTCGCTTTTGGAGATCATCCCATGAAACACCTCCTCTCAATCGAATCATTGAGTTGTGAGGAGATCAAACGCATCATCTCCCTGAGTGGCGAGATGAAGTCCGAGCGGGGTCGCCATGCCGGGCATCCCCTCCGCCACAAATGCTGGGCCTTGATGTTTTCGAAGTCCTCGACCCGCACACGGATTTCGTTCGAGGTCGGCATTCGCGAATTGGGCGGCGACGTGATGTTTCTTGCTGCCGGCGATATTCAGCTCGGGCGCGGCGAACCGATCAAGGATACGGCGCGGGTGATGGGTCGCATGCTTCATGGTGCTGTGATTCGCACCTTCGCGCAGCGTGATGTCGAGGACTTCGCCCGGTTCAGCGACATTCCAACCATCAACGCATTGACCGACGAAGAACACCCGTGTCAGATCCTTTCCGATTTGTTTACCATCCAGGAGAGCGGGCGTTCGCTCGAGGGACTGCGGGTCGCCTTTATCGGCGATGGAGATTGCAACGTAGCGCGCTCGTGGATGTGGGCGGCGGCGCGGTGCGGCTTCGAACTGCGAGTAGCGACACCTGAGAAGTTTCGTCCACCACAATTCGAATCCGGCGCAAGCTCTGGGAACGTGAAGGTAATGACGGATCCGATCGAGGCCGCACGCGGCGCCGATGTGCTCTATACAGACGTTTGGGTAAGCATGGGCAAAGAGGACGAGGCAGCTCTTCGCCTGGCACAGTTCGGAAACTATCAGATAAGCCGCGCCCTGCTATCGGTGGCACCCGGCGCGCTCGTGTTGCACTGCCTTCCCGCTTACCGCGGCAAGGAAATTACTGAGGAGGTTTTCGAGGAGCATGCAGCTACAATCTTCCGTCAGGCCGAAAATCGGCTGCACACCCAGAAGGCGATCCTCTCGCTGGTCGCCGGCCAATCTTCTTGAGGCAGGGCGATTTTTTCTTTGGAGGAGATCGTGATGGCAGGGGCTTCCCGCTCTGCGGAACCGGCTGTTTCGTCGCGTCCATCAACGTATTGCACAGTTCTTTTCCCTGCATCGGCGGCACGTCGAAGGCGCGGCGCGGCAGTGTAAATGCAAAACATCGTTGCTTCGGAGCGATGTTTCACTAATATCTGCGGCCCTTTCAATACCCGAGCCCTGTGTTATCCGGATTTCTTCTTTCCCAAGGCATTCCATTCGCCCTGCTCTGTGCCCTTGCCGGCCTTGGCGTGGCGGCCTTCCTTATCAAAAAGGTCTTGGGCTCTCCGGCGGGCAACGACCGGATGCGGCAGGTGGCCGGGGCAATTCAGGAAGGCGCCAAGGCCTACCTGAGCCGCCAAATTTTAACAATCGGGGCCATTGCGATCGTTATTTTTGTCCTGCTGGCGATCCTTCGTGATCTTCCGACCGCGGCAGGCTTTTTGTTGGGAGCAATATGCTCGTTGTCAGCCGGTTACATCGGGATGCGTGTCGCGGTCGTGGCGAACGTTCGCACCGCACAAGGGGCAACCCTGAATCGAAAGGTTGCCCTTAGGGCTGCCTTTAATGGCGGCGCCGTGACCGGCCTGCTGGTCGTTGGGTTGGCACTTCTCTCCGTCGGAATTTTTTGGCTAACGATGTCCAAGTTGAGCCCAGACAGGGCGATTGCGAGCCTCGTTGGCGTGGCCCTGGGTGCTTCGTTGATTTCAGTTTTCGCGCGTTTGGGCGGCGGCATTTACACAAAGGCCGCAGATGTCGGAGCGGACTTGGTTGGAAAGGTCGAGTCGAATCTCGATGAAGACGATCCGCGCAATCCGGCAACCATTGCTGATAACGTGGGTGACAATGTCGGTGACTGTGCGGGCATGGCGGCGGACGTTTTCGAAACCTACGCGGTTTCCCTCATCGGCACGGTGCTCGTCGGAGCCCTTACCGCAGGATTGGGCGCGCCGATCGTTTATCCTTTCTTGCTTGGAGGATTTGCCATTCTCGCGTCGGTCGCCGGCATTCTGTTTGTTAATATTTCCAACGCGAAACCGGCAAACGCGTTGATGGGCGGAGTCTTGGTCAGTTCGTTACTGTCGGCGGCCATTTTCTATCCGCTTACCAAATTGCTCTTCCCGGACGGCCTGAGGGTGCGCGATGCCCTCAGCGGTACTGAGGCGATCTATTCTGCCGGCGGCATTTATTTGGCGTCTCTGCTTGGGCTCCTAATGACCGGTGCGGCCGTCTTTATTACGCACTTCTACACTTCAACTGCTCATTCACCCGTGCGCAAAATCGCCGCGGCAAGCGTGACAGGCCATGCGACGAATATCATCGCTGGCCTGGCTGTCGGCCTGCAGGCTACCGCGCTGCCGGTCGTTTGCATTGTGGCGTCGATCTGGCTCAGTCACAGCGCCGCGGGGCTTTATGGTATTGCCGTAGCGGTAATGGCCATGCTGGCGATGTCGGGAATCATCATCTCTCTCGATGCTTTTGGCCCGATCACGGACAACGCGGGAGGGATTGCGGTCATGAGCGGGCTTCCCAAATCCGTGCGGGCTGTTACCGACGAATTGGACGCGGTCGGCAATACGATGAAGGCCGTGACCAAGGGCTACGCCATAGCCAGCGCTGGTCTCGCTGCCTTGGTGCTCTTCGGCTCCTACTTTGTTGATCTCAAGCATCACCTCGAGAGCCCCCAGAGCAAGTTGCACCTTGATCCTGCGCAGATTGAACAGGCGTTAACGTTTTCGCTCAAGGATCCCAAAATCATCATCGGCCTTTTTATTGGAGGGCTTTTACCTTACCTCTTTTCCGGATTTAGCATGAATGCTGTCGGCCGCGCCGCGGGTGCCGTCGTTACGGAAGTCCGCCGTCAGCTCAAGCGGCATCCGGGAATCCTCGAGGGCACTGACACGCCAGAATACGGTACTTGCGTGGACATCGTTACGAAGGCTGCATTGAAGGAGATGATCGTGCCCGCGCTGCTTCCTGTGGTTGCTGTCGTAGCGGTGGCGGCGATTCCTGATGGCATGACGATTCTCGGAGGAGTGCTGGTCGGTAGCATTGTCACCGGCCTCTTTATGGGTATTTCGATGACCTCCAGCGGAGGCGCGTGGGACAACGCCAAGAAATACGTCGAAGAGGGAAACCACGGCGGCAAGGGATCCGAAGCTCACAAAGCCGCGGTGACAGGCGACACCGTGGGCGATCCCTATAAGGATACCAGCGGTCCGGCGATCAATCCTATGATCAAGGTCGTGAATATCGTTGCGATCCTTATCATCCCAATCTTTTTCTGAGCTACTTGGGCGACTCCTCGGTCTCTTGTTCGTCTTCCTCCTCCTCCTCTTCTTCTTCCTCGATTTCACGGCGCAGAGCTTTCGAGATGAAAGGCCTCACGAAGCCATAGAGTAGAAACGTCACGAAGAGCAGCGCGGGCATCCACTCGTAGAACATTGCGCTGAAAACCAGGACGACGATGATCAGCAGGAATCGCGGAATGGATCGCTGAGTCCGCCAGCCGAGGCCTTTGAAGCTGGGGTAACGGACCCGGCTGAACATCATAAAAGAAAGGAAGAGCATCAAGGAGGCCAGAGCGTATTTCCAGACTCCGATCTCCTTGGAGCCCTCTTCCAGCCAGAGCATGAATAGGGTAAGCGAAGCGATGAGCCCGGCCGCGGCAGGGATCGGGAAACCGATGAAGTCGTCTGCGGGTTTGCCGTTCCTTGCGCTTGCGTAGCAATTAAATCGCGCCAGCCGAAGGGTGCCGCACAAGAGGTAAACGAAAGCGATGAGCCAGCCCGTACGGTGGAAGTCGCGCAACACGATTTGATAGACCAGCAGGGCCGGCGCGATTCCAAAAGATACGACATCGGCGAGGGAGTCGAATTCTCGTCCAAAGGGGCTTTCACTCCCCCCGAGCCTTGCCAAGCGGCCGTCGAGCAAGTCGAAGACACAGGCTCCAAGAATAAAGGTGAGGGCCTGATGATAGAGTGCAGCTGCCGGTCCGCCTTGTTGAATGACGAGAGCTGCTTCAATGATGCGCAGGACTGCGGCGAAGCCACAAAAGAGGTTTCCCGCCGTCATCAAGTTTGGCAGAAGATAGATCTTGGGCTCTTCGTGAGAGTTCATGCCTGCTTCGCGCTGAGGCGGGCGACGGCTGTTTCCCCCCCGCGCACTCTATCTCCGGGTTTGACGAGGATTTCGGTATCAAGGGGCAGGTCCACTTCGGTGCGAGAGCCGAATCGGATCATTCCGAATCGTTCGCCTCTCTCCACCACGTCGCCCACCTGTTTCCAAGCGCAGATTCTTCGTGCGATGGCTCCGGTGATCTGGCGGACGACGATCGTGACACCCCTACCCTGAATGGCCCATGTGCGGCGCGCATTGACCTCCGAAGATGCCGGATTCCGAGCATCGAGGAACCGGCCAGTCATCGGCTCCGAATGCGTAATTTCGCCAGCGATGGGCGATCGGTTCACATGAACATCGAAAACGGAGAGGAAGATTGTCACACGTTTCACAGGCCGGTTGAGGAACTGATCTTCCCCGGTCTCTTTCACCTCGACGACCACCCCATCCGCAGGAGAGACAGCAAGCGTCTCATCGCGCGGCGGCTGACGCTCGGGATCTCGAAAAAAATAGAGTGAGAATAGCAGCAACGCGCCGAAGACAAGGGAGACCGGCGGGAGCAAAGCCACTGAAGCGAAAAAGCAAACTGCGAGGACGCCGAGAATCCATCGGGCTTCGCCAAGAGCGCGGAATTTCATACAATCATGATAGTTCTGGAAGCGGCGACCGCGAGCCCATAGTTGAAATCGGCGGCGCATGCGGGTACTCTGACGGAGATGACATCCATAGCGGACATGACCATGGCGGAGCTGCTTGAGGCCTATCCGAGCGCCCAGCGTGCGCTTTTCAGACATTATCATATCGGCGGTTGCGCCAGTTGCGGATTTCGGCCCGACGAGACACTCGCCGATGTCTGCAACCGCAATGGCGGCCTTGATCCCGAAGAAGTGCTAGAGAACGTGCGCTCGGCTTGGGAGCAAGATGAGCGGATGATGATTGCGCCGCGCGAGGCTAAGGAATTGCTTGAATCCGACGGGGTCGAAATTCTCGATATCCGCACGCGGGAGGAATACGACGCCGTGCACCTCGAGGGCGCGCGGCTCCTCGATCAAGAGTTGATGCAGGATATGCTCGCGACACGACCCAAGGATGATCTGCTGGTTATCCTTGACCATAAGGGGTCGCGATCGCTTGACGCGGCGGCATATTTCGCGGGTCATGGTTTCACCAATATCAAATGTCTGCGCGGCGGGATCGATGCGTGGAGTACTCAGGTCGATCCCACTTTGTCACGATACACTTTGGAATGAGCGACGATCTCGAAGCAAGAATCCAGGCTGCAGTGCAGGACCCGCAGAATCTTGGCGAGATGTCTGGCGCGGATGCGGTGGGAACCGTCGGTAGCGAAAACTGCGGCGACATGCTGCGCATGTGGGTTAAGTTCAAGGAGGACAATGGCCGAAAAGTCATCGACAAGGCCACGTTCCAGGCCTTTGGCTGCCAGACAGCCATCGCCGTCGCTAGCGTCGCCACTGAGCTCATCCGCGGTAAGACGCCCGCGGAGGCTTTGGCTCTGTCGGGAGATGATCTGGCGTCTCCGCTCGGCGCGCTTCCTCCGATGAAAATCCATTGCGCGCAGCTGGTCGAGGGGGCCTTGAGGAACGCTCTTACCGGAGAAAAGACTTCTCAGCCCGAGCTAGCCCCGACTTTGCTGGATCGGCTTTCTCCGCCAAAGAACCTAAAAATCAAGCTTCAGCCATGAGCGATCATCGAGAAATCACCCTGACTCGTGATTGCGACGCGATTCAGATTCCCAGCGGACACCCTATTGTTCTGCCGGCGGGAATGAATGTGATCATTACCCAATCGCTGGGCGGAACATACACCGTGGCGACACCGGGTGGACTTGCACGCATCGAACTCCAGGACGGCGACGCGCTCGGCCTCGACGCGATGACGCCGGACGAGGAGGCCAGGACCTTCGAAGGCCCAGCGGAGGAAGCTGTCTGGTCGCAACTCAAGACGGTGTTCGATCCCGAGATTCCCGTTAATGTGGTCGATCTGGGCCTGATCTATGACTGTCGAGTGGATAGAAAGGAGTCCGGCGGCAATTCGGTGCTGGTCCGCATGACACTGACGGCACCAGGCTGTGGGATGGGTCCCGCGATTGCGGCAGATGCCAGACAGAAGATTCTTGCTATTGAAGGAGTGGACGACGCGGAGGTCGAACTGGTCTGGGATCCGCCCTGGAATCAGTCCATGATCAGCGAAGAGGGACGGATGAAGCTCGGCCTCGTGTAGTTCCCATTGTTCATCGGAGAGCGCGGGCCCGCATCGCGTGGATTTCAGTTGCTTTTCAAAGGATTTCGTCCAAATTTTCCGCCCCTATGAGTCAACATCCCAGCCTGAAGGGCAAAGGCGCCATCAAAGCCAAGCGCAGCGTTCTAAAGCGCTTCGAGCGGGTCGAGCTGATGAAAAAGCGTGGCCAATTTAAGGACGGCCAGCGCGTTATTGGTTTGCCCAAGACAAAGCCCGAAGAGTAAGCCCATTGGTGAAAGCCCGAGCCTGTCGGCTGGGCTAGTTTCTTGTCTCTTAAGGCTCGGTCCGAAATGCGGTTGAATCGTTTTCTTGCCGCCGCAGGTTTTGGGTCGCGGCGTGCGTGTGAAGCCCTTATCAGAGATGGCAAGATCTCGATCAACGGTCATTTCATCCGCGATCTCGCGACGGTCGTGCAACCGGGCGATGACGTGCGCGTCGCCGGAAAACCGCCACCCCGCCCCGCGCCGCCTGCCTATATCCTGCTGCACAAACCTAGGGGGATTCTTTGCACGCGATCCGATGAGCGGAAACGCCCGACGGTCTTCGACCTCGTGCCGGCGCACTTTGGACGGCTCTTTCATGTTGGCAGGCTCGACAAGGATAGCGAGGGATTGATTCTCCTCACCAATGACGGTGCGCTTTCTCAACGTCTTACTCATCCTGGCCACGAGGTCGAAAAGGAATACGAAGTGCTCCTGGACAAGCCGTTTGACTCGCAACATACGGCGAGGCTCTTGCAAGGATTTAGAATTGAAGGTGGCCGGGCGAGGGCAGAGCGAATTCAGATCCTCGGACCCTCACTGGTAAAGGTTGTTCTTCGCCAGGGAATCAAGCGCCAAATTCGCTCGATGTTCTTCAAGCTCGGCTACGAAGTGAGGCGGCTCCTGCGCACTCGGATTGGGGAAATCGAGTTGGGGGCGCTCGAGCCCGGGCAGTGGCGCAGCTTGGGCGCGCGCGAAGTTGCGCTTTTAGCCGGCGAGGATAAAAGAAGATTGTGAAGAGTCCAATCGAAGCGTTTCCGGGTTCTCCGCCGGCACTTGGTCCCTATTCCCTCGGAGTCATGGCGGAGGGGAAATTTCTCTTCGTTTCCGGGATGACACCCTTTGATCCGGCGACAGGAAAGATCGATCGTGGCAGCATCCCGAGACAAACCGAGTTGGTCCTCGAAAACATTAAGAATGTCCTCTCCGCGGGCGGTGTTTCGCTTTCGGACGTGGTGAGCTGCCGGGTTTATCTGTCAAATCTCACGCCTGAGAATTTTCGCGAAATGAACGACGTTTACGTGCGCTATTTCGGCCAATCGAAACCCGCCCGTGCAACCATAGGAGCGCAGCTTCTAGGTTTCGATGTCGAAATCGAGTGCGTGGCGGTCCTTGCGTGAACCCTTACGCTACGAAATAGCCTGCAGACAAGCCGAGACATTCGCCAGAGCTTCCGGACGAAGCCACTCACGAGAAACGCGGAAGTCGTCGAGAACTCGCGACGCGATACCAATCTTCTCCGCGAGCGAATTCTTCGAGATGTTCGCCCTCTAGCGGCGGATAGTAAAATCTGTGCGCGAGGGTTTCAGGATCGAGGGATTTCGAGCAGGCGATGCCATGTTTCAGGCTGCCCCCGGATGGCGGATTCAAATCCGCTCTCGCTATGAGGCCGACGAGCTGCTAATCTAAGATCTATGGGTATGTTCGCGAAGCATTTGTCCATCGAAGACGGAGACGCCTACGAGTTAATCACCGATCCTGAGTGGGAGAGGGTTGGCGAAGCGATCAAAGAAATGAACGGGAAGGAACACACCATCATTTGCCTCGAAGGAGAGAGCAAGACGCACATGACAATCGGAGGCGGGCCGGATGTGTTTGTTCTCTATGCCACCGGCGATCAAGAGACGTTTTACGCGGCGATCGATCCCGGAAAGCCTAGCGGCGATGTGGAAATCAAAGTCGGGCAGCAAACAAACAAGTACCCGGCGGAACTGCTGGTCGGGAAGGACGTCGTCTTAAAGGCCGCGAAGCTGTTTGCCGAAACCGGCAAACTAGAGCCAAACGTTCATTGGCGCTCTACGGAGGAAGCCGAGCCCTCCAGCGCCTGAAACGATCTGGAAGCAGATGATTTAAAGCGTGGGCACCCCGGCAAACACCCGTCGCGGGCCACAGCTTATTTGAGCAACAGGTCAATCTGTTCGCGAAGCGGGTCACGCAGTTCGCGGATGGCGTCGATATCCAACAATTCGATAAATGCGGGAATTCCCGAAAAACCACTCGCCTCCAGGATAAGATCGTCGGACGGACGAAATGAGGGCAACGGAGAGGTGAAAGTTACCAACGGAAGGTTAGCTAGACCGGGGAAAGTCTCGCTTTGCAGGCGGTAGTGGAGTCCGTCCATCAGTTGTCCCAGCCCGGGATTTCTCGTGATGGCTAGCTGCATGACAAGTGCGTTCACCACAAATTGCCGGCGGAGTTCAATGGGGGCACGCTCTTTACTGGCGAGGGCCTCGGCCATTTGGACCACGGTGAAATTGGAACGGTACGTTAAGATCCAGCGGCTCGGAGAGGTAATCGTGACCGCTTTGGTCTCGCCGTCGGTGTGGATGTTGTATGTGTACGCCCAGCGCTGCAGATCAAGACGGCCGCCAACGAGAGACAACCACTGCGGATCGAATTCGGGTGAGAGATCGAAAGGCCTGGCCGTGAACTCGCGGTATTTCTGCTGTATTTCAGCCAGAGCGCGGTCGGAACCTTGCACGTCAAATTTCCCGCCTGCCAGCTTTCCGATGTAGCGATCGGGAACAAAGAGCGGTCGCAATGTCTCAATATAGCCAGTCAGTTGCTCATGAAGATATTTCGAGACAGCCTCCGTTTTTCGACGCACTTCAATCACTTCGGAAAACGTCATCGGCTTGTTCTCTGTGTCGTTCATCATAAGGCTGTTCTGCCTAGCGCGGCCTGCAGCCTTCCTATCCGTAAGGAAACGCCGGTTGATTGGCAAGCCCGAAGGTGAGCCTTGGATTTTCGGTGAAAAGGATCCGCAGGTGACGCAGATGACCGCAGATTTGAGAAAAAATCGGCAGATTGATAGGGTCACAATTACCGACAACGAGGCGTATGCTGCGGCGCGGGTGTCGCCGAATTGCACCGACAAATTGGAGATAAGAGCCTCCTGCGACTGGAAAAGCGGGCCCTGATGGCGAGGAAGGCACCACCTGGCAGTAAGAATACGCGACGGTTTACTCGGTTGTTGCGAGCGTCGCCGGCGGCGCGGGTAATAGCTTTACTTTACCGTAAACGGCCCGGGAATCGGCGAGACCCTTCCAGCCCTGGCCCCATTGCCAGTTTTGAATCTGCGTCCATCTGTGTCATCTGTGGATTGTTCCAGACCTTCTTGCGCTCGCAGTGGCATTTCTTCTTTTCTCCATTGGACGGGTCCGCTCATGACGTAAAAACTAATACGCGCACCGTCCGATCAGAGAATGCATGGCGACTAATAGATGAAGTGTTTTTCCATTTGAAAAGGCACTTGAACTCCAGGAAATACCTAGTAATGACCGACTTGAGAGCTTCTGCTTTCCGGTTTATTTGTTCTGCAATTTCGCCCACGGATGGGAGATATTAGCGGCTGCCAAGAAAGTTAGAAGATTTTCTTGACGGTGGCTGCTTAGTGTAAATGCTCTGCGCCCCATGACTGTTCTAGGGCCTAAGTCGCAACATCCTAATACCACCATACACTCTTGCGAGAAACTCCTTGTTGTCCATGCAACCTCGCTTGCTGCAGGCACGCTGTTCTTCGCTCTGCTGCTCGTAGTCGCCGATACCAATGCGCAGCCCGTCGATTCTTTCTGGAAGCAAATTCCAGACTCTGTTGATTGGAACACCGACGGCAACTGGGTTTCGGAATCTGGCGGCGCGACCAGAGCTCCCGTCAAAGACACCGACACCGCCACTTTTACTGGAGATTCGAGGATAACTTCGCCGAGCCTTTCGAGCAACGCTAGCGTAAAGTCGATTACCTTCGCTCCTGGGGCTGTTTCTTTCTCAATTCGGACAAATGGCAAGACACTGGGATTCGATGGCGCCGGAATAATAAACAACTCTGGAAGAGATCAGACAATTAGCAACGACGGCGAGTCGTCGAGAGCTTTTTTTAATGGCTCGAATGCGACGGCTGACAACGTCAGCATCCTCAACAGCGGCCCAGGGTCGGAAGCCAATTTCGGTAATGCGAGCGCGGCGAATGCACGGATCACGAATCGCGGTGATTCGTCCAGAGCCACGTTTTTCGGCACAGCAAGCGCTGGGAATGCGACGATCGAGAACGATGGCCTAGCTTCTTCGGTTTTCTTTGATACCACATCGAGCGCTGGGAATGCGACGATCATCAACAGCGGAACGGGATCCGACACGAATTTTGCCGCAGAGGCTACCGCTGAGAATGCGACGATCAAGAACAGCCGCGAAAAATCCTTCACTGCTTTCAGACACCATAGCTCTGGTGGAAAATCGTCGCTGATCAATGCGAATGCGACAGCCTTCATTACCATCGCTCAACTCAGCAGCGGGGGAACCACTGCCGGGTCGGTCGAGGGAGACGGAACAATCTTTCTCGGCTCGAAGAATCTCGAAGTGGGAGAAACAAACAAGAGCACTACTTTCTCGGGAGTTATTTCCGATGGGGAATCTTCGGACCTGCCGGATAATCGGAAAAATGAAACGCCTCAGCCCGATAAGGGCGGATCATTAACCAAGGTCGGTACAGGGACGTTAACACTTACGGGGGAAAATACTTATACTGGAGGAACTTTTATCGAGCAGGGGGCCCTTCAACTCGGTAACGGCGGGGCGACTGGTAGCATCATTAAGAATGTCGCCAACAACGGTATCCTGGTCTTCAATCGAAGCAACTCCTTCACATTTGACGGAGTGATCAGCGGCACTGGGAGTGTCCAGCAAAATGGGATGGGAACGACGGTGCTCGTTGGGAACAACACCTACACGGGACTTACGACCATCAACGCCGGAACGCTCCAACTCGGTAACGGAGGAACGACTGGGAGCATTGCCGGAAATGTCGTCAACAACGGCATACTGGCGTTCAATCGAAGCGGCTCTTTCACATTTGGCGGAGCGATCAGTGGCGCAGGGAGCGTTTTACTGAGTGGGCCGGGCACCACCGTTCTCACTGGAAACAATACTTATTCGGGGGGAACTGTAATTGCCGCAGGCTCAATTCTTGCGCAGAATTCCTCAGCCTTAGGGACCGGACCGGTAGCCTTTGGAAACGGGACGACGCTTCAGGTTCAGGATATTCTGGACGTCGGAGGCGACTGGACGGTGCCGGGCAAAGCGACCGTAAGCGGGGGAACGGTTCAGGCATTGGAGGACTTTAGCCTCGTTGGAGGCGGCACCCTAATAGCAAATTCTAATTTCAATGTCCCCGGCGCGGCCAGCATCGACAGCAGTGATCTCGTGGTAAACAACGAGTTTACCGTTGGTGGTGACATCGACCTCAATGGCAACAGTGAGGCGATTGTTAACGGAGTGCTGGCTTCACCAATGGTGAACGTCAATGATAACTCGTCGCTTATCGTTAATAATCCCGGCGCTGTCGCTGGTAGCGTAAGTGTTGCACAGAGCGCGCAGCTGGAGCTTTTTGGCACGATCAAGGGAAACGTCGCCAACGCAGGATTCTTTCAAGGCACGGGAGTGGTTAAAGGGAACGTTGTGAACAGCGGGACCGTGAGCCCAGGCACTTCACCAGGGACCCTTACTGTCAACGGCAACTACACGCAGAACGCGGGGGGCACCTTGCGCATCGAAGTGGCCGGCCGCTCGCCGGGTCAGTTCGACCTGCTCGCGGTAAGCGGCCGCGCCAATCTCGCCGGCAACCTCCAGCTTGTTCGTGTCGGAGGCTTCAAGCTGCGTGTGGGTGATCGGATTGCGTTTCTTACTGCTGATGGCGGAGTAAGCGGAGCTTTCGATAACGTCGAGAACGACTTTGCTACCGGAACCGTCCTTAAAGGCGAACCCGTTTTTCTGCCCAACGCCGTTGTGCTCGAACTCACACAAGGTTCCTTCGTGGAGTTCGCCGTGACCCCGAATGAGGTGGCAGTGGCCACGGCGCTCGACAGCGCGGTGGGAGATCCCGGGGCGTCGGAGCTGATGGAGTTTCTCAACAATGAGCCGTTGGAGAATCTCCGGACTGATTTCAATCTGATTTCGCCCGACGAATTGAGCTCGATCTATGTGACGGCCATCTCCCTCGCCAATGTGCAGACGAGCAACTTGGGCCGGCGTATGAGCGACATCCGCGCGGGTAGCGCTGGCTTCAGTGCTGCGGGGTTCGCGATCAAGGGCAATGGTCCGAGTTTTGGAGAGGGATTCGCTGGGGTGAGCGGACCCGAGGGCAAGAGCGGCCCGGCGGTGTTCGCGCCGGGAGCGGACAATCGCTGGGGCGTCTTCGCCACGGGCGTTGGGGAGTTCACCAATGTCGATAGCACGTTCAATTCGAGCGGCTATGATCTGGAAACCGGAGGCTTCACCGTTGGTGTTGACTATCGAATCGGATCGAACTTCGCAATTGGTCTGATGGGCGGCTATGCCTACACGGGTGTTGGCTCGGTCAACGACGGAAGCATCCAAGTCAACGGAGGAAAGCTTGGCCTCTATGCCACGGCGTTCGGGAGTGGATTCTATCTGGACGCGGCGGTGAGCGGGGGATTGAACGGGTACGACACGCGCCGGACGGCTCTCGAGGGCGCCGCCAGCGGAAGCACTGAGGGCGGTGAGCTCAACGTCCTGGTCGCAGGCGGGTACGACTGGAAAGTTGGGGGACTGACCGTCGGGCCCACGGCGAATTTTCAATATACTTACGTCGGCTTCGATGGCTTCACCGAAGGTGGCTCGCTCGCGCCGCTGAAGTACCCCGACCAACACGCTTATTCCGCGCGCACGGCATTTGGGATGAAAGCGTCTTACGATTGGAAATTGGGCCCGGTCCGCGTAATTCCGGAGGTTCGCACCTCCTGGCAGCACGAATACGGGACGACCGCTTACCCGATCCTTGCAAATTTTGCGAGCGGTGCCGGAAACAGCTTCACGGTCTACGGGCCAGAGATCGGCCGCGACAGTCTGCTCCTTAGCGCAGGCTTCGCTATTCAATGGAACGAGCGCATTAGCACCTACGCTTACTACGACGGCGAACTTTTCCGCACCAACTACCTTTCGAACAACGTGTCTGCGGGCTTTAGGCTAACATTTTAGCGCCCAAAAGAGAAACTCAGAACGATAAGAACGGCCGGATCGCCATCGCGGCGCGTATTCTGGAGAGCAGCCGCCTCGATGGACGTTCAGCTATCGGCGGGCTTGGCTTTACGTCGGCTGGAGGCGGTGGCTTTTCGAGCAGTCGATTCCACCACGGACGAAGCTTTTCACGAATGAAGAGCAAAGCCTCGTCCCGGCTGATCTGGGCGTTGCCTTCCACGACATTCGCATAGAGTTCGTAGCAGGCGAAAACTGTCGCAAGATCGTGCTCGAAGAGCACGTGCACGGAAAAGTAGTCGGTGGCCGCCTCGAACTTCGGCCCCAGGGCGCGCCAGCCGGGACCCGGAATCTCCTGCTGTTCGGGTGTTCGCAGGAAGACGACCCGCATCTCTGTCCGTCGCGCGTCTTCCCCGGTAGCGAGCTTCGTAGCCTCGCGGAGGATCGTATCCCAGCGGCGCGAGTGCGACGAATCTTCGAAACCGAACAGGGTCTGACGCGAGCGGCTCTTCCACGTAATTGGGAAAAGATGTTTTGGATCGCGGAAACGATCGACCTGCACGCCCGGGAGCGCTCCCGCGGCTGCCTCTTCGCCCACGCTCCACCGCAAGATATCGGGATCAAAGACGATTGGCTTAGACAGCACCTCGCGCTCGTAGTGCGCAAAGTAGTCATCCACGCTCCTCTCGGGCGCGACGACCGCCTGCCCTTCGGAAAGATCGGCGCAACGCCGGGCACAGAATCGCAGAAAAGCCCGAACGCTGTGGGCTTTCTTGTCGTGAAAGATTCCATCGAGCCAACGATCGTCGCAAAACGTCTCGATCTCGGTCTCGGCCACGCCAATGCCCGCCAGCCGCTGACGCGCCATCGCGAGCGCCTGCTGACGCGTCATTCCATCCAACTCAATTGGCGCGCTGAACCGGTCGGTGTGAGCCGTCTGGAAATTCCGCACGATCACGCGCGCCCACGGCTCGAGGTTTGTGGTGACGACGATCATGTGATTGAGCCCGTGGTTGACCAGCTGCTCGATCACGCTGCCAAATTCCGCACACAAATCCGAAGCGGCTGTGAAAAGCTCTGTTTGGTCGAAGCAGAAGAGAAAGGGCCGGTTGAAGCCGGCGAGTGTGAGAAGATCATGCAACCGGCGCATGGCGTCTTCGTTTCGTTTCGAGGCGCTGTCCTCGAACGGCGCGATCTCGCGCTCATCGAGGCCTAGCAGCATCACTTCCTCGGCCGAGAGACCGTTGCCCTTCAGCCATTCCATGGCCGAATCACGTTCCGGGCCACCGTCTGAAAAAGCATAGGAATAGAGCACATGCAGCCACGCGCGCACGGGCGAGTGGAGCGTCACTCCGGACTCCCGAAGCTCGCGGAGAAGGTGCGGCAGCAAGTCAGTAAATTGCGCGCGCATCCAGCCGAGCAGGTAATGACCATCCCGCCCGTGGCCGAACGCTTCGAGCGGATCGAGACGCATCTCGAGCGCGCGCTCAGCTCCATTTTCGCAATCAGCGCGTCCCTTCTCAATGAGCCCCGCCAACAAATGCGCCATCACGCCGAACGCGATCGCGTCGAGCTGTGTAAGCTGTCCCGGCGCGGCGGTTGTGAGGTGTGGGTCGTCGGGCCGGTCCAACTCCTGGACGACCTTGAGCAAGATCGAGCGCCATGATGAACCGGCATCCTGGAAAGGTCGCAGATAAACCTTCGTCGCGCGCTCGTCGAGCTCTCTAAAGAGGCGGCCGATCAGGTGCGACTTACCGTAGCCCGGCTCCGCGGATGTGATCAACTGCGCTTTGAGCCGGAGCGGCCTCCGGCGCGGGCGCGGCTCGGCTTCGAGGCGCTCGAACTGTCTTAGCAGCGCCCCGAGTGGGCGGTCGTTGAGCCCCGCGATAGGATTCTCTGCTTCACGCGGCTCAAAGACGACGTTGTCGTCAAACGGATTAACCGGCAGCTCCGAGAATCTCATGGGATGAAGCGAACGCGCAAATGGGGTTCCCCTGCGATATCGATGGCTGCGACGCGCGAATCGGAATCGGCAAGCGACCAATCGCCTCGCGTCGGCAGCACACTGCCGGCACGGCATTGCTCGAGAAGCCAGCGCTTCAGTGCGTCGAGCGGCACACCAGCGCGCCGCTGCAGCTCCGAGATCGTGACGTCGGAAAAACCGGTGTCCCATGCGATCTCGCGATAGGCCTCTTGAATTCGATCGGCAGACAGGGCAGGGGTCGCGCGACTCGTTGCCGCGTTCCATCGCGCATCGCCAATCAGTGGCTCGATCGCCACTGTATGCAGATAGTAAACGGCGTTTCCCCGCTCGGCACAGATGATCCGTCCCTCTCTGACGAGTTCGGTGAGCGCTGCGTCGAACTTTTCCTCTGCTGCGGGTGAGCACCCTTCGACGAGCTCCTGCCTTGAGAAGAGTATCGCGCGTGCCGGTATAGCCTTCTTTTCAATGGCGGCGCGCGCGAGGTTGAGCGGATCGCAAAGTCTTGCCAGCGCGAATCGCGGCTTGTTGAGGGTTCCGACGTTCAACACTTCACGTCGCGCGACCAGGGCGGCAAGAGCTTCCTCCTTGCCCTTACGACCTCTGCCGCCGACCAGTTGCCCTTTCGTTGATCCAACCGCGCCAGCTCTTTCCAGGGAGCGCAGTAATTCCGCTGCCTGAAACACAGCATCGTTGATGAGGGTCTCCGCCATGAGTTCTGGACTCGACTGTAACCGCAACTCGCGCACGATCAAGCATTCGGCTGATACGGTTCTATTCGGCTTCCCGGTTCCCAGACAGGCACGCTGATAAGAGCGATCTCGGGTCGCCTTGGCCGCGAAAGACGTCCGATGTCGTTTTTCGATTTGAGCTGGGTCGGAGATCGCAATGTACTCGACATCGGTTACGGATAGCATACTAGTTTCTTGCCCTGCGAATCTAGGGCGCCACATGAAAAAGTCCTCCATCCTGTGGTTGTCGGCGACCGCTTTGGTCAGTAGTCTTCCGCAGTTCGCGGCTGCTTTCGCTGAACGGCCGAGCGCCTACGCGCAAAACCCCGAGCGTTCGCTTCCCGCAATCCTGCCAATTCGATGACCAAGAACTTTCTCTGTGTAATCGTCATACTCTTTTCCGCGGTTCGGGCATTTTCCTGGACCGACGGTGAACTCCTCGTTTGGATAAGCGCCGACAAGGGTTGGCGCGGCCTCGCCGAGCTTGCCCAGAAATTTGAAAAGGATCTTGGGATTCCTGTTAAAGTTGAGGTCCCGGATGGGCTCACCGACAAGTTCCAGTCTGCCGCTCAGAGCGGCAAAGGGCCGGACATCGTCATTTGGGCTCACGACCGGCTCGGCGAATGGGCCGACGCGGGCCTTTTAAAGCCCTTGGAGATCCGAGACGATTTTAAGGCGGCTTTCCTCCCCATGACTTGGGACGCCGTAACGCACAAGAAGCGGATCTGGGGCTACCCGCTGGCACTTGAGGCTGTCTCGCTGATCTACAACAAGAAGATCGTCACCGGTACCCCGCCTACCCAGCTCTCGGAGATCCCTGCGTTTGCGAAGGAACTAAAAGTCAACAACCCCGGTGTGATACCGATCATGTGGGACTACAATTCCCCGTATTTCAGCTGGCCATTTCTGGCCAGCGACGGCGGGTATCCTTTCAAGAAAATCGAGGGTGGTTATGACGTAAAGGATACCGGCGTCAATGTTCCAGGCGCAGTCAAGGGCCTGCAGGAAATCGTGGACCTCATCAACACGGGCATCATGCCGAAGGGCACTACCTACAGCGTGATGGAGCAGAAAATGTGCAGAGGCGAGCTGGCGATGATGATTAGCGGGCCGTGGGCTTGGCTCGAACTTCGGAAATGCGGAATCGATTTCGATCTCGCCCCTTTGCCTGGAGTCGCTGGCAAACCAGGCAGACCGTTCGTCGGTGTCCTCTCTGCGCTGATAAATCGCGCGACCCCCAATGGCGATCTTGCAGTCCTGTTCCTCGAAGAGTACGTCTGCACAGAAGACGGTTTGAGAAAAATCGACGCGGACGTCGCAATAGGTGTTCCGGCGCTCAAGGCTCTCGCCGACGAGTTGAGCGCCAAGAGCTCCTTAATCAGAATAACTTACGAAAATGCTCAAAATGGGGTCGTTATGCCTAACGTTCCCCAAATTGGCAGGTTTTGGACTTCCCTGGCGACGGCCATTCAAATTGCAACTGCCGGACGGGCGAGTCTTCAGGACGCGTTGGATGAGGCCGAAAAGGTCATCGAAAAGTAAAGCGTGAAAGAGAGGCTGCAGATTCGACACGTTTTGGTGGCGCTGTTTGTCGTTCCGGCGCTCTACATCAACTTTGTTGTCTATCTCGCCGGGGCTGCCTGGGTAGCGCTGGCGATGTTGATCGTGATTAGCCTGGGGGCCTTCATTTTTCTCAGTGAATCAGCCTGCACCTACCGGTATCTCTTTCCGGGATTCCTCGGATTTGGCCTCTTTGTGATCTTCCCGATCGCCTACATGGTCTTTCTCAGTTTCACGAAGTATAGCTCGAAGAACCTCCTTACTTTTGATCGGTCTTTGGCGTTGTTTCTTCAGGAAACGGTTCCTGCCGGCACTGCTTCCTACAAATACAAGTTGTACGCTCAGGAGAATGGACAATACATCCTCTCAATTGAAGATGAGAAAGATCCATCCAAACGCTTTGCATCGGAGTCCTTCAAGCTCAAGCCCGGGGAGCAAGCCAAAGCCGAACAGGAACCCGTGAAGCTAAGTGTCTTGGCGCCCACCGATCAGGTGGGGGGCAAGCCGCTGGAAATGGGGCAGATCACCCGGGAAAGGCTTTTCATGCCGATGAGGACCGTTCAATTCGTTCTCCCCGATGAGAGGCTGGTTGGGATGGAAGGGCTTGCGAAATTTGGGTCGAGAGAGCGCCTTTGGGCTTTAAATGAAGATGGTTCGCTGACCAACAAAAAAGATGGCACTGTCATCCGGCCCGATTTCAAGCTCGGCTTCTTCGTCAACGAAGAGGGAAAAAAGACGGGCGTTGGTTTCAGGACGTTTACCGGCTTGAACAACTATATCCAAATCCTCACCGATCCCCGAATTCAGGGTCCGTTTTTGAGAATATTCCTTTGGACGATTGCATTCTCGGGGATTTCTGTAGTGTCGACCTTCGCGGTGGGAATGCTGCTCTCGGTTATTCTGCAACGGGAGGATCTCGCCTTTCGGAGAGTCTACCGCATGCTGTTGATTCTCCCTTACGCGGTGCCGGCGGTGCTTTCGATCTTGATCTTGAAAGGAACCTTCAATCAGGATTTTGGCGCGGCGAACCAGATTCTCAGGGGTGTTTTTGGCTTTGCTCCTGAATGGGAGACCGATCCGTGGGGTGCGCGCGCGATGGTTGTCTTGGTGAATATCTGGTTGGGCTATCCTTATATGATGCTGATTTGTACGGGAATGCTCCAATCGATTCCCACGGCGATCTATGAGGCAAGCGCGATCGACGGGAGCAACCGTGTCGTCGATTTCTTTCAGCTAACGCTGCCGCTTGTCCTCGGCCCAATGATCCCGATTCTCATCTCGAGTTTTGCGTTCAACTTTAACAACTTCAATCTTATCTACCTCCTCACCGCCGGGGGTCCCAGGATGGTTGGCGGTGGCATCGCTGGCGAGACAGACCTCCTTGTGAATTACACCTTCAATATAGCTTTTCGTGATTCCGGGACGAACTACGGTCTCGCCAGTGCTATTGCTACCGTGCTCTTCTTCATCGTGGGCTTCCTCTCGTGGATAAATCTTAGGCTGACCCAGAGAAAGTGAAGACTTAGCAGTCTATCGAACCTGAAAAGCGAATGACTTCCGAGCAAAAAGCGATGATAGGCAAGGTCGCTTCGCACGCGTTCGTCATTTGCTTTGTGGCGTTGATCCTGGTTCCGTTCCTCATGGTAATTTCGGCCTCGTTCAGCCAAGGCAACCTGGCGCCAAGCCGTTTGTTTCCCGAACGATTCAGCTTAGATCATTGGAAATTCGTACTTGGGATTCCTTACGAGGAGGTGGTTGATGCCGCCACCGGAGAAACGCGCCTCGTGAAGGCAGAGACGCCTCCCTTGCGCTGGTTTTGGAACTCAATCAAAGTCTCTTTGATTGCTTCTACGGGCATAATTTTCCTTTCCGGGACTGCTGCCTATGCGTTCGCTCGCCTTCACTTTAAGTTCAGAACGGCGACATTAAACAGTCTGCTTATCCTGCAGATGTTCCCAATGGTTCTCTCGCTGATCGCGATCTATGTTATTCTCGATTTCGCAGGGCAGTACGCGAAATGGCTAGGGCTTAATACTCATGCCGGTCTAATTTTGGTGTACCTCGGTGGCATCTCGGGCTACATCTGGATGATCAAAGGTTATTTTGAAATGATCCCGGCGAGCATGGAGGAGTCGGCCCGAATTGACGGAGCGAATCAATTCCAAGCCTTTTTTCGAATTCTCCTACCGATGAGTTTGCCGATTTTCGCCGTGGTCTTTATTCTCTCTTTCATTTCCTATATGTCGGAGTATCCGGTGGCCTCTGTGGTCCTGCAATCCAGCGACAATTGGACGCTGGCTGTAGGTGCCAATTCCTTTTTGTTCGAGCAAAAGAAATTTTGGGGTCGCTTCTCCGCGTTGGCGGTTTTGAGTGGCGTGCCGATCACTTTTGTTTTTCTTTTGTGTCAGAGGTTTGTCATCGGCGGGCTAACCTCGGGTGGCGTCAAGGAATAACACGGCGCCATCGAGAAGATCGGCGCGGAGTTCATCCGGCGACCGTCGTAATCCGTCGCAGCAGTGCCTACAGAGCGAGGGCGACCTCCGCGGGGTGACCTGTTGGTGGAGCCTGGCTTCCAGGTGCGGGTGTTGCCGCAGCGAGTTAAACTTGCCAGTCTATCTGCTTGCGCAAGGGTTTCGTGAGGAGCGGTTTTATGGACGGGAAGGTGCTAGAACGGGGAATCGAGGTGAGAGCGATGCCTGGATCGAGTCACGACTGGAGTGAGCTGGTTGAAGAGAATGGTGGATCTTCCGACCCGGGGTATCCGTAATGTGATTGTGAAAGATCTTGAGAAGGACTGAGTTTCTCCAGCTATACTCAATGTGCCTGGTTGCGTTTACAATCGAGCGGGTGGCTGCCAAATTTGAATGGCGGCCTGAGAACTAGCCGCTATTTTGCCGCTTGCCATGAAATCAAGCTCGACCTGGTTTGCCCTTCGAAACCCGGTCTTTTGCCGCTTATGGCTTGCGACCTTGTTGTCGGGCACCTTCGTCTCGGCCCAGGACGTGAGCGCGACATGGTTGATGCACTATCTGGGCGCCTCCTCGTT
>DATDAL010000099.1:0-3083 GCA_036525415.1 Terrimicrobiaceae bacterium | reverse complement strand
ATAGTCAGAAAATCTGCCTTGAGAAGAGCCTAGGTCTTCACTACAACGGCTCCGGCGACCCCGATGTCCATTTTATGCGCCTTCGCGGGCCATTCTTGCCAAAAAATCGTTAGTTTTCGCCCCGAGTTGAGAAAGTCGGGTTAGGAGCACGTGCAGCGGCGGCACGTCGAGGTGGAAGTGTTTGAGAAAAGCTTCGCCCTCATCGAGCAGGGTCTCGATGGCCGGGGGAATAGCACCCCGGACGAAAATGGTGAGGGCCTCGCGGACTTCAGCGTCGGCTCCGGGCCACTCGGCGCCAAGGGTGAAGATTTCTTCGAATTGATCGAGGATCAAGTGGGTTATCCGATCCTTGCGCTCACGGTGGTGTAAATTGAGCCAGAGACAGCTGGCGGGATCGTTTGGCAGCACCAAGCCGGGCAACTCGATGGGCTCCCGAGCCTTGAGGGCGACCGCGAGTTGTTCGAGAGGGGAAGAGTCTTCTGCCTTTACTCCGCCGCCTCCTACTCCATGAGCCTCGATACGCGTCCTGCGGCGCAGATCGATTTGGAGCATCCTTGGCTCGGTCTAGAGAGCTTCAACGAGAGCACGCGCTGCTATTTCTTCGGACGCGACGTCGAGGCAGCCGAACTTCTTCAACGGCTTCGTCTTCACCCTTTGCTGGTCCTGTACGGGCGCAGCGGGTTGGGAAAAACCAGCCTCCTGCGAGCCAGACTCGTTCCGAATTTGGAGAAACTCAAAGCTCGACCTGTCTTCTATCGCATCGGCTACCGCAAAGCTCAAACCGCCGCGCTTGATGTATTCAAGCTGCAGCTGGCGCAAATATTCGATGAAGCTGTAGTCCAGATGACCGCCGGATTTGCGGACAGCCTGAATTTTCTTGGTGCCGCGAGGCTCGTTGGCCGGGACAAGCGGCTCGCCTTCATCGATGCGTAGCGGAATGTAGAAGACTTCGCTGTCGGCAAAGCGATCCCTGCGCTTCGAAGCAAGGTTACGCTCCAGGATGTTGTAAGCGGTCAAGCGTTGTGCGCTCGTATCGGAAATAAGACTCAGGAAGATTCCGCACGTCTGCTCGACAGCTTCGCTGAATTCAGCTTCCCAGTCCTGCCCGGGGAGGAGCTGCTGTTTATCGAACCAGACGAGAAGGCCTTTGTCTTGCAGTTGTTTTACAATGTACTGAGCGATCGGAAGATCGGGCGAGGCGTAGCTGACGAAGATGCAGCCAGAAGAGCGATGGGCGAGGTGATGGGCTTGTGTCCTAAGAGCGTTGTCATCGGGACTCTGAGGATGTCTCTCGCGCCATCGCCCAGCTAGCTCAGCAACGAATTCGAAAGGGGGTCGAGGAATGAGGCGGAACTGGTGGGTGAGTCTGGAGAAAAATATGACGACATGGTCACGCTCAGCAGCCTCTTGGCTTTCGGAGAGGTAAAGCTGCTCGCGATCAAGCTCGGAGAGGTGCTTTCCTTTTACAACCTGTACTAGGAAACGCAAAAGCCAGTTATCGAAGCTTAGACCGAGAAAGAGCAAGTGTGAGTCGTGCAGGGCTGCGGAGAGATTTCCGGAAGCGCGAAGGTGGTGATCGAGCTCGCGCAAGAAGGCAAGCGTTTCATCGTCCCAGAGAGCGCAGTCGGGAGCTTTGCGAATCTTACCGAGGAGATGATAGACGGCTGCGTAGGGTAGATCGCCTGGGACGGCTGGAAGGTCTCGAAACCCGTCGCGGAGGGAAACGGCGCGCACCCAGTCAACAGGGCGAGAGCCGGGTTGACCGACTTCAACGGCTTTGGCGAGCAAAGGGTCGAAGCTGGTCGTGAGAAAGAGCTGGAAGTCCTTGATGCTCGCCAACCGATAAAGGGTGACGCCGGGCTGCACGCCGGAGCCATGGAGAAGATTGAATACATAAAGATGAACTAGACGCTCGCGTTTCTCGTCATGTGTAGCTCCGCCGCGGCGCTGCTCGTCGATTACCTGCTGCAAGGTCTTCGGCAAATTGGTCGTAGGGAACCGCAGATTACATTTGGTGGCGACCTGCTGCGCAAGCCACGGATGCAGCAGGTCATCGCCCGGCCCGAATGTGATCGCGCCCGGACCTACCACCGGGATCACTTTCTGCATTTCCATGCGCGAGAGGAGCTGGTTCCAAAACACGTCGTCCAACTCAGCGATCATGTTCGGGGGCATGCCATGCACCTATCATATTCCGCATGGGGAGATCGAGGCCGGTTTAACTTTGAATTGAGTAATACGAGACGCTATCCTCACTGCTTCCAAGCGGGATTGTATCTGGTTTCCGACTCAGACTGTTCGGCTTCTTTCTTTCGACCGGAACCTCGGCTCGTTGTCGCCACTCAGCCAGACTGGGGATCCCTCACGCGTTTGCGTCGCAGCATTTCAGTGACGTCTCTCGAAGACTGGAGCGAATCAGCCTCCCCTCCCCCGGCCTAAATTCCCGACGAAAATTGCCGTTCTCAGCCTGCAAAGAGTTCCGCAGGAGGGCAAAGGGCGGCTGTTTGCGCATTGGAGGAGGATTTTAACAGAGTTGGGCTCGGGGTTTGGGGAGCAACGGAACAGAAAACCGGCATAAGGGTCTCGCCGGGTCAAAATTCGATTCAAAACTGAGTTTTCGCCTTCACGCCGCGCTCCGGGAGGCGACAAATCACCGAAATGGGTAATTGGCGGCAGGCACGCGACATTCTGTAACATATTGTCACTTAAAAACGTGCGAATCTGGCTAGCTGTTAAGCCGGTTTTCTGTTCCATTGCTCCCCAAACCCCAACTTGATCTCGGTCGCGCGCAAGGCACGGGAGAAAACATTTGCCCGATGTTACGCTCGTCGACGGGGATCTGCGCATCGCCTCGTTGCGCAAGAACACCCCGGAATCCGCAGAGGCCTTCGCTGAAAAGGCGTATGCGTTGATGCCGCACGTCAAGATTACCGAACTGCTCGCCGAGGTCGATCAATGGACGAGTCTGGGAGATCGATTCTTGCATCTGCGCACCCAAGCGCCGCCCAAAAATCGGCAGGCTCTCCTCACTGCGATTTTGGCCGATGGCATTAATCTCGGGCTCACGCGCATGTCCGAGGCCT
>DATDAL010000098.1:0-2331 GCA_036525415.1 Terrimicrobiaceae bacterium | reverse complement strand
CTCCTAAAGGCGAGTCCTGGCGAGGGGCTTCTGGCGGCCACAGCCGCCGTAGAGAATCTGATGCTCGTGGTGTTTACCCTAGTCGGAGTCGGAACAGCGCTGGCAATTCCACCCCTTCTGTTCCCAGTCGTGCCAAAGCAAAACAATGATGAAATGGCTTAAGCATTTATGCGACGGCGAATCGCAAAGGTGAATGTGGCCCCAGCTCGTGACAGGATCGAGGACATCCACTGTTTCCTGGATAACGAAGAGCTTACCGGAGAGAATAGTCGCAAACTGCGAAGTAAGCGGTTTGCCAAAAAGCAGCAGATGCAATGGACGAAGAAAAGTGCGCATCTGGTGCTGCAAATGCGTACTCAGGTGCTCGATGAGCGCCTGGAGGAGACCTTTCGTGACTGGTATCCGGACTTCCGGACAAAACGGCTTAAGCACCCACTTTTTTATGCTCTCCACGCTTGCGCAGAGCACCTTGGGCGGTCTCTTCGGTCTCTTCTTGCTCGTTGTCGCTAAAGCGACCTATTTAACTTTCCCGCATGTTCCTACACACTCGGCTGCTGGCTCTTCTGCGTCACATTGGTCACTTGGATTCCCACGTCCGCCAGATCGTCGCCATCATCGTCGCTTTAGTCAGTTTTCTGTTTTTCCACCAACATGAGGTATCGATCATCACCCACTTCATTGCAATCTGGGACGTTTACGCGTTCGTAGTCGTGCTGATGGCATGGATCACGATTTGCACAGCGAATCCTCGGAATATTCAGCGGAGAGTCCGATTGCAGGATTCAAGCCGAGCCCTGATTTTCACCTTTGTTATTGTGGCCGCATGCATCAGCTTGCTTGCCGTGATTCTGGTTCTCCGGGAACACAAGGCGCTCCAAAAAATCGATAGACTGCACTTGTTTATGGCGGTACTGGCGGTGATTGAGTCATGGCTTCTGATTCACACAGTCTTTACGCTTCGCTACGCCCACGTTTTCTACCGATTGGAGCAGGAGGCTGACGTGGAAGGGTCTGGCAGAGGACTGATTTTCCCGGGCGGCGATAATCCGGACTACGAAGATTTCGCGTATTTTTCCTTCGTCATTGGAATGACGTGTCAAGTATCAGATGTAAACATCACCTCACGTTTCATGCGGCGTCTGGCCCTGCTTCACGGCCTCCTCTCCTTTGCCTTCAACACGGCAATTCTCGCTCTCAGCATCAACATAATTTCTGGCTTATTTGTAGACTGACGTACACGAAAGACCGGTAAAAAATGCTGATGGCAGCACTCGCTCCCTGAATAATGTATGAACACGCTTTAAATCTCCGAGAAAACGTGCGACAGCCCGTCTTCAGAATTTCGAACGCCACTCAGGCATTCGGTTCACAAATGGCAAATCGTAAATTAAGAAACCCGGAAGCGGGTCGAAAGACCTAAATTGTCGCAGGTCACTCAAAGCCTACCGCCGAACATCGAAATAGAAGCTTTAATAGGCCAACCCCTTGATGGTCCGAAAGAACTCATATCCAACGGCCTGAAAGTGTGGGGTTCAAAATATATCGGCATTTCGATCCCCGTTCGGAGAGTATGATATTTCTTGATGAGCACATCGACGATCCACAGCGTCGGAGAGCTTGCCCTTTTCCACGATCTTTGGGCCCCCGGCCGCAGCCGTGACAACTCCGCCCTCCGGGCATTTGTGGCAGGCCAGTTTCTCGCGCTTGATCACGCGCACAAAGTAGCGGGCCGGCTCGATCTCGAGCACCTCCTATTCCTCGAAGCCAATGCGGCAGCGCTCCTCTCCGCAGCACACCCAGAGCCTCTCCTCGCCCTCCACGGCAATGATCTCCTCGCGCCGTGGCAGATGCTCGGGCAGGGCGTTGCGCCTGGCATGCTCGCGCTTCGTGAGGCGCTTTCGCCCCGAAGAGACCTCGGATTCCTTTTCGACCTCCTGCGCGTGGACTCCAGGCTCGAGCTCCAAGAGCTCGATCTGTCCGGCGCTGAGCTTCTCGCTCTTCGGGCCATACTTCTTGAGCCTCTCGAGCCGGAGCATTTCCGCAGCAGCCGATTCTCGTGTGAGGCGGTCGGCATCCTGCGCCCTCTGCGCGAGTGCCCTCGATGAGCGATCGCGCTTCCTCAGGCAGACTCTCAAGATCGATGCCGGGAACCGATTTCAGCGCCATTTGCTAAGCCCTGACGGCCATAACAAGTAAAATCATTGGTCGCATTCCAGTTCTCGACCACGTTGAGCCCCTCCTGGACCTCATGTTGGGTCTCCTGCGAGGGTAGGTACTCGCAGAGAAAGATGCTCTTCTCCGCCTTACCCACTTCAGCCAGCGCCTTGTAGG
>DATDAL010000097.1:0-17079 GCA_036525415.1 Terrimicrobiaceae bacterium | reverse complement strand
GCGCCAATGCTGAATTGCAAACTTTCAGCCATAGGTCACAACCAGCAATAGGCTCCGAGATCTTCATTGGTGCAAGCAAACGCGATGAAACTCAGCCCGCGACCGGGTTCCATCGTCGGGCCTGTCCAGATCCAAAGATTTCGGCAAACCTCGCGCCGAGCGTGAAGCGCGGTGCAGATTTGGTCGCTCCAGAGGGTCCAATCGCGATAGGGATATCCGTTCACCATTCGGTCCTCGAAAAGCGGAATGCCCATTTCGGCCAGGCGCGCTTCGGCGAGAAGAGCGGTCTCTTCAAGTTCGCTCTGGAACGAATTGATGCACCGAAGAAGAATCGCCCGAGCCATTTCCACGGCGGCATCACGCGAAGCGCGAATGGTTTCCTGAGCGGAATTGAACAATGCGGGATCGCATTTTTCGCGTTCGCGCCGAAGCAATTCAGCCTCTTGGACCGACAAGTCGGGCGCTTGTCCCGAGGTTCCCTCTAGGGCTAGAATCCGCGCAGTTCTGCGACCAATGTCATGTTGAGCGGCAACCTTCTCGGCTTCACGAAGCTCCTTGAGAATCCGCGCGGCCTCGGCGCGCTCATCGTCGCTCACGATTTGCTGGATTCTTTCACGAGACGGGAATGCGCCGACCGGGATCTGTCGCCAGCGCGGATTCCCTAACCATTGATTCAAGCGATCGCCGCTCTTTTCCGAAAACGGCGTTTGACACTTAGGTGCGTAGGATTGCTTGGGTTCGACTGTCTTCATTTTTCCTTCGTTGGTTGCGGGTGCGGCTTTGGGCCAAGGATCTCCTCGGGCCATTGTGGCTTGGGTTCAGTTGGCATCGTTAGCTGAGCTTTCGCAAATCTTCTACCGCGCGGGATATTTCGCGCCCTTCAAGGATGCTGAGAAAATGCGAAATATGCCCTTCCGCTCGGCAAACGTTTTGCATGCGCGAACGTCCCCGGCCAGCTTGCCGACAAAACTGAAATCCTGTCCGAGACTGCCGGTAGTAGCTGTGGCGTAGGCGATCAGCCCGCCGATGTCGTTGGCGACCTTAACCATCTGGTCATCAAGGGATTTTTCCTCGAATTCGCTCTTTGCCAGGAGCGCCCCGTGAAGCGCTTTCTGGCGCTCAAGAAGCGCGGCCTGCTTGGCGCTCAGCGCTTTCAGTTTATCGCCGTGCGTGGTCAGCTTGACCTGGTATTCCTTGGCTAGAAGCGCAAGCTGCCCGAGTTTGATGACGTTTGCCTTTTCTGCGCCGGCAAGGCTTTCAATCGGGCGCTTGGCGAATTTCTCGCACAAGGCGAACAACTCGGGACCGTAGCCTTCCGGTTCTACGGGTTCGTCTTTTTTGAGCGACTTCCATTCAGCTTGGAGCGCCACGGCTTCCGCGGCGACGGCTTTGATTTCGTCCGCCAGAAAGGAATCGTTCTGCTCGCCGCGCAATGCGGCATTGTGATCAAAAATTTCGGTTGCCATTATCTTTACAAAAAGGGACGCACTATGATTTCGCGCTCTGCCGCCAGAGTAAAAGCACTATGATTATGATTTCGCTAAGCCAACCTTTTGCCGAATTTCTCGGATCACCTCGTAAACGTGAGGCATAGAAACCTTCAACTTCCGGCTGATCTCCTTGGGTCCCGGCGAGCCGTTCACAATGTAGCGCGCGCATACACGCCGCAGAGCCGCGGCCCTCAGCGTGCGCGAACTGCGGTCGATCCATTGCTCGAACTCAAACGCCATCCGGAATACGGTCGCCCGATCGATTTCGGCCGCTGCCGGCTCGTCGTTAGGATATTGGAAGCCGGTCATCGGCTCATGGTATGTTCGTCGCGGGGTCATGATTTAAAACCCCAACGTTTTCGCATTTCCAGATAATTGGCCCGATGAGCCTCCAGATATGCCGGCCCGTCGGGCTGGGAGCCCCATTTTCGCAGGTCTCGAACACGCTTCGAGCCGAGCAGCGATTCAGGGGAGCTTTCCCTCAGCATTCGGCGCGCGTGGCTCACCCCGATACACAACGTCAAGCAAATATCGTATTCGATCAATCGGGCTGGAATGTCTGTTTTTCGGCCTGAACCGGCCCGGGGGCCGCCTGAACCTGGGCCGGATTTTGACTTTTGGTTTTCACTCATAATTTTTTGGACCTCAGATAAGGATTACCTTAGAAATCGGCAAACTCCACGGGAGTGACCCTCAACGGAAGCCTCCTTGTCCCCCGCTTAAGAGGGGGGGGCTTGCGCCAGGGACTTTGCGCTGTGCGCCTCGTGGTGACCTTTTTATTTCGTCCGAGGGTCATGACAGCGGAGCCTTATCCTTCGCGGCATCCTGCTTTAGCCTGGCGCTTGCGGCGGGCGCGTTCGAGAGCGGACTTCAAAGTCTTACGCTCCTCCCGAGATAGCCACGCCCACGTAACGCGAGCGTAATTGCACCGCGCCTCGGCTGACTCTACGGCGATCAAGACGCAGCTCCCTGGGCAGGCTTCTAACTTTTGCAAGGCCGGCTGCAATTCCTCTGAGGATGGAAGAACGGGAGCGATCATAAATCTATGGCCTGAAATTCCCGCCATTCTTCGCGATATCTGAGGCACATCCATGCGATTGAAGGCAGTATTCCCCAATGCACTTCTCGGGAGTTGCCATATTGCGGATGTTGTTCGTCGCAATAGCCGCCGTGTTCATGCGATCCCCAGAATTCTCGGAATCCAGTAGGTGGTATGGTGTTGTCGCCTACTTGGCGTTCGCGTTTCTTCTTTCCTACTGTCGTCTGAGGTCCTTTTGATGGAAATTCTCTGGATAGCCAGTTGCGACACGTTGAGGCGGTCAGTTGTCTCCCGTCCCGCACCATTTTTTCGATTGCCCAAGGAACATCGATGCCCGGGTATTCTGGCGAGAAGCGTTCTATTGCTTCTTCCTTGGACAAAAATTGAGAAGGAGTTGCTGTTGTCATTGTGCGACAATTCGATGTCCTGCGACGAGTCGTTCACGTCGCCAGACGGCAGGGTCTGTGTGATCAAGATGAGTGAACGAAGTTACGCCCTCTGCTGGCTCTGGGTGGTTCACTAATGGTTCGGGTGACACAGCTATGTCACCCTTTCTCGGCGTAGCTATGTCACCCTTTCTCGGCGTAGCTATGTCACCCTTTCTTTTTGGCAAACGGTGACATAGCTGTGTCACCGTTTGTTCATTTGCTAAGGGTGACATAACTGTGTCACTGTTTTGATGAAGGATTACCCGATATCTGTTCGGGTGGTTCCTTCCGTTTCCCTGTGCAATTTCGACGTGTCCGGCGTGTTGTAGGTCGTGGATGATCCGCTTTGTGTGTCGGACGCTCACCCCGGCTTCTCTGGCGACCGTAGGTAAGGATGGCCATGAATTTTCGCCCTTCTCGTCCGCATGCTCGGCGATGACGATTTTCACGAGACGATGCAGCCCCTTTGGCTGTGGCGACTCTAAGACGGCACGGACAGCTTGATAGCTCATGCCCGCGTCCTCCTTGACTTGTTGCTCGACGTGTATAGGTTCTCGCCAGTCGCTTCTCTCTCGCATGCGCCCGCCCATCCCAGGTGGGCGTTTGCATTTTGAGGATCTGGAGGTCCGACGCCCCCGCCGCTGTGGTCGGAGGCCATGTTACTTAGCAAGCCAGCGGTCCAACTCGACTTTGGAAATGAGGATATGCCGGAGTGACGGGATTCGTTTGATCTCGCCTCTATCAATGAGGCGTCGAAGAGTGGCGTGGTGTAGCCCGCCGAGATAGGTTGCGGCATCCTTCAGCTTGAAAGCGCCTCGTTCGATTGTGCAGGAATTAGGATTCATGCACACAGTAATTATGCTCACTTTTGCCTATTGCAAAAGGAGGCGAGGGCAGTTCCCTGCGCTTAAACTGCCCTCGAATTATCTTGACAATTTCAAAGGAAGTCCAAGGCGCTTGCAGGCGTCCTTCACCTGCTCGGGCGTTACACGCTTCGTGAGCTTGCCGGGGAATGCGGTGACGAGGTCTTCATGCGCTCCGGCTGACAGAGAATAGAGCTTCATCATCTTTTCTCGATGCGCTTCGCTCTGCCAGATGGGCCACCGTTCCCAAACGAGATGATACAGGGGCTTCTCTTTTCCAAGTGAAAGCTCGATGACACACTCGTAACCGCGCTTTGGCCTCATCTTGAAATCGGAGGCAGCGAGCCTGATTCCCGCCTCTATCCAAGGATGGAGGTAATTCTCAAGCGGGATCGTGGTTTTCTCGTAGCTGTTGGGGTCAAAATTGCAGAGCTTCGCCTTCCATTTGGACAATTGGCCGTTGCGCTCGAAGCAGACGACAGCGGGAACCCGATAACCGGGCCGGCCCGATAATTCCGTTACCGAGCGGTCTGGAACGAGCCATCGGTCGTCATAGAAGGCGACAAGCCGTCTCCCGTCCCTGCCGGGTCTCTTTTGCTTGATTGCGATTTTCACGCCACCCCCTGTATGGGAATGATCTTGCCCGGCTCAGGCGCGTCCGATGTCATCAATTGCGCCATGCGCTCGCTGTGCGCCGGCCGCACGTGACTGTAGGTGTCCAAAATCAGTTTCCCGCCGTCCTGGTGGCCTTGCCATTGCGCAATGACCTTCACGTCCACGCCGCGCTCGATGGCGGAAGTAATGAACATTCTTCTGAGCGCCCGGCTCGAATAGTTCGGCAGCTTGAGACGTGCGCAAGCGCCAGCCAGAGCCTTCTTGGCATCGGCAACAGCAAAGACCTTGTCCCCCGGCGAAGGATCTGCCGCCAGCGCGAGCCGCTTTTCAAGCAACGGTCGAAGCTGCGGAAAGATTGGAACGGCGAACCCGGTGCGCGTCTTCTGGCGAAACGTGAGAAGTTGGCCACGTTCGAAGTTTATGTCTGCCCACGTCAGCGCCGACGCTTCCGCTTGTCCAAGGCCGGCCAGCCCGAGAAACTCAATGAAATCCGCGCTCTCGTCTGCCGTGTCGGCAAATTTCTGCGCTCGGATGCTCTCCACGATGGCGCGGAATTCGGCCGATGTCGGAGCCAAGCGGATCGGTTTCTCTCGCCGGCGCTGTTTCATGCCCGATACCGGCGAGCGGGCAATCATGCCGTCGGCCTCGGCAAGATCGAACATTGCGCGGATCGTCTCGAGCGCCTGATTGTATCCAGCGACACCTTGATATCGGGACAGGAACTCTCCCGCCTCGCTGGGCTTGATCTTACCGATAATGCGGTCAGCGCCTGCGGGCCATGTCTCGCGAACGCGATTCAATACCCGCGTCTTGTTGGCGATGGTATCGGACGCGAAATGTTGGATCGTCTTCTCGAATCGATCGGCGAGCTCTTTCAGCGTAATCCGCCCCGCTGCCGGGTCGGTTCTTTCGAGTTTGGTCTTGAAGTCCTTCAGTTTTCGCCGCGCCACTGTGAGATTCTTTGTTTCGAGGGTCTGCTTTATCTCCTTGCCACGGAGTTTGACGCGTGCGAAGTAGGTTCCGCTAGCGGGATTCCTGTAAAGGCACTCCCCGGCCTTCTCAAAAGATGGACTTGCGCTCATATCATCATTCGTTTGCTCACGTTTGCCGACGTGCATTTAACGTATGGTGTGCAAAAACGGTGTGCAAGCCCTCTTTTGAGAAGAGGCAAATCTCACGTAAGTATCTGATATTCAATTAGTCGGGCCGTGGCTCAGCTTGGTAGAGCGCCTCGTTCGGGACGAGGAGGCCGCGAGTTCGAATCTCGCCGGCCCGACCATCTCTTTTTTCCGCCTGTTTCCTTCCGGCGAGGTTCGAACGCAGTTCGACTGCGACGCGCGGAGCGCGAAATAGTAGTGGCGCCAGCCTTTTGGCAGAGCCCGATGGCTGGAGAGACCTGGGATCAGCAAGGGAATCAGAAGCGTCGGAAGCGTGGTCAGCACCGCAGCATCCGCGGCAGCCCATGGTGGCGCAGCCACTGCATGGGTTGCGGCAGCCCCGCAATAACATGAAGACCTTCAGCGCGCCGAGAGAGCTTTCGGATCGTGTCTTCTGCTCCTAATCATCGCCTACCTCGCGGCCCTTTCCGTCGTGCGCGCAATCTAGCTAGAACATTTGGCTGGACGTATGTTATCCGCATAATCCGCGTAATCAGCGATTGAAAATCCTTCTTCTGTGCCTCCTCCTCTCGCCCATCGGATGCTCAATCCACAAAGCCCATTTCTCCGACGTCTCCAATCCAGACGTTCAGGGCCGTAGAGCTCCCGGTGGGGGCAACTCTCAACAATTAACCATCAACTTCCTTCCCACCCTCACACATCCGCGCTCCCGCGGAGAACCAACTGAGCAACCATGGTAAGTATGAATACACAACAAGAAATCTGGCGGAAGAGAAGGCGAACGATCGGCGCTCTCATTGCCATCTTGGCCGCGGGAATATCGGCGGGATGGAATCTTGAGTTCGACGAAGAGAACCTCGCGGTCTTCATCCTCCAACTCACAACCATCATCGCGCTCATCGGTCGCCTCCGGGCAAAACACCCAATCACCTTTCGTAAGCCTCCGGTTGTCATGACTCTCCCGCCAGCGTGCGTTCTTTTTCTTTGCGTCCTGAGCGCCCTTTGCGCGAGCCCCGCGCCTGCGATGAACACGCTCGGCAATTTATTCCTGCCAACTGAGCCCGTCTCAATCCCTATCTCGGCGCCCGTCACTTGGGAGTGCCGCGATTATTTCGGGAACACCGTGGCATCCGGACGCTCAATAGGCGTGATCGAGCCTGGTACAACAAAGCCGGGCTACTATGAAATCTGGAGCGGCTCTACGCTCATTACATCCTTCGGCATTGTAACGCCTTTCGATGCTCCGGCAGATTCGGCGTTTGGCGTGCAGACGCACTTCGCACAGTTCCATGACCAGAATGTTATCCCACTTATCAAGAAGGCCGGCATCAAACATATCCGCGACGAGCAGTATTGGAGCCACATTGAGAACCCGAAGGGCGTATTCGCTTACCCCTCAAAGTTCACAGACTACATGGGCAAGGCGGCCGCGAACGGGATTTCTCCGCTAATCACGCTCAATTGGGCGAATCAGCTTTACGACTACGAAGGAGGGCAATTCACGGGCCCGCACACGGATTCGGGCCGTGCAGGCTATGCGAATTACGCGCTGAACGTTCTCAGCAAATACCCACGCGTGCAATCCGTCGAAGCGTGGAACGAATACAACGGCGGCACGTTCATCGCGGGGCCGGCTACGGCGAACAAGCCCATTTACTATAAACGCATGCTCCAGAAGGTCTATGAGTCGATCAAGGCGACTCGCTCCGATGTAAAGGTTGTCGCTGGCGCAACTGCGACTGCCGCGCACGGATTCTTCCGAGACCTTTTTGCGCAAGGAGCGCTTCCCTACTGTGACGGGGTCTCGATCCATTACCCGGGAGACATCGAGCTTGAGATCGAGGAGCTTCGGCAATTGATGGGGAGCAACCCAAAACCGATTTGGGTCACGGAGTTTTCTCGCACCGAAGGGGTGACGGCTGCGAATCGCTCTGAGGCAGCTCCATACGTTGCGCAAACCGTCGCGCGCATGCTCAGTGTTGGCGTCGAGCGGTTCTTTTGGTATCTCGTGCATGACGACGCGGGATTCTCCCTCTCAGGGTTATTTGGTGCATCGCCCGAGCTGAGGCCGCACGCTGCGCTTATCGCTTACGCCGTTGCCGCTCGCCAGTTCGCCGGCGCAAAGTATCAAAGCCCCTGGTTGACTTCCTCTTCGGTCTATGCGCTGAAGTTCAGTGGCTTGTCGGTCCTGTGGTCAAATCATCCCGTTTCGGTATCGCTCGCGACGAACTCCGCGCTGACGGTGACAAACATTATGGGAGAATCCACAACGGTTTCGCCGGCCGGCGGCAAGGTTACTCTCCCGCTCACCAAGGACGTGCAGTATGTGGCAGGCCCGATTTCAGCCGTCACCGAGATAAATCAGGGTCTCTTAGCTGATTCGGTTTCAGGTTACTCGAATACCGAAGGTGCAAACGGCTGGAACTACGGTTACGCCGTTATGTGGCCAACGCCAGTTCCCTACACGCCATCCGCGTTCGTGCCTATGTCATGGGGGATCTTTGGTTCTTACACTTACAGATGGCTTTTATCTGGCGGCTATCCATACGCAAGCGGTTCCGTGATGCATCCTTCTGGTTATTGGGCGATCAGGAGATGGACGAGTAACTATGACGGGCCGGCAACTCTTTCGGGGCGCTTGTCCCGCGGCGCAGGCGGCGACGGCGTATGCGCACGCATTTTCGTGGATGGCTTAGAGGTTTACGACCAACCCCTATCTCCTGGCGAATCGTTCGACTACAGCGTTCCTGTGACGCTCAAGGTAGGAAGCACAGTTGATTTCACGGTCAATTGCAAAAGCGAACTAAGCTTCGACGCGACGGAGTTCACTTCTCAAGTCGTGAAAACTACACCTCTGGCCGTCGCGCCAGCTGCCCCTACAAACCTCCGAATCGTATCAGGCGTTTCCTCAACACAAAACCGAAAAATCATCATTCCATGCGCTTCCTCTTCATTTTAGCCGCCAGCGTCACTGTCGAACCTGTTATATGACCTCAATTGCCTCGGTGACTCCGGACATCGCCACTTCAGTTGGCTTCAACACATTACTTACAACAATACCCTGTGGGACCTAAGTTATGGTCAACGAGAACTCTTCGGCTGTCACCAAGGCCGCTTACGGCTCGTGGAGATCGCCAATAACCGCCGATCTAATCGTCGGACATACCGTTGATTTGCCGGAAGCCTGGCTCGATGGAGATGACGTCTACTGGTGCGAAGGACGTCCGAAGGAAGGCGGCCGTCTTGTGGTGGTAAGGTACGGCGTCAATGGGCCGGCAGAAGACGTAACGCCTCGCTCGTTCAATGCCCGTAGCACGGTCCATGAATATGGCGGAGCGGCAGTGCTGGTCCGAGAAGGGACGGTCTACTTCTCCAATTTCGCCGATCAGAAACTGTATCGCCAATCTTTGGGCGAATCCCCGCAAGCCATTAGCCAAACCGCGCAATGCCGTTATGCCGATGCCGTGTTCGACGGCGCGCACCGGCGGCTGATCCTGGTGCGGGAAGATCATCGGGTCAGCGACAGCCAGCCAACCAACACGATTGCCGCCGTGACGATAGACGGTTCCAGCGAGGTGGTCCTCGTGGAAGGAAACGACTTCTACTCCAACCCGCGCCTAAGTCCCGACGGCCGTAAACTAGCATGGCTCACATGGAACCATCCGCACATGCCATGGATGAGCACGGAGTTGTGGGTGGGCGAGTTGGACCAAGCCGGGCAGATTGTGAGCCGAAAGAAAATTGCCGGCTCGCAAACTGAAGCACTTTTTCAGCCGGAGTGGTCGCCGGGGGGTGTCCTGCACTTCGTCTCCGATCGCACAGGTTGGTGGAATCTCTATCGGGAGAGCGACGGTCAGACTGAGGCACTTTTTCCCAAAGAGGCAGAGTTCGGCGAGCCTCTTTGGAACCTGGGTGCCTCTACGTACGCATTTGCGAACGGCGGCCATATCGTCTGCACCTACCGCGACAGTGGGAAGACCAGGATCGCGGTCCTCGATAGCGCTGGAAGCCCGTGCGAGTTGAATCTCCCATTTACCGAGGTTTCGAATCTCCGGTGCGCCAATGGTAATAGTATCCTGTTGCGCGGCGGCGCGCCGAACGAACATGCCTGCATCGCTCGCGTATCCCTGGAATCACTCCAGTGCGAAGTGCTGCGGAAAGCTTCAACCGTCGTCGAGAACGCGGAATTGCGCGCCTGCCTCTCCGCGCCCTCGCTGATTGAATTTCCCACCGCCAACGGCAGGACTGCTTTCCTCTGGTACTATCCCCCGTACAATCCCGCCTTTGCCGCCTCGTCCAACGAGTTACCGCCGTTGCTCGTCAAGTCCCACGGCGGGCCGACCGCGGCCGCTTCTTGCACGCTTGATCTAGAGGTTCAATTCTGGACCAGCCGCGGCTTTGCTGTCGCGGATGTCGACTACGGCGGCAGCAGCGGCTACGGCCGTGAGTATCGCGAACGGCTGCACAGGCAGTGGGGCGTTGTGGATGTGGAGGATTGCACGAAAGCCGCCAAATTTCTGGCGGAAAAAAATCTCGTCGATCCCGCGCGCGTCGCCATCACTGGCGGGAGCGCCGGGGGCTATACCACACTCTGCGCCCTGACCTTCGGCGATTACTTCAAAATCGGCGCAAGTCACTATGGCGTAGGCGATCTCGAAGTGCTCGCCACCGACACACACAAGTTCGAGTCGCACTATCTGGACTGGTTGGTTGGCAAGTATCCGGAGGAGCGCCAAACTTACATCGATCGTTCGCCCATTCATGCCACTGATCGGCTGAAGGTTCCTGTGATCCTTTTCCAAGGAGAAGAAGATAAAATCGTGCCGCCAAATCAGTCCGAACTTATCGCGGCGTCAATCAGAGCGAAAGGTCTTCCGCTCGGCTACCTTCTCTTCGCCAAAGAACAGCACGGTTTTCGGATCGCGGAAAACATCAAGCGCGCCCTCGAAGCCGAGCTCTACTTCTACTCCGCCTTTTTGGTGCGGGGCGGCCTCCGGTTCTAGTCACCGATAGGCCGCATCCAAAGGTAGGATGAGAACGCAGTTCGACATGTCCTAGGCAAAGCCAATCTTGCGGAGCTCGCCAAAGGCGAGATAACCCTACCTTAGGAGCGATCACCTGCCAGAGCGCTGCCTCCAGGATTTCCCGGCGGCATACCTCCCCAACAGGCTCCATGCTTTCCATTTCGGCTTGCTCTTGGCTTGCCGGTAAAGCGTCCGCTGCAATTTCCGAACTCCCGTTGCCGTCTCCGGCATCGTGGGCGTTTGTATCCCGTTGGAACGCATCAGCCCTACTGCCCCGCCTTCGCTCCGTCCCCCTCGTTCCAACTGATAAGTAGTTGCTAAAAAGCGCTCGCTTTACGAATCGCGAAGGGATAGTGAAATCGAGACACTAGCACCCATATGCATCGCAAAGTGAAAGTTCTGGTAGCGCGTTGGCTTTCCAACCGCATCGAGACCCGCACCCGTCGACTCCGCCGCGCTCTGCGCGATTATCAGCGCGCCGAGTTGCGCCGCATCCGCGCCGTCACTCGCCGTGCGCGCGGCCTGCGGCTCTATGTCGCATGGTCTTGCAAAGAGAGGGAAGTGGTAAACTGCACGATCGTGACATTGCAATCATCATCCGGTGTTGGAGAGCGAGCGAGCAGACCCGCAGCATAGACGATAATGCAAGCCAAGAAAGCCTTGTTCATCTTATTTCCTCCCTATTCGCCAAACAAAGGGTTGATACTGCGCCCTTACCGGCGCCGGCGATGTCGGGCACGACCTCGATTTCGTGCTGGCCGGCGGGAATCGGCGATTCGCTGCGGGCGATGTACTGCTCGATGATCATCATGTTGTAGAGGTAGACAAGGTGGCCTTTGTCTATGTAGAGCGTCACGCTGCCGCCCGCGCCGCCGAGTGCGTAGATGACGCCGCTCGCGTTCGCCGGCACGTCGAGGCCGATCTCGACTCTGTTGCCGGCGTGCCGTCCTTGTCGGCCATCGCCACGAGATACTGCGTCTCGCCGGCTTGTCGCTCAGCACCTTGGGGAAGTAGGTGCACCAGAAGTATTGAATTAGCCCGGCCGTGAGATCGATGCGATCATCATAGACGAACACGTAAAGGTCCGGTTGGAATCGGACTGCATCAGCGACATGTAGTGCCGGTCGGGCCAATAGAGCCGATCCTTCGGGACTTTGTCGAAAATGGACTGCAAGTAGTAGTCGGCATCGACCGCAGCCTGCCGCATCGCACGCTTGGCGGTATCATCTGGAGAAAACGGCTGGCCCTTTCTCGATACCCAGCGACTTCAGCATGCCCATCATCGCCTTGTCCTGCGGCTTGACGGGTTCGACGCTGACGATGTCGTAGATGTCCTTGAAGTAGCGCTCGTCGTAGAACGGCAGCGTCGCGTAGCGCGGTGCCGAAAAGGCTCTACAAGGTCAATGTGCCCGGCCGACATGCCAGTAAAACAGTTCTGGGCGCTCACCATGTATGACCGCGCCACCTTCGCCTTCATCTACAGCGACTCCAATAAGACGACGTTGTCCTCCTACGATCTCGGCAAGATGAAGAAAAATGCCGACGGCAGCGTTACCCTCTACGTCGGGCCGAAGGCGCCGGACGGCCTCGAATCCAACTGGCTTCCCACCGGCAATTCCTGCCAATGTGCTCAAGGTGGAACTCCCGGCGCGCAAGGTGGGCGTGCTGGCGCGGGTGGAACTCGGATCCGATCCGGAGGCGGCGGTGCGCCTCCAAAATGCAATCACTCAGACAGGATTGACGGGATGGGCAGGAAGGGCTGCAACGCAAAGACATCTTATTTCGTAAATCTGTTCATTCCGGTCAAAACCCTTTCCCAGGATGATGAAGGGCCGACGGCCGAAACGACGTTTCCGCGAGCGTGTTCCAGATTCCGGAATCATCGGTCTGACGCTCGCCCATACGGCTCCCCGCGTATCTGGAAGACCAAGTTCGAAAAAAAGATCGAGGCCTCTCGCTTCAATCGCCTCCGCGCGAAGCCCCGCATCGGTAAGGGCGGCGACCGCCAGCGCCGCCACTAAATTAATCCCGCAGTTGCGCTTGAGGGGACTCGGACCCGCCGAATGCTAGCAGGCTCTCCCGATCCCGGCAAGCGGAGCTCTAACGATTCTCGCGAACAACATCCTGCGCGCTCTTGTCCTCCCGAATTCCGAGAAACACAGGCTGGCGCAGCTTTTGCTCACGCGTCCACTCTGAAAACTTTACCTGACAGACTAAGTTAGGCTCTATCCATCCGCAGCGTTTCATCTCGGCAGCGGTGATGGTCTGACCGTAGCGTCCGCCCTGCTTCTCTGGCAGATTCGCAAAGGGACAAGTGTCCCGCCGAATCTTCTCAAAGCGAGTGTGAAGACTTCGCAACAGGACGGCGTTGAAACCCGTTCCGACCTTCCCGACGAACTCGAGTCCCTTCCCCTCGTAAACGCCCACCAGAAGCGCGCCAAAATGCTTTCGGGTGCCGCTTGGGGCGGTATAGCCACCGATTACAAATTCCTGCTCGCGCTGAAACTTTAGCTTAATCCAAGCACCGCTGCGCCGGCCCGGTTCATAAAGGGAGTCCTTGCGCTTTCCAATCAGCCCTTCGAGCCCGATCTCACGCGCTCGGCGAAGGATTTCGTCCGCGTCTTCACCTAGCGAACCTGAAAAGCGGATGACGCCTGGCGCCTTCTTCAAGAGCTTCTGGAGCGCCGCTTTTCGTTCGCTTAGAGGGCGCTCGCAAAGGTCCTTCCCATCGAGCCGCAGAAGATCGAAAGCGTAAAAGAAGATCGGCGGCCGTTCCTGTCCAAGTTCGAATGCCTGTAGCAACTGAAAGGAAGAAAGACCCTTTTCGTCGAGCGCGACAATCTCACCGTCGATGATCGCATCCCGCACCTTTAGTTCGGAAACCGAATCGATCACTTCTGGAAACTTCCCTCCGAAGTCCTTTTCGTTGCGCGAGAGCAGACGCGTCTCACTACCACCCCTGAGCGCGATGGCTCGGAAGCCATCAAACTTGATCTCATAGAGCCAATTGCCGGAAGGCGGTGATTCCGAAAAAAGCGCCTTCATCGGCTCGATAAATGCGGGCAGCGGCGCAGGAACAGCAGCCTTTCGGCCTTGGGAACGCGATCGGTCCTTGGGCCCCGATCTCCACAGCCTGTCCCCGCGTGCCAGTTCCTTCATGTTTTTGCTCGAAAGCGCCGAGGTATCATCAAGCTTCTTCGAGACAGGCCTCATGTCCTCTCCCCCGCGAATCAGCAGCCACTGCTTTTCGTCGCGCAGACGCACCAGATACCATTCGCCTTGGAGCTTGCTGCCGTTCAGGATGAAATGCAGCTTCCCACCCGAGAGTTCCTTTTCCGGAGCTTTCGACAGCGGCTCGAACGTTCCTCGGTCCCAGACCATCACTGTTCCTCCGCCATACTCGCCTTTCGGAATAGTCCCCTCAAAATCAAGATAGGCGACCGGATGATCCTCGACCTCCACTGCAAGCCGCTTTTCCCCTTTCTTGAAAGGGATTCCCTTCGGAACGGCCCAGGATTTCAATGTGCCCTCGAGCTCCAAGCGAAAGTCGTAGTGCAAACGCGTCGCGTCATGTTTTTGCACCACAAAGCGATGACCTGATGCGGTTGATCGTTCAGCCTTTGGCTCTGTGGTCTTGGCGAAGTCTCGCTTGCGAGCATAGTCCTTCAGCGACATGAGAACATGATGCATCGCTTGGGGCGCTTGACCAGCGTGTATGACAATGATCGGCCACCGGCGAGAATGAGACCGGCATCACCGATTCTCAAGAACGATACTGTCCAATCGAAGGAAGGACACTTTGTTCAGACCCGCTAAAGCAAATGCCGAAGTAGTTTCGGCGTTTGCTTTTGGCGTTAAGTTCACGAAAATTCGGAGCCAGCGTGAAGGTCGTGGTGGACGACTATGAGTGAGTATGCAATGAGTAGCCATCCACTATGAGCACGGAACCGACTCCACAGCGCAGACCCTGGAGTGTTTGCTCCAGCCATGCGATATTCCAAAGCGACGTCAGCCAAATTTGGCCACTGCTTGCGGACTTCAAGACTCTGACCTCTCTGGTCCCAGACGTCGCATCCTGCGTTATAAGCGGCAAAGGCGTAGGTCTGACACGCGAACTTACTTTCAAGGACGGTAAGACGGTGCATGAAGTGCTGATCGTCAACCATCCGGAACTTTTTCGGCTAACCTACTCGATGTCCGACCCGACACCGTTCCCGTGGAAGCACTATTTTTGCACCCAACAGTTGCAATCGCTAGGCGCTGGCCAGACCCATTTTCTCTATACCGGCTACTTCCACCCCAATGGAGCAACGGAGGTAGAAGTCCAGGGCATGTTGCGCGATTTTTATCACGCCGTGTTCGCGGGAATCGGCCGCGTGTTGAACGTCAACTTCGCCATTCAACAGTAAGGCTCGACCGCTCTCGGGTCCCTTCTTTGGAGGCCAACATCCCGGCTGCGGAGGAAACGCTCGGCTCAGCTTGCCTTTGCGATCGTGAGCAAGGCTGTTTTAGTCGTAGGTGCGGGGCCCGCCGGCCTGAGCGCCGCAGTGGCTTTGAAGCAGGCCGGAATCCCGACTCGAATCATCGATCGGCTGAGTGCCCCTACCAATCAATCGCGCGCAGCCATCGTGCATGCGCGCAGCCTCGAGCACTTCGAGCGACTCGGCTTTGTGGACGATTTTCTAACCGCCGGCGTGAAAGTGCGCGGCGCCGCTATCTACGGACCGGGCAACCTGCTGCTGATCCGGCCATCCCTTGAAGATTTGCCGACGCCCTTTCCGTTCATGCTTGGCCTTGAGCAATTCGAGACCGAGCGACTGCTAACGACCCGGCTGACCCAAGCGGGCATAGCTGTCGAGCGCGGGGCGGAACTAGTAGATTTCCGCGATTCAGCCGAGCATGTCGCAGTGCGCCTGCGGCACGCGGAAGGTCGCGAGGAGACAGCGGAGTTCGCATACGTGCTCGGATGCGATGGAGCCCGCAGCACCGTACGGAGCGTTCTCGGCCTGCACCTGGAAGGCGAGACTTTGGACGCCATTTGGATCACCGCCGATGTCAAGATCCGGGAGCCCGACGAAGCTATCGCTTTTCTATCGCCTGATGGCATCGCCTTCATCGCCCCAATGAACGACGACCGATGGCGCGTGATAGTCAACCTTCCCACGACGACAAAAACGGAAGCCGAGAAGCTTACTCTGGATGACATCCAAGCGCTCGTACGGGATCGCTTCGAAGCGGATGTCCGCTCTATGATCCGGTCTGGATCAGCCCCTTTGGGATCAATACGCGATTGGCTCCCACCATGCGCCAGGGACGGATTTTTCTCGCAGGCGATGCCGCGCACGTGCATAGCCCCGTCGGTGGACAGGGCATGAACACGGGAATTCAGGACGCCCTCAACCTCGCCTGGAAGCTCGCCCTCGTGGTGCGCGGGGTGGCCAAGCCGGAACTGCTCGACAGCTACAATGCGGAACGCCATACCAACGCCCGCAAACTTCTTGGCCGAATCGGCCCTGCGACAAAGATGGCCAGCCTTCGACATCCCGCGGCGATCGAAGTCCGGAACTGGCTTATTCATTTCCTGGGCGAGTTGGGCCTCTCTCACGCAATGCCTCGAATCGTAAGCATGCTCGATGTCGCATATCCCGATAGCCCGATTGTGAGCGAATCACACACGAATTGGCTGAGCCGTGGCCCTCGCGCCGGTGAACGCGCCCCCGATGCGGATGGACTGCTCTGCGTCGGCCGGTGCGAGCCGCAACGGCTCTTCAAAATTTGGAGCGGAGACGACCAACACCAACTGCTGCTCTTTGCGAACGACGCTTCGCATTTTCCCTCTTCGCCCCTTTACTCGATTACCCGGATCGTTCGACAGGGAACTCCGGCCAATGGCGTGATCGTGGACGCCGGAGGCTACGCGCATGACGCGTATTCTGTCAGCAAACCCGGCCCATGCTTTCTTATCCGTCCTGACGGAGTGATCGCCTTCCGCAGCAGAGAGCCGGACGCCACCGCCCTCCTCGAATACCTGCGCAAGTGGTATCTTGGCGTATGACTCAGTCTTGGACAGGACTTGTAGTATGAGTTGGCGTATCGACCGCCGGGTTTTTCGTGAGGCGAGCCGCGGATGTTGAAATGGTACGGCCAAAGATCGTATCCTTGAGCCATGCAAGGGACTTTCGCGTTGGTCGTGTTGACGTTAGCTGTAGTGGGCTGTAGGGGCCCCGGTGGGCCGATGGAACGAGCTGGCCGCAGCGTTGACGATGCTGTTTACGATGTTGGCACAGGAATTAAGAAGACCGGCCAGAAAGTCCAACAGGCGGCACAGTAACCGGCACAGATCGACATCTCTGTCAGGAGAGCGCTAGCAGCCCGTCGGACTTAGCCCGCGAGCGGTAAATTGGGGTGGAAAATTTCCGAAAAAATCGAGCGGGCCGTTTCGACGGGCTGCTAGAACTCCGCTGCGCGGAGGGAGAAAACACTCTGAGAGTGCTTAAGAACG
>DATDAL010000096.1:0-22453 GCA_036525415.1 Terrimicrobiaceae bacterium | reverse complement strand
CGCATCTTGATGCAGGAAGTTCAGGCTACATGCCGGCGCAACGGCGCGTTCCAGTGCCGGCTCGACGAAAGCCTGGACGAACCCGGTTTGTTCCGTCTGGAATACCTGGTGTCCACGTGGGCTGAACATCTTCGCCAGAACATGCGCATGACCGTCGATGAGACCCGAGTCTTTCAGAAAGCCTGGAATCTGCACGCAGGCCACTCGGAGCCGATCGTGCGTCACTTCCTCTCGAGCGGGAGGGTTCTGCAGCTGCCCAGCCTTGGCTTGTCAGGCCGCACCTTCATGAACACTACGAGAATGCAGAAGCCGAAACTGGCAGCCGTTACCTCGGAGGCGTGACGATTCCGCAATTCCGTACACCCCGGCGGCAAACGCCTCTTGCGCGCAAAAAAGCCCATTAAAGACTGCCAATTAACCGTGCCTTGGCCTGTCTCAAGCAAACGCAGCGTTCGCCTCGAGCTGGAAATGCTCGAACTCGTCCGCTCTGCCGGTAGCCTCGCCTTTGCTTGACTTTTCCATCCGGCGCGTCTTAGTCCGCCTGACCTCGCAAATCTCGCGCAATCCAGCCGCGATCCGTTCTTCTTCTTCTGTCAACCAAATTTGGTAAATTGAGAAGATCGTTCTCATCTCATCGCTTTTCATAGAGGGTATCGTTGATTTTTCTGGGGATTCCTTAAGAGAGCGAACACCAACCCTGGCACCCGCGCTTAGAAAGAAGAATGTATTCGACATCCTACGTTAAAAAGCTCCGGGAGAATGACCATAGTACAAGTGAACCAAAAACTCCCATTTTGATCTGGCGCGTATGCGGAGTTTGGGCTCAGCCACAAGAATGCCGGATTAACTCGCTCATTGGCGAGGCCGCCGTTTCGAGCTCAATTTAGCGCCCAGTCCGAGCGGTTCGCAGGACGCCCTTACGCAGCAGAACAAGCAGTCCGCAACCGAGAAGCAGCCGATAAACGGCGAACGGCAGGAAACTGTGCTTCGAAACGTACTTCATCAGGAAGGCAATGACGGCGAGCCCTGCGCCGAAGGAAACGGCGGTTGCCACGGCGGTCCCTTTCGCGCTGTAAGCGCTACGATCGCGAAAGCTCGTCGTCAACTCCAGCAGCCCGCTTCCGAACACGGCCGGCACAGCCAGGAGAAAAGCATACTCGGCGGCTGCCGGCCTCGTGTAGCCGAGCGCAAGCCCCATCGTGGTCGTGGCACCGGAGCGCGATACTCCCGGGATGAGAGCGAGTGCCTGGGCGAAACCGAAGAGGATACCCTGACCATAACTCAGTTCGCCAAGCTCTCTGATGTTCTTCGCCAAGCGATCGACGAGGCCGAGCGCGATGCCAAAGACAATCAGGGCGGTCGCGATCACCCAGAGCGAACGGACACCTGAACGGATCTGATGCTGCGCAAAGTAGCCGACCAACACGATGGGAACCGTTCCGATAATGATCAGCCAACCCAACCGAACGTCAGGATCGTTTTTCGGAACGTTGCCGCCAAAGGAGCGGAACCAACGCTCGATGACTCGCGCGATATCGCGGCGAAAATAAACCAGCACCGCCGCTTCCGTCCCAATCTGGGTAATCGCCGTGAATGTCGCCCCGGGATCGGTGGCCGACGGCAGGAATTCTCCGGCGATACGAAGGTGGGCGCTCGAGGATATTGGAAGAAATTCAGTAACGCCCTGGACCAGACCGAGGATGACTGGTTCAATGAGATTCACGGGAAAGACCGTTTCAGTTTGAAGGGCTCACTCGAGGCCAAATCCGATTCGACGCTGTTCGATCAATTCCCGATGCGCCTGAGAGTGACTGCTGCCTGATCGGCGGGACTGAAAGGAACCGAGGGCGAGTAAAATCCGCTGAGCATGTCCCGACTCTTTCTAAGAACGACCGTATAGTGAACGTAGCCTCCGGAACTCAGGGCCAGGAAAACCCGCGAACCCCGCACGAAACCCCGCACGGAATAGTTGCCCATCGCGCCATTCACCGTCGACCCGGCTTGCTCGAAGCGTATGTCTCCCCAGCCGGATTCCCACGCCTCCCAGGCTCCTCCCACGTTGATATTTGCCGCGCCCTGATTCGCCTGCAGCCACTGATCGGCAGCCCGATTATTTCGCGCATATTTTTCCTGGAGGTTGCAACCGGGCAGCCCGACGAGAATCGCAACCATGCAAAGAACCCAACAAATTTTCATGAACTACGATCGTCGGACGAAAAGGCACTCTTGTCACTCCAACTGATAGTAGAGCCATTCACTCAATGGCTTGAAACTGAAAGTTCGTGATCACCACCTCGCGGGAACTTTGCGTGGCTCGGACCCTGGCCGTTGAGCTGCCAGAAAATTGAAGTGGATTGCTTTTGCCTTATTGGTGAAGGAGCTTGGGTCGGAAATCTGTGAAAAGCTGCTTTATGAATGTTGGAAAAACGACAATAGCCGATGGCCTCCTTCGGGCGGAGGGCCGCTATACGGGACACGAATAGGTGCGCATGAAAAAGCCGGTGATTCTCACAGTTGATGATGATGTGGACGTTCTTCGGGCGGTCGAGCGGGATTTGCGTCGGCAGTACGGAGAGCGATTTCGCGTGATGCGGGCCAACTCGGGCGCGGCTGGGCTGGAATTGGTCCAACAACTCAAACTGCGAAATGAAGCGCTTGCACTGTTTCTCGTCGATCAGCGAATGCCGCGGATGTCAGGCGTCGAGTTTCTGGAGCGTGCACTTAAAGACTTCCCGACCGTAAAGCGGGCTCTGCTTACTGCTTACGCGGACACCGATGCAGCGATCAGCGCGATAAACTCCGTCCAAATCGACTACTATTTGATGAAGCCCTGGGACCCGCCAGAGGAGCGATTTTACCCCGTCCTCGACGACCTGCTCGACGATTGGCTGGCGAGTTTTCATCCGCCGTTCGAGGGCATCCGCGTGATCGGCCTCAAATGGTCTCCACAAACGCACGCGGTGAAAGACTTTCTCGCCCGAAATCAAATTCCGTTTCAATGGCTCGATTTGGAAAGCGACGCCGAGGCGCGCAAGCTCGATGAGCAAGCGGGGGGCGGAAGAAATCTTCCACTCGTGCTTTTCACGGACGGCTCGCACCTTAGGGAACCGGCCCCCGAAGCACTTGCGGAAAAGATAGGGCTCAGGACCCGGGCGCAAATGCCCTCCTACGACCTCGCAATCATCGGAGCCGGACCCGCGGGACTTGCGGCGGCCGTCTATGGCGCGTCGGAAGGACTCACGACTGTTATGATAGAGCGCGAAGCGCCGGGCGGACAGGCAGGTTCGAGTTCACGAATCGAGAACTATCTCGGCTTTCCCTCGGGACTGAGCGGCGGGGACCTCGCCCGCCGCGCCGTGGCGCAGGCGAGACGTTTCGGCACTGAAATTCTCACCCCGCAACGCGCGACGAAGATTCGGCTGAACGGTCCGTACCGCGTGGTCACTTTGAGCGATGGCAGCGAGATCAGTTGCCAGGCGCTTCTTCTGGCGACCGGAGTCTCTTATCGGCGCCTGGAAATTCCCGGAATCGAGAAGCTCACCGGGGCTGGTGTTTACTACGGAGCCGCGGCGACGGAGGCGATCTCGTGCAGGAATGAAGACGCATACATCGTCGGCGCAGGAAACTCTGCAGGCCAGGCGGCTATGTATCTCGCGCGGTTCGCCGGAAGCGTGACGCTGCTCGTGCGCGGAGGTTCGCTGGCGAAAACAATGTCGCAATACTTGATCGATCAAATCGCAAAAACACCGAACATATCCGTGCAATTTCACTCGCGTGTAATCGAGGCCGAAGGCAATGGCAAGCTCGATGCAATCACCATCACAAACGATGAAACAGGCGAAGTGAAGACCGTGCCGGCGATCGCGCTGTTTATTTTCATCGGCGCAATGCCTCATACGAGCGCCATCGCGGAGTTGATCGAATGCGACGAGCACGGCTTCATATTGTCCGGCCCCGATTTGTTCGCCAACGGCCGGCGCCCGCGCAACTGGACCCTGCAGCGTGATCCCTATTTGCTCGAAACGAATGTTCCCGGCGTCTTCGTAGCCGGCGACGTTCGCCACGGGTCGATCAAGCGCGTGGCTTCCGCCGTGGGCGAGGGATCAATCGCCATCGAATTGGTACATCAATACTTGAACAGATTTTGAGCACAACCGCACCCATGACGGACCTCGAGGCGCTGATTACCCAGCTCCGCAGAGTTCCCCTGTTTGCGAACCTCAAGGATGAGGATAAGATTTGCATCGAGGAGACGGAAGAATGGTGGCTTCCTGCCGGCGAAATTCTCATTCAGGAAGGGCGGCCCGCGGAGTATTTCTTTGTTCTTATCGAGGGAGAGATCGTCGTCTGGAAAAAACAGGGTGACCAAGAAATCGTTGTCACTCGTAACAGACCGGGTGCGTTTTTCGGCGAAGTTCCTCTCTTACTCGGGACGCCTTACATGCTGTCCGGACGCGCCGAGTGCGATTGCCGGCTAATCGTCTTTCCGGAGGGGGCGTTCTGGAAGCTGTTGCGGCTCTGCCCGGCGATTTCGGCTGAGATTTTCCGCGCGATGGTGACGCGTCTGCGCAACATCGAGGGCTCAGCGCAACAACAAGAAAAGCTGGAGGCGCTCGGAACAATGTCCGCGGGCCTTGCGCACGAATTGAACAATCCCTCCGCCGCCGCGCAACGCACCGCAGAGCATCTCGGGGAGGTAATCCAGACGATCCAATCGGTAGCGCATCGCTTGCACCACACGCTTGAGCATGAACACTGGGACCGATTGATCGCGCTCACGGGCGAAGTTTTGGAGACCCTTTCCACTGGCAAGCACCATCACTCGATCGAGCAGAGCGATTCGGAGGATGCGCTCGCAGCCTGGCTTCGAGAAGGAGGGGTGACTTACGCCTGGAGAATCGCTCCCGTGCTCGTCGGCGCGGGATTGGACATGAGTGAACTGTTTTCCCTGCGTGAAGATTTGCCAAAGAACGCTTTTGGCGACGCGGTGCAATGGATCGCCTTGCGGGTGACGATCAAGACATTGCTCGATGACGCTGAACAATGCACCGGACGGATCGCGAGTTTGGTCGATGCCGTGCGCTCCAGCGCGAAACAGGAGCGCGCAGAAGCCGCAGATATTGACGTGCACGAGCAAATCAGGAGCGCGCTCGCCGTTCTTGATCACAAGCTTAAGAACCTTCGCGTCACGCAGAATTTTTCGAGCGAATGCGGTCATGTACGCGGCTATCCGAGCGAGCTCGCGCAGGTGTGGGTGAACCTGCTCGATAATGCAGCGGATGCGGTAAATGGCGATGGTGAAATCTCTATTCAAACCCGACGCGACGACAACCAGACGGTCGTGGAGATCATCGACAGCGGCCCCGGCATTGCACCGGAGAATCGTTCGCACATCTTTGAGCCGTTCTTCACTACAAAGGGCGTGGGTTCCGGAAAAGGCCTCGGCCTCACGATAAGCCAGGGCATCGTAGGAGACAGGCACGGCGGTGAGATCGAGGTCGAGTCGAAAGCAGGTGAAACGCGATTCATCGTGCGATTGCCCGTGCGGCGGATTGAAAGAAACGAAAGCGCCGAGGCAATTGTCGCGAATCGCGCGTATGTAGCGGAGCTGACGGAGCGGCTCGAAGAAATAGAATCTCGTTCCCCGCCTCAAACGCCCACCGTTTCTGACGGAGCGTTCGCGACAGTTTTCGATGTCCCGCTTTTCGCTCAACTCGACGACTCCCAGCGTGTGTGCTTTTCGGCGGGAACCGAGATTCGTCTCAAGGCCGCGGAGACACTCATTCACGACGGCGATCCGGCCGACGATTTCTACGTCATGCTGGAAGGCGAGCTGCGTGCGACAAAATACTACGGCGAACAGGAGATTTTCCTTGGGGAGGTGGTTCCTAGGGAGTTCTTTGGCGAGATTGAAATACTGCTCGACATCCCGAATTGGGTGCTTATTCGGGCAGTCGCCGACAGCCGGCTTTTTCGTCTGCCACGCGCAGGATTATGGGACCTGCTGCGCACCTCACCTGTGGTGGCTAGGGACATCATGCGAACGCTCGCAACACGATTGCGGAATTTGGAGGGCTATACGCAGGAGCGCGAGAAACTTATCCAGCTTGGCGCGATGGCGGCGGGACTTGCCCATGAACTCAACAATCCCGCGACGGCGGCGCGCCGCGCCGCCGCCGATCTGCGCCAGAGCGTAGAGAAGGTTCAGCACTACGCATGCGAGCTTAATGAAGCGCTCGACGTCAAGCAGTGGCAACAACTCGTTGCGGCCTCCAAGGAGGCCATCCGTTGCAATGCATCCCAGCCGAAACTGAATTCCCTCGAACAAAGCGATCGCGAGGAAGCGATCGAACTCTGGCTCGATTCGCAGAACATCGCGGACGCTTGGGAGCTTGCGCCCGCGCTGGTGAACGCCCGCATCGATCAGGAAGACCTGGAAGCTTTGAAGCGGACCGTGCCGGCGCAAGATCTTGAAAATGCGATACAGTGGCTTGCAGCGAACGTCACCACGCGCGACCTGCTCAAATCGATCACCCACAGCACCGAGCGCATCTCGGAATTGGTGCGCGCGGTGAAGTCGTATTCGTTCATGGATCAGGCGCCATGGCAGGAGATCGATGTGCATGAGGGCATCGAAGACACCCTGATTATCCTCGGCCATAAGCTCAGGAACGTGTCCCTCACTCGCGACTTCGATCGCACGCTTCCGCGCCTCTGTGCCTACGGCGGCGAGTTAAACCAGGTGTGGACGAACCTCATTGACAACGCCATTTACGCCATCGGTGGGACGGGTCGCATCGATATCCGCACGCGCCGCGACGGCGAGTTTTTCCTCGTTGAGATCGCCGACAATGGCAGCGGCATCCCGCCTGAGGCACAGCCGCATATCTTCTTTGTGCCTTTCTTCACCACGAAGGGCGGCTCGGGGACCGGGCTGGGCTTGGTGATTTGCCACCGCATCATAACCGAACGGCATCACGGGAAAATCGACTTCGAAACAGGTCCGGCCGGCACGCGATTTAGCGTGCGTCTGCCGTTTGAATCGGAGAACCCCTAGGCTTTTGTTGGTGAAGGAGAAAGCTTGGAAAATCCGCGCGCGACACCGGGTTGTGCATCAATCTCGGGATCGATTGTGAGTACCACCACGCAAATAACGGCCCTCGCGGCGCTGATGACCCAACTCCGCAAAGTTCCCCTCTTTGCGGACCTCAAGGACGAGGATAGCATTTGCATCGAGCAAGCGGAGGAACGGCGCCTGGCGACTGGCGAACTTCTTGTGGAGGAAGGACAGCCCGCAAAGCATTTTTTTGTGCTCTTGGAAGGAGAAGTGAGCGTCTCGAAGAAATACCACGGCCAGCAGATCGTCGTTGCGCGCTATAGGCCCGGTGCCTTTTTCGGCGAAGTGCCGCTGCTGCTCGGCATACCGTATATTCTGACAGGGCGCGTTGAGTCCGACTGCCGATTGATTGCTTTCCCGGAGGAGGGGTTTTGGCGTCTGATGCGACTCTGCCCTTCAATCGCGGGGGAGATTTTTCGCGCGATGGCGACGCGGCTTCGCAACCTGGAAGGTTCGACGCGCCAGCAAGAAAAACTCGCCGCGCTCGGGACGATGTCCGCGGGCCTTGCGCATGAGCTGAACAATCCCTCCGCCGCCGCGCAGCGCATCGCCGTGCTCCTTGGAGAAGTCATCGAAACGATTCAACTGGTCGCGCATCGCCTGCACCAGACGCTCGAGCCTGATCACTGGGATCGGTTAATTGAATTCACGGATGAGGCTTTGGAAAGCTTGTCTTCGAGCAGGCACAACCACTCGATCGAGCAAAGCGATTCGGAAGATGCGCTCGGCGCGTGGCTTCTGGAAAGCAGCGTGGCTTACACGTGGAAAATCGCTCCCGTACTCGTCAGCGCGGGATTGGAGGCGAGTATGCTGGCGTCACTGCGTCAGGAGCTCCCCTCGGATGCCTTCGCCGACGCGGTGAAATGGATAGCGTTACGGCTGACGATTCGCACGTTGCTCGATGACGCCGAGCAGTGTACCGGGCGGATCTCTGGCTTGGTCGATGCGGTGCGCTCCAGTGCGCGCCAGGAACACGCCGAGGCTGCAGACATCGACGTTCACGAGCAAATCAGAAGCGCTCTCGCGGTCCTTGATCACAAGCTCAAGAACGTTCGGGTTACCCAGAATTTTTCGAATGACTGCGGCCAAGTGCGCGGCTATCCGAGCGAGCTTGCGCAGGTGTGGGTGAACCTCCTGGATAACGCCGCGGATGCGGTGAATGGCAGTGGCGAAATTTCCATCCGATCGCGGCGAGACGACAATCAAACAGTTGTAGAGATCACCGACAACGGCCCCAGCATCTCAGGCGAGAATCTCTCACACATCTTCGAACCGTTCTTCACCACGAAGGGCGTCGGCTCTGGTAAAGGTCTCGGCCTGACGATCAGCCAGGGCATCGTGGGAGATCGGCATGGCGGTGAGATTGAGGTCGAATCGAAAGCCGGTGAAACGCGTTTTATCGTAAGGCTGCCCGTGCGGCGAGTTGAGAGGAGCGAAGCCGCTGAGGCGATCGTCGCAAACCGCGCCGTCATGGTGGAACTAACGGAGCGTTTTGACGAAATCGAATCACCTCAACCACCTCGGTCACCCGCTGTTTCCGACGCGGCATTCGCCACAGTCTTCGACGTCCCGCTTTTCGCGCAACTCGACGCTGCCCAGCGTGCCTGTCTTTCAACGGGAACAGAGGTTCGCTTTCGGACAGGAGAGACGGTTGCGAAGGAAAGTGACCCGTCGAACTTTTTCCACGTCATGCTGGAAGGCGAATTGCGTGTGACAAAGTTCTTCGACGAACAGGAAATCTTCCTCGGGATGTTGATTCCCGGGGAGTTTTTCGGCGAGATTCAAATCCTGCTCGATATTCCGCATTATGTCCTCATTCGGGCGGTCGCCGATAGTCGGCTTTTTCGTCTGCCGCGCGCGGGGTTTTGGGATTTGCTTCGCAGCTCTCCGCCTGTTGCGAGGGAAATCATGCGGACGCTTGCGACGCGACTCCGCAATATGGAAGGCTACACGCAGGAACGCGAGAAGCTCGCGCAACTTGGCACGATGGCAGCGGGGCTCGCTCACGAGCTGAACAACCCGGCGACGGCCGCGCGCAAGGCTGCCGCCGACTTGCGCCAAAGTGTCGAGAATGTTCAAGACTGCGCGTGTGAGCTCAACCAAACGCTCAGCGCCGAACAGTGGCATCAGCTCGTCGCGACTTCCAAGGAGGCCGTGCGTTGCACGGAGACTCAGCCGAAGCTGAATCCGCTCGAGCAATGTGACTGCGAGGAAACGATCGAGTGCTGGCTCGATTCGCAGAATATCCAGCAGGCTTGGGAACTTGCGCCCACCTTGGTGAACGCTCGTATCGATGAGCAAGTGCTGGAAATCTTGAAGCGCACGGTGCCAGCACAAGATCTTGAAAAAGCGATATGCTGGCTCGTGGCGAACATTACCACGCGCGATCTTCTCAGATCGATCACGCACAGCACCGAACGGATCTCACAGTTAGTGCAAGCTGTGAAATCGTATTCCTTCATGGACCAGGCGCCCTGGCAGGAAATCGACGTGCACGAAGGGATCGAGAACACACTGATTATCCTGGGCCATAAGCTAAAGAATGCCACCGTCACGCGTGATTTCGACCGCACGCTTCCGTGTCTCTGCGCTTACGGCGGTGAGTTGAACCAGGTTTGGACCAACCTTATCGACAATGCGATTTATGCGGTGGGCGGTACCGGTCGCATCGATATCCGCACGCGACGCGACGGCGATTTTTTTCTCGTCGAGATCGCCGACAACGGCAGCGGAGTTCCGCCCGAAGCGCAGCCGCATATCTTTTCCGTGCCCTTCTTTACCACCAAAGGGCGCTCAGGGACCGGGCTGGGTCTCGTCATCAGCCAGCGGATCGTCGTCGAACGGCATCACGGAAGAATTGACTTCAGCACGGGTCCTCAAGGCACGCAATTTAACGTGCGCTTGCCCTTCGAGGCCCCGAGAGACGGATAGGCCTAGAGTTGACGCGGCGGCAAGCCAATGTCTGTTCAAGATACTGCGCTGAAGCGAATGAGAGACTTTGTCCAGCGAGGCGGCTTCTGGGTAGTGTCGCAAGCGTTGCTGTTTCTGGTCCTCGCTGTGCTGGCTTTGCGATTTCGCAGTGAGAGCCGCCGTCCGGCCGCGGTTATTGCCGGCGGAATTCTGTTGAGCAGCGGCGCGGGCCTCGCACTGGCGGGAGCAATTGCCCTCGGTCGAGACATAACGCCGTTCCCTAAGCCTTCGGAAAGAGCACGGTTAGTCCGAAGCGGTGCTTTTTCCCTGATCCGCCATCCGATCTACGCGGGAGTCACGTTTGCGTCGCTGGGGTGGGCTATCGTCTCGAAGAGCCGGCCAGCACTGTTGATGGCCTTCGGCCTCATTCCCTTCTTCGACGCCAAGGCTCGTCAGGAGGAAAAATGGCTTCGGGAAAAATTCTCCGCTTACGCCGAATACGAACAAGATGTGAAACGTTTTATTCCCCTGATCTACTGATAAGTCACTCCAAGCCAGCTTCTTTGACAATACTCCTCGCACTGCAAAGGTCGCCTGCTCGCTCTCCTCCTTGCAGTTCAAGTAATCGCAACAAGGAGAAAACCGGCAAGCCGGAATTCGCCTTCCTGGCTGGCGCTGCCTGGAATTGCAAAGGGAGACACAAGATACGCTCCCGCCCGCGCAACGTGGCTCTCTGCTGAACGGGTCTCTCACGCTTTCTCGAGATCTCCCGACAAAGTTTCCGCATAGGAGAAAAGCGCCGGGGCTCCTCCTGTGTGCCAGAAAATCACGCGCTCGTCTGAACGAAATTCCCCCAGACGGATGAGATCAACGAGCGCTCCAAAGGCCCGCCCCGTGTAAACTGGATCAAGCAGGATCCCTTCGCACTCGGCCATAAGCCGAATTGCCCGCCGTTCCAAATCGCCCACGACACCGTAGCCGGCACCCAAATAGCCCGATTTCAGAACGACCTCCGCCGACTGGTAGCGGGCTTCAACGCCAAGAAGCTCGGCAGTCTGGCTGGCAAGGCTGGCAACAAGCTCCTCGAAGGGCTCCTCCTCAGCTTCACGCTTGTCAACTCCGATCCCAATGATCCGCGCCGAGCTCTCGACAACCGATGCACCGACAAGCAGGCCGGCGTGCGTTCCCCCGGAGGAGGACGCAAAAACGATGGCATCGGCGGATGCAGCTCCAATCGCCAGCTGCTCGCGGAGTTCGACCATGGCGGAGGCAAAACCCGCGGCACCCACAGGGTTCGAACCGCCGTAGGGAATTACAAAGGGCCGGAGCCCGTCCGAAAAAAGCTCTCTCTCAACGCGAGCAAGGCTTTCTCCTTTGCGCAGCCCACCGCTCCAATGGATCGTGGCTCCGAATAGGTTGTCCAATAGCAAATTTCCATTGGCCACGACTGGGGGCTCTCCGCCTAGCACGAGGTGACACGAGAGCCCGAGCATTGCGGCTGCCGCGGCGGTTTGACGGCAATGATTGGATTGCGCCGCTCCCGCTGTGATCACTGTGTCGGCATCCTGCGCGAGCGCCTCCGCCAGGAGAAATTCGAGCTTTCGCGTCTTGTTGCCACCGAAGGCAAGCCCGGTGAGGTCGTCGCGTTTGATCCAGAGGCGAGGTCCACCTAGCCGCCGGGAAAGCCTTTTCATCTCCACGAGCGGTGTCGGGAAAAAACCAAGCGAGCACTTTCGGAGCGCTTTCAACCTGTCAGGCAGGGAAGCTTTTCGCGACCGCGATCTCTCCTGCAAATGGGAATCCGAGTTCAAATCCGACAGGTTGCTATCGAATCTCATGGCGAAAGCTGGCGCGGCAAGCTAGAAAGCCGCGAGCCGCTATGGATTTCTCTCTTCTCTTACTCGGCGCGGCGGTGGAGGTCGCGGCCTCCAGCCCCGCGGAACTCACCGTCGCGTTTCTCACGCTGTGCGTGCTCGAAATCGTCCTCGGCATCGACAATGTCATTTTCATTTCCATCCTTGCCAGCAAGCTGCCTGTGCACCAGCAGGCGAAGGCGCGCTTCATCGGTCTGACGCTTGCGATGGTCACAAGGGTTCTACTCCTTTTGTCGATTGCCTGGATGGCCCGGCTCACTCAGCCGCTGTTTTCGCTGTTTCAGCATGACGTGACCGGTCGTGATCTTATCCTCATCACAGGTGGGATTTTCCTTGTCTGGAAAAGCACTCATGAAATCCATCAAAAACTCGAGGGCGAGCAGGGTCACGGTTCGGCCCGCGCGGCGGTTTCTTTTAACTCCGTCATCATCCAGATCATTCTTCTGGATATCGTCTTCTCGCTCGACTCGGTCATCACCGCTGTCGGGATGGTCAACAACATCCCCGTAATGGTAGCCGCCGTCATCATAGCGGTGATCTTCATGATGTTTTTCTCCGGGCCGATCAGCGGTTTTGTGGATCGACATCCGACGGTGAAAATGCTGGCCCTTAGTTTCCTTCTCCTCATCGGCGTCACATTGATGGCTGACGGTTTTGGACAACACATCTCGAAGGGCTACATTTATTTCGCCATGGGCTTTTCCGTGTTCGTTGAAGTTCTCAATATCCGAATTCGCAAAGCCGCGGTTCCGGTTAAGCTGCACCAGCCCTACAACCAGCGAGAGGAATGACGGGGCGATCCTCGCCTCTCCGCCTCACCTGCAAAGGGCTCATCCGACTAGACTAACGCTAATGTCGGATCCCGAAAAATCCGCCGATCCCGGTATCGAAGTACGGACCTACTTCGCGCGCGGGCGCAACGTACTTGTGGCGCGGGCTGAATTTTCCGAATTATATGCAGCGCTCTACTTGCATCGCCTGGATTCCGGGAACCGTCTCGAAGAGACCCCCGATCGCCTCTTGCGTGATGCTCTCGCCGCCGTCACCTTGCACAGCGCCTCTCGCCCCTGGAAGGAAATAGTGGCTTGGACTGTGAACTTCCAGACTCCGCTGGCCAATGTATTCGTCAGCGGCAACAACAGAATCGGGACAGTCGTCGGCAATGTTTTCATCGAGAACGTCAAGACCGCTCCACAAAGCCTCTTTTATGCGGACATTATCTCGGAAAGCCCGCCCCCGCGACGCAGTGTGGTGGAATTTACCGGGCAGGATTTTCTGAGCGCCGTGGAAACCTTCTACCTCCAAAGCGAGCAGCGCCCGGCACGATTCTTTCGCTACGACGAAGAGGATCTTGTGATGGTAACCGCTCAACCCGACGCCGATCTTTTATGGATGAGATCTCTCGACGAGAGCGCCATTCGACGGCTTGACAAAGATGTTGAACTTGGCCTCCTCGAGAAGCGCCGGTACCGCTTCGAATGCGGCTGCGATCAGAGCCAGATGCTTGCGATGCTTGCTCCCGTCATGCGCAAGCAACCGGACGAGCTATTCCAGGGCGAGGAAATCATCCGCATCCACTGCCCGCGCTGTGGGGCACGCCACATGATCACTCGCGAATCGCTCGAAGCCTACCTCGTCATGGAGAAGGACGACTAGAGCGCCCCCCTCGACCTCGAGGGTGATCACCCTGCCAGCCATCGAGCAATCAGCGGCTCGAAAAAGTGCAACATGAAGATCGCGGCAAGTGCATGGGTGATTGGAGTGGTGTTCCCTGCCTTGCCTGATCCGACTGAAAGCACTGAGAGCGTGATCAGTCCGAGGCCGATGCCGGTGCTGATGCTGAAGCTCAACGGCATCATAAGGATTGTCAGGATGGCTGGGGCGGCCAATTCGAAATCTCGCAAATCGAGACCCACTACATCTTGGAACATGACGAGGCCGACTACCACAAGCGCCGGGGCTACCGCCGCACCGGGAATCATCAGGATAACCGGCGTCAGAAGGAGAGCCAGCACGAAGCACACGGCCGTCGTCAAAGCCGTCAGACCTGTCCGTCCCCCAGCCTGGATCCCTGCGGCGCTTTCAATATAGCTAACGACGGTGGATGTTCCCAAGAGCGAACTGATGATCGCCGCTGCGGAGTCTGCCACGAGGGCTTGGCCGACGCGCGGAACATGGCCGTCTGCGTCCATAAGGCCCGCACGGCGTGTCACGCCAATCAGGGTGCCAATGTTGTCGAACATGTCAACGAGCAGGAGGGTAAGAATGATTGGCAGGGCTTTAAGATGATCCTGAAAAAGAAAATCGAAGTTGAGCTTGAGGAATGTCGGCTCGATCGACGCAGGCCATGAAACCCAGGCGGGCGGCAAACTCGTCACCATGCCGCCCTTGCCGTCGGGCACGAACAGTCCGGTGGCGGTCACTACAGCCATCGAAAGGATGATCGCTCCCGGCACTCCGCGCGCGACGAGAATGCATGTCAGCAAGACGCCTCCCGCAAACAAGGTGACCTCCGGCTTCGAGATATCGCCCATGGCCACCAGCGTCGCAGGATTCGCTACTATCAAACCTCCGTTTTCCAGTCCGATGAAGGCTATGAACAACCCGATGCCCGCCGAAATGGCCACCTTCATCGAATATGGAATGGCGGCGAGGATCTTTTTCCGAACACCGGTGACCGAGAGGAGCAAAAAGAGGCATCCATTGATGAAAACCAATCCCAGTGCGCTTTGCCACGGGATCCCCATGCCAAGGCAAACGCTGAACGCGAAAAACGCGTTGATTCCCATCCCTGGCGCGAGCGCAAGCGGGAAGTTCGTCAGGAGGGCCATCAGCGCCGTTGAGATTGCGGCGCTCAATGCGGTGGCCGTGACGAGCGCGTCTCGCGGCATGCCCGCATTCTTTAGAATATCCGGATTGACCGCGAGGATGTAAGCCATCGCGGCAAAGGTCGTCAGTCCGGCCACGACTTCACGTCCGGCGGTTGTTTTGTTTTCCTTCAGACGAAAAACCCTTTCGAGCATCGAGGAACAGGGATACGCGCCTCTCAAGGCAAAGACACGCCGATTCTGAGCAGCCAATCGTCTACTATGCAGCCAAAAGGCCCGCCGATGTCAGATTGCCATGTCCGACAATTTTTCTGACCCCGCGCACCGATCTGAGTGCACGTAACGCGCTGAGTTCAATCAACGCGGCTTTTGAAACTGTCGAAGAAGGTAAGCCAAGAGGCCCGCCGATTTGGCGGGCCTCTTCTTTGAAATTCGCGCGAAGTTGGAATCCTAATACCGGTAGTGCTCCGGCTTATAAGGGCCTTCGACAGGAACGCCAATGTAGTTCGCTTGCTTCTCAGAAAGCCTTGTCAGCTTCACGCCGATCTTCTCCAAATGCAGACGGGCGACTTCCTCGTCGAGCTTCTTGGGCAGCACGAAGACAGCCGGCCTATAGACGTCCTTGTTTTTCCAAAGGTCGAGCTGGGCTAGCGTTTGGTTCGAGAAACTGTTACTCATCACGAAGCTTGGATGGCCGGTGGCGCACCCCAGGTTAACGAGGCGGCCCTCGGCGAGAAGAAAGATTTCGTGTCCCTCCGGGAACGAATACTTGTCCACCTGAGGCTTGATGTTAGTTCTCCGGATTCCTGAGAACCCATTCAGCTTGTCCACCTGGATCTCGTTGTCGAAGTGGCCGATGTTACAAACCACCGCTTGGTCTTTCATCCTCGCCAAGTGCTCGATTCTAATGACGTCCACGTTTCCTGTCGTTGTCACGTAGATATCGCCCCGGCCGAGAGTGTCTTCGAGGGTGGTGACTTCGTAGCCTTCCATGGATGCCTGGAGCGCGTTGATAGGGTCAATCTCCGTGATGATCACGCGGGCGCCCTGGCCTTTGAGAGACTGCGCGCAGCCCTTTCCGACGTCGCCGTACCCGCAAACGACGGCGACCTTCCCGGAGATCATGACGTCAATCGCGCGATTGATGCCATCAACAAGCGAGTGGCGGCAGCCATAGAGGTTGTCGAATTTGGACTTCGTGACCGAGTCGTTGACGTTGAAGGCGGGAACCAGCAGCTTGCCCTGTTCCTGGAGTTTATAGAGGCGATGGACGCCAGTAGTCGTCTCTTCGGAAACACCGCGCCATTCCTTTACGATTTCATGAAAAATAAAGGGATTCCCGGAATGGATTTTCTTAAGGAGGTCCTTGATAACTTTCTCTTCATGGCTCGAACTGGGCGTGTTCACCCAATCGTCTCCCTCTTCGAGCTCGTAACCCTTGTGAAGAAAAAGCGTTACGTCGCCCCCGTCATCGACAACGAGTTGGGGACCTTTCCCCTCGCCGTCGAGGATCGCCTTCCATGTGCAATCCCAGTATTCCTCGAGCGTTTCACCCTTCCATGCGAAGACCGGCACGCCGGCTTTCGCGATGGCCGCCGCGGCGTGATCCTGCGTGGAGAAGATGTTGCAACTCGCCCAGCGAACCGTGGCGCCAAGCTCGATCAGCGTCTCGATGAGCACCGCTGTCTGGATGGTCATATGAAGCGACCCCGTAATTCGGACGCCCGCAAGCGGCTTGTCCGGCGCGTATTTTTCGCGAATGGCCATCAGGCCGGGCATTTCCCTTTCGGCAATGGAGATTTCCTTGCGCCCCCAATCGGCAAGGCCGATGTCACGGACTTTGAAGTCGGATGTTTCTGTAAGTATTGCAGTGCTCATATGATCTTTGGCTAATGTTTTACTTCACGGCTGCGCGCAACGCAGTCGCCCGGTCCGTCCGTTCCCATGTCAAATCAGGATCGTCCTTTCCGAAATGACCGTAATTCGTGCTCTTCGAGTAAATTGGGCGCAGCAGATTGAGTTGCTCGACGATGTCCGCAGGCTTGAAGCTAAAAGTCTGTAAAACCGCCGCCTCGATCTTTTCCTCCGGAACGTCGTTGGTGCCAAACGTGTCGATATGCACGCTCACCGGCTCGGGATGACCGATTGCGTAGGCGAATTGCACCTCGCATTTCGCGGAGAGACCGGCTGCCACGACATTCTTGGCAACATATCTCCCCATATAGGCAGCGCTTCGATCCACTTTGGAGGGATCCTTGCCCGAAAAGGCCCCGCCGCCGTGGCGCCCCATCCCCCCGTAAGTATCGACGATGATCTTGCGCCCGGTGAGACCACTGTCACCTTGAGGTCCCCCAATGACGAAGCGCCCGGTGGGATTGACAAGGTACTCGGTCTCCGGTGTCAGAAGCGATTTTGGAAGGACTTTCTTGATAACCTTATCGATCACAAAGGCTTCGATTTCCGGATGATCGACGTCCGCAGCGTGCTGGGTTGAAACGACGACGTTCATGATCGCGAGCGGCTTGCCATCCTCATACAGGACGGATACCTGACTTTTCGCGTCGGGGCGCAACCACTTGACCTTCCCGCTCTTGCGCAGCCGGGTGAGCTCCCGGCCCAACCGATGGGCAAACATTATTGGAGCCGGCATGAGCTCAGGGGTCTCGTTGCAGGCGTAACCGAACATTAAACCTTGGTCGCCAGCCCCCTGCTCCGCGGTCCTCTTGCCCTTAGCCTTCCTGGCGTCCACGCCTTGAGCGATATCGGAACTTTGCGCGGTAATGTAGTTGTTCACAAAGACATGGTCCGCGTGGAAAATATCGTCATCGTTCACATAGCCGATCTCGCGGATTGCCTGCCTGATGATCGCATTGTAATCGAACTGAGCCTTCGTGGTGATCTCGCCGCCGACAACGACGATATTGCTCTTCACAAAGGTTTCGCATGCTACGCGACTAAATTTGTCCTGCGCGAGACAGGCGTCCAGGATGGCATCGGAAATCGTATCGCAAACCTTGTCCGGGTGGCCTTCACCCACGGATTCTGAAGAGAAAATATAGCGGCGGGGCATTTACTTATTAAGATATCGGAATATTTTCATAGGTCGGATGGCATCGATTGTCAAATCCCTGCGCACAATTTCCGATCCCACGCGGCTGCGCTTGCTGCTGCTGCTTTTGGAAGAGGAACTGACCGTGGCCGAATTACAAGAAATTTTGGGGATGAGCCAATCGAGAATTTCAGCCAGCCTCGCTCTGCTCAAGCGCGAAGCGATCGCCGTGAATCGTCGCGTCGGGAAAAACATTTTCTATTCGGTTCGACCCGAGACTGTTTCCTCGCTTCGTTCGATTCTCGACGCGGCGAGGGTCGAGCTTTTGGAAGCCTCCCAGGACAGCGCGGCTCTGGCCTTTGCGCTGCGCAAGCGCAAAGACAAGGCTGCCGACTATTTCAACATGCTCGCGGGAAAATTCGGGCGCACCTATATTCCGGGCCGATCCTGGCAGGCTTTGGCCCACGCCTTGCTTCGGCTGCTCCCGCCCCTGGTTATTGCGGATCTCGGCGCGGGCGAGGGCACCCTATCGCAGTTATTGGCGCGCAACGCGCGAAGGGTGATCGCCATCGACAACTCGGAAAGGATGGTCGAATTCGGCGGGAACCTTGCACACGAACATGGTTTTGAGAATCTCGAGTATCGTCTGGGCGATATTGAAGATCCGCCCATTGAGGAGGAGAGCGTAGACCTGGCGCTTTTCAGCCAAGCCCTTCATCATGCCTCGAGTCCGCAGAAGGCTGTGAGGGCCGCCTTTCGCATCCTTCGCGATACGGGTCGCATCGTCATTCTCGACCTCGCAAAGCATGGCAACGAGCGCGCGCGCGACCTCTACGCCGACGTGTGGCTCGGATTCTCCGAGTTTGAACTGCAACACCTTCTGAAGAGCGCGGGCTTCTCTCAAATCGAGGTGAGCATCGTTTCGCGGGAGACTCAGGCGCCGAACTTTCAAACCCTTCTGGCGACGGCGACGAAATGAAGCAGCGGGTGAGCGTCAACGCCGCTTGACCGCCTGCAGAGTGTAAGTCAAGGGCAGGCGCTCGGGCGCCGTCACGAGCCGCCACTCCTCGTCGTCACCGAGCACCATCTGGTCGCCGAGTGGGTTCCACGGCACGCTCTGGTGCTCGACGAGCTCGGTCAGCTCCATTCCTTCAGCGAGCAGCGCCGTGACGATCTCGCCGAGGCCGTGGTTGAAGCTCACCGTCGTCGGTTGGTCCAGCTCGCCCTCGTGCTCAACGTAGGTCTTCGGCTCGTGGAACACTGTGCCGCCGGCGACCTCGAAGTAGGGGTACTCGACCACCAGCAACCCGTCCTCGCGTGGGTCGCTCAGGGCCCAAAGCATCGGGTGGCCCTCCCGCATGAAGAGTCGGCCCGCTGGTCGCAGCAACGACGCGACGACGCCGGCCCACATGCGGATGTCCGGGAGCCAGCACAGCGCTCCGATGCCCGTGTAGACGAGATCGAATCGGCCGTGGCCGAGCACCGCCGGTGCGTGCTCGACGTCGGCCTCGACGAAGTCGACGTCGACACCCGCCCGCACGGCGAGATCACGGGCGGCGGCCAGCGCTGACGGTGAGAAGTCGAGCCCGGTCATGTGGGCGCCGAGACGGGCCAGCGAAATGGTATCGGTGCCGATGTGGCACTGCAGGTGCACCGTCTCCAGACCCCGAATGTCGCCGAGGCGGGGGCGGTCGAAAGCGACGACCCTGGATAGAGCGTCGGACCGCGCCAGCAAGGCGTCGATCGCGTACCCGGCCAGATGGTGGGCAACGCGGCTCTCCCAGTTCGACAGGTTGAGCGCTCGGTGGTCGGGCTCGCTCATGTTTGCGTCTCTCGTATGACGTTGAGCCGGGCCGACGGAAAGCATTATCGTGGGGCTCTCCATCAAAAAATTGGGCGGACAATTGGAGGATTGGAGGACAGTTTTAAGATCGTTTCCAGTTGCTTCCTTGTGTCTCCTACGAGTCAACTGGGAATTGAACGCAGATTCGTAGGCGAAGCGCCTTAAGCCTTAACGGAGGTTGGATGTGCCCAGTAGGCCTATCAGCGGCGCGCAGAATATACCGAAAATCGTGGCACGACAAGTGCTGAATATCTGGTAAGTAGCGCAAAAATTATATGATAAGAACAAAGCTGCTTCGCCTCCTCTTAGCCATTACCGTTACCATTCTCTTCGTGCAACACGACGTCTGCGCGAAATCCATTTCGTACACCTTTGAGGGCACTTCATGACGCCTGCGAAGCCGCCCTAGACACACACGTTGCTTGCGCACCTTGACGAGGAAGCCATTTCACATCACGCTTGACACCATTGAAGCACCTTGTCCTGGATGCGACAGTTTCGCGGCGGTAGCCCGGTCAACAGGCGAGCTGTTTGGTATCGCCGACAGATCTGCAGTGAAGGACGCGCTCGGCAGAATCCACGAGGGTCACTCTGGTCCTGATTCTTCGAGGGGCTCTCTTTCACCCATGCCCATCAACAAAACCGAGCTCTACAGCTCCATTTGGAAAAGCTGCAAAGAACTCCGGGGCGGCGGCATGTGCGCCTCACAATATAAGGATCACGTCCTGGTCCTGTTGTTCGCGAAGTATGTTTCCCAGAGAGGTTACCTGCTCGATGTGCCAGAGGGAGGTCAGTTCGCCGACAGAGGAGCAGTGTATCTATGACCGACGTTTTCGTCAGCTACGCCAGCGAGGACCGCACTCGAGCCAAGACCTTGGCGGAAGCCCTGGAGGCAAGCGGCTTCTCTGTCTGGTGGGATCGGAAGATCGTTGCGGGCCAAACCTACGACGAGGTCATCGAGCATGAGCTACAGACGGCGAAGAGCGTCGTTGTCCTTTGGTCCCGGCATTCGGTCGTCTCCGAGTGGATAAAAAATGAAGCTCAAGTAGCCGTGGAGCGGGGAACGCTTGTTCCAGCGCTTATCGATCTCGTCAGGCCGCCTCTCGAATTCCGGCGTAAGCAAACCGCTGATCTCATCGGCTGGGATGGTGACCTCGGGCATGCGGGATTCGCTTCGCTCCACCGAGGTATTTCGGCGCACGTCGCGAAAGAATTGCCCACGAAGCCGCCCAGTGCTCCGCTGCGCGAGACGAAACCGATTAACGTTGATGGTTTCCGCGAGATCGAAGCTCCTACGCAGACGCAGAAGCTGAAAGGGAACCATGAACAGCGCGCAGTTTTCTGGGCGGGCGCCGCCGCCTTGCTGATCCTGGCGATGGTTGGTCTGTGGGTCTGGGATGCGTTTCACCGCCCGCATATCGACTACTATGCGAATGTGATCCAGCGCTGGGGTCTGCCTGAAGGCATAGGCCAGCTCAGTAGCGACCAGGTCCGCCGTCGTAACCTCACGCTCGCGTTTTTCAAGCAGGGCAGAAGAGGGCCGGTTAAGGAAATCCGCGCTGTAAATAGCCGAGGCGCATACCCCCCAAAATACGCCTTTTTTCCTCCTCTGTCTCTGTTGGCGCTAAACCCGCTCCCCGAGGAGGAAGCAGAGAGCTTTGACACATGCCGCGTGACCTTCGAATATGACCACGGCCGGATCGTCAAGCAAAGCACATACAACCGCAGCGATCGTCTGCTCTATACGCTGCATTACCCACAACCTGATATTGCCGAGTATAAGTGGGAGGTGTTCTCCAAGGTCATGCGTGAATCGGGGATCACACACCTCAAGATGGTACGGCCTGAGACTGGACCGGAGGCTGGGCTTGATAAGGACGTTCTATTCTTGGATAGCACCGGTACCCCAAGACCTGACCGTGATGGAAGTTATGGCACCCGAACGCTATTCAATAACCTCGGACTTGCACTCGAATCGATGCCGTTGGGTGCGGATGCTCAGCCAACTCCAAATAGAGTGGGCATAGCGAAAAGGATAGCCGAGTATGACGACCTGGGGAACCTTACCAGGCAGGTGAACCTCGGGCCTGATGGGCGAACTGTCGTCGGCCGATATGGTAGCGCTGAAATGAAAATGCGCTATGACCAACACGGCAACATCACCGAAATCGCCTTTTTTGACGCAGACGGTCAACTGGTCACCTCGAAAAAGGTGGGGGTTGCCGGGCGTACATTTGCGTGGGATGGCCAAGGCAATATCGCCGAGGGCACCTTCTTCGGCCCAGATCGCCAGCTTGTCATCGGGCCGCTGGGTTTCGCCAAGTACAAGGTCATCTGGGACGAAAAAGGCCGCTCGCTCGAGACTTACTTTGGTACTGACGGCAAAGTCGTGCCGGTCGCGGGCAAGGCTATCAAACTCAAGGGAATTTGGGATAAGCGCGGCCACCTTGTGGAAGCGTCCTATCTGGATGAGAACGACCGCCCCATTCGTAATTCCGAGGGCTGTGCGAAGACACAGATGAGTCATGACAAGCACGGAAATGTGGTCGACAGAGCTTGTCTCGATGAAGGGGATCAACCCGTTCGCAATAATCAGGGTGCTGCGCGCGTCAAGAGCATATATGATCAACGTGGAAATAGACTCGAAGCGATCTACTTTGGACCCAGCGGCCAGCTCGAATTATATGAAGAACCACTGCTGTCCAAAATAAATCGCTCTTGTACAAGCAGCCCTGAATTTATGGGCCTGAGAGGCCTCTGAAAGGTCATTTTGGAGTATCTACCCCCCTACTTGCTTTTTGAATGCTCGACGGCATGCTGTCCAAATTAGTT
>DATDAL010000095.1:0-59441 GCA_036525415.1 Terrimicrobiaceae bacterium | reverse complement strand
TTCTTGGGAACTTTGCCGAGAGCGCGAGCGAGGTCGGCCGCGACGCTGGGCTTTTCAGCGATGACGAGAGATTTTGGCATGTTATTGAATTTTCACAAAGCGGCTGCCGGGAAGTTGTTTGACCAGCTTCCGCATCTCAAGGGCGAGCAAGGTAGAAGAGACCTCGTGGGTTGGCAACCCGCATTTGGAGATGATCGCGTCGATGGGCGTTTCGTCATCACCGATGGATTCGCGCACGGACTGCTCCGTGGGCGTAAGGTTCAACTTCGGAGCCGGACGAGCAAGATCCGGTTTTTCTGGAAAGAGCAATCCGAAATCGTCGAGAATATCTTGTGCGCTGGTAACCAGCTTTGCGCCCTGCTGGATCAGGCGGTTGGAGCCGATCGCTCCAGGATGGTCAATTCGTCCCGGCACGGCATAGATCGAGCGGCCCTGTTCGACGGCCTGGGCCGCGCTGATCAATGCGCCGCTCGAAGAGCCGGCTTCGACAACCAGCAGGCCGGCCGAAAGGCCGCTGATGATCCGATTACGCATCGGAAAAGTCTGCCGGTCCGCGGCCGTGTTCATGGGAAATTCCGTGATCACCGCGCCGGAGGATGAAATCTTTTCCGCGAGCTCGCGATTCTCGGGAGGATAAAGAAGATCGAGCCCGCTGCCGAGAACGGCTACAGTGTTGCCTTTTGCCGCGAGCGCCGCTTGATGCGCGGCGGTGTCGATCCCCCTCGCGAGTCCGCTGGCAACGGTAAGGCCCGAGTACGCAAGCTGGTAGGCGAGCTTCTTCGCGCACTCGGCGGCGTAGTGGGATGGTTTGCGCGTGCCCACGATGCCTATGGCGTGGTAGGTCCTCAGCGTTCCCCAGACATAGAGGACAGTCGGCGGATCGTGAATCTCTTTGAGCGGTACCGGGTAAGACGGATCTGCCTGGGTGATGATCGTGGCCCCAAACTTCGAAGCCCGTTCAACTTCTGCCGCGGGATCGAAAAGGGTTTTCCATGAGGTGATCGATTCAGCGACCTCGTCCCCGATTCCTTGAACGCGGCGTAGATCCTTCGACTTTGCCCGCAAGATTTCCTGCGGCGAATCAAACACTTCCAGCAGTCTTCTAACACGCACCGGGCCAATGTGCGGTAGCATATTCAGCGCTACGAAGGCCTCGATGTCCGTCATAGCGCGGGCCATACCCTTAATATGAGCGGTATGCAATACGGGTTTTTCAACGGTGTCTGGAGGACATGCGGCGTTCTGCCTCCTGCCGAACGCATCGAGCGAATTTCTAATCGACTATGGTGAGTTGTGTTCCGCGAGTCGAAGGACGCCACACGCCGGGACGCGTGTGCTCCCGGAAGCGTGCAAGCATGACGTTTCAGCTTTTCGTCGTGATCTTACCGTCCCTGAGAAAGAACAACGCCGCGTTTTCAATCGGTAGCAGCCAGCTAAGGCTGGTCGCTGTGACAAGCTTCTGAGCAGAGACCGGAAGGGCCTGCAGCAAATTGTTGCGGCGGCTGGGATCCAGTTCGCCAAAAACGTCATCGATGAGATAGAGGGGAGGACCGCCTGCGCAAGCCTCCAATCTGCCCGCCTGTCCCAACTTCATCGCGAGGGCAATTGAGCGCTGCTGACCCTCCGAGGCGAAGGATGCCGCATTTCGTCCCTCGAGCACGACCTCGATATCGTCACGATGCGGACCGGTGACCGTCGTGCGCAGGCGGATTTCTTCGTCGCGGCTAGCCCTGAGAGCGGTGAAAAAGTTCGGCGGGCTTCCCGGTCTATACGAGATCTGCAGCGCTTCCGAGCCGCTTGAAATCAGTCGAAGAGCCTGGGCGATCCTAGGCTGCAGGTCTGCGCAAAGTCCCGCCCGAGCCGAGAGCAGCGCTTCGCCTGCTTCGAGCAGTGGCTTCTCGAAGGCGCCGATCTCCTGACGGGGACGGTTTTCCCTGAGCAGGGCGTTGCGCGAGCGGAGCGCGCGCTCATACGCCCGGAGTTGTCGAAGGTAGTTAGGCACAACTTGCGCACCGAGAAAATCGAGATACCGGCGACGGTAGGAGCCTGGGCCACGAACGAGCTGTATGTCGTCGTTGGAGATCCACGATACTCGCGCGACCGCCAGGTAGTCGCTGGAGCGCGACTGCGGCTTGGAATTCAAAGCAAACGCTTTGAGCGAGTCGGCATACTTCAAGTGCAAATGATGTTCGTTCCAACCGCCGTCGAGACCGAAACCCGGTCGTCCGAAGCGCACCGCATCAGCCAGGGAGCTCGATCGTGGAGACTGTAGCCGCAGCAGCACGCACACCGCTTCGAGGAGAGACGTTTTTCCTTGAGCGTTCGGGCCGATGATTAGATTCAAGCCTGGAGAAGGTTCGAAGACGAGCTGATCGAAGCAGCGAAAATCGCGCAGCCAGAGATCGCGGAGCATTCCTTGAAATAGCTCTCGGACTTTCTTGCGGCCAACAAATACCTTTCGTGAGCATTGCGACCACGACCCTGTGGGGAGCGGTCCTGAGCGCAATTGTCGATTGACCCAGGAGCGACGAATTCCTAGATGGTTCATTCGTGTCAAAGCCGCCGCCAACGCCAGAGATTTCACGCCGCCACGCCAGTCTGCGGGAGATGGTCAAGCGTGGAACGCGCCACGAAGGGAATGTTGCCGCAGCCAAGCTGGCGAAGCTGGAGGACCGCTACGATTTCAGCGCAGTGTGCACCAATCAGCAGGAGGATTTGTTTCAAGCGTGCGGCAGTATCAAGACCGGGCGCGAGGATTACATTCACGTGATTTCTATTCCCGTTGAGGATGAGGAGATCGGTAGCTATGTGAAGTGGGCTTTTCTACACAGGTTCGGAGTCGATTCGTGTTGGAAAAGGACCCGGCGGGGCGCGTCGGCGCTCCACGCCAATGTGGACAGGACGGCCGCTGCTTCGCTGCGCGGTGTGGCGGAGGTCATTCTTTCATGCTTCAAGCAGCTATGGGCACAGTACAGTGAGCGCAACACTTTGCGCGCAGAACAGCGAAAGCCGTTTTACTGCGGTCTTTACGACGGAATGATGCAAAGCCCTCGCGGTGCGGGCGAAATCGTTCCGATGTCTTCCGGGCCGCGAAGGAACAAGAAGAGAAAGCAAAGCAAGGAGGCCGCATTCTTCGTAGAAACCCATCCTTACGAGATTGGGATAACCCTCGGCGGCATGATTCGCATGAACACGCCGCGGCGAGCCCTTTCCTCTCAACTGCGAATTATGATGCAGCCGCAAAGCGAGGCTTGATAATGCCGCACACCTGCGGCTGCGGCGGCGGTTCCTCAGTTTTGCAGCGATGGACGACCCGTCACTGGCCGTAATAGGCGCCGGGGCCGTGCTTGCGCAGAAAATGCTTGTCGAGCAGCGCCTGAGAAAGCGGGGAGGCTGCGGGATTGATTTGAAGCGCCTTCATAGCCATCTCTGCGATGATTTCCAGCGCGAAGGCGTTTTCCACAGCCTTGGAGCCGGACGGGCCCCAAGCGAAGGGCCCGTGTCCGTGTACAAGAACCGCGCTGACCTGTTCGGGGTCGAGGCCTTGGAATCTCTCCAATATGACGTTGCCGGTTTCCCATTCGTAGGCGCTCTGGATTTCTTCAGGTGTCATCGGCCGCGTAACCGGCACCTCGCCATAAAAGTAGTCGGCGTGCGTCGTTCCTAGGCACGGGATCGCCTTTCCCGCTTGGGCAAATGAGACCGCATTGCGCGAATGCGTGTGCACTACAGCGCGAATGCCTGCGAAGGCCTGAAACAATCGCAGATGGGTGGGTGCGTCCGAAGACGGTCGCATCGTGCCGCTGATCTTCTCGCCTTCGAGGTCAATGAGCACGATATCCTCTGGCGTGAGCTTGGTGTAGTCCACGCCGCTTGGCTTGATGCCGAAGATGCCGCTCTCGCGGTCGATCACACTGACATTTCCGAACGTCAGGTCCACCAAGCCGAATTTCGGCAACTGAAGGTTTGCCTCGTAGCATTCTTCCTGGATAGCTCGATAGTTCATGGCTGCGGAGAGCGCGCGCCAGAAGGGTGGGGGGCCTTTTCCCCCGTCAGGGCGTGCGGCGTTCGGCGCCCCGACCGAGGCACGGAATGGATCTGTGACTGGCAGACCCGCCTGCGTCCCGCTAGACGCGGGACACCACACGCGAAGACGCGTGTGCTCTCCCTCTGTGCGAAAGGGAGGCCCTCTTGATTGCGGGTGTTCAACTCACAAACGCCCCAGACCCGGAGCAAGGTGGTAATAGATTTCGTTCTGGCGGAGCTCCTGCTTGAAGTCACGAATTTCAGTCTTGCCGTCGATGACGACAATCTCGATGCCGGCCATCTCTGCCAAATCCTCCATATGCTCGGTCGTGACCGAATAGCTGAATCCTGTGTGGTGCGCACCCCCCGCATAGATCCACGCCGCGCAGGCGGTTTTGAAATCAGGCAAGCACTCCCAGACAGCGCGTGCAACCGGGAGTTTTGGCAGCGGCTCTGGAGGTTTCACAACCTTCACCTCGTTGACGATCATCCGAAAGCGATTGCCAAGATCGACGACGGAGGCGTTGATGGCGTTTCCTGGGAGCGCATCAAAGACAAGTCGCACGGGGTCCTCCTTGCCGCCGATGCCGAGAGGGTGAATTTCCAGCCTCGGTTGCCCGTCGGCGATGGACTCGCAAATCTCCAGCATGTGCGAGCCGAGCACCTGGTGTCCGTTCGGAGAGAGGTGGTAGGTGTAATCCTCCATGAAGGAGACGCCGCCATCGAGATCCGCGGCGATCACTTTCATTGCGCGAACCAGCGCGCATGTCTTCCAGTCCCCTTCGGCAGCGAAGCCGTATCCTTCGGCCATGAGGCGCTGAACGGCGAGGCCGGGGAGTTGCTTGAGACCGTGCAAATCTTGAAAGTTTGTGGTGAAGCCCTTGAAGTCGCCCTCTTCGAGGAACGACCGCAGACCCAGTTCGATGCGCGCTCCATCGCGCAACGACTCATGCCGTGCACCGCCCTTGCGAAGTGGCGCGGCGACCACATAGCGCTCCTCGTATTCCGCGCAAAGGTTTGTGATTGCCGCATCGCTGGCTGCGTTGACGTGCTGGACGAGATCGCCAACGGCATGGTGATTGACGGAGTATCCGAAACGCGCCCCGGCGCTAACCTTGTCGCCCTCTGTGACAGCCACGTAACGCATGTTGTCAGCGAAGCGCGCGAACTCGGCGCCCTGCCAGTCATTCCAAGCCCTCGCTACACGCATCCAGGAGCCGATGCGGTCTTGCACCTCGGCGTCCGACCAGTGCCCGACCACCACCTTGCGGTTGAGCCGCAATCGGGTGTGGATGAATCCCGCTTCGCGGTCGCCGTGCGCCGCCTGATTGAGATTCATGAAGTCCATGTCAATCTCGCTCCACGGCAAATCGCGGTTGAACTGGGTATGCAGATGGAGGAACGGCTTACGCAAAGCGTTCAACCCGCCGATCCACATTTTCGAAGGGGAGAACGTGTGCATCCAGAGAATGAGACCGGCGCAATTCGAGTCGCTGCTCGCTTCCTGGCAGACACGGCGGACTTCCCCGGGTGTGGTGACAACGGGTTTGAAAACCAGGGGAAGGGCGATCTTCTTCGAACCGTTGAGCTCATCGACGATTTTCCGCGAGTGAGCGGCCACTTGCTCAAGCGGGCCTGGGCCGTAGAGGTGTTGCGAGCCAGTGATGAACCAGATTTCGGGATTTGGGAACTTCATGATTTGTTCTGCTTATTCTTGATGGCAATGAGCTGTTTCATGACGGTGGAGAGGTCGGCGTTCGCGTTTACGCCGCCGAAGGCGTCGTGCAGTTGGCGGTAGAGCCGGTAAAGATCATTGTAGGTCTTTTGACTCTCGGCATGCGGTGTGAACGCCGCCTCCTTGAGAGACGTCATGGCCGCCTGGGCCGCAGGGAAATCCTTGTAAACATCGGCAATAACTGCGGCTGAGATGGCGGCTCCGAGCGCACAGGCCTGGCTGGAGCCGGCAATGCGGATCGTGCAGCCCGTGATGTCCGCGTAGATCTGCATGGCAAGGGGGTTCTTCTCGGCGATGCCGCCCGCGCAGACGACGCTCTCGACCGGCACGCCGTATTCTGCAATGCGTTCAATGATGGCGCGCGCCCCGAATGCGGTGGCTTCGATCAGCGCGCGGTAGATTTCGGCGCGGGTCGTGTACAGCGTTTGGCCGACGAGCAGACCAGTTAACATCGGGTCCACGAGAATGGTTCGGTTGCCGTTATTCCAGTCGAGAGCGAGAAGACCGCTTTGACCCGGCTTCAACGCCGAGGCTTCGTCCGTGAGCTTTTTGTGCAAGGCACTGTCTCCTTCGCAGACCACCTCGACCCACCATTTGAAGATGTCGCCGACGGCGGACTGGCCGGCCTCGATGCCGTAGAACCCAGGCAGAATCGCGCCCTTGACGATGCCGCAGATACCCGGAATGTCCGGCACATTCTTTTCGGCGGAGACCACGCCGCAATCGCAGGTGGACGTGCCCATGACCTTGACAAGGGTTCCTTCACGCACACCACACCCGATGGCGCCGTAGTGGACGTCCATCTCGCCGATGGCAATCGGGAGACCCGCCGGCAAGGCGAGTTTCTGCGCCCACTCCGGGCAAAGCTTGCCCGCCGACTGACTTGCGTCGCACGCCTTTTCATAGAGCCGGTCGCGTAGAGCGGCGAGTTTCGGATCGAGAAGAGTGAGAAATTCCCTGTCGGGCAGTCCGCCCCACTCGTCGCAGTAGAGCGCCTTGTGGCCAGCCATGCACACGCCGCGCTGAATGGCGCGAGGGTCGGAAATTCCGGCCAGGATCGAGGGAATCCAATCGGCCAGTTCCACCCAGCTATATGCCGCTGCGAAGGTCTCAGGCGCGACCTTCAGGCACCGCCAGATTTTCGACCAAAACCACTCGGATGAATACGTGTTACCGCATTTCGCGATGTAATGAGGCCGATGCTCCGCGGCAAGTCGGGTGATTGCGGCGGCCTCCTCGTGGCTGGTGTGATCCTTCCAAAGCCAGCATTGGGCATTGAGATCTTTCTGCCACTTCGAATCGAGCGCCAGCGCTTCGTTCTTGGCATCGACCGGGATCGGGCTCGACCCCGTGGTATCCACACCGATCCCGGCGAGGGTCTCCGGTGTAAAGCCAAGCACCTTCGCCTGCTCGATCGCTCCTCGAACGCTCTTTTCGAGTCCGTAGAGATAGTCCGCTGGATTCTGCCGGGCAAGATGATGGTTGCTGCGGTCGAGCAGCACGCCTTGGTGGCCGCTGGGGTAATCCACCACATAGCTTCCAAGCTCCGCGCCGTTCGAACAGTCCACAATCAAGGCGCGTACTGAGTTTGTGCCATAGTCTATACCGAGGGAGGATTGCATAGGAAACCCGAGTATCTGCGTCAGTTTGCACCGCCGGTAAAGCGATAACTTGCTTGGCAGTCACCTGGAGAATCACACCCGGTGTCCTGTTCGCAGGATGCTGCCGCAGCGCTTCGGAATTTGCGCAAATCTCGAGCAGCCAGCGAATACGCCTTTCCGTGCGACGACAATTTAAGCTATCCTCACGGGCAAAAAAATGAGCCTGAATCCACGGAGAAAATCCACCAAGAAAAAATCGGCCGCGAACTTTCCCGCATTTCTGTTCGATTTGGACGGAACTTTGATGGACAGCGTATATCAGCATGTGCTGGCTTGGCGCGAGGCCTTGGAAAAAGCGGGGATTGAACTGTCGGTATGGCGCATTCATCGGCGGATAGGAATGAGCGGGGGCCTTTTCGTGAACGCTTTGCTCCGGGAGACGGGGCATCAGTTGACAAAGCAAGAGGCCGCGCAACTTCAGCGGCTACATGCCGAGGCGTACGCGCGGTTGGTCGCCCAAGTCCGGCCGCTGCCTGGAGCGCGTGAACTCATCGAGTATCTGTCGGCGGCGGGAGTTCCCTGGGCGATCGCTACGAGCGGGCGCATGGAAAGCGCCGGGCCCGCGTTGAAAATTCTTGGTGTGGATCCCGACAAAGTGGTGGTTGTCACGAGAGATCAAGTGCAGTATGCGAAACCGAATCCAGACCTTTTCCTGGCGGCTGCAGAGCGGTTGGGGGTAAAGATTAGCGAGTCGGTTGTAGTGGGCGACAGTGTCTGGGATTTACTCGCCGCCCGACGCGCCAGCGCCCTCGGCGTCGGACTGCTCTCGGGTGGCTACGGCAAGGAAGAACTCGAGAAGGCCGGTGCTTACCGCGTCTATGAGGATCCTGCTGAAATGTTGCAGCATCTCGATGAGGTAGGTGTTCGGACTGCGGAGTAGATCGCGTTGCTAAGCGAGGAACCGCCGCTGCAGGGCAGCCGCGAAACAAGGGCCCGAGGCTAAATGGTCTGCGAAAGGAAACCGCCGTCCACTCGGATATCTGCCCCCGTCACGAAGCCGCTTGCTGCATCGCTCGCTAGAAAAACCACGGCGCCTGCCAGTTCTTGCGCCTCGCCGAACCGTCCGATCGGCGTATGGTCCAGGATGGAGATCGCTCGCGGGGTTGGCGAGCCGTCTTCCTCGAAGAGCAGGCGACGATTCTGGACCGCTGGGAAAAATCCGGGCGTGATGGTATTCACACGGACGCCGTAGCGCCCCCATTCGCGGGCAAGAAACATCGTTAGGTTCAAGGCAGCAGCCTTCGCAGCGGAATAGGCAGCTACGCGCGACAGAGGCAAGTGCCCGGCAACACTTGCAATATTGATAATGCTTCCCCTGCCTGCGGCACACATTGCCGGTCCGAATTCTTGACAGGGGAGCAGGATGCTCCCGGTAACGTTAAGGTCAAAACAGGAAGACCAACCCTCTAAGGAGATTGTTTCGAAAGGATTCTCCGGCGTTACGGTCGCGCGCGGGTCGTTTCCTCCTGCGGCGTTGACGAGCACGGCGACTGTTCCAAGCTTTGAAGTGATTTGCCTTCGCAGCAGGCGCAGGCTCTCGCGTGACGAAGCGTCGGCGTGGAAAAACTCCGCTGTGCCGCCGCTGCTGCGAATCTCAACGCATCGCGCGTTTCCTCGCTCCTCATTGCGGCCGGCGATGGCTACCGCGGCGCCCGCCGCAGCTAGGGCTTCGGCCAGCGCTCCTCCCAGAACCCCTGTTCCTCCGATCACCAAAGCAATGGTTCCGGAAAGATCGAAGAGCCTCTCTGTCATGTGTCGCGAGTAGAGAATGAGAATCCGAATCTAATCTGGCAACTCGGGAACGCGCGGGGCCCGTAGCCGATGGGGCTCGGGCACGCTGGAGCCAATCAAAGGCCTGCAGTAATTGTCAAAGGCCGTCGTGACTCCATCGGCCTCGGCATTGATGAATTCCTCAGGCATCACGCGCGTTTTTCCGGCCACATTTTCCAGTGGGACAAGATCGTACGACACGCTGTAGTTGAGCACCGGTCTGCGAATGACTACCGAACCGTCCACATTGTCCCACATCGCGTACTGCACAGCAATCTCACCCACCTCGCGCGCTTCGTGAGCGTCTCGGTCGGACACGACCCCGAGAAAAGATCGCTGCAAATAGCCGAAGGTGTCGGCGCGGACCCGCTTGATCTTGAGTTCCGATTTAATCTGACCCGCCAGCAAATCTCCGAGCGCTCCGGTCCCGGAGAGCTGCACATTGCCATGGGCATCCCGCTCCACAGTCTTTGAGGAGAGGCTGAGCGCGATAGGAGTTCCTTTTTCATCCTGAATCCCTTCGGAGACCGCCACCGTGCACAGCCCATGCGTTTTGTAGATCCGATCGACGTCCGCGAGAAAACGGTCCGTTGAGAATGGCCGTTCGGGCAAATAGATGAGATGCGGACCTTCATCGAAATATTTTCGAGCCAGGCTGGCTGAAGCGGTGAGAAATCCTGCGTGGCGGCCCATGACCACCCCGATAAGCACACCGGAAAGGGCGCGATTGTCCAGGTTCAGGCCAACGAATGCTTGGGTTACGAATCGCGCCGCGGAACCGAACCCTGGACAGTGATCGTTGAGCAGAAGGTCGTTGTCTATCGTCTTTGGAATATGGATGGCGCGGAATTCGTAGCCAGCTTCCTCGGCTTGGCGGTTGATAATGCGCACCGTATCGGAGGAGTCGTTTCCACCCACGTAGAAGAAATAGCGGATGTCATGCTTTTGCATGACCTTGAACATTCTCGCGCAATACTCTTCGTCGGGCTTGTCACGCGTCGAGAGAAGCGCAGACGAGGGCGTCTGAGCCACCTGCTCAAGGTTGTGCGTCGTTTCGCGCGTCAAGTCCAGAAAGTGCTCCTTTACGATTCCCTGGACGCCATGAATCGCGCCGTAGACCGCCTTTACCTGTGTAAATTTACGCGCCTCCAGCGTGACCCCGACAACGCTCTGGTTGATAACTGCGGTTGGGCCGCCGCCTTGCGCGACGAGCACCTTGCCTTCCAATCTACTCATAGGGCGGGAGATGTGTAGCGTACCTGGAGCCAGGTGCAAGACACTGCTTCAGGGGAGCCAAAAAAACCCGGCGCGCTTAGCTTTAAGAATTGAGACTTGCAGTTTGCTCTTTCTTTGATTTATTGCGACTCGCTGCCGGATTCCCCCCACCGTTAGCCTATGGCTTCAAAACCCATTATCATTGATAACTGGATGCTCCACCACGGAGAGGCTGGGGTTCGATGTGTCGGAGCGATCCGAAACCATCAGACGTTTCCCGATGGTTCGTTCGTACGTACTTCCGTGGTCGTTGCGAGATTTCCTGGCGGAATTATTACCGAAAACGGCTCGTCGTACACGCTCGGCAACAAGCATCCTCAGAACGGCGCCCAATCTCAGGGTCTCTACCTCTCGCTGCCGAATTCCATGGCGACTCAGCGCGAGAAATTGAGCCCCAAGCTGGCCGGATCTTGACGCAGCTCGGGGCGGCCGATTTCGACAAGCTGCAAAAATCCCGCGACGTGGAGCAAGATCGCGAGGGGCCGAGGATCATCTGGCACCTCGATCATGGACGCGGTCGAGGACTGCGGCTATTGCTCGCGCTTGGCCCGTTGGAATCGTCCGAAGATTGACTGCAACGTGGTATTGGCGGGTGTTTCAACCGGCTCTTGGGTCACCGGGAAATCAAGTATCAGTGGCTGAGCACCGCAGATTCCCATGACTTTGGTTCCGCCGACCGTGCAACAGTAGCGTCTGCCGAGATGGCCGTGCAGCCAAAAGCGCGGCCGAGCACTGTGAAGATACACGTCAAAGGCATCAAACCCGCGATGAATATAGTCCGAGGGAGAAACCAGACCGCCGTCCAAAGCCGCGCTTGGTGGCGGCGCGTGGGAGATGAACAAGTCCACCGCCGGCATTTTTCGGAGAAACTTGGAGACCTGTCGCTCAGTGTAATGGTTGGGGGTGTCTTTTTTGTAGAGGGGTCCGCCTCCACACCCGCCCAATCGCAAGCCTCGGAATGCGACGGACCGTGCGTGCAGACTCTCGAAGCCGACCCCTTCGTCCGGGTCGTGGTTTCCAGGCACGCCCAGCCAGGGAATGCCTTGCGTCATAAAACCGATGTAGTCAAGAGTGCACTCATCGATATCGCCGAGCGTGACCACGAGATCGTACGACTCGGCTGACAACTGCGCCATGTGGAAGCTGTCGGGCGAATGGATATCAGCTATCGCGTATATGCGAAGTTGCTGCGCGTTCATGAGCCTAAGCCAGCATCCTTCCGTACGAAATCAAATGCCAGAGATTTCTGCGCTTGACTCCGGCGGGAGCGCTGAACTCATGGCTGCGCGACGTCGTTGCAAGTCATCGGTGGTGCAGGTCGGGTTCCGGAAATTCCAGTTGCGGGCAGGTCTTCTTTATTCTAGCCTTTCGTCATCAGCATTTGCGCGACCACAGACCTGTGTGACGCTAACAGGGCGAAGCCGAACCTGTTTTTTCGAAAGTGCGACCGGACTGGAATCGCAATCCGGCTTCCGGGAGCCAGCGGCGCACAGTGTGCTGCAAACGAGAGCTTAAGCATTTATGGCATCAACGAAGGAATCAGCTAAAGAGGATTTTCAGCGGGCGCGCCGGCGTGCCGACTTGGAGAAGGTCGTCGCTTCATTGACTGGAAAGTCCGCGGATCTTCTTTCGTTTGAGGACGTGCGTGAGAAGGTGCACGGCGTGCGGGGAAACCGGCGCGTATTGAAGGATGTACCGCTGGATTCCATCGTCGGAAGCGTCGGGCGATATGAAGACTTTACGCGCGATTTCCTGCCACGACGCGACAGCGACAAAGAACGCTGGGCTCGAGTCGAGCTTCTCTCCCAAGAGAGCGCAGGGCTTCCCCCTGTCGAGCTCTTCCAGATTGGAGATGCTTACTTTGTCAACGATGGCAATCACCGCGTGTCGGTTGCGCGACAAAACGGTCACACCCATATCGAGGCCTACGTCACCAATGTTCACACGAGGGTGCGGCTTTCGCCCGAGATTCAGCCAAAGGATCTCATTCTGAAATCAGAACTCGCTGATTTTCTCGAGTACACTCGGCTCGATTTTCTGCGACCCGAGGCTGATATGACCGTGACATCTCCTGGAGCGTATGCCGACTTGTCCAAGCACATCGAAGTGCATCATTATTTCATGGGGCTCGATCAGAAACGCGAAATACCTTTCGAGGAAGCAGTCACCCACTGGTACGATACGATTTTTTCTCCTGTCGTCGAAGTGATCCGAAAAGGGGACATTCTTTCCGAGTTTCCGGGACGAACGCACGCGGACCTTTACTTGTGGATCTCGAGACACCGCGCCGAGCTCGAAGAACAGCTCCATTGGGAGATCCGAACTGAGAGCGCCGCTGCGGATTTTACGGCCCGGCGCAGCCGCGAACCCGACCGAGTCCTCACCCGCTTCGGAAGGAAGCTCCTCGAGAGAGTTGTGCCTGATGTCTTGGATGCCGGCCCGCCGGTTGGGGAGTGGAGACGCGAGCGCCTTGCGAGTCGGGATGGAGGCTCGATTTTCATAGATCTTCTGGTCGTGGTCGATGAGAACGCAACGAGTTTGCAGGGACTCAAACTCGCTCTTCGAATTGCGCGGGCCGAAGGTGCGATAATTCACGGCCTTCATCCGGTTTCCTCTGCGGATCAAGTGGACTGCGAGCAAGTCAGCGCGCTGAGAGTTGAGTTCAACCGCACCTGCAACCGCGCGGGCATTCCGGGGCGACTCGCTGTCGAGGTGGAGGACCTGGCGGAAAGCGTTTGCGACCGCGCCAGATGGAGTGACCTCGTTGTGATCGAACGTTCGTCATCGAATGAAACGAGTTTGCACGACATCATTCAGCACTGCTCGCGCCCGGTTCTTTATGTTCCCGGCCCCGACCAGGAGCTCAAGCGAGCGTTGCTTATCTATGACGGAACTCCGAAGGCCAAGGAGGCGTTGTACGTCGCCACATACCTCGCAAGCCGTCACCAGGTTACATTGGTCATTTTTGCCACCAAAGAGGGCGATCAGAAGACCATGAATAAGACCGCTACCGTCGCCATTCGACATTTGCGCAAGCACGGAGTTGATGCGGAGACCTTTGAAGCGCGCGGACCGATTGCCGCAGCAATCCGCGACAGCGCAGCGAGAGCGCGCTGCGACCTCATAATTATGGGAGGCTACAGCCAGCATCCTCTTTTTGCACCGAAGACTTCACTGGACGAGCTTCTGCGCACGACTTCGCACCCTCTCCTGATATGTCGTTGAAACTAACCCGCGCGGTTTGTCACTTACGTTAGACTACGGGACGGACCATAGTTATGCGCACGGCATCCCCGCGAATATCAGCGGAGCCTGTCGTTGGCGCGCACCGCAGTATAGGTCGCTTCAATGGTCAAATCCCTAAAGAGCATCAGAGCCGTCGTGCTCGGAACGAAGGGATTGGACAGAACTTGCCAGTCGCGTTTCCAGCCGCCGAACCGCTGGCCTGCCGCTGATGGATAGGCGGTCACTCGGACTCGCGTGCCTTCAGTATAGGTTCCACTGCCGCTCCCGTTGATGACCGTCAATCGGTGCGCACCAAGAGGTGCCGTCGTATAGGAAACCTCGTTCGAGGGTGGGCTTTCGATTTTTAGCGTGTTTCGCGCCGCAACCGTAAAAAAGTACGTTTTGCCCGCTGCCAGGTTCCAAACAGTGGCCGTCGTCGCACCTTTGACTTCGATGCTTAGATTCGGTCGTCCGCGGATCGTGCCGTATCGCAGCACATAGGCGGCGATGCTAGGGTCAGAAAGCGCGTTCCAGGCGAGCCGAACGCTCTCGGCCGCTTCAACGAGTGAAGGCGAAACCATAAGTATCGAGGCAATCGCGATGACGAGTCTTCTCCATGAGAGAGTGTGAGGATTCGGGCGCCGGGCGCCAAATGCCGGCGTTCCTGCGAAGGGGGGAATTTCCAAGTTCGTGTTCACTTTTGGGGGTGCTTGCTTAGCAATTGCAGGTGTCGTTAGTGCGCGGAAATCTCGTCAGTCGCGAGAGATTAGCCGGCTTAGGAACCCCAGCGCCAGTGCCTGGCGCGCCGTTACCTATGATCTCCGCCTAAGCGACCTGCGCTCAGAGGGCATGGCATGGATACATTCTGATTCCTCCTTCCTTGGGGAACACGAACTGTTCTTAATGTTGGAGATCCAAGATCCGCCTCCGGACTTCAGCCCATTGTGGAACCTCCAGCTAGTAAAGCATCATCGGTCCTCGCGGATCTCACAAAGCAAATGTGATAGGGATTGCAAATTTCTGGAGGAACGAGTCTCAGAAATCGTGAGTGGACTCTGACGGTCGTTCTTAATAAGATTAGGATGACAGGGGAACGAAGAAGGCTAAGTATTGCGATCGTTCCGCCGCTTGCCGTCGAGTTGGGTCGGCCGCGGCCGCCACTCAGCTCCCGCCAGGCCCGCGTTCCGGAGAAGCCGATCGCGCCCTTATTTTTGGGACGGGTAAAGCTGGCTCTGCGGGATCGTTTGGACTGCCTGTCCCGGATAGCTCCAATGGAGTCGGCACACGGCGCCAGTGCCGGCTTCGTAGAAGTGGAGCTCGATGCTGTAGAGGGTTCCCGCGGTGAGCGCTGTGGTATAAGCGTATGTTGTGGGCCCCTGATCCTTCCACGCCTCGATGAGCCTGGCACCGTTGAGAAAGAGCCGAACGCCATCGTCAGCAGTAACGAAAAAAGTGTAGTTTCCCGACACAGGGGCCTTGAGCCAACCGGTCCACTTCACCGAGAAGTTGTTCGGGCTTACCGGGGATCCCGGCGAGTTTTCGCCCCAGTCGAAGTCCACCGTGGCATCAGTGCGCTTGAGCACTGGTTCGCCTTTAAAGGGATTCGACAGTGGATAGGCAGCGGCGCTGTCATCGTTGTAGTACTCTCCGCGCAGGCCCGAGTCGGTTGCGGTCGCGTCGTAAGTCGCGGTGATCGCGACGTCCATAGAGGGAATCATCGCCGTCGTTGAAATCGCACTCGGGCTGGCAAGGATCGCGGTATCTCCAGTCCAGCCAGCAAATTGCTGGCCCGACTGAGGTGCGTCCGCAGTCACTGGCACCTGCGCGCCCACCGGGTAGCTACCGTCGCCGGTCCCCCCGTTGACCATTAACACGTACTTGGGACCATCGCTCGAGGGAGAAGTTGTGCCGTTTGTCACGTGAGAAACCTCGTTCGACGGTTTGCTTTCGATCCCCGCGCTATTGTAGGACGTCGCCGCAAAGAAATATGCAGTCTTATCGTTCAGATTGTGCACGGTGAGGGTGGTCGTCTTGCCGGCATCAATGGTCTTATTTGGCTTTCCCTTGGCCGTCCCGTACCGCAGCTTGTATCCGGCGACGCGGGGATCGGAACTTGCGTCCCAGGCAAGAGTTACGCTCTGAGCCGCGTGAGAGAGCGAAAGCGAAACGATGAGCAGGGTCGCGATCGCAGCCAGACATCTGCTCCAGAAAGCAACATGTTGATTGCGAGATCTGGCGGCGCCATGGGCTGGCGTCGTTAAAACGAGGGGACTCTTAATCATAGTCAGTTCTTGGGGAGTCGGGACATTTGAACGGGTAGAAGTGGAGCGCAACTGAAATGTGCCAAGCGGCAGCGGCCGGCTTCGACGCACGCCTTTTAGAGGCTGGAAGGGTCGAGAAGGCTCGACCGTCCGCCACCTTCTCTATGCCAATTTGCTGTTTCTCAACGTCTATCCCCTCTTTGAAGCCTGGTGCGAACCAGTTTCCAACGACATTGTGTAACCATAAGCCACAGCCTTGCGGCGTTTGCGGAATATGGAAAGATAAATCGGCACGAAAGGAGCCGGAGTTGAGCTAAAGACAAACTTAGCGGCGACATCGCCGAAATGAACTTGAAATCCCGGGGATGAGCGACGATCGCAAAAGGCAAATCAATGACCTCCCAATTGAAAAGAATAGTCACTTCGCAATGAGATCAGGAAAAGAAGACGGCGCGACTTCCGGGCTAACCTCGAAGTTCGTCGCGCTGGACGAGAAACTCTACCGATATGTCGCGGCCCATCGCAGCGGATCTTATGATCCAGTCCTCGATGAACTGAGGGCCGAAACCGAAAAGCTTGGTTCCGTCGGCGAAATGTTTGATCAGCTGCGAGCAGGGGTCCTTTCTGACGCTGCTGACAGCCGCGTTAGCAGTACGTTCGGCCGTCGAGATTGGAACCTTTACCGGCTATAGCGCCATCTGCATTGCACGGGGCCTTTCGCCAGGGGGATGTCTTCTTTGCATCGACGTCGCTGCGGATTGGACCTCCATCGCCCTGCGCCACTGGAGGCGCGCCGGCGTCGAAGGTAAGATCGAACTGCGTCTTGGGGGTGGGCGAGCGGAGCTCGAGGCGCTGCCGGCGGAGCCCTCGTTCGACTTGGCCTTCATCGACGCGGACAAACCCAACTACGATCTGTATTACGAGCTCGTTCTTCCGCGCCTCCGAACCAATGGTCTGCTCGTCTTTGACAATATGCTGCAGAATGGCCGCGTGGTGGATCCGCAGGACGAATCAGCGCGGGCCATTGATAGCTTGAACAAAAAGCTGTGCGCTGATCCGCGTATCGAATGCGTCCTTCTGCCTGTCGCCGATGGCCTTATGCTGTGCCGAAAACTTTGACTCCCGGTCAAGTCTCAGGCGCGCTGCTCCAGCCGAGATCAATCCTGAAACCCATCGGCCCAATTCGGCCGCCCAGTGTACAATGAGTGCGTCATCAATCGTTCTTTCAATTCACCGGTGCCGATGTCGAAGAGTTCGACCGCGGCGGGGTCCTGGTTGCTGGCGCGCGACTTGATGACAATGGCCGTGTCGTTCTGGACGACTTTCCATCGTTCCACGTTCGGCAGCTTAGGGTGAATTACGCAAAGTGTCCTGCCGTTGCGGAGAACGCGAACGCTGGATGGTTCCACCCAGACCTGAACTACGCCTCCGGGATTCGGGTGTGCCATTGTGCATCCGGTCAACAGGAGAGGGGCGAGGCAGAGGAAGCCAGCCAGGAGAAAGAACGCAGAAGGGAACTTCGTGGAAGTCAAAGGTTAGTCCAAGTTGCGGAATGTTGCAGAAACTTTGGAGAACGAAATTCTCGTGCGAGGCCGCAACTATTCGCCCGCGCGCTCGACCGTCACGATGCAGACATCGTCATCAAAATCCGACCTGCCAGCGAATCCGGATAACTCTTTCAAGACGGCGCTGCACAGTTCTTCGGCATGAAGGTCTTTATAGCGAAGGAAGGTCGAGACGAGCGCTGACCGTCCAAATTCGTTTCCTTGGGGCGAATGAACTTTATAGAGCCCGTTGGTGAAGAGGGCGATGCAATCCGCGTCATCAAACGAAGAGCGAGATACTGGATAGGTTGCTGAGTCGAAGAGCCCCAAGGCGGGCCCGGTTCTTTCCTGACCTTCGCTAAGAGGCTCAACAATGCCCGCCTGCCGTCGGAGCCGCAGCGGGTCAGGATGACCTGCATTCGCAAAGGACACCTCCTTCGCCGCGGTGTCTGCAATCATATAAAACGCGGTTGCCGAAATAGGCTGTTCGACGCGTTCCAAGACAGCGCGCAGACGCCGGTTGAGCGCCCCAAGAAAACTGCCCGCATCGTCCATCAACGGTCGGAGTTCTTCAAGCAGAGTGCGTAGAATCGAAGTGACTAGCGCCCCGCGCAAGCCGTGCCCGGTTACGTCGCAAATAAAAATCCCGGCCCGAGCCTGGGAAAGCGAAAAAATATCAAAGAAATCACCGCCAATCGCCTCGGCCGGGCGGTAACAATGTGCGAATGAAAGCAGGCTCTGGCGAGAGATGCCGGACCCCGGGAAAATCGGATAGTCGCGCGGCAAAAGAGCCTCTTGAATCTCTCGAGCCAATTGAAGGTCGGCCTCGAAGAGGGCGTTTTTCGACTCAAGTTCACCCGTGGTGGCTTTGAGCCGATCACGTTCCTCGGCCAGTGCGTCCTGCACGTTCTTCACCGCTGTGAAGTCTTTGTTTATTCCGCAGATTCCGATGACCTCCCGGCTTGCATCCAGAAGCGGCAATTTGGTCGTGTAGTCCCAGGAGATTCTGCCGTCGGGGTGAACAAGCCTTTCGATTTTTCCCACGAGCGGTTGTCTGGTTTTCATGACCTTCTGCTCGTCTGCCGCAGCTTCTCTGGCTGTCTCCATCGACCAAAAGTCGAAGTCGCTCTTCCCGATGATGTCCTTCTCACTTGCAGCGCCAAGCAGTTCGGCTACCGCGCGGCTCGCGCGAATAAACCTTCCGCGTCGATCTTTGAAGTAAACCTGGTCCGGGGTGTTTTCGAGCAGGAAGTCGAAGATGGCGTTTGCGTCGTAATCCTTGGGAGCTGAACTATCATGGCGGTCCACCTGCCTCGCGCCGCACTCCCGCAGGATCTCCACGACTTGCTCGGCTCGCTCGGCATCAGTATTGGCCAAGACGAACTCGCCATTGTGAGAGAACGTCGTGGCATAGGCCTCGATCACCTCGTTCGGTAAGCGACAATGGGCAAGTTTGGCCTTAAAGGCCCGGACAATGGTGTCCGCGTCCGGCTTAGATGGTAGAGCTGGTTCAGCACTATCCCAAACCACCGCTGGCGCAAGGCCCGACGCAAAGACAGGCGGACCGACATTGATTGCCTGTTCCCCTAAAATCGCCTCATTGTAAACACTGTGTTCAAATCCCGCGCGAGCCAGTCGCTCGACGGCCTTGTCCAGGTATCGAGCGTTGTCGAATATTCCGACGATGGTCTGGTCGGGCAAGGGCCCTTTCGCGAAGAGCCTGCTGATGGCGAGAACCAGGAACTTGATCAGGGCTTTCATTTCGTTTCGCCCATTTTAGGGTTCTTTTTTGAGCCCGTCCAGTGATCTCAGGGGCGACTCAATCCCTGCTCGGTCGGATAATCTGTTGGCGCGAATTATCGAGGCGTTTATGAACGAGCCTTGACCACCCTTTCCCACCTCTTACCGGGTCTCCTTCGTGCTGCAATTGACGCATACAACTGGAGCCCTGGGAAACCTTCGGGCAGTTCCGCACGCGACGAAAAGCACTTATTCCAACTACTGAAGTCGGTAAACACGCGCTTCAAACGGCCGCAGCGTCAGCAGTTGGATATCCTCTAGCGGATCAACCGCGTAGTTGCTTATGAGCAGTTCCTTTCCGGCAAAGCGCACATAGCTGGGCAACGCGAAGACAGGAGTGTTCTTGGTAAAATTGAGTACCACCAAAAGGCGATCTTTCTGCAAGGTGCGGGTAAATGCATAGACCTCCTCGTGCGAATCAACGAGTAAGTCGTACGTCCCGTAAACGATTATCGGGTTCTCCTTTCGAAGACCGATGAGCTTTTGATAGTAGTGCAAGATCGAATCGGGATCGGCGAGGGCCTGCTTGACGTTGATTTCCCGATAGTTGGGATTGACCTTCATCCAGGGGGTGCCGGTCGTGAAGCCGCCGTTTTCGCTTTCATCCCATTGCATGGGAGTTCTGGCATTGTCGCGGCTCTTGTCATGGATCATTGCCATTACAAATTGACGGTCGAAGCCTTTCCCTTCCACGAACGCCCGATACATGTTGAGGGTCTCGATGTCGCGGTAGTCCTCGATCGACTCGAACTTAACGTTGGTCATCCCGATCTCTTCCCCCTGATAGACATAGGGCGTGCCGTGAAGTAGATGCACGAAAGTAGCAAGCATCTTGGCCGACTCGGCGCGATACTGGCCGTCGTCTCCGAAACGCGAGACTGCCCGCGGCACGTCGTGATTGCCCGAGAAGTAGCTGTTCCAGCCTTTGCCTTCCAGGTCCTTCTGCCACCGGGTCATCACACCTTTAAGCTCCAGGAGGTTTACGGGTTTGCTGATCCATCTGGGCGCGATGCTGCTGCGGTCTGCATCGAGATCCATGTGCTCGAACTGAAACAGCATGCTAAGGGGCCCGGTCTCTTCATGCGTGTAGTCGATTCCGTGCTCAGTGGTCACACGCGCGGTCTCCGCGACGGTGAAGATGTCATATTTTGACAGCACTTTTCGCTTCATCTCCTGCAGAAACTCCAGGAGCCGCGGCCCGTTGAAGACATATTGACCAGGGAATTGGTACTTCTCGCTTGTAGTGACTGGAGCATCGGGCAAGCCCGGTACTTTCGAGATCAGGTTGATTGCATCCAGGCGGAAGCCATCAATGCCCTTTTCCAGCCACCAGGTCGCCATCTTATAGACCTCTTCACGGACCTTCGGGTTCTCCCAGTTGAGGTCCGGCTGCTTCTTGGAGAAGATGTGCAGAAAGTATTCATCGGTCGCAGCGTCGTACTGCCACGCCGAGCCGCCAAAGAGGGACTCCCAATTGTTGGGCTCCCTGGCATCCTTGCCGGCACGCCAGATGTAGTAATCGCGGTAGGGATTGTCCTTGGACTTGCGGGATTCGACAAACCAGGGGTGCTCGTCCGAGGTATGATTGACCACGAGATCCATGAGCAATTTGATGCCGCGCCTGTGCATTTCGGCGAGCATCTCCTCCCAGTCGGCCAGGGTGCCGAACTCCGTCATGATATCCTGATAGTCACTGATGTCGTAGCCGTTGTCGTCGTTGGGCGACTTATAAACGGGGGAGAGCCAGACAACATTAACGCCGAGCTCCTTGAGGTAGTCGAGTTTTTGGATGATCCCGCGCAGGTCGCCGATCCCGTCGCCATTGCTATCACAAAAGCTGCGTGGATAGATCTGATAGACGACGCTTTCCTTCCACCATTTCTTCTTCATGGCTAAAACTCCTTTAAAATATTGCACTCCCTCTGGGAGAATGGGGTGTGTCTGCCCTCTCTACGATCGGCGGGGCCGCTCGAGTCAGAGGAGCCGCGAATTAGAGGTCTGCGGACTCTTTTTTGCAAGCGAAAAATGTCTGGACGTCTCGCTTTACTCGATTCTTGACCCCTTGTTTGAAATTTGGAAACCTCCCATTAAGAGCAATTTAGTATAAGCTATGAAAAACCAAGTTCAGTTGATCACCTACGTGGACCGCCTGACCGCCGGCAGCCTTGGAGACTTGAGCGATCTGCTGCACGGGCCGCTCAAAGGCGTTTTCGGCGGCGTCCATCTTCTGCCTTTCTTTCATCCGATTGACGGTGCCGACGCGGGCTTCGATCCCATCGACCATACGTTGGTCGACCCGCGGCTTGGCACGTGGGATGACGTCCATAAGCTCGGCGAAGAGGTCGAAGTGATGGCCGATCTCATCGTAAATCACGTCTCAGCGGAGTCACCACAGTTTAAGGATTTCTCTGAGCGCGGTGCCGAGTCGCCATACGCCGGAATGTTTCTTACCTTTGGCCGGGTCTTTCCCAATGGCGCGAGCGAGGCGGATTTGCTGTCCATCTATCGTCCTCGTCCCGGTTTCCCGTTTACCCGCGCAACTCTCAAGAACGGAGAGAAGACCGTCCTTTGGACAACTTTCACTCCGCAACAGGTAGACATCGACGTGCGCCACCCGCAGGGCGATGCTTACCTGAAATCCATTCTTCGCACGTTTTGCGAGAGTGGCGTGCGCGCCATCCGGCTCGACGCCGCCGGCTACGCCATCAAGCAGCCTGGAACGAGCTGCTTCATGATTCCCGAGACTTACGAATTCATCGCAGAACTCACCGCTCACGCGAAGTCGCTCGGCATCGAAGTGCTCGTTGAGATTCATAGTTACTACCGCGAACAGATCGAAATCGCAAAGCGTGTTGACCGAGTATATGATTTTGCTTTGCCACCGCTCATTCTGCACACTCTCTTCAAAGGTGATGCCAGCGCTTTGAAATCGTGGCTCGAAATCAGCCCACGCAATTGCATCACAGTGCTCGATACGCACGACGGCATCGGAGTAATCGACGTTGGCGCAGACGCGGCAACCGGTCGTGCGGGCTTGCTGCCGCCTGCTGCGATTGACGAACTTGTCGAGACGATGCACACCAAGAGCCGCGGCGAAAGCCGTCAGGCAACCGGTGCCGCGGCCTCCAATCTTGATCTCTATCAGGTCAACTCGACCTATTACGACGCGCTTGGCCGCGATGATCGCGCCTATCTGCTTGCGCGCGCGATACAATTTTTTTCACCAGGGATCCCACAGGTCTATTACGTGGGCCTGCTCGCGGGCGGCAACGACATGGATCTGCTGGCGCGCACGCGCGTCGGTCGCGATATCAACCGGCACTACTACTCGAGCGCAGAGGTTCGGCAGGCGCTCGCTTCTCCCGTTGTCCAGGATCTCCTCGAACTGATCCGGCTTCGAAACCGCCACCCTGCATTTGACGGCTCCTTCGAAGTAATGGCGACGCCCGACCACATCCTCGGGTTGGAATGGCGCAAAGACGGCGACTTCGCTCGACTTTTGATCGATTTCCGCGAAGACACTGCCGGGATCACCTGCACAGAGAACGGTGTCGAAGTTGCGGTCGATCTCTTCCCGAACGCTGGCAAGCCTCTCGCCGTGTGACACTTCTTCGGGAAAATTCGATGTCCTGAGGGCGGGATGCACGCGCGAACTTGCGATGCAGGCTTCGCTCAAGGAGGCATCGATGTCTAGGCAGATTGTGCCTCGGAGGTCGACGCGCACTTCGCGAGATCCCGAGACGTCCAGCGACGACTGTCGTCTGCCAGTGCGTCAAGACATTCACGAAGACCACGATTCGCCTGGGCCCCGCGGCCTCTCACTAAGCTCGAGCGAGCTTATCCGATGACCAAAGGTATTTCGGGTTCGTAAAGCCAACAACCGATCTGGCGCCGTGCCGGAAAGCTGGAAATCGCAAATCGCAAAACGTTCAATTTTTTTTAGATTCTTCTTGATTATTTAAGTAATTCCTAATTTTCTCGCGACCCAGAACAAAGGAACCCCTCCATGCGTATGCCTTTCCTCCCGCTGCCTTTTCTGCCCCAATCAAGTTCGACTTCCCGCCCAAGGGCGCGGGGTCTGCTATTAGCCTTAGTAGCAGGCGCCACGTGCCTGGGTGCCGGCAGTCTCTTCGCCGAAACCAGTGACGCCGACATTGAGCAGCTCAAGGCGCAAATGCAAAAGATGCAGGAGGATTACGCGAAGATGGAAGCGAAGGTGAAGTCCATGGAGGCCCAGGTCGCTCTCTCTGCCTCGATCGCACAATCCCGAAAACTGACCGGACCAGACGGAAAGGAAATTAGCCTTGAGGGGGGGCCAGTGGTCATTCCGGCTCTCGATACGTTTACGCGCAACTTCAAGACCTCTGGTTACGTTCGCGCCGGCACCGGATTTACCGGCAATGGCGTGGGACAGACGTCTGATTTCAAACTCCCCCAATTTGGTATACCCAGCGCTCGCATGCGTCTAGGCAACGAAAACGACACCTACCTCGAATTTTCTTCGATCGTAAAGCATATGCTCGGGGATGATCCAGATGTAATGGACGTCACCTTTAGGTTCACCCTCTCAGCTGTCGCGGCCACCGACAAACGGGACGATATGTATCTCGGGGTCAAAGGCATGAATATTGGATGGAGAGAGCTCTATCTCGAGTTCAAGAACGTCATCAAGAGCGCGCCGGAGGTCACCTTCTGGGGTGGTCAGCGGTTCTACGACCGGTACGACATCCATCCACAGGACTACTTCTTCCTGAATGACTCTGGAGTCGGCGGTGGTGTCTATAATATCGATCTCGGCATCGGCAGCTTGGCGGTAGCGTATCTTGGCGGCATCCAAGCGGGCCGCGGGGACCAGTTTGGCACCTTCAACCAATTTGACCTCCAAGTCAACGGTGGGGAGGGTTCGTTCTACAGGCACACGTTGGACCTCCGTTTGGGCGATATCGACGCTCTCTACGGGAAGTTGAAATTAGTGCTTCTGGGCTCTTTCATGAAAGGCGGCAACTTCACCACGACCGATGGCGGAGATGGTCACGTCGAAGATTCCGGTGGTGTGGGTGGCGGAATAGTCTATCAGTACGATTTGCCCCCGCAGCTCGGAAAGCTTAGCTTCCTCCAAGTCGGCCTTCTCTACGGCTGGGGACTCGTCGATTTCGACCCCAATGGGGTGCCATTGGATAGGCTCAATGCCGCATACAACTCTGCGCTTGTTGGAGATAATAACGCGCCTCTTGGCACCTTCGAGAGTGTAGATCCGTTCAACAACGCCCAGCGCGCCAGAGCTAACTTCCAATTCGTGTGGAATCCGACGGACAACTTCGCGGTGGATTTCTGGGGGACCTACCAATTCGACGATCAAGGCTTTACCAGCCGTCAGGTCAATAGCGACGGCTCTGTTTCGAGCACGGGCGAATATGCGCATCTGTTCACGGTTGGCGTTAGGCCCGTGTACTGGCTTTGGGGCCCCCTTGCGATCCAAGGTCAGGCGGGTTACAACTACATCTCCAACGTTCGGGAACCAGGATCCGCCGCCTTCGGCAACTCGGGCTCGATGGGCATTTTCACGATCGCTCCGACCCTCAAGCCAAGAGGCGGCTTTTTCACTCGTCCTGAGTTGCGCCTCTACGCGACCTTCGCCGTTTGGTCTGATGAGCTCAAGGGAGCGATTGGCGCTCCATACTACGCCAACAACAACTATGGATGGAACTTTGGAATCCAAGCGGAGACATTTTGGTAGGCTGCGATTTGCCAACCTCACACATAAGCACACCAAAAGTCATTCCTAAGTTACTCTTATGAACGCTTACTCTTGCCTAGCACAGTCAGTTGGCGGATCGAGCAGGGAAGCCTGTAGCACTAGGGCCGGCAATGTGGCCAATCTCGCCTTGATCGTTCTGCTCAGCGCCGTCTGCGGGCTCTTTACGCTCGCCGGCTGCGCGAGCATGGAGGCCGCGAGCCAGGAATCGCTGCTGAAGTCGGCGGGCTTCCAGGCGCGCACGCCCTCGACGCAAAAGCAGAAGGCAGCATTTGCAGCGCTGCCTGCCTATCAGCTGCACCGTGGCACAAAGGGAGGCAAAACCATATACGCGTATAAGGATGAGAAGGCCGGTGTAGTCTATATCGGTAACGAGGCGCAGTATCAGCAATTCCAGCAGCTTGCCGCCCAGGCGAAACTGAAGGAGGAGAAGCAGGTCGCTCATAATATGGATAACGACCTCGTTTACCGCTGGTATGGCTCCTGGAAGGATTTTGGGGCGGCCAGTCCAATAGACTGATCCACATCTGCTATAGATAGGGTAAGGGAGGCGCTTAAAAGGGGGAGCACAACCCGTCTCGGTATGGTGTACGGCGTCCCGCCGGATACACGTATCTCCCAAGGAACGCTCGCCTGCCCCTCTCCTCGACAAAGCTTCAAAGCGCGCATGCGTCGACGCGTGTGTTTCGCCTCGATTTAATGGGAACACAATACCTCCGTGAGGTGGACGCGATGCCTTTTAGCCCAACACGAAACGTGCTCAAACTTTCCTTGGTTACAAGCCTATGAAATCCTCTTGCTCAGAACAGCGATTTGAGGAAGCAAACCGGGAACTTCGCGGCGGACGAATGGGCGATGGAATGCCTTTCTTATTCGGGCTGCTCTCCGCCGTCTCAGGATTTCTCGTGCTCGGCGGCTGCGCGGCCTTCGAGATCAGGACAAAGACAACAGCGCTTTCGGAGAGTGGTTTCGTGGCGCGACTTCCGGAGACGCCGAAGCAGCAAGAAGCCTATGCGACGCTGCCTGCTTATAAGGTGCACCGGGGTGTCGTGAAAGGGAATGTCTTCTACGCCTACAAAGACGAGAAGAACGGGGTTGTCTATCTCGGTAGCGAGGCGGAATATCAACGTTATTTGGAGAAAGTGCGAAGGCTTGTGGCCGCCTTTGAAACGACTGAGGAAAGAATGGTGGCAAGCGATATGGACGTCGACCTGCAATGGCGCTGGTATGGCTCGTGGCTCGATGTCGGTGCGCCGCATCTGCGGGATTAATCAAACCGCGAAGCTGGGCAGGGCTGTCGGAGATCTCGAAAATTCGGATTGGCGACTAACTTGCGATTTTCCTTGCAGGCCTCCTTCCGCCTCTGTGGCGCGAAGCGCCGCTTAGGCAGTTTGTCGGGCGGGGCCGCTTCGCTTACCCTGATGGCTCGAAGAATTCGACTCGCTTCCTGCTTGAGCCTGGACAAACTGCCGTGGAATTGCGAATAACGAGTTTGGTAGGCAGAACACACCGAAGCGGCTCCTTACCGTCTAACAACGAGGACACGGCAAGGCGTCCCTTTTCCCTGAGGGGCTGATTGGCGGTGGTCAGTTCCGGTGTGATTAGCTTTGCTGCCGGAATATCATCGAAGCCGACCACTGAAAGGTCTTCCGGGACGCGGAGTTGACTTTTTCGAGCGGCCTCTATCACACCGATTGCCAGCCGGTCACTGGCTGCCAGAATCGCGGTCGGTGGAGGGCTCAGCTTAAGGAGGTTCTCCCCGGCAATCCTGCCTTCCTCTTCGATGCTGCATGGACATTCCCAAATCTTAGCAGAGAAATTTGACCCGTTCCGTCCGATAATATCGAGGTATCCTTCGATTCGGCGACGGCTAAGTTCGAAGCTGGCGTTCTTCAGACGCCCGGCGGTCACAAATCCTCGGTAGCCGTCAGTACCCAGCCTCAGGCTTACAATAGCGAATCTCTTATGACCGAGGGTCTTAAGATGTTGCGCGCACGCTCTCGATGCGGCACGGTTGTCTATCCCTACAAAAGGAATATTTGGGATTATTGGCTGATCGACGACGACTGTCGGCAACGCTCGATCCGCGACGATCTGGAGCGTGCTGTCTTTGTCCGGCATTGAATAAATGATGAGACCATCGATGGCTGCGGTCTGCACACTTCGAGAGGACGATTCGCCCCCTTGTACAAGGAGCAAGGCGAAACCCCGCCCCACGCAGGCCTCCGCAACTCCCGCCAGAAAGGACGAAGCGGCTTGATCTTCGAAGGCGTGAGGCATTGGGTCGGTCCAAACCACCGCAATGGTTCTGGCAAAACCGGTCCGGAGCATGCGCGCGGCCGGATTCGGACCCGAGTAATTCATTGAGCGCGCTGTTGCCACGATCGTTTCACGCAGCTTGGGCGAGAGCTGATCGGGTCTGTTGAAGGCGTTCGAAACGGTGGTATGGGAGACGCCAACAGCGTTGGCCACGTCCTTCAACGTGCCGCGAGCCTTCAGCGACGGTTTCATTCATGGAAAGAATAGCACCTTTTGCGCTATAAGATGAATTTTTTCTTGACGCATAAAGAGCTTCCCGTTGTGCTGTCCTTATTCACGATTGACTCGACTATGCGTAACGCCGTTCCCCTCTCAAAACCGTCCCGTCCAAATTCTGTGAGCCGCTCCCTGAGGCAACGTTTTGTGCCCTGGATTTGTTCGTTCTTCCTGATCATCTCCCTTTCCCCGGCCGTGCTCGGCGCTGGCGCTACCATTCGGATGTCTGGCGAATCTGACGTCGGAGAAGCGGGCCGTTTGCAAAGAGCCGCGGTTGAAGAGTGGAGCAAGAAGACGGGGAACAAGGTCGAATTTATCACGCGGCCAGGTGATGCCACAGCGGCGCTGCAGCAGTGCCAACAATACTGGGCGGCGAGAAGTCCTGATATCGATGTCTATATGGTCGATGTCATTTGGCAAGGCATTTGCGCCCCGCACTCAGTTGATTTGAAGAAATACTTTAAGGAAGACGAAGTCGCACAGTTTTTCCCGCGCTATGTCGAGAATAATACGGTCGGCGGCAAACTGGTTTCGATCCCATATTTTGGAGATGCCGGAATCCTGTATTATCGCACCGATCTTCTCGAGAAATACGGCTATAAGGAGCCGCCGAAGACTTGGGAAGAGCTTACCGAGATGGCAAAAAAGATTCAGGACGGTGAACGCGCGGCTGGCAAACCGGATTTTCATGGTTTCATGTTTCAGGGAAAAGCAAGCGAATCCGTGACCTGTAATGCGCTGGAATGGATTTACAGCTATGGCGGTGGCACCATCGTCGATCCGGATAAGAAAATCACCATCAACAATCCGGAAGCCATCAAGGCGATTGAGATGGCGAAGAGCTGGGTAGGAACGATCTCACCCAAAGGTGTCACCACCTACGGCGAAGAAGAGTCGCGGAATATTTGGCAGGCTGGTAATTCAGCCTTCATGCGCAACTGGCCGTATGCCTATGCGCTGGGTCAGGATGCAAAGAGCCCGATTGCCGGTAAGTTTGACGTTTCGGTTCTGCCGAAGGGGGGCGAGAACGGCAAGAACGCAGCCTGCCTCGGTGGTTGGCAGTTGATGGTCGCGGCTTACTCAAAGAATCCTGAGGCTGCGGCCGATCTGGTTCGTTTCTTGACGTCCGAGGAGAACCAGAAGAATCGGGCGGTCACGCTGGGTATGCTACCATCGCGGCCAGGCTTGTATAGCGACGCAGATGTGCTCGCGAAACATGCGTGGTTCAAGAAAATCCCCGATGTTCTGTCGAATGCCGTCGCCCGTCCGTCGACGGTTGCCGGCTCGAATTACAATCAACTTTCAACCTCCTTTTTTCAGAACGTGAGTAAGACACTTACCGGGGGTCAATCGGCTCAGGAGGCGGTTTCGCAAGTCGAGAAGACCGCCAAACGACTCATCCGCTGAGCCTCATCCCGAAAAAATGCCCGCAGCGACGAAACTTTACGACCCCAACGCAGGCCGGAGGCACTAAGATGGCTCGAGGAGGAATTGATCTCTACGATCGCCAAAGGCGCTTGGCATGGATTTTGATCGTGCCAGCAGTACTGATAGTGGTGGGGGTAATAGGGTACCCGCTTCTTCAGGTTATCGTTTACTCCTTTATGGAGTACAAACTTGACGGTGTCACCCCAGCAACCTTTGTTGGCCTCAATAACTATCTATTTGTTCTGACCGACCCGGAGTGGTGGCGCGCGGTTTACAACACGCTAGTATTCAGCGTCTTCTCCGTCACGATTGAAACCGTTCTGGGTCTACTGGTGGCGCTGGTGGCGAATGCGCAGTTCAAGGGCAGAACCTTTTTTCGTATTGCTATTCTGGTCCCCTGGGCCATCCCGACAGTCGTCTCGTCGCAAATCTGGAAGTGGATGTTCAACGACGTCTATGGCGTGGTAAATGTTCTGCTGGCAAACCTCAACCTCATCCCAGAAAAGGTCGCGTGGCTCGCAACTCCCGAAACAGCCTTGCCGGTTATCATCGCTGTTGACGTCTGGAAGACGACCCCGTTCATGGCCCTCCTAATACTTGCCGGTTTGCAGACGATTCCGTCTGACATGTATGAGGCGGGTGCTATCGACGGAGCTACCGGAGTCAAGACGTTCTTTTATTTAACGCTTCCGTTCATAATGCCAACGCTGCTTGTCGCCCTCATCTTCCGGACCCTCGATGCGCTGCGTGTTTTCGATATCTTCTATATTATGGTTGGTGGCCGGGGAGACATGGCAACCATGTCCACTTACAATCAGTTACAACTGATTGACTTTTTGGACGCAGGCGTCGGCTCCGCGACCTCCGTCATTATTCTTCTTTTCATTATGTTTTTCGTGGTGATCTACACGCGCTTCAGCAAGACCAGCTTTCAATGAAAAACCAAGATGGCAAGTCGATAGTATTTCAGGCGGGCTTCTGGTTCTTCGTCGTCCTAATCCTCGTTTTCAGCCTGTTCCCGTTTCTTTACGCGCTGCTGTCGTCCTTCCGCCCAAGCAACGAACTCTTTTCAACGGAGCTTTGGCCCAAAACACTCACCTTCGAGCACTACCTAGCTGTCTTTGCGAATCCTCGCTTTGTTCAGAGCCTTGTCAACTCGATCATTGTTGCCGGCTCAACGGTCTTGATTGCGCTCGTGTTCGGAAGCTTGTGCGCCTATGCTCTTGGGAGGCTTCCCTTCCGTTTCAAAGGGCTGGCTCTTTACACGATTCTATTGATGACGATGTTCCCGCAGATTGCTGTGCTCTCGGGATTGTTTGTGATGCTCAAGACGTTGGGACTTTTCAATACACGCCCGGGTCTCATACTGACCTATTTTATCTTCTCGATGCCGTTTACAATCTGGGTGATGACACAATATTTTCGTAGTCTCCCGAAGGAGCTCGAAGAAGCCGCGTACGTTGACGGTGCGTCGCCTCTGGCGGTTTTTTGGCAAGTCTTGCTGCCGCTGACAGTGCCGGGGATGATCTCCACCGGGCTTTTGGCCTTTATTGGCGCGTGGAACGAGTTCTTGTTTGCTCTTACCTTTACCGTCACTGATGATATGAAAACGGTGCCGGTCGTGATTTCACAGTTCACCGGTGTGAGCGCCTACGAACAGCCGTGGGGATCGATCATGGCGGCCTCAATGGTAGTCACAATTCCTTTGTTAATTTTAGTTATGTTCTTCCAGCGTCGGATCGTAGCGGGTCTGACCGCAGGAGCTGTGAAGGGCTAGAGGGTTGCGCCGCGTGAAGTAAGAAGCTAAATTCTCTTGTTGAGCAAAGAGAGCCAAATCAGCCGTTATTGAATGAAAACCAAAGAAGACGCTTCTGTAAAAATCAGTAATCTGGTTAAGACTTACACGGACGATCGCGGACGTCCGACATTTACGGCGGTCAAGAACATCAATCTGCACATCAATAACGGCGAATTCATGGTTTTGGTCGGCCCTTCTGGTTGCGGCAAATCGACCACGCTTCGGATGGTTGCCGGACTCGAAAAGATCACGAGCGGAGAAATTGCGATCGGAGACAAAGTCGTTAACGACCTCGAACCGAAGGACCGAGGGATTTCGATGGTGTTTCAGAGCTATGCGCTCTATCCGCACATGAACCTCTACGACAACATGGCCTTTGGCCTCAAGTTGGCGAAGAAGACAAAGGACTTCATCGCGGATACCGTCGGTAAGACGTCGAAAGCTCTTGGCCTCGATCATATGTTGCAGCGCAAACCGGGAGCTCTATCGGGCGGCCAACGCCAGCGTGTGGCGCTTGGCCGAGCCATAGTGCGGGATCCGAAGGTATTCCTTTTCGATGAGCCGCTATCCAACCTGGACGCCAAGATGCGTGTCCAGATGCGCACGGAAATCTCGCGGCTTCACGTGGAGCTCGGTTCCACGATGATCTACGTGACCCACGATCAAGTCGAGGCAATGACGATGGGCGATCGCATTTGCGTGATGCGAGATGGTATTATCATGCAGGTGGCCGACCCATTGACCCTCTTTCGTCATCCGGAGAACATGTTTGTCGCTGGCTTTATCGGCAGTCCGCCTATGAACCTCGTCAAGGGCAAGATTCAAAAGCGTGACGGAGGCCTGGTTTTTGTCGAGACCGCGGAATCCGGTGCGCTGACGCTACCGATCCGGGGTCGCTTTGAACCTCTTGCCAGCAAGTATGTCGATAAAGAGGTCGTTTTTGGGATTCGTCCTGAGCACATCAACAATGAGCCGAAGGCGGATGGTTCCAGCACTCTGGTTAATATGAAGGTAGAGATTGCTGAACCGATGGGTTCAGAGTCGCTGGTTTACCTAAAGACAGGCTCGGGCAGCGTCATTGCGCGCATTCAAGGTGACCATATCTTCCATTTGGGTGAAGACGTCCTCGCCCATTTCGATATCGACAGGGTCACCCTGTTTGATCCGAAGACCGAGAACGTGCTCAAATAGACTTGGCAGACAGCCCGCCCGCGGGGCGGAAGGACGTCGGAGAAGTAAGATTGCCTGAGTGATTTCGAAAGCTGGGGTCACCGACCCCGGCTACAATTTATAGTTATGTCGGTTTTTGAGATTCGGTCCGGCATCTGCTTCAGGATCAACGCGAATAGCTAAAGTGAAAACTGAAAGCGAAATTACGGCCAATGGCTACACCAAGAAGTGGTGGAAGGAAGCTGTAGTCTATCAGGTCTACCCGCGTTCGTTCAAGGACTCCAATGGCGATGGGATCGGTGACCTAAGGGGAATTACTTCGGAACTCGACTATATCAAGGGCTTGGGAGTGGGCGTGATTTGGCTTAGTCCGCATTTCGATTCGCCAAATGCAGATAATGGTTACGATATCCGCGACTATCGGAAGGTCATGACCGAGTTCGGCACGATGGCTGATTTCGATGAGATGCTGAAGGGTGTCAAGCAGCGCGGCATGAAGTTGATTCTCGACTTGGTTGTGAACCATTCGAGTGACGAACATGTTTGGTTTGCCGAGAGTCGGAAAGCTAAGGACGATCCTTATCGCGATTACTACATCTGGAGACCGGCCAAGGAGGGCAAAGAGCCGAATAACTGGGTCTCGTTCTTTTCGGGTTCGGCATGGAAAAAGGATGACGCGACGGGTGAGTACTACCTCCATCTCTTTTCTGAAAAGCAGCCCGATCTGAACTGGGATAACCGGGCGGTGCGGCGCGAGGTCTTCGACCTCATGAAATTCTGGCTTGATAAGGGAACGGATGGCTTCCGCATGGACGTGATCCCGTTCATTTCTAAGGATCAGAGTTTCCCTGATTATCCGGATAACTACGACGACCGCCCCGAATACATCTATGTAGCTGGCCCGAAGCTTCACGAATACCTGCAGGAGATGAACCGCGAGGTATTGTCGAAGTACGACGTGATGACTGTCGGTGAAGCCTTCGGCGTAACGCTTGAGCAAACGCCGTTGCTCGTGGACGAAAGGCGCAACGAATTGAACATGATTTTCCATTTCGATGTCGTCAGGCTTGACCGTGGCGAGGCATGGAGATGGAAGCCGTGGACTCTGCCCGAGTTAAAGGCCATCTACACCCGTTTCGACAGGGGCTTGGATGCGCACAGTTGGCAGACCGTCTTTTTGTCCAACCACGACAATCCGCGCGCCGTTTCTCACTTTGGCGACGATTCCGCCGAGTATCGTGTCCCGTCAGCAAAACTCTTGGCGACAATGTTGCTGACATTGAAAGGAACGCCTTTCATTTATCAGGGCGATGAATTAGGGATGACGAACTACCCGTTCGGGAGGATCGAGGAATTCGATGATATCGAAGCGAAGAATGCGTGGAAAGCGGAGGTCTTGACCGGCAAAGTAAGCGCAGACGATTTCATTGCGCACATGCTGAAAACGAGTCGCGATCATTCCCGCACCCCGATGCAGTGGGATGAGTCGTCCAATGGCGGGTTTACCACCGCCACAGCCAAACCATGGCTTGCCGTGAATCCGAACTACAAGGAGATCAACGCCAGGCAGGCTTTGGAAGACCGGGACTCGATTTACAATTATTTTCGGAAAATGATTGAGTTGAGGAAGGGAACTCCCGCTTTGATTTACGGGGACTACAAGGACCTTGACCCGCAGAATTCTGTGGTCTTCGCCTATACGCGGACACTCGGGGCGGACAGATATCTAGTCATTCTGAACTTCTCGAGGAACGACGTTCCTTACACGCTTCCCGAGGGTCTTACTGCGGATCAGTTGCTAGTTTCAAACATGCAAAGCAACGAGGAAAACGCTTCACTTGTGAACTTGAAAGCTTGGGAAGCGAGAGTCTACAGATCAGGAACCTCGAACGGATAGGAAGTGATCCGCAGATGGACGCAGATTGTCCGTTTCGAGCTACTTGGGCGCCGCGGATTTTAGCTTGTGAATCGTGATACGGTCAACCTTCGGCACCGAAAGCGCCTTGAGACCTTCTGAAGAGAGGCTTATCGAGCGCTCACCAGGGGCCGGAAAGATAAGATCGGTCAGAGCGGCTCTGCCATCCTGCGCGAAGAGCTCGAGTGATGAGGTGTCCAGCAGGAACCGGACCGTGAATTTGCCGTTGGCGATTTCTACTGGGGCCTCGTGGCGCGCCGAAGCCGCGAAGGCGACATGAAATCCGTTGAGCCCGGAGTGTGTGCGGTCCATGATGAGTTTGCCGCTTGCCGGAACGACCGCAATCGCCGTTACCTCGCCCACACCGGCACGGATGTTTATTACAAATGGCGTCTCCTCGGATACCCCCAAGAAGGTCATTTCCACATCAAGCAACTCGGGAAGATTCTTCTGTTCGGAGAGCCACTTAGCAGCCTCGACAAACGACCCGCCCGGGAATGCCAGCGGGGGCGCTTCTCGCAGCTTCGTCAATTCATCCACCGGCCTCTGCGCCAGCCGCAGCCCCTCGGACGTGCGCGCAAGCGTAAGGGAACGGGGTACCGTCATTGCACTGCGCCACGGCGCGGTGGGTACGTCCTGAGTGTAATCCCAGTTGCTCATCCACCCAAGCACAATGCGCCGCCCGTCTGACTTCGGCACATTCGACCATGTGACCGCGGCGTAAAAATCGCTGCCATAGTCGACCCATAAGGCGCCCTCGGCGGGATAGGACGGATCCAAAGCAAATCGCGTGCCGTCAAAGTCGCCGACGAAGTATTGGCATCCCGATCCGCCTGCGGGCCCTCCGGGGTTGATGTTAACAATCAACACCCACTTCGTTTCCCCGTCGACTTCGAGCGGAAACAAGTCTGGGCATTCCCAAATAATGGGGTCGCGCGAAGCGCCAGCGGGGCCGAACTCGCTTAGCTGCGTCCAATTCTTGAGATCCGGCGAGGCATAGAGCCGCACCTTCTTCTCTTGGGCCAGGACGAGGACCATAATCCAGCGGCCCGTCGCTTCGTGCCAGAAGACCTTTGGATCGCGAAAATCGGGTGAGCCGATATCAATCACAGGATTCCCAGAATATTGTGTCCAAGTGCGGCCGCGATCGTTGCTGTAAGCTAAGCGCTGATCCTCCACGCGCTTGGTCTGCTTAGTCTCTTCGCTATGCCCGGTGTAAATTGCGACCATAGGAGGCAGACCTTCTCGCCCGAAACCGCTCGTATTTGCGAAATCGACGACTGCGGAACCGGAGTAGATCATGATCTCCCCCTCCTCAGGAAGCGCGAGGGGCAAATGCTCCCAGTGGACGAGGTCGCTGCTGACCGCGTGGCCCCAACTCATGTGCCCCCATTTGTCACCGAAAGGATTGTATTGGTAGAAAAGATGGTATTCCCCTTCGTGATAGACCATGCCATTCGGGTCGTTCATCCAGTTCCGTTCCGGTGTAAAATGGAATTGGGGGCGAAACGGTTCAGAGTATGGCTGAACGCCCGGCGCTTCCGCAGCAGCGACCGGCGAGGTTAGCACGCGAGCCTCTCCTTTGAGAATGCGTGACCTTGGAAGATTCGTCGCCGGGGTTTCGGTTCAATCGTCCGGCTCGGTGGCATGCGGTGCTGCATAGGTTTACCTCTTGCTTAGGTGTCGACTCCCGGCTTGCGAACTCCATGTTCGCGCAGCCAGCGACCATGAAGGGTCCTCCACAAGAGCGCCTCCCTGGACGACAAGGGCGAGACTATACATTGATATCTTGAACGAGCAGAATTTCAGCTTGATCGGCTTAGAAGGGATGCTTTGTCTGGAAAGAGCTTTCACGCCGAGCTCCGAGAGAGATGCACTTAAAATGTGACGGGAGGACTCAGTCGAATTTTTAGTGGGTGGAGCAGCCAACGTATACAAAAAATTAGAAGCCTCGCGAACTGTCAAGTAGAAATTGTTATGTTTTCTATTGACAATGCTTCCGCACGAAAGATATCGTACGCGACGTAGTGGCTATCCCGGCATTTTCGTGGATCGAAGGCGAGCTCCTGATTTGGACAACCGACAACAGGGGTAACATATTCGCCCCAGTCTCGTAGAGACAGCCGTCTGTTGTTAGAAAAGCATCAAGCCAAGCCTAAGGTACGCTTCAAAGGAAGCCCTCCTGCCATATTTCCAAAACTTCAGGAAGCGTTCAACAACAAGTTCAAAGACCAGGGTATTTCGGTCAAGCTGAAGCCGATCCCATCGTATAACGAGACAATGCGATCCGCCTTCACGACGGGCGGACTGCCTGACATCATCATGGTGGACGGGCCGGATATGTCCAATTATGTGTGGTCCGGCCAGCTTGCGCCACTCGATGAGTATCTCGACGATGCGCTTAAGCAGGATCTCCTCCCGGCCATCAAGGACCAGGGCACGTACCCTCCTGATGGCAAGATCTGTATGGTGAGTCCTTATGATTCGACCGTCATTATTTGGGCAAATAAGGCTTACCTCGAGAAGGCGGGCGTCCGAATCCCCAAGACCGTCGAAGATGCCTGGACACTGGAGGAATTCGAGGATGCGATGGCTAAGCTTGCCAAGGTCGAGGGTGTGCGGTGGCCTCTTGATCTAAAGCTCAATTGCAGCGGGGAGTGGTGGATCTATGGCTTCTCGCCCTTGATTCAGGACGCCGGAGAAGATGTCCTTAACCGTCAGACTTATAAGGCGAGCGGCACTCTCGATTCCGATGCCTCTGCGGAAGCGCTGGCGCACCTTCAAAAGTGGGTGAAAAATGGCTGGGTCGTACCTGCTACTGCCGGAGAGAATTGTTTCTATGGTGACAAGTCTGCGGCAATGGCTTGGGTCGGAAATTGGAAGTGGCCAGCTCACAGGGAGGGGCTAGGCGACAACTTGCTCCAGATCCCGGCGCCGAAGTTCGGCTCAAAGCGACATGTCTCGCCCAACGGCGGCTGGGGCTGGTCGTTGCCCGCCGGCGGCAAAAACAAGGAGGCCGCCGGCAAGTTTGTCAACTTCGCCATGTCGCCGGAGATGGTTGCCCTATGGGCCGACACAACCGGCTATGCGCCGCCCCGGCGGGCCGCGAGGCCATTGAGCAAGCTTTTCAAGGAAGGTGACGATGCGCGTAACCTCGATTCGGCGATCGAGAGACTCAGCGACGCCGGCATTGAGGAAGTTGTGCTAGACAGGAGTATCGTGTCCCAGGAGGCCTTCTCATCGGTGGCGGGGACGTTCTTATCCGGGTCTCCTGGTCTGCCGGCATCCTCCTATGTGATGCCGACGCATGCGCCAGGCCCTCCGGGTGTCGTGCCAGGAGCGAGTCAGGGCGAAATCATCGAGCTATTCAGAATACATCTAGGCGATTACAAGCTGTCCGACGAAGTTATCAAAAATTATGCCACCAGCTTCGAGCACGGCGGAAAGGTCGTCATCATCAAGGTCGACAAGGCTCGCGCCGAGGAGGTGGTGAGCATTTTCAAGAAATTCGACGCCGCCCAGATCCATCGGCACGATTAGATTAAACTTTTCGAATCGGGTCGAAGCGTTTCGGGAATCCACGCTCCATGGGCAACGAGAAGGTCTTCCACGAGCGCGCTGATCTGATCAAGATTGAGCTCAGCAGCGGTGTGCGGATCAAGCATCGCCGCGTGATGGATGAGATTGCGATCGCCCTTGAGGACTGCTTCCACAGTCAAGGCTTGCACGTTGATGTTGGTTTGCATGAGCGCGGCAAGTTGAGACGGAATGCGTCCAATGCGAACCGGCTGCACCCCGTTTTTGTCAACCACGCACGGAACCTCGACGCAGCATCCCGAGGGCAGGTTCTCGATGAGGTCGCTGTTGACCACGTTGCCGTAAACCACCCGGGGAGCACCCGTCTCGAGGCTGTGGATAATCAAAGACCCGTACTCAACGCTGCGCCGTATCTCAACCGGCTTGTCCGAGCTCTCCAACTCCTTTCGAAGGTCTTCCCACTCTGCCATTTGGGATTCGCAACGACGCGGATACTCGTCGAGCGGAATGTTGAACCTCTCGATGAGGTCTTCGTGGCCTCGTTTAATGTACCAGGGAGTGTATTCTGCGAAGTGTTCACTGGACTCGGTGACGAAATAACCAAGCCGCTTAAACATATCGTAGCGGACGCGGTTGCCATCGGGAACCCGTCCCTCGGAAATTACGCGCCGGATCTCCGGGTAAAGATTCTGCCCGTTTCGCTCAAAACGTAGGAAGAAGGCCACGTGATTGATTCCGGCGACAACGTAGTTTATTTCCTCGAGCGGCACGCCGATGTCGTGGGAGAGTTCCCCCGCGGTGTGTTGCACGCTGTGGCAGAGTCCGATCGTTTGCACCTTTGTCGCCTGGCTCAACGCCCAGCAGTTCATCGCCATCGGGTTGACATAATTGAGATGAACAACATCGGGACAGAGTCGTTCCATGTCCTGGCACATATCGATAAGCACCGGGATCGTACGAACCGCTCGCATGATTCCACCAATACCCAATGTGTCCGCAATAGTCTGGCGCAGACCGTAGCGCTTCGGGATCTCAAAATCGGTGACAGTACACGGACGATAGCCGCCGACCTGGATCATGTTGATCGCGTAGGAAGCGCCCTCGAGCGCGCGCGAGCGATCGGATGTGGATTCGATGATGCCGGGCACCCCAAGAGTCTGGGCGATGCGCCGCGTGACCACTTCGGACGTCCTGAGACGGTTCTCATCGATATCATACAAGCAGATTTTCGAGTCGGCCAGCTCGGGAAACGAAAGTATGTCTCCAACAAGATTCTTTGCGAAAACGGTGCTTCCGGCTCCGATGAAGGTAATTTTCCTAGGTGAGTTATTCATTAGTTATGCCTTTCTCTGATTTGGTTAGGAACTCGGCCGCGCTCATATCTGCGGCACAGTTCTTGTTGTGCTTCTACTTCGTCGGCTAAGACAAGACTTTCGATGTAAAGCGATTTTTTTTTCTGGGTTTCATGACGGAAATGTCGTAGTGCTCTTGTATGAGGTTACCGTCTGCTACACTCGCCCTACTCGCTTCTCTGCTGGTCATCGGATGCGCCACCAAACAAGACCAGATTACTCCCGCGGAGGCGCAAACCGAAAAGAAAAGTCTGCAGGAATATAATACGGACCAGGAAGGTCGAATTCCATAGAAGCCTCCTCTCCCATCATAGAGGTACCAGAAGAAGCCGCATTCACAGCGAGCCAGTGTTTCAGCCGCGGCGGTCAGCATCTTCTCCAGGTTGTCGCGCTGGCGTAGTTAGCGTAGGCAGCCAGCGCAACCTTGGAGCCGACGATCTTGGAGCCGACGATTTACGATCAATTTGAGCTCTTGCGCCGCACCGGTGGGCAATGGCTGCTCGCGCCAATGAGGGCGGGAGGTGTCACGAACGCGGGCCCCAGGTTGCCAATATAACCAATGCGACCAGCGGCACGTGCTGCCCGCTGCTGGCGTTCCAGTTGTGCCTGCCAAAGGCTGTCGCTGATGGGTGCGGATTGATTGGTCGCGCATCCGACGAGTATCAAAGAGATGATGCCTGCGAGTCCAGTAATTCGAAACACATTAACGATACAGCATTTGCCCTGCGGTTGAAAGCAAATATGCCGACCGATTTGACGCCTTCAGAGGATGCCGTCTGAAGGCCGCCCCCGATAATTCGGGAGGTCGTTTCGCCATGGGCCAGCAGCTCTATCCGTGTTTGATCAGTGCTCATCCGTGGCAGATATTCCGGCCACGGGTCGGAAGACCATACCCGGTGCCATCACCGAGTGCCCGATAGGCAACAATCTACTTTTTCATTTGGGCTGCCGCCTCATCCAAAGCTACTTGAGGAGTAGCTCGTCCGCTGGTGGATACTTGGATAGCCGCCGCCACGGCACCCCAGAACCTTCCCATCTCGGGAATGTTAGGCATCAAATCGCCATTCATTGCATTCTCAAACGTGGCTTTCACAAAGGGATCCTTAGCGCTCATCTTGTCGGCGAGTGCCTTTAGCGCAGGAACGGCAATCGCGATATCTGCGTCGATGGTCTTCAAACCCTCCTCTGTACAGACATACTGTTCCAGGAACTGCGCCGCGAGGTCGCCGTTTGGAGATGAGCGGTTTATCAGAGCGGATAAGACGCCGACGAACGGCCTGCCTGGGTTTCCATCAACTCCGGGCAATGGTGCAAGACCGAAGTCAACGCCATGCTTGCGAAGTTCGAGCCAGGCCCACGGTCCACTTACCATCATCGCCAGTTCACCGCTACACATCTTTTGTTCGGCGATACTGTAAGTGGAACCTTTCGGCAGGATGCCTGCGCTAATGAGATTTACGGTCTCCTGCAGACCTTTCACCGCCCCGGGATCGTTAACTCCCACGTCCTTGACGTCGTAGCCGCCCTCGATCTTCTTGAATGCGTAGCCCCCGCCGCTTGCTAGAAACGGCCAACTGAAATAGGGGACGCTGTAAGCCCACATGATGGGCATCAATTCGGGGTGCTTGGTCTTGAGTTCCTTGGCGAACGCGGGGATTTTTGAGAGCTGGTCCGGCGGATTGCCGCCGATGAATTTCTTGTTGTAGATTAAGGAGACCGCCTCAACAGCAAGTGGATATCCCCAGATTTGCTTGTTGTGGGTTACCGCATCCCATGTCATTGGGAGGAACGTCGCCTTGAAATCTTCCTTGATCTCCAATGGCTTCAGCAAACCCGCATCGGCCCATTCTCCAATTCGATCATGGGCCCAAACGGCGATGTCGGGCCCTTCGTTACTCTGAGCGGCGGACTGGAACTTATCGGTGAGCGCATCGGGGGTCTCGACTTTGACAGGGATACCGAGCTCACTCTCGAATTTCTTGGCGAGCTCGGCGAAACCACGCCAACCCTTATCTGCACTTACCCACACCAGCAGTTCGCCGTTAGTCCAGGAAAATGCCGGGACCGCCGAGAAGGCCATTAATATTGCACAGAGGAGGTTTTTGCTCATAGGAGTGGGGGGTGATATGCGCGCTTCTGCGGCAAATGTTGGCTTCAGATCGCTACCAGGAAATTACTGCACTAAATTCTACCATAGATACTCTTCACTCACCAGACAAGAGTGGCAGGTCTTGATAAGGTAGGCTCCCGGCCATCCGGGCGACAGCTCGGATGGGTGGGGTCGCGCTAAGGGCTGTCCTTGGACCTGCGGAAGTCCACAACCACTATGTTCGCCGGAAAGGTGGGTTGACCGCCAGATCCATGACCAATTTGATGCCACGCGAGGGCATCTTCGCCGCAACGCTCTTTTGTGGCTGAAGCTCCTTTTGTCGCTCCGGCTCGCAGAGACTGAGTCCTCAGACCAGTCCGATTACTTTCTGGGATAAGCCCGAGTGAACCATTCGTTTGACCTGCTCCCTGCTCTGAACCCTTATTGCTATTTCAGAGAGCTCAGGACGACGTTGGCTCGATTGACCAGCACTTCTTCTGCGATGTGCGCTATGATTCTTCGAGTTGCTGTCTCAAGCAGGTGAAGGAGCTTCCTTTGAGTAACTCGGGGGATTGGGAGGCGCTTGAAGGGGTATAAGGCAAACCGCGTCTGCCTCTCTAAAACCACGTCTCAGCCTGGATTCCGAAGTTCCATCCGTAGGTATTGTTGGAGTAGTAAGAGCCGCCGACGGCTCCCCTCAGCGAATCGGACCAGGTGGCGAAAGTTGCGTAAATACGCAATTCGGGACGAGTGAAAAAGCCGCCTCTGGGCTTGATAGTTGGCGCGATCGTGAAGATGCCCAGCGAGCCCCCCTCGCCGAAGGCAGAACCCGATCGCACGTTAGAGATATAGCTGTAACCGGCTTGACCTTGAATAGCAAAGGGACCCCAAATCCAATAGACCGGCCTAATTCCAAAAGTGAAGAGATGCGCATCGCCCGATGCGCTGGAAATGGAGCCGTTATTGTCCTGGTAACTGGTGAAACCCTGGTCTTCGAACTGATAGGTTGTCCAAACATTCAGAGAAAAGTTATCCGTTGGATTCCATACGAACTGAGCATTTGCTTTTGCGCGCTGGCTATTGTTGAAGGGGTTGACGTCCTCAAAGGTGCCGAACTCTGCATTATTATCTGCAACGAGCGCAGAGTTATACGCGTCGCCGAGCTTACCCATCTGCGGCTCCCCGCCGGAAAAATTGACGAGGCCCCAACCATAGAGAGCGGCGAGTTGTATGAAGCTCCCCGGCCCCCAGCTCTTTGGCAGGTCGTACTGGTAGACGAATCCACCGCCCGCGCCCCCTGAATTGTCGACATGACCTTGCCCGTCCTCATCATCCTCGGTGTCGGTGGTGATGGTAAAGTTGCCGCCCTGCATGTAAGCGCCATTGAGGACCAATTTCAACTTGCCGCCAAGGAAGGCGATTTCACCAAGGCGGATATCCAGTAGGTGGACATAGAAATTTCCCTGTCCACCATTGACTTGCAGGTTGAATTCCTTGAAGTCATTTCTCAGAAAATTTCCCGTGCCGGCTCTGATTCCTGCGAAATAGGCGACCGCCAATTTCCCGACGCCCACATTGATGTCATAGGCACCGCCGCCGTATCCCGAGTTATCCAAGTAGCCGTAATCTTGTGAATGGATATCGTAGGTATCATAGTAGCGTTGACCGGCCCAAAAGGCGACCTCCGGAGCGCTCTTGATTACGTTCTTAAACTCCACGTAGGCGTTCCGCGTTGCCCAATCGAAGCCCTTATTAGCTAGGCCAACATAGCTTGACTTGTCCACTGCATTTACCCCTGCGAGGGTGAACCTGAATTTGGCATCAATCACATCGGGATTAGGATCCCCAAGCAGGTTAGTACCGATAAAGCCGAACTCGAAATAGTTGTCGTTTTCGTTGCCGAGACGGAAACGCCCATGGCCGATCCCCGGCACTTGAAACGAGGCCGTTTGGCCGACCCCATTGCCGGTAAAGCCAATGCCGGGACGAGCGTACCAATGGTATTTAAGGTTGCGTGTAAAGGTCTCGATAGGCGGGATAACCACAGGGCCACCTTCGAGGCTGATTTCCTTTCCATCTGGTCCGGCCAACGTTTTCGATTTTGCGATCGACGCGCTGAGAGCGACTTGTGCGCCCATGGCTTTAACCTGCGATTCCATCGCGCTGATTCGCTCCTTGTCCTCTTGTCGCTCCTTCATCAATTCCGCCACTTGTTGCTTGAGGAGTTGAAGTTCGGCGGCTTCAGGACTTTGTTGCGCTGAAGCGCTCTTCATGCCGAAGAGCGATAGACACGCAATTACGGTCAGGAGCTTATTTTTCGGCAAGGAACGAGAAATGAGGATCTTGGGGGTGGGGAGGCAACGCATGGCGCCGAGACAATCTTGCCGTGCCCAATCTGTCAAGGGAAATTTTTAATACTTTTGGGGCGACGAGAGAGCCCTCGGTATAGCAGCGATTTTCGCCGCGCGATTGATAAGATCGGAGCAAAGAAAAGAGCTAGTGACATACACAACCCGCATCCACCTGCGGAGGACGTGCGCAGAAGCCGGTTTCCATTCAGGCAATCTTCGTTGGCTGCTCAAAAGCGCGATCGGAGGTGCCAAAACCCGGAAGGTGCATGGATCTTTGGGTTGATAGGAAATGGCGCACGGCTGGCTTCGAGCCACCGGAGTGCAGATGCCAAGCCCTTTCGAACACTCTCGTCTCGTCCACGGTCATTCGCATATTCTGGCGAAGGTGTTCCGCCCAGGTGGACACCATGTATTCGAGGTGGAAGACGCCGGGCTGATTGAGGCTTTCGTCGAGGCGGCATTGGAATGCGCCGTTTCGCCGAAACGTCGCCTGAACCTCTCGCATGAGAGTGCGAAATTCCTCTCGATCCTCGCTGGCAATGACATATTCGATCGTTACCCTGATCGGTCCCTGGTCGTCTTCAGGAACGATAGGGAGTTCGTGGAGGTGATTGAGCGGCGCGGCATCAACACTGGCTTCGGAGGCGAAGTTGACTGAAAAGCGCTGCCCGATGGCAAGGGCAGCGAGCGCGAGAGCAGCTGCGGCCGCGAGCGTGAAGTCGAGACCGAGACTTACGGCCCCCGTTCCCCAAATGATCGCCCCAATCGTCAGGCCTCCTTGGCCAGACATTATCTGGAGCGAGTTCATTCGTCCGCGCACCCAGGCGGGTGCGACGCGTTGTCCAGCCACCCAAAGTTCGGATCCCGCAATGGCCCAAGCCACGCCAGCCAGCGTTGCGGAAAGCATCAAGAGAGGCGCTTGGCGCAGGAGGGCCATCGCGAGCAGCAGCAAGACCATTGTAGTCATCGCGATCGAAATGATCGCATTCGGTGAGACGCGTCGCCTGAAGTAGGGCAGAGCGAACACGGCCCCTCCCAGCGACCCGACACCTACACAGGCAAAAATCAGGCCAATCTGGCCAGCAGGAAGCTTCATCTCTCTGAGCCCAATCACTGGCAGGAGCGCCGGGATGACCGAGATCACAACCGAGAAGAGCGCATTACGGAAAAGGATGAGCCGCGTGCGCTGTGAGTTGCGAGCATAGCGCAGCGAACTGATCAGAGACGACGTGAAGTTTTCGCGGAACCTGGCAGGCTGCGTTTTGGGAGGTCTCCACTGCCAGACTACAAGAGCAACACATGCAAACGCCAGTGCGTTGAGTGAAATAAGCAGCGGTGCGCCAAGGAGCGGTAACAGGAATCCCCCGAGGGCAGGCCCCACTATTCCGGCAAGGTTGAGTTGCACTCCACCTAGGGTGATCGCGGAGGGCAACTCGTCTCGATTGACAATGTCCGGGATAACGGCCCCCCAAACCGGGGCACTAAACGCAAGGCCCACCCCAAGGGCGAAAACGAACGCGAGCAGGGCGTTCGCATCGAGAAGGTGTGTCCACGCTCCCAGGGCAAGGAAGGCTGAGCACACCCCTTGGTACACGGCGGCGCTGATGATCACGGTGCGACGATTGACAATGTCAGCAATCGCCCCGGCCGGCAGGGTAAATAGGAAGAACGGCGCCGCCGCGGCGGTTGCCATGAGGGAGAGGGAAAGCGACGAAGCGCCCAGATCATGCATCAACCAAGTCGCAGCCAGATCCTGGGCCGCCACGAAGACGCCCGAGAATACGCTCGCCAACCACAGACGGCAAAAGACGGCATTCCGAAGGGCAAACCAAGTCGAGGTCCTCCCGGCCGCGTCCTCGTCGGTGCTTTCGGCTTCGAGCCACTCGGCGGACGGCTGCTGTTCGAAAGGGCTCACATTAGTGCCCCCCTCGGTGCTCAAAACCGCGCACCTCCTCGCGCGCGTGGAGCAATTGCCGAAGGAGACTCACGTCGGTTCGCCGTCCGCAGGCAAAGCCAGCTGCTCATCCCTGTACACGAAGGGCAAGTATCGCCTGTTGAAGCCAGCAAATCTCTGTTCCGCATTGCCCTACGGTCGCCTCCCAACTCTGCTCAATACGACAGCTCTGCGCCGGGGCGGAATCCTGACTCCGATCGGGCTGCTTCCATCGCCGGTTTACCAGCGCTCCAGGAAAGCGCCCAGCTTCCTGAGCAAGTGGACCGGCGTAGACTCTGCGAGGACGGAGAGACCACTGTATAGGCGATCGCTTCAAGATGGCTGACCATCAGGCGGAAGGAGGTGGCTGAAAGCATTGGAGAGTCGAGTTGGACCCGCTTCGGGCGACCCCGTTCTCAGTAGATGAAGAATGGCAAACCGCAAGTAAAGATTTGGCGGATTACCTGTCGCCGAGAACACTACGGTAGAGACGGACGTAGTTTTTCGCCATTTGTTTTGAGTCGAAAAGACGCTCTGCTCGATAGCGACAGGCCTTTCGATCGATTTGGTGGAGGTCATGCGTTCTTGCCGCCAGCTCCTCTATCGAAGATACGAGGAAGCCGGTCTTTCCATTCTCGATAATTTCCCCCATCGAAGAGTGGTTCCAGGCGATGACTGGGGTTCCGGAGGCCAGCGACTCGATAGCAACTGTCGGCAGGGCTTCGTTCGATTGAATCGGCAATAGCGCCGCCTTGGCTTCTCGCAGGAAGCTCTGTTTCTCCTTGAGGTCTAAAGGACCAACATACTTTACTCGGTTGCCGTCAATGTATGGCTTGACTTTTTGTTGGAAGTACTCTCCGTCTTCGTCGGTTGTTCCCGCTACGACGATGGCTTCGTTGGCAAGCAGGGCTGCCTTGATGGCTTCGTGAGTGCCCTTGGTTTCGGTAATGGCTCCGAGAAAGGCCAGATAGCCGCCCGCTGAGACGCTGGAATGCGGCCACGTATCCAAGGGAATCCCATTGTAGATGATCTTGGCCTTATCGCCGAATCCGGACTGCTGAAAGCGACTGACGCATACTGTGATTACACCTCGTAGGAGACTCTTCCAAGTTGATCGGAAAAACGCGTCATACTCGCTGGCCGGATGATGCCAATGAAGTTCGTCAAATTCGACAGTATGATGAACTGTTGATATCAGGGGAATAGGAAGAAGATGTGCGAAAAGGGTGGAATAGAACCGGGTGTGATCGTGGATGATATCAAAGTCTTTCCAATCGCCGAAGGCTGCCGCTACGGGGAGGACTTTGCCAAGGATAGTTTCCGACGCATAGCTTACACTGGAGAGAGCAACAAGCTTAGCATCTGTTGACGATGCCTGAGGCGCATAGAGAGTGACCTCATGGCCCAACGCCACGAGTTCCTGAGTCAGAATATAGACGATTTGGGAAAGGCCATTCCTGCTAGACTCTGTGACGGGTTCAAACAAATTGGAGATTTGGGCAATCCTGAGCTTCTTCATTCTGTCTTGCGAGATCTTCATGAAAGCTGGGCTAATGCTTGGTCGCATTCCCGGCGCTGGTCGATGCTGTCCAAAACGGTGGATCGCCGCGAGGACTGCCGTGCAAGGTAGAGTGTCAATCGCATCCGGTCAACGCCCATTCGTTTCATGGATGCCCTGAAAAGTCCAAAATCCTGCGGAAGACGCCGGAAGAATCTGGACAGAGTGGAGTGCGACGGCTATGTTTAGCGTTCCTCCCATCGACTCATCGACTATATTTCCCATCAAACAGGCGCGCCGTTGTATTAAATGAGCAAGATAGAGCAAGAACACAGTAAGCCGAAGAACGGCACGTTGAGGGAAACGCATCGGCCGGTTAGCTCGGCGATTCGTAAAGGAGCGATTGACATTAGCAGAGCCCAGAAAATTGATGGCTTCATAAGTGATGAAGAGCTGCGTTGGCTCGCAAAGGCAGCAAGTAAGCGCAGAACAATTATAGAAGTCGGTTCGTGGCATGGCCGAAGTTCCAGGGCAATAGCAGACAACATGCCTGAGGGGAGTATTCTTTACTGTGTTGACCATTGGTTGGGAGCTGAGACCGAAAGAGACTCATATCATCGGTCTGCAAAATTGAAGGATGGGGACCATGCCTTTATCAGATTCTCAGAGAATCTGTTTGATCATATACAGAAGGGGAGAGTCATTGCCCTGAGGATGAGCTCCAGGAATGCCGCAGAGTTCCTGCGAAAGCAGGGGATCACGGCGGAAATGGTATTCATAGACGCTGGCCATACCTACCAAGAGGTAAAGGAAGATATCGATCTATGGCTTCCTTTGATGAGGGAAGGCGGAACGATTTGCGGGCATGATTATTACCACGAGAACAATATGTGGCCGGAAGTACAACAGGCGGTAGATGAAAGATTTGGCTGCCGAGGAATGGAGTATCTGGAAAACAACTCCATTTGGAAGCACAGGGTCGGCAAGGGGACTCGAGCAATTTCAAAACGTAGCAGCCTTCCTCCTCATCGCTGTCTTCCCAGTGCGGGACACGTAGTTCACGCAAGTTCTGCAGGCGCACTTCCAGGGAGCGGCCGCTAAAGTGTGTACAGTGTCTTATGTGCTCCTCCCATCCTCCTGATTCCAAGCCCTCGATGCGCCCTGAAGAATTCTTTGACTTCCTGCTCGAGAATACGCCTGACCAGGTTTACTTCAAGGACCGCAAGGGACGATTCCTCCGCGCGAGCCGCGCTGTTGCCGAATACATGAACGTTGCCGATCTGAAAGATCTCATTGGGAAGACCGATTTTGACTTTTGGTCGCCGGAGACAGCGAAAGAAGCTGCGGCGGACGAGCAAAGGATCATGGAAACGAAGGAACCGATGGTGGGGAAGGTGGAAAGACTTGTTCATCCTGATGGCAGGGTCACCTGGGACTACACGACGAAGATACCGCTTTTGAATTCTCGCGGTGAGGTCGTTGGGATCTGCGGAATCAATAAGGACTTCACAGCGATGAAGAAGATGCAGGAAGCCCTGGCGGAGGAACGCGATCGGCTCAAGGCGCTGACTGCGGAGCTGGAGGCAAGGAATAGCGCTCTTCAAGCCGATCTTCAATTGGCTCGCGAGGTGCAAGAGGCCCTTCTTCCGCGTGAGTATCCGACTTTCGCGGGACTGGACGTCTCCGGGCAGAATGGGCTTTGCTTCGCGCACTACTATCTTCCAGCAGCTGCCGTCGGTGGCGACTTCTTTGACATTTTTGCACTCTCCCCAACCCGCGCCGGCGTCCTGGTCTGCGATGTCGTGGGACACGGACTGCGCGGGGCGCTCATCACCGCGATCATCCGGGCCCTTCTCGAAGAGCTCCGGCCCATGATGCATCACGCAGGCCGATTCCTTGAGGCCCTTAATCTCCGCTTGCGTGCCATCCTGGAACGCGTCGACGAAGCTTTCGTTGCGACCGCCTTCTACCTGATTGCAGACACCGCTGCGAGAGAAGTCTCCTATGCCAGCGCGGGCCACCCTGGCCCATTTCGAATTTGCCGCAAAACCGGCACAGTCGAGCTGATGAGCTCCGAGCGAAAACAAACCGGTCCCGCCCTGGGACTTTTCGATTCGGCAGCATTTCCGACTTCTCGCGCTCCTTTCGAAAGCGCCGATTGTGTTGTGCTCTTCACAGACGGAATCTTTGAGGTCTACTCTCCTGAGGGAAAGGAATTTGGCAGGGAGGCTTTGTTCTCGACGTTCCGTCGCCATGTAAACCTTCCGACTGATCAGCTCTTCACCGCCGTCCTGAAGGAGGTGTTAGCGTTTTCCTCACGGGAACACTTCGATGACGATGTCTGCCTCGTTGCGGTCGAGCGCACGCAAAGAGAGCGGGGCGACGCCTCTTCGAAGAAAGACATGCTCGATGAAGAGGACGAGACCGTCGAAGCGTAAATGGCCGGGACCGACTATCGATTGATTACTCGTAGAGTGTTCGTGTGTTATCGGCAAGCCAGTGATTCACAAGACCAGGCACACCGATCGAATGCATGAGCGCTCAGGGTGCGTCAATGCAGCTTTCTATAGAGTGCGACAAAGTTCGGCTTGCTCTAGCGCCGCAGGACTCTCGGATGATCAGCTCGAGCGGGAGGGCGGCTCGCTGGCTTCCGACTTCTTTATTGTCCATAAGCCTGATGGCTGCCTCGGCGAAGAGTTTCCCGTGTTCGTAGGCATGAGTTCGCACGGTAGTGAGCGGAGGGCACGCATAAGCGGCTCCGGGTGCGTCATCGTAGCCCGCCACTGCAAAATCTCGGGGAATCGAAAGTCCCGCTTCGCGAATCGCCAGCATCGCTCCGATGGCGATGGTGTCGTTGCCGGCAAAAAGAGCTGTGGGGTGGATGTTCGAGGCCAGTATCCGCTTCATTGCGGAGTATCCGCTCTCCAAGGTAAAATCCCCTTGGTTGACCAGCCCTGGATAGAACGGGAGGCTGGCCGATTCCAGAGCGACTCGATAGCCCTCCAAACGCCGGCAGACGGCCACGTAATCCAATGAGGCGTGCCCGATGTGGGCGATTCTTTGGTGTCCAAGCGATATGAGGTGACCGGTCACTTGGCAGCTTGCCTGGGCCTCCTGTGTTGCTATTGCATTCTCCCCTGACTGTTCAGCAGTCCCCGCGACGAGTACGGGGAATTTTGACTTGATAACCTTGCGCAGTGCGACATCGCCCTTGCGAGGATTGACGACGATTAAACAATCAACGCGTTTGCTTTTCGCTAGGTCCGAGTATGCGTCGTCGCCAGGCGGCTCTGTGATCGCTTCCATGACCAGATGATAGCCGCGTGCACGACACACTTCATTCAAGCCATGGATCATGATTGGTACGAAAGCGTCCACGGCAAGCAAATCAGCGCGCGGAAAGACAAGTCCTATGCATCGGCTCCGACCCGTCACCAGCATTTGGGCGGCCGAGTTGGGTACGTAGCCAAGTCTTCGAGCCGTCGCGAGGACGCGAGCCTTGGTCTTTTGACTGAGATTTATGCCTGGCTGATTATTTAGAACGTGCGAGACAGTCGTTCGGGAGACCCCCGCTTCTCGAGCAATATCGTGGGTAGTAACCCGTCGCATAATGGGTTCCCCTATCGTCGGCTTTCTGAAGAGAGAGGCAAGTCGCGAGAATATTCGCTCAGGTCTGATGAGGTGCTGCGGATTTCAGCTTCCGCCATCGCGCAGTCAACACTCGGCAAGAAAGGAACCTCGGTGGAAACAAATTGTGAGCCCTCCTGCTGGGATGCGAGGCTGTCGAGATTTCTTCTAAAAGGCTTCTTAGCTCAGGATGCCGCCACCCATTCTGGAGCTCGTTCCGCGAACCGGCGTATCAACATTCCTTGGACCGGTCGCTGCGGCACGCGAACGAAGCGGTTCGACCGGGGCAGAGAGGCGGGGCTGGCCCAATCCTTGAGATTCTGTTCTCTTTGCTGACCTTCCTCGAACACAGCCCCGTTGCCAGCGAGTTGGAGATCGCAATCTGCCGACTCGGAACGGCGGATCCCACAGGGTGCGGAACCATCCGGAGTGAAAACAGAGATGCCAATTAAAGGATACTATCATGTGCTAGCTTTAGCTCGGGGAGCCTATGACGTGCTAGGTTTTAGTCAAAGCTTTTTTGGAATTTTCTTCTTTTTGGCACACGATGGCCTCGATTTTCCGGCATGTGGAGATAGTTCTTCAACCTTCGGCACGCGCCCATGGCGCGGGTTCCCGAAGTTGATAGAGCATCTCGCCAGCTTTTCGTACAAGCAGGACCCCTTCATCTTCGCGGGCGGAAAACTCTTCGACTTTGATCGAATCAGGGTCACGGTAGCCGAGATTGATCTTTTCACAGGTCTGGGGTGGGATGCGGGTGGCGAGTGTCACCTTTGCGCGGCAGTGCTCGATGCCATTATCGAACTTTCCGATTCCGCGCACATGCGTCGAATGCGCCAGTGTCCCCCACGGATAGTCTTTGAACTTTTCCCATTGTTTCAAAAAGTAATCGCGGCAGTGATAGCCGATCTTTTCAATGACGTCGCCGTGCGTTGCCGAAACCCTGGATATGTGTGGCGCGTAGATGATGAGTTCGCCATCGTCCGCCAACACAGGCTCCAGTTTGTACATGCATTTGCCCCCGGTCCATAGCTCGTCATACATCTTCGGGGCGCACGAGAGGATGGTGGAGAATGGTTTTTCCTTATAGACGATGTGCAACTGCCGCGAAAGTTCGCTCGCTTCGGTCCAAGCCGCCTCGGGGCTGCCGGCAAACACGCCGACCAGGTTCGCTCCTTTGACGACCAGGCAGAAGCAGAGTTTCGGCACACTGACCATCGAACCGGCGCGGTCCACAACTTTGCGCACCGGCGTCCATTTGTTGCCGATGATCATCGGATTGGTCACGATCGCGCCGAGCCAATGGAAAAAATTCAACACTTCAGGGCCGCTGACGCCTGGAAACAAGTACTTATTGCCGCCGGAAAAGCCGACGACTTCGTGCGGGAAGACCGGCCCAGCGATGATGAGCTGGTCGTAGTCAAAGAGCCGCCGGTTCACGCGCACTTGCACGTCCATTGCGAACAGCCCGCCGGACAGTTCGTGGATTTCGTTGGCGCGGATGGTGCCGAGCGAGATCAGGGCGTCGGGGTTCTGCCATTCGTGATTGATCAGTTGCACGCCGCGGTATTGTCCTCTGCGCTGGACGAGCGTGATTCCGAGGCGGTCGCAGATGGCCTTCTCGGTCATCGGCTGGTGTGTGCCGAGGGCTATCATCACGTCAAAGGCAGCTGTCCTTCCGGCGAGTTGCTCGTGCAGGGCCTTAAAGCAAATGTCCACCGGCGCCGTGCGTGTAGCGTCGGGCACGATGAGCAAGACCTTCTTGTTCGAATAGTCACTCGCAGGACAAGCCCGGGTAACGAGTTCCTCCACATCCGCAACGCCGAGGGCCGCGTCTTTTGCACTGAGCTTGGAGAGAACCGGCGAAAGCATTGAGTTCTGGGATGTTTGGAGAGCATGCGAGGGAGCCATCACGCTGCATGCGTTCCTCCTTTAAGAGAGTGGTTGCGTTACGGGCTGTCGATTTTTCGACGGCGTCGAGGGACCGCCGCCCTCCATTGTTGGATCCGCGCCTTCGTGTGGATGGAGGGTTTCGGTCTCTCGAAACCCATTATTCCTTGCTGCTGGGTTTGACGGGTCAAAGGAGCCCTCCAAAGATTTACCATCGCAGGACCTCTATCTCGCCTTTGAATGGCCAATCTTCAGCATTCGCGACCAACCCGCCTCGCACGGGGTTTTGCCGCACATACTCCCACCGGTCGCTGTAGTGCTCGCCTGAACGCAGCTGTCGATCCCAGAAGTTTTGCTGCCAGATTGGCTGCTCCTTGGGCCAGAGCCAGGCTCGCGACACCGTTGCTTTCCAGAAGCCGACCCATCGCGCCACTCCCCTTGGAGGCCAGACCGCAGGGCCGCAAAAGACATGCAAGTGATCCGGCATGATAACGAATCTTCCCGCCCGCCAATCAACAGTCTGCCGCCACGCTGAGCACAAGAGATCAAATGCTTCCTGCCGCGCAAGAATTGATCGGCGGTCCTTGGTGCAAACCGTAACAAGCAAGATGACCGCCTGGTTGTGCCGCTCAATCTGAGGAAGGTGTGGAGGATGCCGTCGCCCGATTTCCATCTTTTCGCGATGGATCATTTCCCGACCATGTTTCCAAGTCGATTGGATTCTACGGCGTCGAGGGACCGCCGCCCTCCATTGTTGGATCCGCGCCTTCGTGTGGATGGAGGGTTTCGGTCTCTCGAAACCCTTCCTTGCTGTTTGGTTTGACGGCTACCGTCGCAGGACCGTCGACGGCCGCGGGTTGGGCTGACCCCTTCGCACACAAAAGCGATACTACCCGCGCACAGGACAAGGGCGATGATGCGATGCTTCATTACGAAAAATCCCACTATAATGAGGTTTGCCAGCCTTTTCAGCCACTGCTTGCTTGACTACATCAATCTTGTAAAGATCATCGCCAGAAGGGGGGCACGTTTTTCCATTGGGCTCGAATGAGCTGAAAAGCTCGTTTGCGTCCCACCGAAGAGACGGGCTGCGGTTATGACTACGACTATCATCGGAGACATCCACGGGTGCAGCGGCGAATTCAGGGCTCTCCTCAACAAAGTTTCCCCGGCCTCCGACGATCGGCTTGTGCTCTTGGGTGACCTAATTAACAAGGGACCTGATCCCGTCGGGGTCTTTGAAACTGTCGAATCGCTGGATTGCGTCTGCCTACTCGGCAACCACGAGTTCGATCATCTCAAATGGAAAGCAGGGTGCCTCCCGAAACCGGAAAGTGTGCTCGCAAGTAGGGCGATGCCGCCCGCTTGCTACGAGAGATACCTGGAGTTTACTGGCAGGATGCCTTTGTACTTCGAGAATAAGGATTTGATCGCGGTCCACGGCGCGCTGGTGAACGGCGTCGCGTTGCCGGACCAACCAGCGGACGTAATGACCGGCGAAGTTAACCTCGATAGCAATTGGAAAGATCAAATCGTCCTCGATCGACCCGTGGTAGCCGGTCACAAACGCTATAGCGCCAACCCGTGCGATCCCTATATAGTTGAAGGCAAATTCTACGGGATAGATACCGGATGCGTTTACGGAGGCTGCCTCACTGCCCTCCGGATGCCGTCCGGGAGCATTGCGCAGGTCCGTGCCGCGCGCGTCTATTCCGCGTGAAGCGATGTATCGGCACTAAGGTCGAAATCTATAAGCTTTTCGCAAACTGCTCCAGGATGGCGCGCGGATCATGTTGATGTCCTCCTACCTGCCTGCGCGAGATAAAGAGCGCGGCTGAACGTAGCGAGGCTGCCAAGAAGGACTGCCGGCGACAGACGTATTTGCTCGACGTTCGCTCGTCGATCATGCTCAGTCGCATCGACCCTTCATCCTCGACGAGATCCCTCCCATGGCCAAAATCCACTATCCAATTCCTTGCTGGTGTCCGGAGGAGGAAAGACAGGAACTTCTTGAGCCTGTCGAACCGCGCGTTCGTTGCGTCGGTTGAAGAACCGCCGAGTTTCGTCTGAGGGATAATGTCATTGAAAATTGAATCGCTTCTTTTAGTCGTCGCGTTCTGCGTTCTGAGCTCCGCCTCTGTCTATGGCGCATCATTCTCGACCGTGGTGATTGACGCGGGGCATGGGGGATTTGATCGAGGAGGCATCCCTTCAAACATTATTCCGGAAAAGGGCGTGGCGCTTGACGTTGCGCGCCGGCTCCGAGCCCACCTTGCAGGCGCCGGGTTCCGCACAGTGATGACCCGATCCAGTGACACTTTCGTCACGCTTGGGAGGAGAGTGGCCATCGCGAATGCTCAGAGACGCGCAATTTTTGTGAGCATCCACTTCAATTCCGCACGACGTGTCGGAGCCAATGGAATCGAGACCTTTTACGGTTCAGCAAGGGCGAAAGGTCTGGCTCGCCTAATCCAGCGCAATGCGATGAAGACAACGTCGGGGGAAAATCGCGGAATCAAGAGAGCGAGGTACTATGTGCTTCGAAATTCGAGAATGCCGGCGGTTCTAATCGAGTGCGGATTCCTGACTAATCCGCGAGATGCAAGGCGCGCATCAAGCAGCGCGTATCGCGATCGCTTGGCCCGCCAGATCGCTAGAGCCATCATCCAATACAGGCGTTAGGGAAATCGGCCTTCCACCTTGAGCATTTGCCTGGGCGCCGTTAAGCTTGTTTCAGTTCGAATTCGAGACGAATGCGTCCGTGCTCCGGCTTCACTAAAGGCAGCGTTCTGGAACGCTATCACGAGATGATCGCGTCGTGCGCGTGGGCAAGATGCGCGGCCTCAGCCGCCGGGAGTCAGTCACGTTCTTGAAGTAGAAGGGCGGCGCAAGGAGGACGCTACGGCAGCCCCTATCGATCAGCACCCGCGCTTGACGCACGGCATCGCCGTCCGCTGCAGCCGCGATGCCCCCAAGAACCTGATCGTGCTAGTCGACCCCGGCGGCCGACAGCGCGTCTAGGATCTGCTCCCGCTCGGCCAGACTCACAGAAGCGCCTTCGCCGGTGGTGCCAAACACCGTGACGCTGGAACAACCCGCCTGTAGGCACCGACGCGCATGCGCTTTCAACCGGACGTAGTCAATGTCAAATTGTTTCGCGAGCGGTAAAGCTAAGGCACAAGACAAACCAAAGCGCTTTGCGGGTTGCATGACGAAAAGACCTGTTTCATAAACGTTACCATTAGACGCGTTGCCTGCCATTCTTCAAGAATAGCACGACATGATGCGGCTCGACCCGCATGTGTGCCGAAACCTCGGTGTAATAGCCGCATCCGATATGCTCTAGTTTCCGTCCACAAGTTCTAATGACCCTTGGCCCCAGCTTAGCATCCGGCCGTCAGTTTGACGCTCGGCGGATGGGCCGCGCAGCCGAGAAGCAGATCAACTAAGAATGGTGTGAAAGTAATAAATCGACAGTCTCCGTGCATATTTAATGACATTTGCGCATAAGGCTTTCGCAAGCGGCGACCATTGATTTCGCTTGCCTCGCCTTGGAAATTGGTGACAATTCATTGTTATCAACTCCTCAGCTGAGCAAAGGTAACAAAGAGAGGTCCTGCTGACATGTCATCGCCCGCCGCCGCAACCCCCGAGGCTAATCTTCCCGCAGCGACTCCAGCCAAAGGTGCGCGACGCTCAGTGGCGCAGGAGTTGGGGCTGATCGTTGTGGTGTTGATTTTGGGGGGTATCCTGGCAATTTACGGCTGGCAGGATGCGGCGCCCGGGAGACCGAACACGTTTTTGAATTTCGACAACCTGATCGACGGGATAGCGACGCCGATGTCGTACTACGCGATCATGGCAATTGGAGTGACAATCGTCATAATCACTGGGGGCATCGACATATCAGTGGGTTCGATCATGGCGCTGTCGGCTTTGGGGGGTGCGGCGGCCTTGCAGACGCTGGCGCCGGAATCCTCGGCGTTGGTGGTATTGCCGGTGGCCATATTGGTGCCCCTTGGGATTGGTCTGCTCTGCGGGTTGATCAATGGGGGGCTCATCGTGAGTCTGAATTTGCATCCCTTTATCGTGACGCTGGGCACGATGAGTATTTTCCGAGGTTTGGCCAATGTGTTGCCTCCGCAGAAGACGCTGCCATCGGCAGGCAAGGTGCTTCCGCCGGCCTTTACCACAGAATTCATGCGCATAGAGATGTTTGGGCTGCAGCCGATGCCGTTGATCATCATGCTGATCTGCGTGGGGGCGGGGTGGTTTTATCTTCGGCTGATGGTGGCGGGGCGGGAGACCTATGTAATAGGAGGAAACGAGGAGGCGGCGCGGTTCAGCGGGTTGCCGGTAGGCTGGATCAAGTTGCGCACCTATGCGCTGGCGGGATTGGCGGCCGGAGTGGGAGGGATGGTTTCCCTTGGGCGCTTTGGCACGGCTTCCACGAGCACCGGCACTGGCTATGAACTCACCGTGATAGCCGCGGCGGTGGTGGGCGGAGCGAGTCTTACCGGGGGGCGGGGAAGCGCGATTGGAGCGCTGCTGGGCACCCTGGTGATCGCTCTGATCGAGAACGGGATCATCATTTTGCGCCTTGCCCAGGAATACCGGCTCATCATCATCGGTCTGGCCATCATTGTGGCGGTGTCCCTGGATCGGCTCAGCGTTTACATGCACAGCCGTCGCAAGTAGGCAACCTTATCGGCTCGAAGTGAGCAAAGTTCTCTATCCCCAAGTAAAACAACAACCCCCAAACCTCATTCCCCATGAAAATAACTCGACTAATAAGCTCCACAGTGGCCGCGGCCAGCATCGCCTGCCTTGCGATAACGCACTCGACAGCCAGGGCGGAGGAAGCCAAGAAGAAAGTGATTATCGGCTTTATCGCCAAGAGCCTGAGTAACGATGTGTTCCAAGCCGCGCAAGCCGGGGCGGCTGACGCAGCCAAGGAACTTGGCCAGAAGTATAACGTGGATGTGGAGCTGGAGATCCGCACGCCCAATGACGAAGATGCCACCAAGCAGGCGGAGGCCGTGGAGGCGCTGACGCGGCGAGGGGCCCAAGGCATAGCGATATCGTGTTCGGAAGCCAACACGGTGACCCCCTCGATCGACAAGGCAGTAAGCAGAGGGGTAGCGGTGATGTGTTTTGACTCCGATGCGCCCGCCAGCAAGCGTTTTGCCTACTACGGGACCGATGACAAGGCGTGCGGAGAGAAGACGGTGGAGGTGTTGGCCAAGGCGATGGGAGAGAAGGGAACGGTTGCCATTTTAGCTGGCAACCAGAGCGCGCCCAATCTGCAGAATCGCGTAGCGGGGGCGAAAGACGCGCTAGGGAAGTATCCCAACATGAAGCTCAACAATCCGGGAGTGTTCTACCATGTGGAGACTCCGGAGAAGGCAGCGGAGGCGGTGCAGAACGCGCAGAACGCCAATCCCGGCATTCAAGGTTGGGCAATGATAGGAGGCTGGCCCTTATTCACAGCGGATGCCTTGAAATGGCCGGCGGGGTCGGTGAAAGTGGTGGCCGTCGATGCCCTCCCCGCGCAACTCAACTACGTGAAGAATGGCTATGTTGAGGCGCTGCTCGCGCAGGACTGCTACGGGTGGGGAACCAAATCAATTGACATACTGCTTAACAAGATCGTCAACAATCAGGCTCCCGCGGAGGTGAAGGTGATCGATCCGCTGACATTGGTGACCAAGGAGAATGTGGATGCCTTTGCCGAGAACTGGAAGAAGTGGCTTAAGAAATAGGCACCTGTCGGGGAGGGCGCAGTCCAACTACTGATGTCTGAGAGCTTCATCCAATTCAAGGCGATCACCAAGACCTTTGGGGGAGTGGTAGCGCTAAAGGATGTGACCCTCGACATAGCCCGTGGAGAATGCCACGGGCTGATGGGGGAGAACGGGGCAGGCAAGTCGACCCTTGGGAAAGTGCTGGCAGGCATCCACAAGCCCGACAGCGGGGAGATGTCAATCGATGGGAAGCTTCAGAGCTTCAACTCCCCGCGAGATGCAATGAACGCCGGGGTCGCGATGGTTCACCAGGAGCTTGCATTTTGCAAGGATCTGAGCGTGGCGGAGAATCTGAGCATGGGCCACTATCCCCGCAAGCTTGGAGTGATGGTGGACCAGGCGGAGATGGAGAGGCGAGCGGAGCAGTTGCTAGGCAAGATAGGGGTGAGTCTGGAGGTGAGCAAGCCCATGCAAGAGCTATCCACCGCGCAGGAGCAACTCGTGCAGATCGCCGCAGCCGTAGGGATCGGCCCGCAGATCGTGGTGTTCGACGAGCCGACCAGCTCGCTGGCAGAGCCGGATGCGCAGAATCTCTTCAAGCTCATTGAGAGCCTGCGCGCGGGAGGCATGACCATGATATACGTTTCCCATCGGATGCCGGAATTGTTTCGCTTGTGCGACAAGATCAGCGTGCTGCGCGATGGGCAGTATGTGGGGACGCTGGCTCGAGCGGAAGCCACCCAGGATGCGGTAGTCAAGATGATGATCGGACGCAGCGTGGCGGACTATTTTCCCCAGCATGTCAGTGCGAAGGCCGGCGAGGTCGTCCTGCGGGTCAAGAACCTGAGTTCGCCCGATCGGTTTCGCGAAGTGAATTTCGAGGTGAGAGCTGGAGAGATCGTGGGCTTTGCCGGGCTGGTGGGCTCGGGACGCAGCGAAGTGGCCAAGGCGATATTCGGTCTGGATTCGAGTGCGACCGGCGAAGTGGAGATCAAGGGCAAGCGATTGGCCCTGGGCTCGACGAAGGCATCGATGTCAGCGGGTGTGGGCTTGGTTCCGGAGGACCGCAAGCGCGAGGGTCTTGTGCTCGAGCTGCCAATCCGGGCCAATGTGAGCCTTGCCATCCTGGACCGGCTGCGAGGGGTGATCGGGCTTCTCAAGCGCAAGCAGGAAGAGGAGGTCTCCACCGATTATTTTGCCAAGCTGCGGGTAAAGGCCTCCTCGATGGAAGCCCCGCCAAGCTCACTGAGCGGAGGCAACCAGCAGAAAGTGGTCCTGGCCAAATGGCTGGCTCGAGGCGGAAAACTCCTCATTGTAGATGAACCCACCCGAGGAGTCGATGTGGGAGCAAAGGCTGCCATCCATGGCCTTGTTGACGATTTGGCCAGCCAGGGCCTCGCCGTCATTTTGATTTCCTCGGAGCTCCCGGAGGTCATCAATCTCTCCACGCGCATTCTTGTGATGCGCGACGGCCGCATCGCCGGAGAACTCTCCCGCGAAGAGGCCACCCAAGAGTCCGTCC
>DATDAL010000094.1:0-2453 GCA_036525415.1 Terrimicrobiaceae bacterium | reverse complement strand
TACACAAGGAAAGCGTACGCAACACGGGAAGCCCCAAGGCGTGATCAGCGATGATCAACCGGACGCCCGCGAGGGACAGGCCGGGCGCCCTGGGGTGGCGGAGAGGTTCGTAGTACCGCTGAAGCCGGGTAACGCCGGTGGAGGGAAGGGACCTCAGTTCAAGACAGACGCAATACGTGGTGAAGGACCTGGAGATTGGGCAACCTATCAACTCCTCGAGTGTTCAGAAACTGCAGAAGGCGTTGCACGCGAAGCTAAGGCGTGGAGTCTTGTCCGAGAGCCGGATGCGGGAGAGCCGCCTGTCCGGTTGTGTGTCCAGCAAAGGCTGGCATGTTCAGCAGGAGACAAACCTGCCGGGGCAACAGTCAGGAGCCCCGTAGTTGGGATAGCAGGGTGGCGGGCAACCAAGACTCTGAAGCCTATCGACAAGGTCTCCCTTGGGGAGATCACGAGTCACCGGGCCGTAACGAAAGTGAACGCGCAAGTGGCCTCGAAAATGAGTGGATCCGAGGGTCGAGCCTGCAACTGAAGGGCGAAGGCAGCATGGGATGCCGAAATCTGACCGACGCGGCATCTCGATCTCGGCGGGGTGGAAGCGACAGCACGGTGGCAAGGACATGCCGAGCAACTGGAGAAGCCCTCCTCGTCCCGGAGAGAAATCACCGGAGCAAGGTAGATCGTATAACCGGCACAACCGGGAAAACGATCGAAGGCGAGAGGGTGGCGGATGGGTCCGTAGTAGCGATGAAGCGGAGTAATGTCCGTGGAGCAAAGGGACCCTGCTGTTTGTAGTTTCTCCTTCAATCAGGAAGGCAAGGACGAAATGACAAAGGCGTCCATCAATTTGCAGGACCTGAGGCGGAGAATATACATCAAGGCGAAGACTGAGACGACCTGGCGTTTCTGGGGTTTATACGTCCATGTCTGCAAGATGGAAACGCTGAGTGAGGCGTATGCGCTGGCCAAAAACAACAATGGTGCTCCGGGAATAGACGGGGTCACCTTCGCGGCCATCGAGGCGCAAGGCGTAGCAACTTTCCTCGAGCAGATTCAGGACGAACTCGTACAACGCACATATGTGCCGCTACCGGCCCGGAGGCAGGAAATACCGAAGGACGGGGGCAAAGTCCGCGTCCTTTCGATTCCCGCGATCAGGGACCGCGTGGTGCAAGGTGCGCTCAAGCTCATATTGGAGCCGATCTTCGAGGCAGACTTCCAACCGGGATCGTTTGGATATCGTCCCAAGCGGACAGCTCATGAAGCGGTGGACCGGGTGGCGCGAGCAATTGTTCAGGAGAAGACACGTATCATAGACATCGATCTGCGCAGCTATTTTGACAATGTCCGACATGATCGGCTCTTGGCCAAGGTGGCACGACGGGTGGATGATGCGGACGTGTTGCATCTGCTGAAGCTGATGCTCAAAGCCAACGGTCAACGCGGCGTCCCGCAGGGCGGGGTGATCTCGCCGCTACTCAGCAACCTCTACCTCAACGAGGTGGACCGGATGCTCGAGCGGGCGAAGGAGACCACGCGCTACGGCAAGTACACCTACATCGAGTACGCACGATTTGCCGATGATCTGGTGATCTTGATCGATGCCTACCAGCGACATGACTGGCTGATGGCGGCGGTAGAGAAACGGCTCCGGGAAGAATTGGCCGAACTGCAAGTCGAGATCAATGAAGAGAAGAGTCGAAACGTAGACCTCGGCCGAGGCGAAAGCTTCGGCTTCCTGGGTTTCGATTTCCGCCGGATGCGCAGCCGTCGGGGCGTATGGCGTGTCAACTACACGCCAAAGCTCAAGAAACGAACTGCCTTGCTGCGGAAGCTCAAAGACGTGTTCCGCCGCTACCAATCGCAACCAGTGGATCGGGTCGTGAAGTTGATTAACCCGATCCTTCGCGGTTGGGTGAACTACTTCGCGGTTGGCCATTCCAGCGAGTGTTTCAGCTTCATCCAAGACTGGGTAGAAAAGAAGGTCCGGCGCCATATGGGGCGGGCTCAGAACCGAAAGGGCTTCGGCTGGAAGCGGTGGAGTAGGCAGTGGTTGTACGAAACCTTGCGGCTGTTCAACGGCTACCGGGTTCGGCGACCGACGTCGAAAGTCGCTCCGACAGGATAGGTCCCATAAGCCTTGAGGTGAAGCAAACAAGAGAGCGTAGTGCGAGGAAATCCGCACGCTGCGTTCGACGTGGCGGGGGCTGGAAACGTGGGATGGTCGAGATGGTGTGACACTCGCAGACGAAAGGGCGAGACAACAGGGAACACAAACTTCGACCTACACCGGCGCGCCAGTCCTCGACCCTACCGATGAGCGGGGTGTGGAAACGGAGCCATGGCCGAACCACTAAGGCACCGCCAGACGAAAGAGGCGGCAACAGATATGCTCGACCTAAAGTCGCCGCGCCACACCTCGACTCTACCATGAGCTGCCCAAAGGCGACGTCCCC
>DATDAL010000093.1:0-36091 GCA_036525415.1 Terrimicrobiaceae bacterium | reverse complement strand
TGCCCGAAATTGCGACGGAAGTGAACCACCTTTACTTCAGGATGCAACGTCGCCAACCGGTCCAGAATTTCCTCGCTCTTGTCCAGGCTTCCGTCATTGACAAAGATGATCTCCCATGGAGTTCCGTGGCGATTCATCACCTTACGGACTTTCTCGAAGAGCTCCTCGATCGAGCCCTCCTCATTGTAGATCGGAACGGACAAAGAAATCATGTTACGGAATCGGAACCCTTCATCTCATACAAAAAAGGCCGTGATGTCATCAAAATTGTCTTTCAACGACCTACGCGGGGACCGGAAGTCTTTGTACACCAGCGCCGAAGGCCCTATGGCAACGGCAAGCGCCCCAGCGTAGCCCTCCCGGAGCGAAAGTGGCCTAAGATGCCAGTTTGCATCAGAGAGTTCTTCAGCTCCCTTGATTGCGAGGAGACGCAAAGTATTTAAGGCGAGTTCCACCCTGGAGGGCTCCAAGGACATCCCGAGCGAAGTCGCCTTCACAACAGCCTCTTTCGCCATCCAAATCTGAAAAAAATGCTTGCAGGCTGGATTTTCCTTCCAGCGCAACCTGTTCCCTTTCTCTCTCGCAGAAGCAAAGAGCTGCGACATCCATCAAATGAAACCGATGATCTTCCCGTTCGATGTCCACGCCGCTGGGCTGATCAAAACACATCGCACGACCATAAGATCACCAGAATGGGAAAGGGTGAAATGGAGATCGTAACGCTGACACTTGATATAAGGATTGCCGTCCTGCTTGTAGCCAAATTCCACATCGACCGGGTCCCCGCCAACATAGCGTGCCACAAATTACGCACAATGCCCCACGCGCCAAGCCCAAATCGATGCCTCGGCACCGAGAAACGGAGGCTCCGCACGATCGAGTTCTTCGCGCGAAGTGAAGCCGAGCATGGTCGGGAAGTTGGCCAGCCTCGCTCCACACCGTCAGATTCATTTCGCGAAGCCGCAAAACTGCGCAACGTCTGTTGGCGTCTTTTTGATCATCGTTTCAAATTCTCAAGCCGCAATTCTAAGAGGCAGCTGCAAGGGCGGCAGTAGGCCGCAAACTCTCCAACGCTTCGCCTCTTTAAGGCGTTCGTTGATGGGGATCATGATTACATTGTCGGGCTCCGAAAAGTCTTGATGGGGTCTTGGGACGGGCTACCGGAGTGATCCGTCTCCGCAGGCGGAGAAGGATTGCTGTTTTCTTTTTCAATTTCGGTCAGTTGGCACTCGGCCGCTTCTTCCGGAAGCGATTCCAAGTCTTTGAGCAGTTCCTCAACGTCCTCGGAGGCAATAGAGGCTGTCCGCTTTTCCGCGATTTGCAGCGCCAGACGCTCGATCGTCGGGTTTTCGAATATGGCGCGCAAGGGAATCTCCACGTCGAACTCCCTGCGAATCCGCGAAACGAGGCGCGTGGCAAGGAGCGAGTGTCCGCCCAAGGCGAAGAAATCGTCCTGAACGCCAACTTTGTCGAGCTTGAGCAAATCGCTCCAAAGCTTGGCCAAAGTTCGTTCCGTGTGATCGCGAGGTGCCAGATAACGTGCCGCCGACTGCCCGGTATCGAGAGCCGGGAGGGCCTGACGATCGAGCTTGCCATTGGGGGTCAGCGGAAGCTTCTCGAGCGTTACGAACCCTGCCGGTATCATGTAGTCGGGCAGCTTTTGCTTGAGGGAGTCGCATAGGGCCAGAACACTCAATTTCGCGCGCCCTGGATTTTGCGCCAAATAGGCAACCAGGCACTTTTCGCCGTTGGCATCTTCTCGTGCCACGACGGCACATTCTCGCATTCCGGGATATTGTGCGAGGATCGCTGCGACTTCAGCAGGCTCAACGCGGTTTCCGCGAATTTTGACCTGATCGTCCAGCCGACCCGAAATGCGCAGCAAGCCTTCGTTGTCATAGCTGCCGCAATCGCCGGTGCGATACACCACGTCGCACAGGTCGTCTCGAAAAGGATTGGGAACGAAGCCCGTCCGGCTGACTTTTGCCACATTGAGGTAACCGAGAGTCCGGAAGGAAGTTCGGATGATAATCTCGCCCGGCTCGCCAATTCCGCAGAGCTGATCGGCCCGGTTAACGATCAGCACCTGGGTGTCCGGCAAAGGCTCGCCAATGGGTTGCACACCGCTTCCTGGATCGGCTGGCACGCGATACGCACATTTTGCCAGGGTAGTTTCCGTGGGTCCATAGAGGTTGAGAATGCCGTGCGTCGTCCCGATCTGTTCGCGCCACCGGCGAACGAGCGTGTCGATCAGCGGTTCTCCTGCCATAAGCGTCCAGCGCAGGTTTGGAAGTCCTGCGCGGGATTCCAGACTGTCGAGCCACGCTGCTGCCAGCGAGGGGACCGTGTGCAGAATCGTGATTCGCTCACGCCGCATCCAGCCGACAACGTCATCCCCATGCGGGACCGACGCTTTGTCAGGCAGACAAAGGGTAGCGCCGGCGCTCAACGGGAGGAAGATGTCCCGCAGGACGACGTCGAAGGAGAGTCCCGTGAGTTGGGCGACGCGATCGTTCGAATCAACACCCAAAGCGTGTTGTTCCCATTGAAGGAAATGGCTCAAACCCTTATGAGTTCCCAAGATGCCCTTTGGAGCGCCCGTGGTGCCCGAGGTGAAGAAGACGTAGGCCGGGTCATCTGCAGTCGCCTCGCCAGGGCTCGTTCCCTTCGAGCGCGTCCGGTCGCACGCATCGACAAGGTCGCCGTCAAACGAGATCCTGGTGACCGGCAGCAAATGAAAAGCCTCGCTGCCCTCCTCATGGGTGCCGTCCGGATCGCCGACGGAAAGCCTGTGCTTCCCCGAGGCGGCTCGGAGCATTTGATTCCGCCGCGCGGTTGGGAGCGACGAATCGAGAGTCAGGAAAACCCCTCGCGCGAGCAACACTCCCAGTATCCCGGAAATCAAGCCGAAAGAGCGCTGCCCGGTGACCGCGACGACGTCTCCAGGTCGAACTCCCCGAACCGTCAGCAGCGCGGCGATTTGCTGAGAGGACCTCGCCAATTCTCGATAGGTCCACTCCCGGCCTTCGTGGCGCACTGCAGTATGGTCAGAGTGGAGTTTTGCGTGCAACAAGAAGCGGCGTGTGACGGGGATCTGTTCCGGCTCAGGAAGCGAAATCGTCGGATCGGGTAGCACCTTGCGAGCAGCTTCCGTGGCAAGCGAATAGCCGTAGATCGGCTTGTCCGGGTTTGCCGCGATCTGCGTCAGCAAGTGGTGGAATTGATTGACAAGGTGAGCAATCCGCTCCGGTAGAAATAGCGCGGTCTGGTAAGCCAGCCTTAACATCAGACCCCCCGAAATCTCCCCCAAATACAGGGTCATCGGAAACTTGGCCTGAAAGCCTTCATACTTGACGCGCTCGATGGACAACCCCGGAAGATCCAAAGACGGCCTCGAGATGCCGATATAGTTGAAGAGAACCTCGAACAGAGGATGTCGATTCAGGACTCGCTCGGGATTGAGGATTTCAACCAGCTTCTCGAAGGGCATTTCCTGGTGGGCGTAGGCTTCCAGAGATGACTTGCGGACCTGCGCAAGCAATTGTCGAAAGCTTAGACTGCCGTCGAGCTTTGCCCGCAGCACGAGTGTGTTGACAAATAGTCCGATAAGCCCTTCGGATTCGGAGCTGCTGCGCCCGGCGATCGGAAAGCCCATCGCCACGTCATCCTGACCGCAAAGGCGCCCCAACAGCAATTCAAAGGCGGCCAAAAGCACCATTGCCATGCTAGCGCCCTCAGCGCCTCCAAGGCTCCGGAGATCCCGGCAAAGGGATTCCGGCAAAAGAAACGCCTGCACGCTTCCGTCAAAATTGGGTGAAGAACTGCGTGGACGATCAATGGGCAAATCCAGAACGGGAAGGTCACGGAGTTGGCCCTGCCAGTACTCAACGAGTCGTTCCAGTTGGCCGTCATCCATCTGGCGGCGCTGCCAGAGCGCGTAGTCGGCGTACTGCACGGGTAACGTCGCGAGGTTCGCCGGGCATCCCTCGCTGAAGGCGGCATACAAAATCGACAATTCGGCAATGAAAACGCCGGCTGACCAACCATCGAGGATGGCGTGATGGCAGGTCCAATGCAAAATGTGGTCCTGTGGACCGAGTTTGAGAAGACCTACCCGTAGGAGAGGACCGGCACTTAAGTCGAAGGGTTTCTGCGATCCTCTTCGCAACGCCGTCTGGAGCGCTTCCTCTCGCAAATCTTCCCTCAGCCCGCTGAGGTCTTCCACCTCAAGAGGAATCCGCCAGTGCGGCGCGACGATCTGGTAGGGCTCACCCTCGTGCTCGCCGAAGTGGGTGCGGAGGATCTCATGGCGCTCGGCGAGGGCATCAATGGCGCGCTCAATCGCACTAACGTCTAGCTCTCCGCGGAGACGCAGCGCTTGAGACATGTTGTATTCGGTGCTGGAGGTCTCAAGGCGGTCGAGAAACCAGAGCCGCTCCTGGGCAAACGACAGAGGCGGGCGTTGGGGACGCTCCTGCCGCACCAAAGGCGCGTTGGCCTTCACTGCTCGTGAAACGCGGGTGACCAACTCGGCGACCGAGGGGGCCTCGAAGACCGCGCGCACAGACAATTCTACTCCGAAGGCACGCCGCACCTGGTTGATGAGCCGCATGGCCAGCAAGGAATGCCCACCCAGCGAAAAGAAACTATCGTTTATGCCCACCTGAGCCAACGAGAGCAAATCAGCATAAATCCCGCACAAAATCTCCTCTTGCGGGGTCCGCGGAGCGCCGTCTGATGCTGGCTTCCCCTCAGGGGACGGCAGCGCCTGATGATCAATCTTGCCATTGGGGGTGAGGGGTAGCTTTTGAAGGACCACGAAAGCGGAAGGAATCATGTAGCCGGGGAGCTTTGACGTTAAGAAGCCAAGCAACTCCCCTGGTGAAGGCGCCGGACCCTGTTCAGAAACCACGTAAGCCACGAGGCGAATGTCCCGTGGTTCATCTTCGCGAGCCAGCACCACTGTTTCCCGAACCGCAGGATGTTGCTCAAGGATGGCCTCAATCTCCCCCAGCTCGATACGAAACCCGCGGATCTTGACCTGACGATCAATACGTCCCAGAAACTCGATGTTGCCGTTGGGCAGATACCGAGCCAGATCACCGGTCTTGTACAAGCGCGCCCCAGGCTCATGACTGAAAGGATCAGGAATAAATTTCTCTGCCGTAAGCTCCGGGCGATTGAGGTACCCACGCGCTAACCCGTCACCTCCAACATAAAGCTCACCCGGAAGTCCTATCGGCACGGGAGATAGATGAGAATCCAGCAAGTAAACTTCCGTGTTGGCAATCGGGCGACCGATGGGAATTGAACTAATGTTCTCATCGAGTCGATGCGGTATTGCGTAGCAGCACGTAAACGTGGTGCTCTCCGTAGGCCCATACCCGTTGATGACCTGAGTCACGGGCAAAAGCCCAAGCGCACGTCGTACGTGAGAGACGGAGAGGGCTTCGCCTCCCATCAAGAGTTGACTCACTTCGGACAGCGCTTCAGGCGACTCATCGATCACCGTGTTGAACAACGAAGCGGTCAGCCATAAAGTACTGACATGGTAGTGACGGAGAATATTGCCAAGTTCGCTCGGACTAGGAACCTTTCCCGGAAAAAGAACGCACCGCGCTCCGTGGAGTAAGGCGCCCCAAATCTCAAACGTGGACGCATCAAAGGAAGTCGGAGCAAGTTGTAGGAAAGTCTGGTTTGCATCCAGCCGGACGTAATCGATTCCAATTAATAGCCGCAGGACAGCTTGATGCCGAACTTCTACACCTTTGGGCCGTCCGGTTGAGCCCGAGGTGTAAACTACGTAGGCTAAGCCATCCGCGGCAGTACCGCTAATCGGATTCTTATCACTCTCCGCAGCGACCTCTTCCCAGTCTCTGTCCAAACAAACTACGTCGGCATTGTGCGCCCGAAGTCCGTCAACCAAGCGCTGTTGAGTTAACAGGACCGGCGCGCGGGTATCCTCCAGCATAAAGGCCAACCGCTCTTTGGGATACTCAGGATCCAGCGGCACATAGGCACCCCCCGCTTTAAGAATCCCCAGCAGCCCAACCACCATCTCCAACGACCGGTCCGCACAAATCCCTACCAGCGACTCCGCGCCCACGCCATGCTTCTGTAGATAGTGTGCAAGCCGGTTAGCTCTGCTATTAAGCTCCCGGTATGTGAGCTGCTGATCTTCAAAGACAACGGCTACCGCGTCGGGCGTTCGCTCTGCCTGCTCCTCGAACAGTTGATGGATACACTTGTCTTGCGGATAATCTTTCTTGGTATCGTTCCATTCGACCAAAAGCTGACGCTTCTCGGCGTCGGTGAGGATAGGGAGCTCGGAAATGCGCTGCTCAGGATCCGCAACTAGGGATTTGAGCAAAGTCTGCAAATGCCCGCTCATCCGACTGATCGACGTGTCATCGAATAGGTCCGTGTTGTACTGCAGCGACCCCCTTAGCCCGTCTATCGATTCGCGCATTGATAAGGTCAAATCAAACTTCGCGATATCCGCGCCGATCCCTAAAGGACTTACACCTAGTCCCTCAAAGCTCGGCTTCGTCGCTGAGTCATTCCCCCAGGCAAACATCGCCTGAAACAAAGGCGAGTGGCTGAGGCTTCGCTCGGGGTTAAGGTCTTCCACGAGCTTTTCAAACGGTAGCTCCTGATGGTCGTAAGCTTCCAACGTACTCTGGCGTACGCTCGCTAATAGTTCCTTGAAGGTTGGTTTACCAGAAAAGCTAGATCGGAGAACTAAGGTATTGACAAAGAAACCGATCAATCCCTCAATCTCGGGACGATTCCGACCGGCAATCGGCGAACCCACCACAATATCGTCCTGCCCGGTGTACCGATGTAACAGGGTCAGGAAACTCGCCAGCAACGTCATGAACAAGGTGGAGCCTTCTTGGCGGCTTAAAGCTTTGAGCCGCTGGCTTAGTTCTTCGGAGAGCTCTATCGATTGGCGCGCCCCCCGATAGCTTTGCACCGCCGGCCGCGGCCGATCCGTCGGCAGCTTGAGTACTGCAGGAATCCCTTCCAACTGCTTCTTCCAGTAGGAAAGCTGTCGGTCTAAGACTTCCCCCCGCAGCCACTCCCGCTGCCACACCGCATAGTCCGCATACTGAATCCCCAACTCCGGTAAGGGAGAAGACCCCACCTTGACAAAAGCCCCATAAAGAACCGATAGCTCGCGGTAAAGCACTCCCATCGACCAGCCGTCCGACACAATATGATGCATCGCCAGAACCAATATGTGATCGTCTTCACCCAGCCGGATTAGACTGGCGCGAAACAGCGGGCCCCGCGCCAAATCAAAAGGCCGCCGGGCTTCCTCTTTGGCCAGACGACGCGCTTCCTCCTCCCTCTCCCCCTCTGGACAATCCCCGAGATCTGCCACCGCCAACGAGAACTCTGCCGCTGGCCCAATCACCTGAACCGGCTCCCCATCCACCATCGAAAACGTCGTCCGTAGACTCTCATGACGGCGGAGGATCTCGGCTAAACTCTGCTCCAAGGCGCCAATGTTGAGAGAACCGTTGAGCCGTAATACACTCGGCAGATTGTAAACCGAGCTGCTCGGCTCATATCGATCCAAGAACCATAACCGCTGCTGGGCAAACGAAAGCGGCAGCTCCTGATCGCGTGACACAGGCTGGATGGCTGGAACCGACAACTCCCGTTTTGCTCGGCTAAAGGCTTTTTTCCGAAGCCGTAACATCAAGAGCGCTTGCTGCTCCGGTGTGAGAGCATCGATACCTTCCTTTATCCTGGCTGTGTCTGATACTGTTGCCTCTAAACCGATTTTTTTGAGCTCGCCTAAAAATCCGTTAGGGCTGGTCTTCGGTTTTGTGAGGAGCCGACGCAGCAAGTCCTCCAACGGCTCGACGCTGAGACCCCGGACGAACCTCAATGCAGCGTCACGGGCTGCAGCCGATTGTCTTTGATACAAGTCGGGATCCGAGACTAAGTGGCTAAGCGCATTCTGCCACGGTTCAATGTCCTGTAGTGGAACGATCGGAACCGGAAGCAGGTTGTCGTCAAGGCGGTCTTCAAAACGTTCGATCGGGTTGACGGGCAGGAGGTAGTCCGTTCCTAACTTCGCTTCAATAAGTCCGCCATAATTACTTGCCAAGACAGGAATGCCACGGAGCATGGCATCGACCGCCGCCATTCCGAATCCTTCAACCCACAGCGAAGGCATAAGGGCGGCGCGAGTGCGACAGAAAACATCGTCGAGATTTTTGCAGTTGCTCAACAGGGTCACGTTCCGGAGCCCCAACAGCGCCATCCGCTCTGCAGCAGTTGTGCCCCAGCCGGGCAGCGCGGCGAATTTGATATCAGGCATGGCGCGAGCGAGCGCCAAAAAAATTGAGAGCCCCTTAACGGCGCAGGCATTCATCAACAATACGTAATCGTTATCAATGCTGCCACAATTCGGAAACGGACCGGATCCGTAGTGGGGTGGATGATGCATACTTGATTCGAAACCCGTCCATTGTCGAATGTAATCGGCGACAAACGAGCTAATCGTGATGACTGCGGATGCTTGTCCGATGAGTTCGGTTCGACGTTTTCCCGGATACAAGCTGGCGGGTCCAAACGGAAACATCTGTGGTGTGTGAGCGAGGTAAATCACGCGTTCGGGGTCAGCCTTCAACGCCGATTCCAACAATGCCTGCGAACGGTCCTCAGAGGATACCAAGGTCCAGTGCGGTTGCAGTTTACGGATTTGCCCCGCTAAATAGCCGCAAAGGCGAGATGGCTCCACCACCGCGTGTACCTCGACGCCGTTCAAATCAAAAACCTCGCTCTCTCCATTAGAGTTCACGCGAATCCCCTCGGCTGTTAACTCGTCACAAAACTGCTGGTGAGTGATCGAGCTAACCGCTGCTAGGGCAGGCACAACGACACAGACCGAATGGTGTCGGTTAGCCAGCGCTTCGGCTAGGGCTCGATTAGACCGGTTGGCACCACCATACGCTCGTGTGTATGGTAGGTTCATTGTCAATAGAATCTTCATCAAACAGGGCCGGAAGGAATTTGAGTTGACCTGAAAAGTTCTACTCAGGCATGCTTTCAATTGGGAATGAGGAGAAAACCGTTGAAGCGGGCCAGCAGATTGCGAGTTTCGGGAAGATCCGGATTATAAAGCTAAACCAGTAAGCGTGTAGCCAATCTCTTCAATGTTCGCGCTTTGCCACGGTCGAGGTGCTGCGACAGGCAGCCTTAACCACCGCGTCGACCTTCTTAAACTTGTTGCCATGTCGCTTGTGCAATTCCTCCAGGATTTCGACGAGACGCCTAGCAGAGTGTTGCCAGGTGAAATTGTTAACGATTCGCTCTTTCGCAGTCGGCAACCCTTCACTCGCCGTCCTGATCGCCTCGCGTATCAATTCCACCGCGGTTTCTTCATCTGGTTCCCACCAATCGGAACCGTCAAAAAGCGTACGCAATCCCTTACTTCCATCAAAGTTCGCTGGGATTGTTCGTGAGGGAATCATTTGAGCTACTGATTCATCCAGATAAGTGGTATAGGCGCTATGGTTAGGAGCAATTAGGTGCAAATTCATGGCGCCCGCCTCCATCATCGGCAGGTCCCAACCTTCTCCATGAGACATGCTCCAGTAGTGTGTTGCTGCCGCATAGAGACTGGCCATTTGGGAGTTCAATAGAATTGGATTGTAGAAAAGGATGGGAGCGGCTTCCCTTCTTCGCTTGCCAATCTCCCTTTCAATCGCGTTCAGAGCGCGCTTGAATTCGTCGGGCCACCACCATTTGTAGTTGTAACCACCCAGCTTTAAGATCAAAATCGCGTCATCACTCGCGTTTGTCGCTTTGATCCAGACACGCAACATTCCCAAAAGGTTTTTTCTTGGCGCGGAGATAAATGCAGATACATTGAGGAATCTTGTCCTATATTCAAGAACCCTGCGTCGCCTTAGACTTCCCATATCTAACGGCTCAACACCCAAGTGAAATCGTTGGGGGTCAACTCCAAGTGGACACACTTTAAGGCGCTCTTCCGGAATTCCCCCTGCCATCCATGCCTTCTTGGCCGAATCACAGGTCAAGATAACGAGATCATGGCTCAAGCTGTGCTTTATCCAGCTTTGAGGAATTCGTGTTGTCTCAAAAGTGGTGTAGTTGACATTGAGCATCCCTTCAACAACCCTCACGCTCCTCGGTCCACAAATGTGCAGGATGACGCCAGAACTGATTGGTAGGTCTGATGCCTTGAACCGCTCACGATGATTCCCTCCGGGAAGATCTGCGAGCTTCACTGTAACTCCCAGATCACTTAACGCCCGCCGAACCTCTCTGACGTGCTGGCCATAGCCACAATAAGGCTTGAAATTTCCAGCTATGATTAAGGATCTGCTCATCGAATAAAATGTCCTACTGTTGTTTTTTGACAGTACAGTTCAAGCATCTGCCCGAATTTCCTCTCGATTGTGAAGGAGAGTCATTGGTTGTCCTCTGATGCACTCAACCCACACTCCGCTTCCAGCAGCGCTTTTACTTCTTCAGCGGAGAGATTTTTCAATTCGTCTAGCATGTGAACCGCTTCCGCTGCGTCCTCTTGCCCGAGCTGCGCTGTCGCAATCGCCACGCTCAGATGCGCGATCGTCGGCGCATCGAAAAGCGTTCGTAACGGCAGATGTACCTGAAAGGCTTGTTCGATCCGGGAAGCAACCTGAGTGATCAGCAGCGAGTGGCCGCCTAGTTCGAAAAAGTTGTCATGTATCCCCACCCGCTCAACTTTGAGCAGCTCGTCCCAGATCTTTGCCAGTAGCTCCTCCACTGGAGTTCGAGGTGCTACAAAAGGGCTCTCCTGTTCCGGCCGGCGCTGATCAGGAGCCGGGAGATTACGCCGGTCTACCTTGCCGTTCGTAGTGAGAGGCAGGGCATCCAAGAACACAAATGAAGCGGGCACCATGTACTCTGGCAGCTTCTGCCTTAAGAAGCCGTTCAGCTCACTTATTGTCGGTGCTTGCTCAGTAGAAACCATGTAGGCCACCAAACGCTTCTCGGTCGGCCCATCTTCATGCAAGACGACTACCACATCCTGCACCGACGGGTGCTGGCTCAATGTCGCCTCAATCTCTCCCAGCTCAATTCTAAAACCCCGGATTTTTATTTGAGCATCAATCCGACCGAGGTACTCGATATCTCGGTTGGGAAGGTAACGTACCAGATCGCCTGACCGGTACAGCCTTTGTCCTTGTCCAGGGCGAAACGGATCGGGAATGAACCGCTCCGCCGTCAGGTCGGGCCGATTCAGATATCCACGTCCTACTCCCGCGCCTCCTACATACAATTCACCCCGCACGCCGATCGGTACCGGGTTCTGGTTTTGATCCAATACATAAACTTCCAAATCGGGTATCTGCAGACCGATTAAACTGGCCGTGCTACCGGTGAGGTCTGCTGCGGTGATCGGGCGGTAAGTCACATGCACTGTGGTTTCAGTGATGCCGTACATGTTGACTAATCGCGGATGCTGATCACCATGGCGATCAAACCATGGCCTGAGAGTTGGGAAATCCAGTGCCTCGCCGCCAAAAATGACGATTCGAAGCTCAAGCCCGTCTCGACTGATGGACGATTCTTCAGCCCGAATCAGTTGCCGGAAAGCGGAGGGCGTCTGGTTGAGCACCGTCACCTTTTTCTCGCTCAACAGTTTGTAAAACTTCTCCGGCGTGCGGCTCACCCAGTAAGGCACGACCACTAGTCGTCCGCCATAGAGCAGCGCTCCCCACATCTCCCAGACTGAAAAGTCGAAAGCATAGGAGTGGAAGAGTGTCCAGACATCGTTTTGGTCGAAGTGAAACCAGGAATGAGTTGCGTGGAGCAAACGGGTCACGTTGGCATGATTAATCAAAGCGCCTTTCGGTTTTCCGGTGGACCCAGAGGTGTAGATCACGTAGGCCAGATTCTCGGGGTTAGCCACGCGGAAGGGATTTTCCTTGCTTTCACGGGCGATAAGTTCCCCGTCCGTGTCGAGGCAAACAACAGAACACCGCGGACTGATGAGCACAGACCGTTGCGGAAACGAAGACCGCGCATCGTCACCGGTCGCCGTTCGTCCGTCGTCGTTCATTTTGGGCAGCTGCGAAAGAAGTTTGCTCTCGGTCAACACCACAGGCGCCTGACTATCCGCCAGCATAAAGGCAAGGCGCTCTTGGGGATAAACTGGATCGAGGGGTAGATACGCGCCGCCGGCCTTGAGGATGCCGAGCAGCCCTATCACCATCTCCAGCGAACGCTCCATGCAAATGCCCACTAGGGTTTCCGGCCCGACCGCGAGATTGCGGAGATAATGCGCCAGCTGATTGGCTCTGGCATTGAGTTCCCGGTAGGTAACTTCTTTGTCTTCGAAGATGACAGCTACAGCATCAGGCGATTGGTCGACCCGCGCTTCGAACAGTTCATGGATGCTGTTGTCGCTAACGTAGTCTCTTTTTGTGTCGTTCCACTCAACCAGTAGTTGCTGTTTTTCGGCTTGAGTGAGTAACGGTAACTCGGAGAGACGCCCGTTGGGATTCGAGGCGATACCTTCCAACAATGCTTGGAAGTGGCCTATCATTCGCGTGATGGTGGTCCCGTCGAAGAGATCGGTATTGTACTCTATTGATGCGTTTAAGCATCCTGTCCGCTCGGTCATCACGAGACTTAGATCAAATGTGGCCGTCTCCCGGTCTACCCTGCGGCGATCAACCGTGAGTCCCGCGAGCGTCAGTTTCGTCAGCGGATCATTCTGGAGAGCAAAAAAAACCTGGAAGAGAGGCGAGTGACTAGAATTCCTGTGCGGATGCAGTGCCTCTACCAGCTTTTCGAACGGCAAGTCTTGATGGCTGTAGGCGTCGAGGGCTACCGTGCGCACCCTTGCAAGGAGTTCCCGAAAACTCGGATCACCGGAAAAATCGGTGCGCAGAGCCAACGTGTTGACGAAAAAGCCAATCAAGCCCTCAATCTGAGTGTGCTCACGGCCCGCTATGGGTGAGCCCACAACGATATCGTTTTCTCCGCTATGACGGTGTAAGAGCGTCTGAAAGGCCGCCAATAGCGTCATGAACAGAGTGACGCCTTCCTGACGACTGAGCGCCTTTAAGCCGTTAGTCAGAGCCTGGGGCAGAGCCATGGTTTGCCGTGCGCCATGGAAACTCTGAACTGCAGGCCGAGGCCGATCCGTAGGAAGCTCTAGGCGAACAGGAGCGCCAGCCAACTGCTTCTTCCAGTAGGAAAGCTGTCGCTCTAAGACTTCTCCTTTCAGCCACTCCCGCTGCCAAACCGCAAAATCCGCATACTGTATAGGAAGCTCCGGAAGGGCAGAAGATTCACCCGTAACAAGAGCCCGATAGAGAACCGATAGCTCGCGAGAAAATATCCCCATGGACCAGCCGTCCGACACAATATGGTGCATCGTCAACAGCAAGACATGGTCGTCTTCACCTAGTCGTAGCAACTTACTTCGAAACAGCGGCCCCCGCGCCAAATCAAACGGCCGTCGGGCCTCCTCCTGCGCAAGCCGCATGGCCTCTTCTTCGCCTTGCGCGTGGTCCCTAAGATCCACCACATCAAGTGATATCCTCAACGACGGCGCAATCACCTGTACCGCTTTCCCCTCAAGCGACGAAAACGTCGTCCTTAGACTCTCATGACGGCGGATGATCTCATTAAAACTCTGCTCCAACGCTCCGAGGTTAAGAGGTCCCTTCAGTCCTAAAGCACTCGGCATGTTGCCAATCGAACTGTTCGGCTCATACTGATCGGAAAACCAGAGCCGCTGCTGGGCAAAGGACAAGGGCACCCGTTCGGGGCGTTCTTGGCGCGTCAACGCCACGCTCCCCTTCCGTGTCCCGGGCAAACGGCCGATCAGCTCAGCCACAGTCGGGGCCTCGAAGACCGCACGCAAAGCGAGCTCCACTCCAAAGGCGCTTCGCACCCTGCTCACCAGTCGCATGGCCAGCAGTGAGTGTCCTCCAAGTGAAAAGAAATTATCATCGATACCCACCTGCTCGAGCGATAACGAATCGGCATAGATCGCGCATAACATCTCCTCCTCAGGCGTGCGGGGAGCCCGGTAGCCTTCAAGAGGCCGTTGAGGCTTGGGCAAAGCCTTTCTGTCTAACTTGCCGCTGGTCGTCATTGGCAGAGCATCAAGCTCGACGAAAGCTTGTGGAATCATGTAGCTGGGGAGCTTGCCCTCCAAAAAGGATCTCAGGTCCGCTGGTGCGCTGTCCTTGCCGGAAACGATGTAAGCGACCAGCTGGCGTTGGGCAGGTTCATCTTCTCGGGCGATTACTACCGCATCCCTAACTCCAGGGTGACGCCTTAGAGCGACCTCTACTTCCCCGAGCTCAATGCGGAAGCCGCGGAACTTTATTTGTCGGTCAGAACGTTCAATGAACTCAATATTGCCATCGGGAAGCCAGCGCGCCCGGTCACCAGTCTGGTACATCCGCGCTTCAAGCTTCGGGCGATGGGGATCAGCTACAAATCGCTCCGCGGTCAGTCCCTGCTGGTTCAGATAACCGCGTGCCAGACAGGTCCCGCCCAGATACAAGTCTCCGGACACCCCCACGGGGACCGGTTCTAGGTTCCCATCGAGAACATAGGCTAAGCGACCGGGCAGCGGCTTGCCCACAGGCACTCTGGCGGCAAGATATGCGGTTGGCGGGACCTCGAACGCAGTGGCGACGACCGTCGCCTCGGTGGGGCCATAGGTGTTGACCAAGCGAGAACTACGCAGAGGAGTCCGCTGCCACCACGCAACGCCCTGGGGGCGCATTGCCTCTCCGCCTACCACGACGAGCCGCACGTTTGTGCTTGCCTTGTCATCGTCGTTTGCCCAGTCCTGAACCAATTGCTCCCAATAAGCGGTCGGCAGATTCAGGACCGTGATTCCAAGTTCGCGGATCTTTTGCCGGCATTCCCAGGTCGTCCAGATGTCGTGCCGACGCATCACCAGCGACGCGCCGACAATAAGCGTGGGGAAGATCTCTTCAACTGCCGCGTCAAAACTTAGGGAGGCAAACTGCAATACCCGATCTGCAGAGCTCAACTCGTAATGCGCCGCGACGGTCCGAGAATAAGTCGAAAGTGCCGCGTGTTCGATGACCACCCCTTTTGGCGTTCCGGTTGAACCGGAGGTGTAAATGAGGTATGCGGCATGAGCAGATAAGTTGGTTTGTTCCGAGTCGGTGGGATTCTCGACAGGAGCCAGGCTTAGCATGATTTCAGCCTCCCGCGTATCAAGCGCGAGCGCCTCTACCGTCTCCGGAAGCCGAGTGCACAGGCGGGCGTTCGCCAGTACCACCTTAGGCATCGCGTCGGTCAGGATCTGCGCAAGGCGCGCCCGCGGATATTCCGAGTCGAGCGGAAGGTAGGCCGCACCTGTTTTCAGCGTGGCGAGAATAGCCACGATCATCTCAATCGAGCGGTCCAACATAATGCCCACGAAAATCTCGGGTTTGGCCCCGCGCTCGATAAGATGATGTGCCAAGCGGTTGGCTCGGCTGTTGAGCTCCTGATAGCTGAGTTGCTGGTTCCCAAATATGACTGCTATAGCATCAGGAGTCCGCCTAACCTGATCCTCGAAGAGTTCGTGAACACAACGTTCGCTCGCGGGTTCCGCAGTGGTCTGATTCCACTCGACCAAAATCTGATTCCTCTCGGCCTCAGTCAGCAATGGCAATCGGGAGATCTTTGTTTTTGGGTTCGCCACGATGCCTTCGAGAAGGGTCTGATAATTCTTAAGCAACCGAGCAGGTGTAGAGGCATGGAACAGCTCGGTGCTGTACTCGACAGCCACTTCCAGCCCGCTTCCGACTTCCGCAAACTCCATGCTTAGATCGAACTTCGATGTCCCATTGTCGATCCGAAGCAAGCCGACGTTCAAATCGGGGACATTGACTGCATGGAGCGGCAGATTTCGAAAGTTAAAATCAATATCAAAGAATGGATTGCGGTTGAGATGCTTCTCGGGCTTGAGCTCCTCAACGAGTTTCCTAAAAGGAACCTCCTGCGAATCGTACGCGCCCAAAGCGGTGTCACGCACGCGCGCGAGCAGTTCGAGAAATGTCGGATCGCCTGAAAGATCGGTGCGCAACGCCAGCGTATTGGCGAAGAATCCGATCAAGCTTTCGAGCTCGCTGCGTTCCCGGTTGGCAATTTGCGATCCAACAATGATGTCGCTTTCCCCGCTATAACGCGACAGGAGGACCTTGAAGGCTCCCAGCAAGACCATGAACAGTGTTGCGCCTTCTGCATGAGCAATCCGACGAAGGGATTCGGCGAGCTGCGGCGAGAGCTGCGTGAATATCCGGGCGCCACGAAAAGTCGCTTCCGTTGGACGTGGCTTGTCCAACGGAACCTGCATGGCGCCCGTAACTCCTTCGAGACGCTGGCGCCAGAGTTCGACGTGGCGCTGAAAGCCAGGTCCGGCAAGCTGCTCGCGCTGCCAGACGGCATAATCTGCATATTGGATCGGCAGTTCGGGTAAAGGTGCGCTTCCTCCTTTTAAGAACGCCTCATAGCCCGCCACCAGTTCGCGAACCAAAACGCCGATCGACCAGCCGTCGCAAATGATGTGGTGCAGAATTACCACAAGGACATGCTCTCGCTCGGAACAACAGAGAAGTCTCGCGCGCCAGGGCGGTCCGCTGGCCAGATCGAAGGGCAATTGTGCCTCCCGCACCGCTTCCTCGCGCGCCGCTTCCAGGCGCTCGGATTCGGGAAGCTGGCCTAATTCCATCCTTCGCAGCCTTACGGGGCGAAACGGCTTTGCATACTGCATCGCATCGCCCTCACGCAGCTCAAAGACCGTGCGCAGAAGATCATGGCGGCGTATCAGTTCGTTCCAGCTCCATTCCAAAGCGTTTGGATCAAGCCGGCCGCTGAAGCGCACCGCGTTGCCGGAGTTGTAAGCCACGTTTCCCGGATAGAGTTGATCCAGGAACCACACGCTCCGCTGGTTGTATGAAAGCGGCGCAGGGAAGCCCCTTTCCCGGATTGGAATTTGCTGGACACCGTGCACCGGGCCCTTTGATCTCGCAAGGCGAGCGGCGAGCAATGCCCGCTTCTCCGGCGGGAGCAAGGCAATACGTTCGGCGATGTCGCTCATTGAGAAGCAGCCAAATTCGCTCCCAAATCTGCGGGAGCGCAATGCCGAAGGTTCGCGAGCTCGGCTAGTCTCACAACCTGCCGGAGTCCGTCCATCGTCGTGTCAAAATCAATTCCGAAGTCGATGAGACAGGCAATTTCGTTGACGCCGATAGCCGCAAACTTTTCCACTGTATCCAGGCAGGACTCGGGGGTTCCGAAAAGCGATCCGCCCTCATAAAACCGGTCGAACGTCAGAGTCAGAAGATTTTCCTTTTCGGACGGCGAAAGTGGAGCACCTGTCGAGAAGAGAAACTCCATGTGGGATCTGAGGTATTCCCGGAACGGCCCGCTCACGGTATGTCGCACATGATCGTCATCCGTGCCTGTGAACGCATGCAGCATCAACGTGACCTTTCCGGCATCCGGGTCATGGCCGTGTTCGGACCGCGCGCGCCGGTAGGCGGCAATCTTCTCCGCCATCTCCTCCCGGTTGATTCGGAGGACCGCGGTTAGGACATTGACGCCTAATCTGCCCGCCTGAACGAAAGTCTCTGTGGATCGCGTAGCGGTCAGCCAGGTCGGCAGTTCGCGTTGCACCGGCCTTGGGAAGAGCGCTCTTTCGACCTCCTCCCCAGTTCCGGTTCGACCTTGCGCCGGCTTTCCACGCCAATACCCGCGCACAGCTTCGACAACTTCCGCCGTGAGTTTCGATCGCTCCTTAAATCGCTCCGGTGAAAGCACGAAGTCCACGGGATGAAACCCGGTGGCAAACGCTATCCCGGCGCGACCGTTTGACAGATTGTCCACCAACGCCCATTCCTCGGCAATGCGAATAGGACTCTGCAGGGGCGCGATGACACTTCCCGCGCGAATCTGAACCCTCTCGGTGATTGCGGCAAGAGCCGCGCCGAGCACCGCAGGGTTCGGATAAAGTCCCCCGAAGCGGTGAAAATGCCGCTCGGGCGTCCAAACTGCAGCAAAGCCGTTACGGTCAGCGAACTTTGTCGCTTCGAGCACGAGCTGGTATTTGTCGGTCGGGAAAGCGGACTCGTCGCCCGAGAAAAAGAAAAGGCTGAACTCGATCCGACGGGTGTCAGGATTCTCGGGCGCCGGGACCGCGGCCGATTTCGTCGCTTCTTCCCGTTGGGAGACTTCGATCTCCTTGGCGAGCTGCGCTCGAGCTTCGTCGATTCCTAAAGACTCGATTTCGGAGAGGAGGTCTTCAACACCCGCACTCTCTCCTAGTTGAGCCTGCCGAAGCACGATAGCGTCCGCCATCGTCACGACCGTCGGAGATCTGAGAAACTCACCTACCGGCACGTCGACTTCGAAGGTGTCCCTCACCCGCGAAATCAATTGGACGGCCATCAAGGAATTGCCGCCTAGCTCGAGAAAGTTCTCCCGAATATCTACCTCTTCGATGCCGAGCACCTGCCGCCAAAGATCGACGATCTGCTCTTCGAGTCCGTTGCGAGGCCCCAGTGATTGGCGAGTGGGACGCGAAAGTGGAATTGAAGACGAACTCTCTTCGACCATCGGGGTAACTCCCCAATCCACCAAAGCGAGCCTCTGTGGCGCACGAGAAGGTGCGCTGGCGGCTTTTTCATCTTTGCCCTGACACTCGATCCAGTACCGCTGGCGCTCGAAGGGATAGACCGGCAGCGGAACCCGCGCGGGCTCCTCTCCCGCGTAGACACCTTTCCAGTTAACCGACTGTCCGGTCAGCCAAAGCCGGCCCAAAGTCCAAAGGGCGAAGCACGCTTCGTGTATCGACTGCTGCGGGTTTGGACACGAGGAGAAAACGGCGTGCCGTTTCGAAATGGCCGGATGCGACCGAACCAGCTTCGAGAGGAGCTGGCCTGGTCCCACTTCCAGAAAAATCCTGCTATCTGTGACTGCCAGGGCTTCCAATGCGGGTGAAAAGCGGATCGCCTCGCGCGCCTCGCGCGCCCAATAGTCGGGGTTGGTCAATTCTTCGCCGGTTGCGCGTGCGCCGGAGACCGTGGAGAAGAAGTCAACTTCCGGGAAGCGGAAGTTCACGGTGGCGGCAACTTCACGATAGCGGCCAATGATTGGGTCCATCATGCGCGAATGGTATCCATGCGGAACATTGATGGCCTTGTAAGGAATGCGCTGTTCCTCGAGCGTGCGTTTGAAAGGCTCCATCGCCTCGTGCGAACCGGCAACCGTTGTGTGTTCCGGCCCGTTGATCGCGCCGATATCGAGACTGTCCCCCATGAGGGGCCTCACATCTTGCTCGCTGAGCGCCACCGCTACCATCGCTCCGGGAGGCAGTCCCTGCATCATCTCGGACCGCTCGCCCGTCATGCGAACTGCATCCGGCAGCGAAATCACGCCCGCGACCGTTCCTGCCACGATCTCACCAATGCTGTAACCGACAACGGAGTCGGGCTCCACACCCCAGCTCTTCCAAAGCATCGCCAGCGCGTAGGAAGTTACGAACAGAGCCGACTGAATGTAAAAAGCCTTCCTGAGGCAGGCCGCAGCTTCGCTTTCGCGATCCGCCGCCGGAAAGATAATTTCGCGGAGGTCAACGTTAAAGCCCGCCTTGAACAAGTCGCTGCAAGTGTCGATAGAGCGGCGCACCACAGGTTCCGTCTCGTTAAGCCCACGCGTCATGTTCACCTCGTGCGATCCATGGCCGGGGAATAAGAATGTCACTGGGCGCCGGCCTTCGCTGCAGCAGGCAGTCGCCACCCTGGACTGGTCAAGAGATTCAAGTATCGCCACCGCATCGGAGACAGACTCACAAACAGCCATCCGTCGCCAGGGAAGTTCCGCCCGGCCCGTTTGCAGCGTGAAAGCAACGCTTGCCAGGTCGACGTGCGGATGCTCCCGCAAGTAACGAATGGTGTTTTGCGTCGAGCTTTCCAGCGCGGTCTGGGTTTTCGCAGAGATCACCAATAGGTGCCATGGACGTGCTGGATTGGATCTTGCGGTGTGGGGCGCCTCCTCGAGAATCACATGCGCATTGGTACCGCCGAACCCGAGTGATGTAACACCAGCCCGACGAGGGCTGCTGCCTCTCCTCCAGGGAGCCGAGCAGGAACTGACAAAGAACGGGCTTCCATCCAATCCACACGCGGCATTTGCCTGCTGGAAATTGACGGTTCCGGGAAGCATTTCGTGCTCCAAAGCGAGCACCGTCTTGATCAATCCCGTGATGCCCGACGCGGCATCCAGGTGTCCCACATTGCCCTTCACCGAGCCAATGAGACACGGGGTGTCCGAATTCCGCTTCGCACCGAGTGCAAGCTTAATCGCCTCGATTTCAATGGGGTCCCCCTTGAGTGTGCCGGTTCCGTGGGCCTCGACGTAACCGATGGTTGCAGGATCGATCCGCCCGGCGGCCAATGCCTTGCGGATGGCTGTTGCCTGTCCGGCTGCGCTGGGGGCTGTATACCCGATTTTCGAGGCCCCATCGTTGTTAACCGCCGAACCACAGATGACAGCACGGATGGGATCGCCGTCCGCCAGCGCGGCCGTAAGAGGCTTGAGAACCACAACACCGACTCCGGAACCGAAGACCGTGCCACAAGCGACGGAATCAAAGGGGCGGGTGTGTCCGTCCGGGGAGTACATGCCACTGTCCTTGTAAAGATAGCCGGCTCTCTGAGGAACCCTCACCGAAACTCCTCCCGCCAACGCCATCTGGCATTCCCCATTCAACAGGCTGCGACACGCCATGTGGACTGCAACCAGCGACGTCGAGCAGGCCGTCTGCACGGTGATCGCCGGCCCGCGGAGGTCTAATTTGAAGGCGACACGCGTGGCGAGATAGTCGTTCTCGCTGCCAATGATGATCTGATAGTCATCGAGCGTCTCCTTGAACAATTCGTCGCCGCTAATCTTGTGCTGGAAATAGGTATTTCTTCCCGCGCCGGCGAAGATCCCGATCTCCCCGAGGTACCTGGCTGGGTCGCATCCGGCATCCTCGAGTGCGTGCCACGTGGTTTCTAGGAAAAGGCGGTGCTGAGGATCAGTAATCTGCGCCTCTCGGGCGGGCATATCGAAAAAGGCAGCGTCAAAAAGTTCGATCCCGTCAAGCACCGCAGCGGACCGGACGTAGCGCCGATCCAGTCGCCGGCTCTGTGCGACTCCCGCCACATCGAGGTCCGCGTCGGACAGCTGCGCAATTGATTCAACGCCATCTCGCAGATTCTCCCAGAATTCCGCAATACAACTCGCGCCGGGAAAGCGCCCCGACATTCCGATAATCGCAACGCTGTCCCGATCTGACGAGGCTACGATGTCATTGGTCGTATTCATTCTCTGGAGGAAGGCAGCAGCCTCGAAGCTCAAAAAGTTCTGCGGAATTGGATTCCAAAAATAGCGACTTTCTTTTTCTTAATCGCTACCGCACGAGCAGTCACCGGAGAACTGGGAGATCGCCACTTCGCCGCACCGCCAGGCGTTGGATCCTTTGCAATTATGTCGTTTGTACGTAAAAAATTGTGTATACCACGTAACCTGGGTAGGGAATTTACTTCTTCTGGGATTTTAGGCACAAAACCACTGCCACTGTGGTTTCGGTGTGTCAAGTTGCGGCTTCTCACATTCGCGCCGCGCCCTTGATAGGGGACGGACTCCGCCATCGAGGCATTTCCCAGCTTTCCCGATGTCTTTTCTTGAGATCAGCGGAAGTCCTCCACAGTTTTCGTTCACGCATCCGCAGCCCATCCTGGATTCTAGACCTCAGGTCGCCAAGTTGCCCGGATTGGCTCCTAACGTTGGATCCAGGGGCTCGGATCCTCGCGATCCTCAGAGAATCGCAGGCAGCGCCACAGGGGTTTCTCAACAGTCTCCAGGCAGGGTGGCTTGGAAATCGCGGTATACGATCCTTGACGGTTCCGCGGCGACAGCAAGCGCACCACTATAACCCTCCCTCGGAGAGAGCGCGATTAGATGCCACTTTGCATCACTGAGTTCTTCGGCGCCGTTGATTGCGAGGAGACGCAAAGGGTTTAGACCGACTTCCACCCTGGATGGCTCCAAGGACATCCCGAGCGAAGTCGCCTTCATAATAGCCTCTTTCGCCGTCCAAATCTGAAAAAATGCTTGCAGGCTGGATTTCCCTTCCAGCGCAACCTGTTCCTTTTCACTTTCGCAGAAGCAAAGAGCTGCGACATCCATCAAATGAAACCGATGATCTTCCCGTTCGATGTCCACGCCGATGGGCTGATCCATACAGACGGCGATAACCATGAGATCGTCAGAGTGTGAAAGATTGAATTGCAGATTGGAACGCGGGTCCTTGACATAAGGCTTGCCGTGCTGCTCGTAGCTAAATTCGACATCGGCCGGGTCCCCGCCAACATAGCGTGCGACAATCATGCGCAATGCCCCTCGTGCCACGGCAAATCGACGCCTAAGCACGGGGAGACAGAAACGTTCCATCCTTTCGAGTTCGTCGCGCGATAGCAAACCGACCATTTTTGACAATGAATCGGGTCCGTCCAACCCAACGCGCCATAAGTGCACCTCGCCACTACGAATGTCCTTTTCCCGGTGGGATCTTGCGAGGTGCGTCGCTGGGAGCATGGCGGGCCGATACGGCGTTGACTATCTGTGATTGAGGGCCTCTTCGATTTCACAGAGGGGCGCGGCAGGCCTTTTGACCGCCTCTTCAAGAAGCCTCACATAGTTTCGCATCATTATTCGGACGCCCTGTGGATCGTGGATCCGCGCATCGAACTTGGCGCGTCCATAGAATGCCCGCCCACCATCACGCACCCGCATTTGAAATCTCCATGGCATCGTGTTCCTAGTCTCGACGCCAAGAGGCTTGATTTCGAGACCGCCAAGACGGTAACGGTGCCCTAAGAACGACTCCACCATAAAGATGGCTCGGATATCCGGCGGCGCTTGGCCACACTTTTTGAGTTCTTCACTCACCAGATCGAAAGGCATATCCTCATAGGCATGAGCATTGAGCACCGTGTCGCGGACTTGGCTGAGCAATTCGAGAAAGCTCATGTCGCTTGAAACCCTTGTGCGCAAGGGGCCGATGTCGGCAAAAAATCCCATCATACGATCCGATTCGGGAGCGTTTCGTTTTGCCATGTACGCTCCCAGCATGATGTCATTCTGGCCGGTAGACAGGTTGATCAAAGCCTTTAGGGCTGTGAGAAACGTGACGAACAATGTCGTGCCTTCCCTTCGGGTAAGAACCCTGATATCTGCAGAGAGTTCTTCGGACATTTTGAATGGCGCCAGAACGTCTGCTATGGAGGCCGTCCTTAGCTCGTAGGGACGTTCGCAAGGCAGCCTCAAAACCGGAAGGTTTCCTGAAAGCTGTTTTTGCCAGTAGGCCAGCTGTGATCGAAAGGCCCTCGAACCGGGGGCGAGATATCGGCGTTGCCAGACCGCGAGGTCCGCCGGCTGCAACGTCAGTTCCTGCAACGGAGAAGTCTTCCCCGAGCAAAATGCCTGATAAAGCGTGTCAAGTTCCTGACGAAAAATCGGCAGCGACCATATGTCATATAAAATGTGATGAAGTTTCATCACAAGCCTATGATGCTGCGGTCCGAAACGGAGCAGCAAAAACCGTATCAATGGTCCATGTTCGAGATTGATATGGTCCGTCTTTTCTTTGAAGGCCAAACGTGTGGCTTCTGCTTCCGGGTCTGGAAATTGACCGAGGTCGACAACGTTCAACTCGATTGGTCGAGGCGAGGCGATGCGCTGGACCGGGGCATCTCCCATGACATGAAACGTGGTTCGAAAGACTTCATGGCGCCGGACCAACTCCTGAATGCTGCGCTCCAGGCAGTGGATATTGAGGTCGCCTTTCGCGTCTAGAACAATTACATTGACGTTGTCCGGGCTTGAAGCGTTGCGTTCGTTCCGCCAGAGGCGCTCTTGAGCGAACGAGAGAGGCAGAGCTTCGTCGCGGGAAACTCTTTCAATGGGAGGTCGCATGGTCGCCTCGCGCACATCGCGCAGGAAATTCAAAATTTCCGCCTTTCGTTCGGTCAGTTCCTGGCGGAGCTCGGGAGTCAGAACTCCTGTAGGACCGCTCACGCGAAGCTGGCCGTCCTCGCTCCACACCATCAGATTCATCCCTCGCAGCCGGGAAAGAAATCTTCGTATGGGTTGCGCACCTTCTACCGCTGTTCTCTTGGTCATGGTTTCATGCTCTCAAGCTGCGAATTTAGGGAACTGCCAGATCCTCCCAAAGCGATCTTTTCACGGGCCGACAACGCGGCCACCGGGGCATCTCGTTCGCTCCGTCCCGCGTCACCAATGTACTCAGCGATTGCGGCGAACGTGGCATTTTCGAAGAACAGACGCGGGGATATCAATGCCCAAAGCGCGGCGCAGCTGGGAAACGACACGCGTGGCCATGAGTGAGCGGCCGCCAAGGTGAAAAAATCAGAATGACTTCCAATCTTTTGGACGTCGTCCAGCACGGCAAACCAAGCCTCGGCCGCAGTGATTTCATTTTTCGCAGGTAGTTCGTTCTCAGATATTTAGCAAAATGCGACCCGCATCCGCTTTCCCCCTGAGTTTGGAACTCCATGTGGACTGATCGGGGCATTTATAGGTAACCTGAAATCTTGAGGCCAAATGAAGTGCCACCTCGGTTGCGGTCTGTCAAGCAGCTGTCCCTCTTTCAGATGCCGACACCCACCCAGGCAGGAGGTGCGCATTTCGGCCGAGGAGCCCGAGGGTAATCGCCCGTTTTGTGGACCATTTGGCACAAAACGCTTCCATAGTCCAACCCAGTTTCGCCGTTTTTTCTTGAAATCAGCGCGAGGCCTTCACAGTTTCCGGCCTTCATGCATTCGCAGCCCGTTCCTACTTGTGGCGATCGCCTCGAGCAATGGCTCGAGAAAGGACACGCGATCCCACGATGATCGCTCATACTCTTGATGAAATGAGCGATTGGGCCTTCCTGGGAGCTACGGACGGCTCCTCACGTACGGAATGATTTTCCTGACACAGTCAAAGAAGGACGTGTATGCGCGAAGGATCCCCTTTCAAGATCAGGAGGCCCGACCAAGGGCGGCAGCTTGCCCGGCTCCAACGCCACCCAGGATACAGGCTTCTAACCCTATCAGCCTGAGATTGGGCTATGGTCGCAAGTCCTCCAGGCATTCCCTGCTGATGTTAAGTGTGTGCGTCGTCCAATTTGAACGAGCAGGGAGGAGATTTGCAGTTATCCTTTAGGTCGAATGTCTTTCGCGATCACTGTCAGCAACGTTTCCAAGCGCTACCGCCTTGGCGAAATCAACCGCGGTCAGCTACTCGCGGACCTCCATCGGTGGTGGATGCGCCGGAAAGTCTCCCGATTGGACAACAGAAACGGGCAAGTCGAAACGGAGCCAAAGGAAGAGGGGGATTTTTGGGCGCTCAAAAATGTGTCGTTCGATATCGAGCAAGGAAAGACTATTGGCCTTATTGGATCAAACGGAGCAGGAAAGTCCACTCTGCTAAAAATCGTCTCCCGAATTACTGCGCCAACCAGGGGATTCGTAAGAATCTGCGGACGCGTGGGCAGCTTGCTGGAGGTAGGAACGGGCTTTCACCCGGAATTGACGGGCCGCGATAACGTGTTTCTCAATGGAGCCATCCTGGGAATGAGCCGCGCCGAAGTGAAAGGGAAGTTCTATGACATTGTCGAGTTTGCGGACCTCAAAGAGTTTATCGATACGCCCGTAAAGAGATATTCCAGTGGCATGCATATGCGGCTGGCCTTCGCAGTTTCCGCATTCCTCGAACCGGAGGTCCTGATTCTCGACGAGGTTCTTGCTGTTGGTGACATGGCCTTTAAAACAAAGTGCTATAAGCGCCTGGAGCAGCTTATCAGCCGCGGGCATACCATTCTTTTCGTCGCACACGATGCTGGGGTGATAACCAAGTTTTGCCACAGCGCCATCTGGCTGGATAGAGGATCGATGAAGGCCTACGGTCCGGCGGAAACCATCGCCGATGATTATCGCAAGGCCCTGGCACCGGTCGAAGGAGATCCGACGCGACCCATGTATCAACATGGAGGGACTGGAGAGTTTGTGGTGACATCAATTGACCTCTTCGATCAGCATGGAGGTTTTGCGAAATCATTTGCCTGTGGCGAGCGATGCTTCATTCGACTCAACTGCGAGCGCCGCTTTGAACGGACAATGAAAATCACGAGCACCGCTGCGAAGTTGGTCTTTTACGACGAGTACGGGCGTCGCGTTTGTGCCTTGAGCAGCGTCCACGGCGAACCTCTTCCGGCGTTGGGCTATCAGACAGGTATCGTTTGCGAGTTCCCAAAGCTACCCCTGTTGCCCGGAGTTTATCGGATCAACTACCAGCTTGACGTCAACACGGTATGCGTCGATGCACAAGTCGCGGCGCGGAGTCTTGACGTTTTGGAAGGAAACTACTACGGGACGGCCAGTTTGCCGTCTCGCGCAGCCACGCCACTCTGTGTGGACTGCTCTTGGCGGATCGATTCACAGACGAATAACAGTCACGAGGTCGCCCATAGGGAACAACACGCCCCTAAGTTCGCGTAGTGCAAAATCGATGAGCGAGCGAGTTTTGGTGACCGGGGGAGCCGGATTCATAGGATCGGCCGTCCTAAGGGAGCTACAAAAGTTGGACTGCGAAATCTTTGTCTTAGACAACTTGTCTGTTGGAAAGAGGGGACACGCAACCATCGGCGACGATGGTTTCTTCCAGTTTGATATCCTCGATTGCCGTTCCGTTGCCGCTTGCGCCCGCAAAATCATGCCAACCTGGGTCATTCATCTGGCTGGCATTCACTTTATTCCCTATTGTAATTCGCATCCCTTCGAATCGAGTAACATTAACCTCCAGGGAACATTGAATGTCCTCGACGCCTTGCGGGAGCTTGATTCGGTAAAGAAGGTCTTTTTCGCCTCGACTGCGGCAGTCTACGCCGATTCTGCAGCAGCTGTTTCGGAAACATCCCCAACCGTCCCACTCGATATCTACGGCCTAACCAAGTTCGTTGGGGAGCGTCTCGTGCATGAGTTTCATCTGGCCACGGGTGTCCCTTGTGTGATTGGGCGTCTGTTTAATGCTTATGGACCTCGCGAGACCAATGCCCATCTGATTCCGGAGATTCTTCGGCAGGTTCTGAAAGGCAGCCACCAAATCGAACTGGGTAATATTACCACCCGGCGAGACTACATTCACACAGGCGATATGGCGCGAGCCATAGTTAAGCTCATGATCCCGCAAGACGGTGGAATGACTGTCTTCAATATCGGCTCTGGCCACTCGTACACCGCCCGCGAAATCATTCAACATTTCGAGCGCGCTGCAAACCGCGTCCTCGAGATCACCATATCAAACAATCGGGTGCGCAAACAAGATCGGGCGATTCTGCAGGCGGATATCGGGAAAATCCGCGAGGCGATTGCTTGGAGCCCCGAGATCCGCCTTCAAGAAGGGATTAACGCCTTGGTCCAGGATGAGTCTATGGTTGCTGATCCTCGATGAACTTGATCGACGTGCTCAAGCGCCTGCGACGTCCGTCTGGCGTTTTTCAGTTGCTCCCCGGAGGCATATGCGCAACGACAACGCAAGTGGATCGACTTATAAGACGCGTCGCCACTCGGTCAGCGCGGCCCCACATTCACTGCTTTCTTGGTAAGCGCAATATCTTCCAAAGCGAAGCAATCCTTGGAATTCTCCAGAAGCACGGATTCACGGCGACGTTTTCTCCCGGGATCAGCAGACGCCTTGACGAAGAGGAAATCTTCCACCTCTGCAACTTTCTTGATGTCGTGCGAATAAACTTCGAAACCGACAACGCGCGTAGGCTTTTCTACGTCCGCTGGCGGGACGAGTTGCTAGCGACCGGTCAGAGAGATCGTCGTCCAGGGGATGTTGCTTCGCAGGACCAAAAGGGGACAGCGGCTGCTAGCGGTGGTTTGATCCGAAGTCTCTTTGGATTTTCTAAGGCAAACGGCAGTCCGTCCCTTCCCAAGCAGCATGAATCTCCCCTGCTCGCCGACTTTTTCGAGAGAGGACAACGTAACGCCGCATTTGGTCCAACTCCCCAACGGCTCGAATCCGGAGGCTGGTTGAGCACGATGATGTATTTGCTTCCCGAGGGCGAGGAATCCTCCCTCATCGCAAGAGCCTTCGAAGCTGGGAGACAAGCATTTGCCGCGCCTGTCACACAGGAGCGCATTCTCATCTGTGGCTGGTACGGCACCGAAACTTTGGGCGACAAAGCGATTCTGGGCGGCGTCATTGACATCGCACGACGGCGATGGCCGCAAGTCGCCGTGGACGTAGCCTCCCTTGAACCCTACGTCTCGCGGATGACCGCACGTCAGATGCCCGATTTGCGCATCGCGCGTGTGTTGACCCTCGGCGAAGCCTTTGCGGCCATAACGGGCGCGGAGTACAGCGCGGTCGCGATAGGAGGCGGACCGTTAATGTCGTCGATCCCTTGGTGCACCCATTTGCTTGAGCTTTTCGCTACGGCCAAGTTGTCCGGGGTGAAATGCCTCATTGCCGGATGCGGAATAGGACCGCTATACGTGGATTACCGGAACGCGGCGATTAAGCATTTGCTTGAGATTGCAGATGAAGTTGTCTTGCGCGACCGAGCGTCGGCAGAGATTGCCCGGGGAGTCCTGGGCGTTGAACGGAAATGCGCGGTGGCGCTCGATCCCGCCTTTGTTTGGATTCGTCGGCAGATGCGGACACCGGTTGACCGGGATCCGAAGCAGATCCTCCTCGCGGTTCGCAATTGGCCGATTGAGGAGTTTGCGGCGCGGATGGACAAGGCGCATGCGGAAAGAGTGAAAACCACCTATGAAACGCAACTCGCATTGATGATCCGAGAAATGCTGCGCATCGATCGCTCACTGAAAATCGTCCCTTTCTGCATGCATAAATATGCCGTCGGAGGCGATGACCGGCTCTTTTATCGGCGTCTGCTCGGAGAATTCCCTGAAATTCTGGCGCGACTGGACGATCGGCATCGAACGCCGATTGAAGACCTTCGCCTCATCGCGCGGAGTCGCGCTATACTCGCAATGCGTTTCCATAGCGTCGTATTCTCGCTTGCTACCAAAACTCCGTTTCTCGCGGTGGACTATACATTAGGTGGAAAAATCGAGGGTCTGCTCAATGATCTGGGTCTGCGGCATCTGTTAATAGCCATTGACCGCTTTGAAGGCGTAAGCGCTGCAGCACGATTGCTTTCTCTCAAAGAGCCCGCCGCCGATCTATCGACGAAAGTCGCCGAAACTGAGTCCTTGCTCGAAAGATGCTTTGCCTGCGTTCCCATGGCTACCGAAGCAAGACGCCAATGAGGCCTTGCGCATGCACGCCTGCATGGATGAAGCTTTATTTCCCCGATGCGGACGCCGCCGTAATTTGCGGCTGTCACCGGAAAAAGAGCCCTCGTGGCCTCGGCGAACGGCAGCTCAATTCCGCGCGTAACCAAAGGTACGCATGAAGATTGGAATCCTCGATCAGACGTGCGCAGGGTGGTCGGGCGGTGCAAGCTATACTCGCGCCCTTCTTACAAGCCTGACAGTCGCCAAAGTGCATTCCCATTCCCTTGATTCACGAGACTATGCTTTGGCCGAAAACGACAACGACAAGATCGTCTTTCTTGCCCGAGAGGGAAAGATCGAGGTGCCCGAGCATTTCGAAAAAATGCCGTTCGCCTCTATCGCTGGGAGACGCGTTGCAGAGCTTGATTTCGACGTGGTGCTCCCGGTGCGTGACAAGGTTGTTCGCGAAATCCGTACCGCCAAAGTCGGATGGATACCCGACTTCCAACACTGTCGGCTCCCAGAGCTCTTCACTCTGGACGATCTTGCGGCACGAGATGCTCTATTCGATCTAATCGCCAGCGAATGCCAACTGGTGGCCGTCTCGAGCCAAAGCTCCCGAAGGGACTTTGAGAAATTTCTTCCGCCTTTTGCCAATAAGGTTCGCGTCCTCCCCTTTCCTTCCACCCTCTGGGCTTCTCCCCTCAGCGAAAACCCTCAAGGCGTGGTTGCAAACTATCACTTGCCTTCGAGGTTTGCCCTCGTAGCAAACCAATTCTGGAGCCATAAGAACCACGCCATACTCCCCCCAGCGCTTTCCATATTGAAAAGCCAGGGCACCCCGGTTCAATTAGTCCTGACCGGAATGCCTGCCGACTACCGAGATATCGAAAACCGGCGCCTTTCAGAATTTTTCCAGGCATGCGCGCGCCAGGGCGTCAGCGACCAGATCCACTTTCTGGGACACGTGCCATACTGGGAGCTGATTTCGCTCATGCGATGTGCCACGCTGGTCATTCAACCCTCACTATTCGAAGGCTGGAATACAACCGTAGAGGACGCCAAAGCCCTTGGACGGCCGCTGATTTGTTCGGACATCCCGGTGCACCGCGAACAAGTACCTGATGCGGTCGGCTTCTTTCAGACCGATTCGCCTGAGAATCTTGCCCACCTTCTCGCCACGTATTACCCGCAATTGAAAGCGGGGCCCGTGCATTCGGCGGAATGTGACGCTCTAATGCGTAGCAAGGCGCATGCAGGCCGGTTCGGGCACGCACTTCTCTCCATTGCCAGGGAGGCGGTTCGCTTGGCGCATTCGGATAAAGCCCGTCCGTCAAACCGCGCCGTCGAGATATTCTCGACGCCGGCAACCAGTCATTCAAAAGCCTCTCGGATTCGCAATTACCTGGCCCAGAAAAGAGGCCATCTGAAATACATTGTTGGAAAAATAACCTTCCATATCACTTACTGGCGCCGAAACATTAGCCAGCTAAGGCATTTGCTTTACCGGTTCAGCTTGAGTTTCCATGGCCATGAGCTTGGAATCCTGCGTCAGTATCCGGCACGGTCCCTTCAGGCTGAAAGATTTCCCGCTGGGAAGCAAAAGGCACACCAACTGCCGCTGATCTCGATTGTCACGCCCAGCTTCAATCAAGGTCAAACGCTAAGTGCCACCATCGAAAGCGTAATCAAGCAGAACTACCCACGGGTCCAGTATGCCGTGGTCGACGGGGGATCAACGGATGAAACAAGGGGGATCCTGCCGCGATATATGTCTGATCTCACCTATTGCGTAAGTGAACCAGACGATGGCCAGGCGCACGCGATTGCTAAAGGCTTCGCGGCACTCCGGGGAGACGTAATGGCATATCTTAACTCTGACGACATGCTTATGCCGGGGGCGCTGTCGTTCGTAGGAGAGTACTTTGCCACGCATCGAGGTGTTGATGTTCTCTATGGACACCGCGTCATCGTTGACGAATACGGGCAAGAGGTCGGCCGCTGGACCCTGCCGCGCCACGACGGGAATGCCATACGCCATTTTGACTATGTGCCCCAGGAAACACTCTTTTGGAGGAGGTCAATTTACGAAAAGGTGGGCGGGATCAATCCGGCGTTTCACTTTGCCATGGACTGGGACCTTTTGCTCCGTTTCATAGCGGCCGGCGCGCAAATTCGCAGGGTCCCCTATTTTCTAGCGTGCTTTCGTATTCACACTCGACAGAAGACGCATACTCTGCTCGATACCGTCGGCGAACGCGAAAAGCTGCATCTCATAGCCCGCGAACACCCCAACGGTTGCAACGCAGAGTCCGCGCAACAGCTGCAAGACGGGTATCGATTTCGCTCGAGTCTCTGCGCGATTCTGCTCAAGCTTGGAATACGATACTGATAGTTAGCGTCAGCGCCGTGCTCTCTGGCGAGTGGCTCTGGAAGCAACTGATCGCGGGTCGGAAGCGAGGCTTGAGGAGTTTTAAACCCATTTTACGGAACCTAAGAAAGCAACAACGAAAGCCGCTCAGCCTCTCTCTGCGTGGAATCCATGCGCTTGATTCTCGTCCTCGCTTCGGACCTCAGCGTCCCGGCTCTGGCGTGCTCAACCTCTTACACATCCACAGAGCATGTAAGGGAGGATTTTCTTACCCGGGAATTTCATTTTTTCTTGAAACGTATGAAATGATTGGGATTCTTCAGCGATGCTTTTCCAACCTGCTGCGAAAGACGGGGAAAAAGAAGCGAGCGCCAGCCTCTCAGAGTTGGAGCTCGAGGCGATCGACATGTTCATCAATTTCTTGAGGTTGATTGGATTACAAAAATCCGTTGGCGAGATCTACGGACTTCTTTTTGTCTCATCTCGGCCCCTATGCATGGAAGAGATAATGAACCGGCTGAATTTAAGTTTGGGTGCGGCGAGCCAGGGGCTCAAGCTTTTACGGGGTGTTGGGGCCGTAAAGGCGGTGTATTCTCCGGGCGATCGGAGAGATCATTTTGCCGCCGATCTCGAGTTGAGCAAGTTTGCCACGGTTTTCATCAAGGAAGAGCTTCATCCTCGGGTCGAGCGGGCTCTGAAAAGGATTCAGCACATGGAATCGCTCATCGCGCAACTGCCTGCCGGGGAGCTTCAAGCGACCAAGAAGCGATTGGATCGCCTAAGGCACTGGCTAGAGAAAGGTGAAAAGATGCTCCCGTGGCTCCTAAGGTTCCTGGTGAAGTGAAGACCTGAGCCTGCCGCCAGTTAATTCACGGCCTCTTGCGCCGTAACCTTCTGACACCTGTCAGAGACAAATTCAATCTGCACGGAAGGTCCCTCTTCCAACATTTGGAAAGGACGACCAAGGGCGGCAGCTTGTGACCATGCGTGCGGGTTCGCTCTGTGTGTGAACGTCCTGCTTGATTCCCCCCTTCTATAAGACACGCGTATTTTTTGCTGGCATGTCCGCTCGCGCGTTGCTGAATCGCACGCATTTCTCCTGTTAACTCACAGATTCGTGCAGGAAGGTCCCATCGTCTTGGCGCTGCCTGATAGGACTAACTGGTCCGTCCTCCCGTGTGTGCTGCACCTGGTCTTCGAAGCGGCAAGTTGCTCACCGCTCGGGAGTAGGGGAGCCGCCAATTCGCGACCCTTCCGGCTTCCAGGGGCATCTTCAAATCCTCCAGAACGTCGTAAAAAAGACCGGCGGCGCCGGTGCTTTGCCCGTTCCATAAGATCCAATTTTTCATGCACCGATTCCTGACCAAACTTCTGGAAGACAACGATCGATCTGGGAACGTCACCGAGATCACGCCAAAGAAACCCCTGCTTCATCTCCCTCTCAGGGAGATCTGGCGCTATCGTGACCTTATCGCGCTGTCAATCTGGCGGGATTTTATTTCGCTCCACAAACAGACGATCTTTGGACCTCTCTGGTACTTCGTTCAACCGCTGGTCAGCACCGTTGTTTATCAGGTCATCTTTGGAAAAATTGCGAGGCTCCCGACAAACAACATCCCGCCGTTCCTTTTCTACATGTCTGGAATTGTCATCTGGTACTATTTTTCAGCTTGTCTGAGCAGAACATCCACCACGTTCTCGGGGAATGTGGCGCTCTTCACGAAGGTCTATTTTCCCAGGCTGACGATTCCCATCGCGGTGTGCATCAGTAACATTTGGCAATTCCTAATCCAGTTGCTGATCTTCCTTGGCTTCTATCTCTATTTCCTCGCAAAGGGAGCGCCCATTCATCCCAGCTACCGCATCATCATCATCCCTTTTCTGGTCTTGCAAACCGCTCTACTTGGACTCGGCGTCGGTTGTCTAATCGCCGCGTTGAGCACAAGGTTTCGCGATCTGCAGGTGGCTGTCGCTCCGGCCATTCAGCTGTGGATGTATGCAAGTTGCATCTTCTATCCGCGCTCAATGGTGCCGGATAATTTGCAATGGATAATGACCCTCAATCCCATCGTTCCAATCATCGAGGGGTTTCGATTCGCCCTCATGGGACAAGGTCAGGTCGAGATCTACCAATGGCTTGCCAGTCTGGGCATTACATTTCTCTTGTTGGTCGCCGGTCTCGTCGAATTCAGTCGTTCCGAAAAGACCTTTGCTGACACGATTTAAGGTACATGCGTGGCGATTTTCCCCCAAGATGTTCGCCGTCGCGCCCGGTTAGCCAAAAGATTTCGGCCTTCAGAAAACCGACTATAGCGCTCTGCTGTATCCGAAGATTGCCCTTGATTCGGCGGAAGAGATACCCATATCGTTGACCGAATGCCCTATCGCGTTTGCAAGACCATCGACGTGGAAAACGGCCACATGCTGTCCAAGCATCCCGATAAGTGCCGCTATCCGCACGGCCACACCCGGAAAGTCGAATTCACGCTGGAAGCCGCAGGCCTTGACCGAAATGAGATGGTCTGTGACTTCAAGATCGTGAAGGAAATTATTGGCGATTACCTTGAGAGCTTGGATCACGCGATGTGTGTCAACACGAAGGACCCCGCATATGAGGAGCTTCGTGCGCGTTACGGAGAACGGATCGTTCCCTTCGAGAATGAAGACCCCACCACTGAAGTGATGGCGCGTGTAATATTTCACGTTTTCTCCGAGAAGCTCGCCGACTACGCAAAGAAAAAAGATTCCCGTTATCCCGTGGAAGAAAATGTCCACCTTGTCTCAGTCAAGGTTTGGGAAACCGCATCTTCGTGGGCGGAATACGAAGCGTAGGGACCCACAGGGCGGGATACAGTACCGAAGACTCAAAATGAAAGACGTTCAAAACACTCCGGACACGCGGGGCATCCCGATCGATCAAGTCGGCATCACCAATCTTTGCTATCCAATAAGCGTAATGGACCAGGACGGGAAGTTGGTGCCTACGGTGGCTCACATCTCAATGTCCGTTCATCTCCCGCATCACTTCAAGGGCACACACATGAGCCGATTCCTTGAAGTGTTGGCCAAGCATCAGGGTGAGATTACCACGCGAAGTCTGCCGGAAATTCTGCATGATTTGAAAGACCGTCTCAATGCAGAAAGTGCCCACGTTGAGGTTACCTTCCCGCATTTCATCGAGAAGGCTGCTCCGGTAAGCGGCGCCAAGGCAAAGGTTGCGTGTGACTGCGCGTTCACGGTCTCCTGCGATGGTGCAAAGGACAACGTGGCGCTACGCGTGGTCGTACCCGTGAAGACCCTTTGCCCATGCAGCAAGGAGATTAGCGATTACGGGGCGCACAATCAACGCGGCCACGTAACAATCGAAGTACGCCCGAAGATGTCTAAGAAGGGCTGGGCGTGGATCTGGATCGAGGAACTGGTGGAGATTGCCGAAAAGTCCGCGTCCGCACCCGTGTATGCTCTGCTCAAGCGGCCTGATGAGCGACACGTGACCATGCAAGCCTATGACAACCCGGTCTTTGTTGAGGACTTGGTACGCAACGTTGCGGTACTCTTGAAAAAGGATCCGCGAATTACCGCCTTTACTGTACAGGCGGTCAACCAGGAGAGCATTCACGCCCACGATGCATTCGCACGCGTCATCTGGAAGCGCAAACGAGCGCCACGAACACGCCCAAGAATCAGCGAAGCGCAGCGTAACAACGAAACGCCGATCCAATCTCCTCACTGACGAACAAATTGGCGTGCGGCGCGCGCGCAGTCACGCACTTGGGATATCCGCGGATCGTAGTCCCAGGAACCGTACCGGCTTTCGCCTCTGCGAGGTCAGCGATACCAAGCAAGCATCCGCATCTCGATAGTCCGCGCTGATAGTCTCGCAAGAATTGAATCGAGCTGCAGATCGTTACTTCTGCGGTCTGGGAAAGCCAATCGTGCCAGTGGAGTCCTTCCGCAAGACTTTGGAAACTACGGACGCGCCGGAATCAGGCGTGCGGGGCGAGCCAAGGCAGGGATTTCTTCCCTTACGACAAGAACTAGAGCGATGAGCAATGTGAAGGAAACCGGCGCGTACATCCCGCAAACCCAGGAAACGGGGAAAGGCTCGACGATCGAACCTGTGGGGCATGGTATTCATCAGCGCTTCGAATGGCAGGCTTTTCGATGCCCCTCGGCAATCGCCGTGGTGGACGGCGCGGCTCGACTGACCTATCGGGAGCTTAACGACTCAGCAAATCGGCTGGCCCGTCACTTGGAAGCGTTAGGAGTGGGCCCCGAAGTGATGGTTGGGATTTGTCTTGGAAGATCTTATGAGCTGATTGTCACGATACTTGCGGTCCTCAAG
>DATDAL010000092.1:0-101081 GCA_036525415.1 Terrimicrobiaceae bacterium | reverse complement strand
TCTGACGTCAGTGAACTGGCCCTACGAGTCACATCGTAGTCTTTGCGAACGCCCTCAAACTCGGCAATAAATTCTTCTGCCAACCCCAGCTTGTTTTCTGCTGGTCCTTGGTTCCTAATCCCATTCTCGCGGTTAATTTGTAACTGAATACGCGTCTTGGAGCGAAGGCCCATCCAGCTATGTCACGTCCACCTTTTGGGGTTCAGGCTAGGAGAAAGGAGCGATCTTCTCGCGGGCGGTGTTCGTAACCATTGAGATTGATTGGGAAAGCCGACGTCATGTGAGTAGTCAATCGCGGAGTTCTGCGGTGCTTAACCCCACAACCGGTGATCGATGCAGGTTAGGGCGCTGGAGACCGGATGCGAGTTGGAAAACTCTGAAAAACCAGTCAGCCATCGTCAAAATGGTGCGCGGATTGACCACTGATCCATTTTTGCGCCAGGGGCCGTCCAGGCCACGAATGACAAAACGGGCTCCGCCCGCTCTGAGAAGTTGCCGAAGCCAGAGGGTGATTGCCAAGAAACGGAAAGTATCCGCCGATTCGCGGGGAAGCCGAACGTCGGTCTTGTGGGCTAAGTTCAAAAGAGCAAGATTGTAAAATACCTATGAAAACTCTCGAAGATATTCTCACCCGGCATCCGTTTTGGAATAACCTGCCGCCGCAATATTTTCCTCTGCTGATTGAATGCGCTGTCATTGAGCGCTTCCGGCCCGGCGAGCAGGTTTTTAAGAAAGGTTACGATGCGGAGCATTTTTATTTGATTCATCACGGTAAAGTCGCTTTGGAAACGGCATACGTACCTGGAGAAGGCCTCATTACGATTCAAACGCTCGGCGCGGGCGAGGCGCTCGGTTGGTCCTGGCTTTTTCCTCCTCACCAGTGGCATTTCAGTGCGCGGGCGGTCGAGTCGACCGAAGCCGTCGTCTTCAAGGCTGATGCACTGCGTAACAAAGCAAAAGAAACCCCCGCTTTCGGATACGATCTTGCCCTACGGGTGGGTGGTATAATGTTGCAGCAGTTGCAATCCACGCGAATACGGCTCCTGGACATCTGTGAGGTGTCACAATGATAACGACACCTGTCGCATTCATTGCATTCGTTCAAATGGATCGTCGGAAGACGGATAGGCTAGTGAACTCAAGTTCTTTAAACCAAAAACCTCGCTGTCGTCGAGCGCAGCGGGCTCGAGGGCTTGTTTGACGCTCTTCGCGCGGAGGGTTATGGGCAGCGGCAGGGATTCGAGTCAAAAACACCGTTCGCGCAGGTAGCTCAGGAATTCCCTTTCTCCTCCCGCTTCAATTCTTGAATTCGTCTCCTCGAAGCGTTTCAGGGTGGAGGAATTCATTGCGGAGTTTGAGGTGCCTGTAAAAACTGCGATGTCACTCGTTGGGTTAAGTTCACCGATGTCAAAGACATTAAAGAAGAGATGCTTACGCGCCTCGAGGTGCACTTCGAGAAGTGGCTTAATCCGTGAGCTCATATGAAACGAGAGCCAACCGCAGAAGAGCGGGGAAAGATCCTCAGTGCTATCGCCGCTGGTGACAGGATCGGAGCTACCAGCATGTATATCTCCATCACCGAGTGCGGCTTGACCGAGGAGTTTATCAAGGCGCGCACCACCGAACTACAGGCAGAGAATCCGGAGAAGTTCGCACAGAAACAACAAAAGAGTGGCGACCCTAACGGGTTCGAACCCGAGTGCATGATCGCGAGTTTTAGTCGGATTGTTGGAGACACACTGACCTCCGAGGTGTCAGTGATCGGTCCGAGCGAGGTAACAAAAGGTAACAAAGTTTTCGCGGAAACAGCGCTCGACTGCAATTTCGATACGAACAAGTCGGTCGCCAGCGGAGGCTTTATTCATGGGGTTTCAGAGGCGACTTTGCCTTTTAAACAGGTGGGGTGACCGACGGGACTCGAACCCGCAACAGCCAGAACCACAATCTGGAGCTCTACCATTGAGCTACGGTCACCATGCTTGCAAGGCCCAGTTCGAGGGCAGATCCTTAAATCGATTTTTCCAGACGCTTTGTCAACGGGGATGTTCAAGGCAGCAATTGACCTATTCAAGGACCAAAAGGGTATGCAGATGGGCCCTGTTGTCTGAGAAAACAGAGGCGGCCCTCCTCGGGCTTTTTGGGTCCAAGGAAGGCCGCACTTCTGCGGGGGAAATCAATGCCGCCAGCTAAATGTGACTCCCGGTGAATTGGTTAGTGGCGGCGCGGCAATCACGGGTGCCGGAACGCGGTAAATGCCGGATTCGCCATAGTCGAAACCGTAGGAAACGTTGCTGAAACTGGTGGAGGAAACGATTGGTGATGGCGCCCAACCGCCATAGGCGGGAAAATAGTACACTGGCCACGTGCGACAGATCACCGGAGGGCATCTCGGAGTCGGAGGACAAATCGCTTTTACCGGAGGACACCACGCTCGATCACTGCGGACACAAGCGCCGGCACGCGGACCCGCCTCCGCCAAGGACAACATTCCACCGAGCACTAAGCTCGCGCAAATCGCCTCTTTCATCACTGTGTTGCTGTGATTTGCTTACATTTATGCTCAGGATCTCCAGTCGTGCAACACTGATTATTACAGGGTTTCTTTGCGGGAGGTGCCTCCCGAGCGAGACTTGGAGGGGCAGAAACCCTTTCGCCGAAATTATAACGAGGTTTACAACCATTGGATGCCGTTCCTCAGGTTTGGCCGCGCTAAACGATCGGCAGGCGTCATCTCAGATATTGACGCCGAAAAGATCGTAGTCGAAGAGTATTCCGATGCCTTTGCTGCTCCCGTGAACGAATTTCAGTGCCCGATACTCAACCCACCCGAGGGGAACAGGAAGGTGCTGTTGCATTCTTGTTGCGCCCCGTGCTCGGGTGAGGTGATCGAGGCGATGCGCGCCTCCGGTCTGGATTTGACCGTGTATTTTTACAATCCGAACATTCACCCCCGGGCGGAGTATGAGCTGCGGAAGGCGGAGAACATTCGGTACGCGGAGAAGTATTCGATCCCTTTTGTCGATGCGGACTACGACACGGACAACTGGTTTGTGCGTGCAAAGGGTCTCGAATGGGAGCCCGAACGGGGTGCGCGCTGTACGATGTGCTTTGATATGCGGTTCGAGCGGACGGCTCTTCACGCGCATGAAAACGGCTTTCCGGTCATTACAAGCTGCCTCGGTATTTCCCGCTGGAAAAATATGGAACAAATCAACGCCTGCGGCCAGCGCGCAGCGTCGCGTTACCCGGGAATGGTTTACTGGACGTTTAACTGGCGAAAGAAGGGTGGCTCGCAGCGCATGGTGGAAATTTCCAAGCGCGAGCACTTCTACATGCAGGAGTACTGTGGCTGCGTCTATTCGCTTCGCGATACCAACATGTGGCGTGTTGCCAACGGAAGACCCAAAATAGCGCTGGGTGAGAAGTTTTACGGCGAGGGCCAGTACCTGCTTTAGTCAGCGCTCACGAACCTCTTATGACGGGCAGCTTCTGCCGGCGTCACTCTCAGCGTGCTCTGTTCACAGCGGTAAGAAACGGCCCAATGGCCTCCGAAAGCTTTTGAAAAGAGGCGAAATCGACTTGTTGCTGGCCATCGCTCAAAGCCTCGGCCGGGGTCGGGTGCACTTCGACAAGCAATCCGTCGGCTCCCATCGCTACCGCTCCGCAGCAGAGGGCAATCACAAGATCTGCGCGGCCACAACCCTGGCTTGGATCCACGATGACGGGAAGATGGGATTCCTTTTTGGCGACGGCGACCGCTGCAAGATCCAGAGTGTTTCGCGTGTAGGTTTCGAAGGTCCGGATTCCGCGTTCACAGAGCAGGACGTTGGGATTTCCATGTGCGAGGATATATTCGGCGGCGAGCAGCCATTCCTCGATCCGTTCGCTCATTCCGCGCTTGAGCAGAATTGGTTTGCCGCTTCTGGCCGCTTCGATGAGAAGCTGGAAGTTCTGACCGTTCCGCGCACCGATCTGAAGGATGTCCGCGATCTCCGCGACGTGTTCGACATCACGTTCGCTGAGGACCTCAGTGATGATCTTGAGACCGGTTCTCTCGCGGGCAAGGGCGAGCAATCTGAGGCCTTGCTTACCCAAGCCTTGGAATTCGTAGGGAGAGGTGCGCGGCTTGTACGCGCCGCCGCGCAGGACGGTGGCTCCCGCCGCCTTGACGGCCGCCGCCGTGCTGAGGAGCTGGTCCTCGCTTTCCACCGAGCAAGGACCCGCCATGAGGCAAAACTTTTCTCCGCCGATTTCGATGCCTGCGGCATTGACGACGGTATTGTCCGGATGCGATTCCCGGCTCGCGAGTTTGTAGCGCTTCTGAACGCGCAGGACGCTTTCGACCTGAGGCAAAGCGGTCAGCGACTCGAGGTTGGCATGCGTGCGTTCGTCACCAATTGCCGCCACCACCGTTTGGGTGGCCCCGTGAATGGGGGCCGGCGTATAGCCGAGTTTTTCAACTTCGGAAATGACCTGGGCGATTTGTTCTTTTGACGCTCGGGGGCGAATGACTATGATCATGGGTTCGGATTTTGACGCGAGCCGGAAAGGCGCGACTTGCGCCAATCTTCCAGCACACGTTCTGTTATGAAAGAAAAAGTGAAGGACCCCCGAATCAAGAGTCTCGTGGCCGAAGTTGCAGAGGGAAGACAGGCCGAAATCCTGGAAGAAATGATTGAGACTGTTCTTCGGTTTGGGAGGGACAAGACAGCCATCGCCGATCTGAAGCTTTACAATCGCGCGATGCGTGAGTTACGTCACGCGTCCGCAGTATTTGGCAATTATCAAGGGATCCGCAAGGTCGCCGTGTTCGGCAGCGCTCGGGTGAAATGCGAGTCGGAGGAGTACAAACTGGCGCGGGAATTTTCACGCCGCATAGTGGAGCTCGACTGGATGGTCATTACGGGAGGCGGTGAGGGAATTATGGGGGCGGCCCAGGAAGGGGCTGGCGCCCAGAAGAGCTTCGGCCTCAACATCCGGCTGCCGTTCGAACAGCGTGCGAATGAGATCATCCATGGAGATCCGAAACTCATCAACTTCCGCTATTTTTTCACCAGGAAGCTCCATTTTGTGAAGGAAACGCACGCCTTTGTGCTTCTACCGGGTGGCTTCGGCACTCACGATGAGGGATGCGAAGTGTTGACCCTGATGCAGACGGGAAAGAGCCCGATCGTGCCGATGGTGTTGCTTGATCGTCCCAACGGCCACTATTGGGAAACCTGGCGGCGCTTTGTGGTCAACGACCTGCTCGAGCAGAGGCTGATCTCTCCGACCGATCTCAGCCTTTTTAAGATCACGCATAGCCTGGAAGATACTCTCGGCGAAGTGGTCCAATTTTATCGCAATTTTCACTCTTACCGCTGGGTGAAGGACAAGATGGTGATTCGAATTACGCATAGGCTGCAGCCGTCGGCTATTGAGCAGCTTAACAAAGACTTCGATGCATTGCTTGCCGCGGACCGGATCGTGCAAAGCAAAGCCTTGCCGGAGGAGGCCGATGATACGCATCTCGCGCACTATCACCGTATCGTGCTTACCCCGCACAAGCACGATTTTGGCACGATCCGGCTGTTGATCGATGCGATCAACAAAGCGGAACGGGAAGACGGGGAGACGCACATCGTCGAAGAGGCAGTGCGCCTTTCTTCACGACATCGGGCCGAGCCGGTCTAGGCAGGTCAATTGTAAGCTAAAGTCTAAAGCGGGCTCAGCAAGGACGCGGCAGCGCATCTGTTTGCTTCGAATGGCGCACGAAGGCTATTGCATTTCTGCCTAAGACAAGCTGGCAAATTTGACGATCACCCTCGCGCGTCGCTGCAGGCATTTCGCATACAATGCAACCGCCGACTGCCACCGAGCGGCTCCTGCTCAAGGGGCGAGGGAGGTAAACTCGTTATTAACTTGCAATAGAACGACGTGTTTGCTCTGATGCGTTGCAGTCTGACAGACCAATGATGATCAGATTCATTCCTTTCCGGAATTGGTGCGGAGCGGGGCCTCGCAGCGATTCTTTGGAGGCTCCAGACGGCAAGATCGTTTCCATGCTTGCTCGTTCAGCAAAGTGGCGCCGTGGCACAAATCGCAGCGCGGTCCTCGGCGGACTGCTCTTTGCTCGGTCGCAAGTGAATACTAAACCTCTTTAATAGCATGCCAAGAGAACTACCCATTTCCCTTAACAGCGCCCGCAAAGCGACGAACTGGCTAATGACCCATTTTGGAGGAAGCATTCGGGCGGCAACAGACGACACCCCTTTCAACCCGGCGCTACTTTGCGGGATTGCCTGTCAAGAGACGGCGTATTTCTGGTTGCCGATCGTCACGAAGGCAGGCAGTAAGACTACACCGGATGAAGTCGTCGCTCGCTGCGTGCTCGACGCGTCGGGAGATGCGCCGAATTCATCCCGGAGTGCCTTCCCGAGAAATACCGCCGCATTCCGGGCGAAGTACGATCGTGCGTTCGCGGACATGCTCGTAGAGGAAGCTAATTCCTCGCGCGCTCTACGTCGTTTTGGGCCAAAAAACTGGATTTACAAGGGTTACGGCATCTTCCAGTACGACTTGCAGTTTGTGACCGAAGACGAAGGCTATTTCCGCTTTAGGCAGTGGCATGACTTCGGAGCCTGCGTGAACCGCGTGATTAAGGAACTCAACTCCATCTACGCTCGAAATGGAGGCAATCTCTGGGAGGCCGTGCGCGCCTACAATGGCGGTGGCCAGGCTGCCAGGAACTATCGGGACAATGTCAAAGAGTTCACCCCCGCCGCGCAGAAGGAAATCGATTCCATGGAGGCTGCGCGTTCAAGGGGCGAAGCTCGCGGCGTCACCAGGCGTGGCAAGGTCAGTTGGAAGCAACCCGGCGATGTTCTATTGGCGACGGCCTTTCCAGTCGCCGCCAAGCGAGCTGGGGAAATGCCTGCATCCCGACCCAAGCTTACCCAGAAGGAGCTTGCTGCGAAGCTCGAGCCCTACAACATCGATCGCGCGAAGTATCCGCTTATCGTGGTTGGCATCCGTGGGTACTACCGGGATAGCATGGGGGCGCCGAGTGTGAACGATCGCGGCATCTACGACGACGCGCTCTTCATTGATACACCAGAGACCTTTGCAGCCTTCAACGGAAACACGGATCCCTCCAGATATCGTCCTGGCGTGGGGTTCGCGGAGGCCACCAAAGGCATCGCATCGCTGAACCTGGGAGCTTGGTTTGTACACCGCTTTGACAAACACAAAGGCGATTACTTAGCGCTCTGCCAGCGCGCTGGAAAGGTTACGGTTACGCGGGATGGCAAGAAGGAAAACTACAAGGACACGGGTGAGTTCGGTATCAATATTCACAGGGGGAGCTTTCATGGCACTTCGAGCTTAGGCTGTCAGACCCTTCACCCGGAGCAGTGGGATAGCTTCATCAATCTGGCTACCGATCTAGCCCGACGATACCATGGCGACAAATGGAAGCAGGTCGTAATTCCCTACGTGCTCATGGAGAATGTTTAGCCGCGATGGGGATTCTAAGAGTTGGAATGTGTCTAGCCAGTTGTAGCGCAGGCGCGATCCATACTGTCTCTCCATAAGGAGCGCAGCATACGGGACGGTTTTCTTCGAGGCGCTCATCACGCCAAAACCACCGCTCCAGCAAGCGGACTGCCGGCTGCAGTTCGGCGGCGCCACAACCAACGGCATGGTCCAGAGTATAGTAAAACTCAACCGGGTGCGCATAGTAAGGTGCAACCATTCTGGCTCTCGAAAGCGAGCCCATGGTCCAGGCGATGGCGGACTCTACCGTCGCAACCGCCGCACTGTACGCCGAAACGTGCCGTAAGCCGGCCAAGGCAAACAACGCCGCTACATTGGCGTTGACGAGCGCATCGACGACGTTTGCGGGGCTTGGACGCATCCAGGTGAGAAATGCGCCGACCCGTATCCACTCCGGTCTCATTTCCTCGGTGGGTTGCACCCGAAACGCCAAGAGGACACGCAACGCGACGTGCCTTAGCCAGTCGCGGGAGCGCCGTCCGTGCCGGTAGAGTTCGACTCCAGCAATCGAGGTGTCGTCGGTATCGCCAGGCCGACCGGGCTGGCTCGATTCGGGCCAGAATCCGAATGCGCCCGGCAACGCAGACCTTTCGCACGCTTCGAGGTAGTCGAGAGCGCGTTCTTTTGCGCGGTGAAGCTTGGGTGGCAGCGCTTCACGACCTAGCGCGCGCACCACAAGGCCGGTAATGCACGCGTTGTGGTCCACGAAGGAGAGCGTTCCTTTTTCGAGCACCATCGACGGGAAAGATCCATCGACGGCCTGTAACGACACAATTCGCTCCGCCAAGCGCTCCCAGGAAATCGCACTCACTAACACCTTAGTTAAGCAATCCCAGGCCGCAAGCCGATCGACACACCGGGCAGGTCATGTCGTTTGACGATGAAGGAAACGATCCCGTGGTGAGGTCCGCGCGTTTGTCGGCGCTGAAGGAGCGCGCTCACGGCAGCATAGTGCTCCAGGTTCCAGCCACGGCTCTCCGACAGGGTCAGCAGGGCGGAGCGCGTGACGGGATCGGCGCCAAACAAAGATCTGGCGAATACAAAGAAAGTGAACATATCAAGCTCACCTCGCGGATCGAGAGAGATGCTGAAGCCGTGCTGATTTCCAGGAAGCCGCACTCGCGCCGGTTGCCTACTGGCCGCCTCGAGCAGGGAGAAGAGATTTTCTTGCTGGTCCGCGAGACCCGAGAACTGCAGTAGCCCGCGCAGTTCCCGAGGCTCGAGGCCGCGCCCGCGAAAGTACAATTCGAGCCTTTGCGAGCCTGGGGCGAATCCCGCGATACGCAGCGCGTAAGCATGGCTTTCGAGCAGAGTTCTATAGTCGCCCAGCGCGAGGTTGAGCTCGCTTATGGCGGCAGGCGTGAGTGCGTCTGGCGCTTCGGCGTACACCTTGTATCGATCAGTCGTTGCGGTGTGACGCCCCCCCAGCCATGCCCCCCACTCAAGGCTGGCGCACCCCTCCTGGAGCCTCGCCAGGGGGAACCGCAGCGGTTGTCCAAGGGCCTCCGAGAGTCTGCACGCATAATTGAGCCGTTGCTTTGGAGCGAGCCCAGGCACTTCACAGGTGTATCGAATTGCCGTGTCCAGACTTGAGAAGACGAGCTCTACGGGAAAACCGTCTCCCGTCAGCTTGCCATCATGCGGTTCGTCGCGAGCCGGGAGCGCGCGATTCAGAATCCATTCCAACGCGGCACTGGCACGTCGTGACGCTTCCGGTAGAAGTGGAGCAAGGGCCTTTAACGATGCTGTCAGCTCTGGCGGGACGACACCGGGCGACACCATCAGGCCTCTGATATCGACAGTAGCGTTTCCTGTGTCTCCACCGGGGGCATTTGTTTGATGCCGGTCGGCTTCACGAGGGTCACCTTGTATTTGAACTTTCGCTTCGCCGGGTTCATGATCGCGATCCGCAGCCGCACTTCGTCGGTCGCCGTGCCAGGAATTTCCAGCCGCTCCTTGCGTTCGTATTTGTTCTCCTGGTCCTTGTATTCGACGTCGATTATTGCCTTTCTCACCGAGGAGGAGTCGAGGAACGGGAAAAACGTTAGATCAAGAGCGTCGGGGAAGGGGTCATCAACCAGAATCGCTGTCTGCGTAGTCGACAGCTCCTGATTGTCGCGAAGCGTGCCGTCCTTGAGATGATGCCGGCATTTGTAGAAGATCGTCGGGACGGCCCCGGCCGGCACTCGCAGCTTCCACACCAGGGGTTCGGCGGCATTCGGGAGAAGCACAAGCGTCTTATCTTTTTTCCAACCCGAGGGCGCCTGATAGCGCAAAGTCACTTCAGTAAAGTCAACCACGCCGAAATCGATTCCGCGCGCAGTGACAATGTATTCTTGGAAGCGAAAGTGCTCGAAAGGATTGATGTAGAGTGTCCGGTCCTCCCCCTTTTCTGCGGGTATCTGGTAAGAAAACTTCTCCCCATCCCAACCGGAGCCGGGGTCGAAGTGATACTGCACGAGGCTGGCGAACTGCGTTTCGAACTTACTGTTCAGGAAAAACTCCCACTTTTGCTCTTCGGTGTGGTTCTTGTCGAACACCATGTCCTTGTGGCGGTGGTTGGTCGGATCGGCTGGATTTCCGTAGTCAAGCGCGACCTGAGCCGAGTGAAGACCGATCTTCGCGAAGTCAATGGGCGCATCCACCGTGACGGCCATCTGCCGAAAGAAAGGACTATCCAAATCAACCTCGATGAAATGCTTCGTCTTGTCGAGGTCCTGTGTCAGCAGGCCAATGAATCCTTGCGGATTGTAGGTTCGCTGAACCGCTTCCTGGCTCTTGTAATGGTAACTCGCCACCCGCAATTCTTCCTGCTTGATGAACTTCAGCTTGAAGGAAATGGAGATTGGTGACCCTCCGGCCGCGGGCGGGGTTCCTGCTGGTGGTTGACCAGGCGGCGGCTGGGCTCCTGGCGGTGGCTGGGCTCCTGGCGGTGGCTGGGCTCCTGGCGGTGGCTGGGCTCCTGGCGGTGGCTGGGCTCCCGGCGGCGGCTGGGCTCCCGGTGGCGGTCCTCCCGGCGAAGCGTCGTCTCCAGGCGGGGGTGCACCGTCTCGAGGTCCCAGAACAGCAACGTCCTGCGGTCTGACGCTCGTGGCTGACCTGGCCAGGAGTGAATCCGATGTGGGCGCGACGCCTCCACTGTCTCCTCCGTTGGGCGGTGGCTGACCTGTCGGTGGTTGACCCGTCGGTGGTTGACCCGTCGGTGGTTGACCCGTCGGTGGTTGACCTGTCGGTGGTTGACCTGTCGGTGGTTGACCCGTCGGTGGTTGACCCGTCGGTGGTGTTTGACCTCCAATGCCTCCCATCAGCTGTCCCGGCGTCAAAGTCGGCGTGAAGAAGTCCTTCAGCAAAGTATCGCGGAAAATCTGTATTGCCTGCTTCTCCTTTTCGCCGCGATCGGCATCCGAGGTGGAATGGATTACCTCGATCTTGAGGGCACCGGACTGCTTCAGCTTTTCGATACCTGCCTCGATGCCCAGTTGCAGAAAATACACCTGGCCGGAAAGGCTCGCGCTGAAGTGGTCATAGACGCGCTTCATGTCGGCGGTGATCTTGACCTCCAGCGCCGGCCTAATTCCGGTGAATTTCAGATTGTACAGCACGCCAACAGGTGCGCCTTCCTTCTTGAAGGCCTCGCGCAGAATAGTCGCGCCTTCCTGGCTGAGTTGCAGGCTGAAGGCCGCGGAGTTGTCTCCGTGGAGGGAAGGAACGGACGCGCCGAGGATCTTTTCGACGGCATTGAAACTGCCCTCTGGCGCGCTCCCGGCGCCAGTGCCCCCTCCGCCTTGCACGTTCAGTGCGATGCACTGCACTGTTCCTTCGTCGAACTGCACCGCCGTCAACCTTGGTTTCTTGGCGATCGAAGACAGCCGTGACAGGATCTTTTGTTCGGTCGCTCTGTCAACTCGAAGTCCCGCTTCAAACATCAGGAATCCGCCGCCCTTTGCGCCGGCGGTTACGGCCGCAGGTTTGTAGAGAATCAACGTGAATTGCGCGCTCTGATCCGAGCCTCGGCGCATGAGGCTTACCGGCGCCGGCAAGTACCAGAACTGGTTCAGATCGGCGTGATCCGGAAACACCGTGATCCCGTCCACCGTGATCGTTCTTGCGTTGGAAAGCAGAAGCATACTCCTTCAATCTCCAGTTGCCGGTTCCGGCTTAGCCGACCGGTAGAATCAACACATTCGCGTCGGACTCACTCCAATCTGTCTGCCGCGATAATCCATTAGTGAAAAAGTAAGTCTCCTTATGCTTATAGCGAGTCTTGGCGGCGTCGGAGTAGTTGAACTCGAAGTAGTCCAGCGCGTCTTTGGCTTCGAAGGTGAACTGATCGGTCCAATCTTCGTCGCCGGATTTGTATTCCAGGTCCACTTTCATCTCCTTGACTTTCTTCTGCGCAAAATCGACCGGCTTAGGCTTGACCGTGACGATGCGATGGCCTTTGATATTCCGGCTGATTGTAATAAACGAGCGGCGCGTGGCGGACTCGGGAATCTCGATAGTCCTGCCGTCTTTCAAAAAGAAAACAACCGTGTAGGTCACCACGGTCCGTTTGGGATCGACCAGATTCACCGTAAAGAATTGGTCCGTGTCACCCGATTGAAACTTGAACGACTTTGACTCGCTGACTCCGTTTTCCTCGTCTTCGTATTGAACATCGACAAACACGCGGTCCGTATCGTTCCATACAGCGCTGGCGACCGAGATGGATACGCTGTGCTGCTTGAAGAATGGGTTCGGAACCGGGATTTGTTCGCGGTCCGTATCGGCCCATGCAAGCTCGATGTCCCTTCCCTGGGCCACGTGATAGGTGAGTTTGTACTGATACTGGATCTTTGCGGGGTCCAGGATGAAAAGTATCCAGGTCCGTTCCTTGTTGTCCTTGTCCAGAAAGAAGGTCTCCGCCGCCTGGATCTTATTCGCGACATCGGTGTAGCGGAGCTGTACTTCGACGTTAGGTATCTGGTCCCAAGGGAACGTTGACTTGAGCACCATCAGCTTGATGGGCAAGATCGAGTAAAGCTCGCGGGGGCTGATCTCGAGGGCATCGCCCGTGACTACCTCCGGTTTGGACTGAAGGGTGACCGGCCGGTCGAGCCGATCGACGTTGCGGAAGGTAACCTTGTAGTTGGCGGTAACCTCGCGTTTCATCGCACTGTTCTCAAGAATGCTTAGCCACTCGGCCTGCCCGTCCGGCTTCTGAGGATCGAGAACCAAGTTTTTCTTGTCGTTGCCGTATTGCACGGAGACGTTCACCGAGGCGATGCTGTCGGCCGTGTAGTCGGCGCGCGAAAACACTTTCAGCATGCGCTTCTTGAAGAACGGATGGTTGGTATCGACCTCCAGAATGAAGCGTTTGAGGTCCAGTCCTTCGCGCAGCATCGCCCGAAACAGCCCGCTCAGATGTCCCTGTGGGTAGATGCTTCGCTTGACCGTCGTGCGCTCGTTGATTCGCACGTTGAGCGACTTCTTGTCGATTCGCTTGTAGTCGAGCTTCCTGTAGGAGAATAGCGGATCCGAACCGGGCCCCGAAGCACCCATCCTCGTCATCCGAGCATGGAAGTCGGCCGCCTTGTCCCAACCGTCTTTTTTTTCCTGCCACGGATCCAGGCTGGGCGTAAAGAAAGCGTCGGTAATCATTTCGCGGATTTCGTTTACCGCCTGATCGCGTCGCCCGATGATACTGGCCGAGTCGTCGCCTTCGGGGATGAAGGTATCCACCTGTATTTCGATGAGCCTCTTCTCGATCAGTTCGTCCACGATTTTGTCGATCTGGGAACCGTAGAAAGGCGTGTTCACCGAGAAACTCTCCTCCATATGTTTCTGAACACGGTCCCAGTTCACATTGATCTGGACGTTGTAGGCGGGCCGAAGAGCCAGGTAGTCCAGCGAGTAAACGATGCCGATCGGCGACATCTCGCCCTCCATCGCTTTTTCGAGGACGGTTACACCTTCTGGATCGAGCTGAACAGAGAACGCGGCCTGATTCTCTCCATAGAGGGAAGGTTTCGCGTGGTGGCTGATCTTCAGCACGAATTGCGGCCGCGTGTCGCCCGGCTCTGGAGGCTTGTCTCCACTCTCCTTGCCGAACAACATCATTTTCACGGTGCCATCAAGTAGCAGGACCGGATTCAGCACGGGCTTCTTCTTGAGAGACAGCATGCTCTTGCATTCGCTCGCGACCTCTTCGAGCAGCGACGGTTCGACGCCGACGTTCACATCAAAATTAAGGAACCCTCCCGAGCCCGTGTCGCCGCGAAATTTTACCAACTGGAACTGCGGTATCTGCTTTCCGGTGCTTGGATCCTTCACACGGGTGAAGTGCGGCGCCATTGGAAGGTAGTAAAAGAGGTTCGGGTCGGCGTGGTCCGGAAACAGGGACACGCCGTTGATCATGGGGAAGGGAGGGTTCAGATAGAGCATTGACGCACCTCTCTGTTACGCGGGCATTTCCAAAACAAGGGTCGGCTCGCTACTGGGTGTCCACTCGGTGGTTTTCTTGCCAGTGGCAAGAAAGAATTCGACGCGCCACTTGTACTCGCGCTTCTTCCTGTCCTTTAGCTCTACACTCCATTTAAAGCTGGTATCGCCGCCCTGTTTGAAAACGTGGTCGGCTTGCTTGTTGATCCCATTGGCCTGGTCCTCGTATTTGAGCGATACCTTGGCCAGGCGCGCAACGCTGAAGTCGAGCAGGTCGGCCAGCACCTCGACTTCGAGAGAGTCCTCGACCTTCTTCCCGATCAGAATTGTATCTCTGGTGGTTTCTGCCTCGGGGATCGGCTCGATCTGGCCGTTTTGGAACTTAATGTTACCGGCGTAAATGACCTTTCCGGATGCGGGATCGATCGCCGGGAATGGCCAGTCGAAAAACGGCTGGTTCTTGTTCAGCGCAATCGATTTCGTCTGTGTGTAGGCGTTGGTCTCGTCGATGTATTTGAAATCGCCGAAGATCGTATCGATGTCTCGTTCGAGATCGCCCATCGCGCGAATGCTGACAGTTTTGGTTCCGGTAAACGGGTCACCGATGAACAGGTTGGCGCTCAATCCCGTCGCTGGCTTTAGCAGGAACTCTTTGCCGTCTTCCATGAAGTACTTCAGCTGGTAGGCATACGGCTTGCGCCACGGCTGCATGATGACTTTGCGAAACTGGTGCTCTGGCTTCTCCTTGGTGATGACGAACTGCTGCTCGAACTTTGGAACGCCAGCATCCTCGTACTGCATGGTCAGCAGGGCCTGTTTCACCTGGTCGAAATTGATGTCGCCCGGCTTGACGTCAACGATCAGGCAACCGAGATCGTCCACATTGATGGTCAACTGAGTTTCGTCGGTTTCAATTTCTGGCGACTGAAACGCCTGGGCGACTCCCTTGTAGTTGACCTGGTAGGAAAATTTGTACTTGCGAACATTGTTTTCGATGAAGGTTTCGAACTTGGCGATATCGTCAGGTTTGGTGAATCGAAACTCCTGCACCTTGTTGGTCTGGCCCACTTGGTACTTCACTTTCACTTCGATGCTGAACAGATTGAGCCGGGCGAAATCCGCGTTGGTCTGAATGGTCACGCTGAGTGTTCGGAAGAATGGATGATCAGCATCCACCGTGATCGAGAAGTCTTTCCACTGAAGTGGCTTGCCTTGACTGTCCTTCATGTCGGTCAGCGTTCCCAGGTTGCCTTGCGGAACAAGATTCCATTCGGCCGCGCCGTTCTCTTTAAAGGTCTGAGTAAAGCTTTTTGCCTTGGTGGACTTAATGTCGCGAGTGACATCTTCAATGCCCTCAGGAGCCTTGCGCTTGTCTTCGGGCACCGGCTGGATCGATTCGATCATCCCTTTCTCCACCATCGACTCCAGTGTGGACTGTGCCCAGTCGCGAATCTTGTCCTTCAGCTTTTTGTCCTGCTCGGCGTCCGGCAACGTGAAATCAAAATTGATCTCCGTTCCGCCTGATTGCGACTCAATGAATTTTTCTCGGACTGTTTCGCGGTAAGAATCCTCAGCCCAGAGGTTCCAATCGGTGTCTATGGACTGGTAGAAGGAATAGAATTGCTCTGCCCTAAACCACACCTTCGCTGTCAGTGGCGGCAGTTTGACCCAGAAATGCAAGTCGTAAACAACCGCGACCATCGAGGCTCCTTTCCCTTGCATCGCTGCCTCGAATACTGCCGCGCCCTCTGGTGTCAGCTCCACTGCAAAGGTAGCCACGTTGTTCCCGTAGAGGGATGGTTTGCCGACTCCCATGACCTTCTCTATCAACACACCGTCCTTTTCGAGCAGCAAGTTGACCTTGCCCTTCGTGAAGGTGAGTGTGCCCAACTCCGGCGGAGGAGGCTGACCTGGCAACTTCAGTCGCCGGTGCTCTTCGGCGACCCGGTCCGCTAGCAGCTTCTTCAGTTTGGTGAGCTTTCCCTCGTCCACCGCCAGTTCGGTGTCGAAGAAAACGTAGCCGCCGCCCTTTTTGCCGTCCGGCCGATCGATTGGAAGCCGATAGGTGATTTGCTTGAATACCGGCACACCGTTCTGCAGTCGAAATCGAGGGCTTTGCGGGAGTGCGTAGAACATGTTGCGTCGGCCGTGGTCCTGCCAGAGGGTCACATCCGGCACTTCGGGGAATGTCAATTGCTTATCGATGCGAATCATTTTTTTGGGATTCTTACGCGGTTTCTAGTTCTGAAGGACAAAGACGGCTTGGTCCTTCGCCTTTAATTGTCGACGCCGAGGTTTCCCCTCGGCGGTCGTTTCCGTCCACTCTAAGTCGAACTCGCCGGCAACCGGCTTGCCGCGAGTCGCCATGAAATACGAAGCGACCCAGTGATGGCCGTGAAGGTGAAAGGTTCGATCCTCGGGCGTTCCCTGGCCCGCTGGCAGGAAGCACAAGTGCAGGAGAATATCCTTGATGCCCGCATCACGGCGGCCGGTCCCATCCACCACGATCTGGGTTAGCCCAAGGGCGGCGGGATCGAGCCGCTCGGACTCGCTTAGCTCGACGCCGGTTTTGTACGGCGATTGGCCACCGGTGTAGTGCGTAGTCAGTTGGAGAACGCCCCCTGAGGTTGTCAAAACCACCGGTTTGAAATCAGGCGGACGAAGCAGCGCCTTCTTGTCTGCCGAACGCGCCTCAATGAACGCGACTGGCAGTTCTGCCGTCGGAAACCCGAGACCTACCTTGATCTCGGCAGGGGGTAGCGGCGTTCCGAGTTCCCCGCCGGGCAGAACCGTGATGTGATTTTGTCCCTCGCCCAGTTCGAACCATTCGCTGACGTCGGTGGTTCTTTCCAAATCTGTTGCAACTAATTCACTCACCAATGCCTCGATTTGGAGCAGCGATTCGTCGGGTCGAATGGGCTCGGGCTTGCTAAGTTTTTCCTGCAACGCCAACGCGAAGCGCTCGACTACCATCTCTCCTGCCTTAGCAAGCAGTGGCGCGCCAGCCTTCCCGACTGCCGTCACACTCTGACTGAGCCGACCGCCCTCAACGGACGCGTTCATCCAGTTGACAATTTCTTCCAGCGTCGAGGAAGATGTCAGTGTTTCCGCCGCAGAAGCCACGTCGCCTTTCATCACCGCGTGCGCCGACACCTTCACGGTTGCTGCGGCCCGATACCGGACAACCACAAATCCTGGCCTTCCGTTCAATGCGGCGACCACCGCGTTCTTCTTTTCCGGATCCAGTGGAACGCGAAAGATCGCATTATAGGGAGGGAACCCCGAGGAGCTCGACGTGGCCACTGCGACACTCGAGCCCTTTCCGTCCCCTGTTTCAACCGCAGCCTGCTTTACGGAAGCCGGCGCCGGTTGCAACCGGATCTCGGCCTCGTCTTGACCGGCACGTTGGGCGATCTCCGTTTTCAGCATTTCCAGCGAGACGGGGGCCACGGCCCACTGGGCGCCCAATTGCAGTATTCCGCCGGAGGCCGATACATACAGGTGCAGAGTTGGCCGGCCGTTCGACAGTTCCGGAATCGGCTTGCCCGGAACGTACAACCAGGTGTTCGCCTCTCCTTCGTCCTTGTAGAGGATCACACCGTCGATCTCTATAGAACCTGGGAAATCTGATCCCGAGTTCCGCGCCGCGGTTGTCATGGCGGACTCCTCGTGCGCTCAGGGCCGTCTCAGCTCTTCCAGCTAACGAGGTTGGAGGAGACTTCGCTATTGATCCGCGTGCCGAAGTTGTCGCCCGACCATTGGTAGGCGTTGATGGCGAATGCGTAGCGCCCCTGGCTGGTGATGGTAAAAACAGGGCTTCCGCTATGACCGGGCATCATATCGATAGTGTAGAAGACCTCACGGTTGTCCACGCTGGTCACGTTGCTCGCATGAAACCACTGTGTGCCGCCGCCCTTGTCGCCGGGATATCCGCTGAGATTGCCGGTCATCGCAACCAACTGCGCGTCAGTGTATGCGCCGAAGCCAAACCAACCGGTTCGCCGACCAAGTTCTGTATCCAGTACGATTGCACCGTAGTCGTACTCAGGCTTTCCGTCTCTGGTCCACCCTTGCACGGACCGAAGCGAGGACCTGGGAGCCACTACCGATCCGAATGGCAGGTTGTTTGGTGAGCTCAGCGAATCGTTTCTCCCTGGCATCACGGTGATCCTGGTCGCCCAATCGGCCGCAGAGGGATTGTTCCGAGGTCTGATGAAGACGCAGTGGCCGCAGGTTGCTATCGTCTTGGGACCGATGAAGAAGCCTGTGCCTATCCCGTTGCCCGAGGCCGATTCGATGAACAGCGATACGATCGCCGACCAGGGGTAGGTATTGGTCTGATTGATCTGAACGCGATCGTCCGTTCCGATGATTTTGCGGGGTGTTTCGTAGGATAGTTCGCCGATATCGGGCAGCGCCGCGAGCCCGCGCGGAGCGGACTTTGACTCGTATCCTTCCACATATTCGATCCCGCCCATGCCAGCCGGGTTGATGCTTCCCGGTCCAGTGTCAGCGGGTTGAATGAGGGTCTTGGCACTTGGTTCGGCTTCCGCAGGGGCAACCGGACTGTGGGGGTTGGTCGATTTTTGTTCTGTTGTACTCATGGGAGTTCCCTCGCCTTTTCTCACAATCGCCGGCAATTGGCTACTTCCTTTTCTCATGAAAATAGCCCTTTCAGTCGGGTGCCAATCCTTTTATCGTCGCGCGTTTGGCATTGCTGTGATTTGCCGATACTTGCAACACGAGGGGGGTAGTTGGCTGTTGCACGTCTGACCAACGAGATGGTGAATCCCCGGAAGCTGCGTGAATCCGGTAGCGGTAGCCCGCGCGGAAGGGCGACGAGGCGAGATATCCCCATTCCTTTGTTGGCGCAGCAGGCGTGAGGGCGAGGGTTTGAACCGCGCCCGGGGATTCTTCACTTCCTTCGGCGACAAGATCCACCGCCAGAAAGCCCGAAGAGGCTTCGCCAAAATCGCACTCAACTTTGACCCGATGGGGCCCGAATTCAGGGAATGAGGTAAGGTCGAGCTGTGCGCTTTGCGCCGCCTCGAGCGTTAGTCGCAAGACCTTAGCTCCGTCACGCTCGACGGCTTGGACCTGCAGCGGAGCAAGCGTCGCCTCCGTGGGAACCCCAATCCCCACCGCCGGATTGTCTCGAGTCAGTTCGAAGCGCCTCTCGAAAGGTCTTCCCTTTGCATTGCCCGCGCAGGTGCCCGTGATGGTCGCTACATGGAGGAGCGCCGCCGAGGCCTCGACTGTGACGAACCTCGCGGGAAAATCGTCCACACTGAGATCGAGCGTTGGACCCTCGTGATTTCTACGCGGGCTTTCCAGCCGCTCGACGGCGCCCGCTCGCTCCGCTACCGCCCAGGTTGTGTATTCATAGGCGAACGGCTCCGCTGCAGACATCTTCATGGTCACGACGCCTGAATCGGACGGTGCGACCAACTCGAGCGTCTCCTGGATCGCTTGCATTCGATGCGGGGGTTTGGGCGGGGCGCTTACGTGCACTCCTAAACTCAGCACGCCCGCGCGTGCCGATGGCAGGTTTGCCGCGACATGCACTCTCTTGGTTCCGCTCGACAATGGAGGTACGACGGTCTGCTTGACGAAGGAAGCGATGCCTTCGGATTTCACAAGTTGCCGAGCTGCGTCGAACGGATCCAGGCTCGCGATGATCGCCCGGGGCGCCATTAAGGGCTTGGAAAGATCCCAGGTTACCTGCCCGGCGGAGGCCTCCTGCATTCGCAAGGAAATTGAGAACTCCACGGGGCTTCGCTGCGAGGCGACGAAGTCGCCGTAGCGGACCCGCAGCAAATCCGCCATCGCTTCCACGAAGTCGCGCCGGGAAGTATCTTCTAACGATCCATCGAGGCGCAACGGCAGCTTGTTGAGGTCTTGTTCGAAGAATCCTTCGAGTTGATCACGCGTCAGCACAGGAGCTGCGGGATTTCCGGCCAGCTTGGCCAGTGCATGGAGAAGGTCAGCCGGATTGAACGTCACGCTAACCGGTACGCGCGGCCCCACGCCCTCCATCTCCATTTCTGCCCAGGCAAGCAGCCCAAGCACTTCGCCTTTGAGGGCGCCCTCAATGACCGCCCCAGCAGCCGATCCCAGTCGCATGACGAAGCGAGCCACACCCAATCCGTTCCCCGCAAGCGGTACGGGGTGGGAGAGCTCTTCCGGCATCGCTCCGGTGTTGGCCGCGGGCTGCAAACGAAGAAATCCGCCGCGGAACACCGGCGGTGCGACCGTTGCGTTCGGGTGTTCTTTGCGGACCAGCGCCAAGGCGTCTTCAGTCGGATGAACCGCGCGAACGCGGAAATCCAGGACCGCGTAGGGCTTCGGCGGCATCGCCGGACTGGCTCCACGAACCATCTCCAACAGGAAGTCAGGCCGGCCCGCCTTGGTAATACCAATTTCGAGCTGAGAGGAAGTGACGACGAAGCTGCCGGAGTTTTCGAACGGATAGTAAATTTGGTATCGGAATCCATGCAGAGGCCGCTGGTAGTCGGGCAGTCCAAGCAGGGACATCTTACGCCAGATCCTCGGTCGTGATGATCAGGTTCGTGGACGATTCTTTCCATGCCGTGGCCGGCGTGCGCATACCGCCGCGCACCGTCAGAACCTGGTATCGAAATACACCGGGATCAGCTCTTCCGAGCACATAGTCCCGTAATGGTGAACTCAACAACGCCTCGGCTTGTAGTTGCTGTTCGGTCAAGTCCACCGAGACAATTTGTCCGCCCCCGCGCTGGAGATCTACTCGGATCAGGCTCACTCTCGGCTCGGGGCCGTGAAAGAGATCGACAACAGTCCTCACACCGATCTTCCTGACGTACTGAGGCTGGACCGCGGTCTCCAGAACCGCGTTCCAGATCGCCTCACGGTCTGGGACTACTTCCACTTCACGCAAGTCGAAATGCGCTTCCACTTCGTCAGCCACCCCAAGAGGCGTGGCCGGAAGCAGCGGATACGAGACCTTCTGCCCCGCTGCCAAATCCAACGGGAGCATCAAGCCTTCCATTCGGGCGGAAACGCTCCTGCTGCCGCTCCGCAGGGTCACCTCCATTTGCCGTATTCGCAGCGGGCTTTCGATCACATTTCGCAGAGAAGCCTCAATCTTCGAGTCCTGACGTCGCGCGGTGCATTCCAATGGATCGCCCGACAAGTCATTCATCCTGGCTTCGAAGGGGATAGGCGGAATGGCATTTCGTTTGTCGAACGTCGCTTCTATCTGCCCCTGGAAGATCAGGCTGGACGAGCTGAAGATGCCTTCAAAGACAGCTTGCAGTGCCTCGATCGGAAGCTCGACCGAATGGCGCAATTTGGTCATCGTAACAAGGGCGTCCGTCTGCTCGGTGAACGATACGGCCGTGCTTCCCGGTTTTGGCAGGCCGAGTTTGAAGCTAAGCTTGGTCGCGGGCAGGAGCTCGAGCATTGCCTCTCCGCCGCCCTCCGGCACGTATGCCTTCAACCGCTGGCGCGCCGACTCCAGGCGCGGGGTCTCTGTCGCTGGAACGGCAACGTAGCTCAACGAACCCACCGTCTTTTCCAGCGAGCCATCCGGCGAGCTCGCTTGCACTCTCATGTCCGGTGACCGCACCGGACCCGACCTCCTCGCGATCTTGAAACTATCGGGTAAGTAGTAGAAAAGACGCCGCTGCGCCTCGTCCTGGTAGTAAGGATGTTGAGTGCCTTTCCACTCTACCGTGCGCCGCACAAGACTTGGGCGACCGTCTGAGATATCCTCGATTCCGCGAAAGATATAGGAATACAAGTTCGGCGGAAAAACGAACGACTCGCGCAACCGGGAGAGCTCCAGGCGGAACGTCTCCTCACGGTAGCGGGGAGCTTTGGAATAAGTCGTCCACCGGAGGCTCAATAACTCAGCGCAGTCGAGCACGAGGAGCTTTGCCAGGATGTCGTCTGCGAGGCGCACCGAAATTACTTGGTTTTTTGTGACGGCGCCCTGGGTCGCAACGTTCATCACGGTAAAGTTCCCCGAGTTGGTCTCTGGTCGAGCCTGGTGAACAAAGGCTTCCTGCGCGTCAACGATCTCAACGTTGAAGGCCGCTCCCATCGGCATGGGTTTCAGATCCTGATTGAAAATCGCCCAATTCGAGCCGGTATAGTAAACGCCCACCGGATGATCGTTGTAAACGCCGCCAGACCCACCGGGGTTCCAGTTGGCGGTGATCAGCAGCATGGCTTCCGGGTTACCATCCAACCCCGGACGCCGGATGATCGTTACGTGTCCATGAAGGTTGTCCTGCGCCGCGCGATGAACAAAGCTTCGATCTGAGGGGGCAAGGCGGACATTGAAAGCAGCCCCAACGGGCATCGCCGACCTGTCCTGGTTGAAGATCGCCCAGCGGCTTCCGGTGTAGTAAATGCCGATGTGTTTTGCGTTGTAGATCCCACCGCCTCCACCCGGATTCCAGTTCTGGGTTGCCTGGCAGAGGGCATAGACGTTCCCGTTGAGGGACGTGTGATCGATGGATGTTGTATTGCCGCTGATATTTCCCGCAGACTGGCTCCCGCCGCCCCAAGATTTCTGCCAGACCTTCCCGTCGGTGCCGCGCACAAAAATTTGCAGATGGTTGGGCTGCAGGGAGGCGACAGCCGGGTCGTCTGCCAGCACTCCGGCGTCGTTGTGGCGTTCCCACGAACCCCAGACCCCGGCTCGGTAACTTCTCTGCCACAACGCGTTGTCTTTGCCGCGGACGAAAAGATCACAGGTGAGCGGGCTTTGGGAAACCGCCGGTCCGCCGATAAATCCACCCGGTGGGGCGCCCAGCGTCACCCACGCGCTCCATCCGGAACCCTGCAGCCACCACTTCACCCAAACCTGGCCGTCCGTGCCACGCACAAATACATGCTCATGGTTGGCATTCATGGAGCCGACAGCCGGAGGCGAAGCCAGCACTCCGCCGTCCCCGTGTCTGCCCCAGCCATTCCAACGTCCATTGTACCATGCCAACTGCCAGAGCGCGTTGTCCTTCCCGCGAACATAGACGTTGCAGACCTGGGGGTCACGCGACACGGTCGCTGGGCGTCCGACGAAGCCGGGCGCAGGCGCGGACAGCGCAAACCAGCCGCGCCAGCCGCCGCCGTCACCCGCCCACCACTTTTGGAAGAGCTGCCCATCGGTGCCTTGTCCAAATACTTGCTCGTGGTTCGGGTTCATTGAGCCTACGGCGGGCTCGGCGAGCAGGACGCCGTCGTGCTTTGCCCAGCCGTGCCATCTTCCGTCGAACGGCAATTGCCATAGCGCCCCTTCGCCGCCGCGCACGTAGATATTGCAGAACTGCGGACTACGAGATATGGCAGAGGGCGCGTTCAGAAAGCCGGACGCGGGGGCGCCGAGCGACGCCCAATTGGTCCATTGTGGCTGCCCGGCCTGCGCCCTGTGTATAAAAGTAGCCGACCCCTGTTTCGAGTTTGTGACGACAAACGCGGCGTTCGGCACCATTGCCTGCATGTTCTGGTGAAAAATCGACCAGGACGAGCCCGTATACCAAACTCCGAGCGAATTTGCGTCGTACACGCCTCCACTTCCCGGCGGATTCCAAATCGGCGCGGCGTTGACTACGGAGTTGGGGTCCCACCCCGCCGCGCTCGACAATTCCGTGCTGGCGTGGCTTGCCGCTCTTAGCATCGCGAAGCCGACCTGCTCAAAGTCCAGTCTCCCGAGCAGAGCGAATTGAGCGCCGCGAAGGGGGCGGATTTTCCTCTCCGAAGTCCATCGGATATGCGTGGATGATTCCTCGCCGGCGGATCCGGTCTCCAGGTCAAGTCCCTGATCTGGTCGCAACACGACCGTTCCGGATGACAGCGTCGGCACCCCGGCGTCCACTAGCAAGATGGGAACGGCAACGGGGGCATTTCGCCGCACGATGACGTTGGTCGCGTACGCTGGCTCGGTGAGCGCTCGATATAACAAGTCTCGCTCCTCAAGACTCTCGATCAGCAGCCTCGCTCGGATCCCTCCCTCCACGGTCGCTACATCCGAAAACACCCTCTCCTTGGTCCCGGCCGGAGACCCGTCCAGGAAAATTCGATGCACGAGAACAATCTCGGGCCGATGCGGCAGTTCCTGAGCGGTGCGAGCCGACGAACCGAGTTCGGGCGCCGGAAACTTCTCGAACACGATCGTAAAGGACCACCCGGCTCCCTTGGTTTCGAGCGCCATCCGGTAGCGAGTCTGGCCGGACACGCTTTCCTCCGCCAGCCTGTAACGCGGTAGATAGTATTTCTTCGCCGGATCCGCCGGGTCTTGAAAGATCATGACATCGGTCGGGGGATCGGCCGGGCTAATCGGGGCCACAGGCGGTTTACCCACCTTAGCGGCCAACGCGGCAGCGGGCTCCGCAACGCCCGGGCCGGTTACGGCGGCGCGAAGATGGAGGGAGATGGTGGGCCCCGGAGTGTCGCCAGAGGGGACCAAAGATCCTGACGGTGTTTCAGTTGCTTTTGCGGGGGACATTGCTCGCTCCGCTAGCCCGATTCAGGGGGACGCTCAATGATTGGCGGGAACAGAATTCCCGTTCGGTCCGTCCGCCACTCGCTGTCTTTGCTCTGACCGCTAGCCCGAACCACCGTCACCAAATAGCGATACTGCCCGGTGTCCAGTCGTCGAATTACGTAGTCGGCCAGTGACAGCCGCACCTTTGCGTCGGCCTCCAGTTTGTCAGCGCTGAGGTCAATGGTGTCTCCCCGCTCGAAATCGACGACGACAGCCAGTACCGGATCGGAGGGCTGATCCGGACGCGGCTCGAAAGTCTGCTTGATTGTTTTCACCTTGATGGTTCGGGTGAACTCCGGCAGTCGGGTCTGATCCACGACCGCCTCCCATACCGCTTCGGCGTCGGGCTTGATGGTTACGCGCTCGAAGTTGAACTCGACGGACACATCGCCGCTCCCGCCAAGCCCTGTCGCGGGTGTCACCTGGCACTTAACCGTCTCTCCTGGCGGCACGACGATCGGTGCTTCGAAGGAGAGCCCGGAGATCACGCCATCCGCATGTGAAACGTTACGTGTCAATTCCGCGGTCAGACCACGCATCTCCGCAGGGCTTTCGATTGCATTGCGAAGCGTTGCCCGAACGCCGTTCGAAGACGCATCCTGTTCGAGTTCGATGTCAAATATGTCGCCGATAAGGTCTGCCAAGCGGCAAATCACCGGGACCTTTTCCGCAGGGATTCCCTGCCCGCTGTCGATTTCTATCACCACTTCACCCTGGAAAACTACCGCTGAATCGCCAAACAGCGCGTCGAAGAGGCCTTGGAAGTCTCTCATCGGCAACGTGATGGCATCCAGAATTCCGGTTCGTAGGCTGATCGTGGCTCCTTTCCGCTCCTCGCGCTGTGGACCTGCTTCTCCGCGCGGCAACGTGACAAACAGATGCGTGTTGTCACAGAGCAGCGGCTCGAATTCGATTTGGCGATCGCTGGCCGCCAGTTCTGGGAGCTTGCGCTTTAAGTCTGCGGCCGCCGCTTCCAGCCGTTCAACGTCGAAATAGGGTTCTGCAACATACTCGAGCGTTACTGGCATCACATCCTCCGCCGCGTCCGGATTCGGAAACCGCACCGCCAGCATGGGATAGTGTGGCGTCTCGGGCCGCCTGGCCACCTTGAATGAGTCTGGGAGAAAGTGGAACCGATGCGGTTCAAGGCTCTGCTGATAGTAGGTGTGGCTTCGTTCCTTCCACACGACTTGGCGGAGTACAAAGCCGATCTTTCCGCCCTCTGGCGGGATCACACTTCCGAAGATGTAGCGATGGAGATCCTTTGCGAAGGCAAACGGACTGGGCGCCACTGTCCAGCTCATCACCTGGGGCGCGATCCGAAACAGTTTTTGCTTTTGGAGCGATCCGAGTTGCACCCTTTTCTGCCTTAGTTCAGTCGTCTTAGCGGTGCGCAGCGCGTTCAGGTTGTTTAATTGAACCTGCAGAGCTTGCAACATGCGCCGCGCAGTTGGGTTTGCCGGCCCCAGCCTCTCCAGCTGCTTTTTTCGCGCGTCGAGTGCGGTGATCTGCTTGTTTAGATTGCCAATTTCCTGCTGCAGCTTTTGAATTTGGGCTGTCAGCTGTTGAGCCTCTGCGCCGTTGCTGGCCGGAACGGGAACGGCCACCTTGGCTGAGCGCAGCACAACCAGAGAGGCTGCAAAGGAGGCCTCGGTTAGAACTTGATAAACCTGTGTCAACTGCGCGAGTTGCTCCAAGCGAAGCACCGCCTTCAGCAGTTGTCCTTCCTTGGTGATCTCCTGGAAAACCAACTCCTGCTGAATGTGTGAAGTGCCCATCGGAATACGTGCGACCAGCTTCACGGCGATCGAATGGGGGATCTCGATGGCTTGACGCACGATCGGCTCCAGCTTTGGCGCAGGAAATCGCTCCAGAAAGATCGTCAGTGTCCCGCCCTGATCCTTCTGATCCAGCTTGATCCGAAATTGCGCTTTCCCCGAGACCGCCTGCTCGGCCACACGGTAGCGGGGCATGTAATATTTCGTCTCCGGTTTCGTCGCCTCTTCGAATACCGTCTCGTCGGTTGGATTCGGAACGAGCGCGAGGGCACCCGTAATTTTCTCGCGGGGTACAGCTGGCCGAAGGGGTGAAATCTTTGATGGCAGCAATCCGCCGCCGGGCCGGATCTTTCCAGTGACCTGAGAACGGATAAGCGGCACCTCCGGCTGGCGCTCTTGCATTTCGGCGGGCGACGTTTCCATCACCTCAACGAAGGGAGGGGGCTCAAGACCGACAACACGGAAACTGGGAGCCGGACGCTGCAAGCTGGCGGCTGGATTCTTAGGGTGATCCTCAGAGTGCATTGCTCGCACTGGAACATTTCAGCGTGCACAGCGTGACGTCGCCAATCCGGCCAAGCAAGTCAACCATCGCCAACTTCGCGGTCGTGTGCTCCACTCATTCCATCATCTTCTGCGGTATTTCGCTGTCAAGTCTCTCCGGGAAACGGCGGTCCAACGTGTTGAACGTGCAGAGGTTACAGCGATAAGTCTCAGCGAGCGCGCGGAGCGCCAGTTGCTGGGCTACCTCATAAGTTACTAATCCTCAGAACCTTGTTACGTCGCTTGCGCTGAGCATTTGCCGTCCGGTATTGGTCCCGATTGAGGTGCAGTATCTTGCGGCTACTCCCGTTCGACTTCGTTCGGCAGTTCGTTGAGATCGTCGGGCCGGCGAGGAAAGTGAAGCGCGAGGACCTCGCCAGCCCTTGCAATTGCCTCGACGACGGCCTCGGTGAAACGCCCCTCGCCCAGTTTCTCACGGATGCCCGATGCGACATCGCGCCAGAATGCGTCACCGCATTTTTGGTGGATGCCCGTGTCGCCGACAACGGCGAATTGCTGGGCGCGCGGCGCGAAGTATAGGAGAACGGCGTTGCGGTCGCGAGTGGAGGTCATGCCGAGCTTTTCAAATCGCGCTGCGGCGCGATCGACTGCCTTGTCATCACCCAAATTCCGGTTTGTCACAAAGACTCGGATTTCACCGGACGTCTTGCGTTCCGCCTCCTGGATTGCACGCACGACTTGGGCGGTGTCGAGCTTTTGAAGGAACTGGCCGGGTTTCATTTTCCTATTTCTTACCAGCTGCCGCTGGCTCCTCCGCCTCCGAAGCTTCCACCACCTCCGCTGAAGCCACCACCCCCTCCGCTTGAGCCGCGACCAAATCCTCCTCCGCCCCAGCTTCCACCAGTGTCAGGAATCCGCACGACGCGCCTGCCGCGCGGTCCATAGTAGGTGCCGCGCTCTAGGGCCCTCCGATTTGCGGCGATGATGACCAGGATTACCAGAAGGAACAGAAGAAAGATGATCCAGGAGGCCTGATCGCCTTCGTCGCTATCCGCGGCTGTGCGCCCACTGCCTTTGTATTCCCCGCGAGTCGCCTGCAGGATGGCAGTCACGCCGCGGCTCACGCCCGAGTCGAAATCTCCCGTGCGAAAGGCAGGAAGCATTTCGTTTTCAATGATTCTTTTGGCGACAACATCTGGCAGAGGGCCCTCGAGCCCGTAGCCGACCTCGATGCGGGTCTTGCGGTCCGTCGGAAAGACGAAAAGTGCGACGCCGTTGTCGTCCTTTCCTTGCCCGATGCCCCAAGCCTCTGCGGTGCGCTGGGTGAAATCCTCCAACACATAGCCTTCGGGCACCCTGGGAAAGGTTGCAACGATCACCTGATTCGAAGTATCGCGCTCGAAGGCTTCGAGTCTCGAGCTAAGGGTAGCAATGGTTTGGGGCGAAAGAATGCCTGCCGTGTCGCTGACGAACTGAGTGGGTTTCGGCGGGAGCGGATCGGCGCTGACAATCCTTGCCGATGCCGCCACGAACAGGGGCAGCCACCGCCAGACCGGATATCTCTTCACCCTGAGAATGGGTGGCATGCGCTCTCTTTTACCGGCTTGTGGCAGGCGTCGCGGGAGGAGCCGGAGAGGGAGAAGCGTCGCCGAAATTGAAATTCACCTGCGGAGCAACGTCCGAACCCTCCCGCGCCGTAAAGTAGGGTCGGGGAGAAAAGCCGAACAGACCCGCGAAAAGTACTGTCGGCATGCTTTGCACAGCCGTGTTGAATGCCTGCACCGTCTCGTTGAATTTTCGCCGTTCGACGGCGATGCGGTTCTCAGTCCCCTCGAGTTGGGCCTGCAATTCCTGAAAATTGGCGTTCGCTTTGAGCTCCGGGTAGCGCTCGACAACGACCAGCAATCGCGCGAGGGAATTCGACAGTTGATCTTGCGTTTGTTGGAAACGCTGCAAGGTCTGCGCATCGGTTGGGGCGGAATTCGGATCAACCTGCACCTTTGTAACCTGCTGCCGCGCCTGAATCACATCGGTGAGTGTGCTTTTCTCGAAATTCGCCGCGCCCTCGACGGTACGGACGAGGTTAGGGATCAGATCGGCACGGCGCTGATAGACATTCTGAACATCCGCCCAACTCCGGTCCACTTGCTGTTTGAGACCTACAAGCCTGTTATATGCTCCGCAGCCACCGATGAGGATGAGAATGACAAGCGCAGCAAGGATCGCAAGAATGGCGAGAGGGCCTTTCATAGGGAGTGATCCTAGAAGCCATCTGGCAAAATACGAGCAACATGTGAGGCCACGGCGTTCGCGGCGGAAGTTCTTTCCCTATCGCCTTTGAGCTCTATCATGATATCCTAATCATACCGCCAGACCAGCGATGGTCTGCGAAAGCCCCTTATGGATCTGCCAAGCAACGTTCAAAAGATTGCACTTCTGGCCGATTATGTTCCCCGGCAATGTGGAATTGCCACGTTTACAGGGGACCTGCGCCAGGCAATCGCAGCGCAATACCCGGGCTTGCAAAGTTCGATCATTGCAATGACGGATTGTCCCAAGGGATACGATTATCCTCCCGAAGTGCGTTTCGAGATTCCGGAGCAAGATATCTCCGCCTACCGGCGGGCGGCCGATTTCTTGAATCTAATCAACGTGGATGTCCTTTGCCTGCAGCATGAGTTCGGAATTTTCGGAGGGCCGAGCGGCCGGCACTTGCTGACGTTGTTACGAAATCTCCGAATGCCGGTGGTCACCACCTTGCATACGATTCTGCGCGATCCCACGCGCGAACAAAAACTCGTGCTCCAGGAGGTGATCAAGCTTTCGACACGGGTCGTATCTATGGCGGAAAAGGGTATCGAGTTTCTTCGCGACATTTACGAAACGCAGGTGGACAAGATCGACCTGATTCCTCACGGGATTCCCGATGTGCCTTTTGCCGATCCGAACTATTACAAGGACAAATTTGGGGCGGAGGGACGACCCGTTCTCCTCACGTTCGGTCTTCTCTCTCCAAATAAGGGGATAGAACACGTGCTCAACGCGCTGCCGGCGGTTGTGCGCGACTTTCCAAAGGTCCTGTACATTGTGCTCGGCGCGACCCATCCCAATCTTGCACGCGACCACGGAGAGACGTACCGGCTCAGCCTCGAGCTCCTTGCCAAGAAGAATGGCGTCGAGAAGAACGTTGTTTTTTTCAACCGCTTCGTGGACAAGGACGAGTTGCGCGAATTTCTCGGCGCGACGGACATTTATATCACGCCGTATCTAAACAAGGCACAGATTACCAGCGGCACGCTAGCATCCAGTTTCGGGGCGGGCAAGGCGGTCATTTCGACGCCTTACTGGCACGCTGAAGAATTGCTGGGAGACGGACGCGGAGTGCTTGTCCCTGTCGGTGACGCCCCAGCGATCTCCCAAGCGGTCTGTGATCTTCTTCGTAACGAGACGATGCGTCACTCGATGCGCAAGGCCGCCTATTTGATCGGGCGAAAGATGGTGTGGTCGCATGTGGCGCATGATTATGTGAGGACCTTCGAACGCGCGCGTCACGAGCACTCTGCGCAAACGGCAAAGCGCATTAAGGCGCCGACTTTGGATCAGCACGCCGCCCTGCCGGTCTGGAGGCTGGATCATCTCGTGTGCCTGACGGACGACACGGGAATGCTGCAGCACGCGGTATATACGCTTCCCAACTACGAGCATGGCTATTGCACTGACGACAATGCCCGGGCGCTCATCCTCATGATGCTGCTGGAGGAACTCGAGGAGATCTTCCCAGCGCGCACTCGGCTGACCAGCGTTTACGCGGCTTTCTTGCAGAACGCGTTTGATGCGCGCACCGGCCGCTTCCGCAACTTCATGACCTATCGCCGGGAGTGGATTGGAGAAATCGGTTCTGAAGACAGCCACGGACGGGCCTTATGGGCCCTTGGAACGTGCGTCGGCCGCTCCCGCCGCGAGGGATTGCGCTCCTGGGCGGCGGAGCTTTTCGAAGAGGCTTTACCGGCGGTGCAAGGTTTTACGGCCCCGAGGGCATGGGCCTTCGCAATCATCGGCCTACACGAATATCTACGCACGTTGAGCGGCGATCTCATGGCCAATCAGTTTCGCGCGGAATTAGCGCAGAAGTTGTCCTCTCAATACCAAATGGCTGCCGGTCCGGATTGGCTATGGTACGAGGATGCTGTCACTTACGACAATGCGCGTATTCCACACGCTCTGATACTGACGGGCCGCTGGATGAGCCGACCGGATCTTCTCGATATTGGTCTCAAGAGCTTGCGCTGGCTCGCGGGACACCAGATCGCTCCGGAAGGACATTTCCGCCCGATCGGTTCAAACGGCTTTTGGAAACGGGGCGGGGACCCCGCGTTGTTCGACCAGCAACCAATCGAGGCCCACGCCATGATTTGCGCGTGCCTCGAGGCACACGAAGTTACTGGCGATCGCTTTTGGCTCGCTCAGGCTGGCAAGGCATTCGAATGGTTTCACGGCGGCAACGATCTCGGTCTCTCAATTTATGATGCTCAGAGTGGCGGCTGCCGGGATGGCTTGCATATTGACCGGGTAAACCAGAACCAGGGCGCTGAATCGACGCTCGCTTTCTTGCTTTCCCTCGCCGAGATGCGCCGCACGCAAGAAGCAATGTCCGCCTTGGAGCAGCAGGTCTCCCTCGTGGCATGAGTACATTCCTGTGCTTGCGATCAAAGAGGCGGGAGGGCAGATTGCCGCTGGCGGATCGAGCCTTCCCCGGATATCGTGCTTCCGGCTCATTGCCATCATGCCCAGCCGCGCAGCGCCTCAATCGTCCTCTCTGTTTAAGCAGCTAGACAGTTGCGTCATGCGGCTCGCGCCGGAGCTCGCGGAAATTCGCCGTCACCTTCACGCCAATCCAGAACTTAGCGGGACGGAATATGCTTCGACAGCCTTTGTCGCCAAGAGACTCAAAGCCGCCGGGATTCTTCATGAAGCGGGACCGGACGGGCGAGGAATCATCACCGCTATCTCGGGGCCGTCGATAGTCGGTGCTCCGGTAATCGCTCTTCGTGCCGACCTGGACGCGCTGCCCATCGCAGAGGAGAACGACGTTCCTTATCGCTCGCGAAATGTCGGCGTCATGCACGCGTGCGGTCACGATGTCCATTCAGCGATCTTGCTTGGGACGCTGTGCGCGTTGAGGTCAGCGGAGCCGATTCCCGTTGGCTGGCGAGGAATATTCCAGCCTTCGGAGGAAGCTGGTCATGGCGCGCGTGAAATGATGGCACGTGGCGCGCTCGCCGGCGTGGATGCCATCATTGCCTTGCACGTGGATCCCACGATCGCTTCGGGGCAACTTGCGTTGACCGCTGGTCCGCAAACAGCGTTTTGTCAGGATTTCGAGATCGAAGTGCGCGGCCGCGGTGGTCATGGAGCGCGTCCTCATCACACCGTCGATCCGATCGCGATCGCAGCTCAGCTCGTGACGCTCATCTATCAAGCCCTTCCACGGAAAACGGATGCTCGCGATCCCTTGGTCGTGACTATCGGTCAAATCCAGGGTGGTCACGCCACGAACGTCATTCCGGACACTGCGACGATAAAAGGAACGGTTCGTGCATTGGACTCAGTGGTCTCGCGAAATGCGCGGCGAATCATCACGAAGCTGTCCCGCGGCATAGCCCAAGCATTTGGTGGCGAGGTGCGCGTCACCTTCGACACTCAACTTCCGGGTGTTGTTAACGATCCCGCCGTGACGGCCATTTGTGTTGATGCCGCCCGTGATGTGGTCGGCGCGGATCACGTGCTTGTCCAGGGGCGTCCGAGCATGGGCGCGGAGGATTTCGCCGAGTACTTGAGCGCCGTTCCAGGCTGCATGATAAGACTCGGGGTAAGGCGAAGGGGAAGGAAAATCACCCCCTTGCACACCTCAACGTTCGATATCGACGAGGACGCACTGGTTATCGGAGCGTCTTTTTTGGCGAAGGTGCTCCTGTATTGGCCGCGGGTTAGCAGGTGATTCAAAATTTCAGTGCCGGGATCTGAAGACCTTCTTCAAAAGTTCTTTACGAGCGTGGGATCGACGCCATACGATTTCTCGTGATGAAACGTAAAGGATCTGCTGTTTGGAAGGGTGGTTTGAAGGATGGTAGTGGAGTTGTTTCGACGGAGAGTGGTGTACTGTCTAGCGTCCCCTATTCGTTCGCGAAACGATTCGGAGACGAGGCCGGCACAAACCCAGAGGAGCTTATCGGCGCCGCCCATGCGGGCTGCTTTTCGATGGCATTTTCTGCCCAACTGGGCGAGGCGGGTGTGACGCCCGAAAAAATTGAAACGACGGCGACTGTGACCATTGAGAATACGGGCGGAGGATTTGCGATAACCACCATTCACCTCGACGTTCAGGCCACAATTCCCGGCCTGGAGGATGGCAAGTTTCAGGAAATTGCGAAAAAAGCAAAGGAAGGTTGTCCGGTTTCCAAATTGTTCAAGGCGGAGATCACGTTGGACGCCAAGCTCGTGTGACTGCGGCGGTCCGATCGCGAAGTATTCGAAGAGCTTCAAGACCACGCTAAACGCCGCGGTGCGGGAAAGGAACGCCGCGCGCCCGCTTGGCGAGGACAATCCGTAGGCGCTTGAACTGGCCGAATTCTTTCCAGTTCGACCTACAATCGGGCGATATCGCCGGTCGATACCACGCCGTTTTTTTGGAAGGGTTGCCGCTGGATTGGCCCCCGAGCCATCGTTTTGAGGCCTCAGCTTGTGCCAGCCGGCTGCATGCCGCGACGCTTTTCGTGGAGTAAGACTGCGGCCATCGGTTGATTTCGAAAGTCGCCGCGTGATCGGCCGGGCGATCACGACGCGAGCCAACATGCGCGCCAAACGGTAGCGCGCTTTTTTTACAACCATGAGGCTCGCCAGATTGGCAATCACCGCTTTCAATTTGCTCCAATCGGAATCGCAGTAGTCTTGTTTATGAGTGACCAGTCCTCCCCCGATCAGTTTCCTTCGGATGAGCAAACGCTCGCCTACCTGCGGGCGCTCAGTGTCCAGTATCCAAATACGGACGCGACGCTAGCCGCCATTGCAAATCTTCGCGCCGCGCTCACCCTACCGAAAGGCACCGTTCACGTCATCAGTGATATTCACGGCGAGTTTAAGAAGCTGATCCACGTGATCAAAAATGCGTCGGGCTGTTTGCGACCTCTCGTCGAACACACCTTTGGCAAACGCCTTACGGCCGGCGAAAAGCTCGATTTGCTGAATATAATCTACTATCCGCGCGAGACCTATGAACACGTTCAGGACCGACTGCCCGACACCGCCGCGCGGCGCCACTTTCTAAGGAGGCAAATCCGTCTGGAGATCGAGCTGCTGCGCCAACTCTCGCGTCATTACAGCATGGAGGCTATCGAGCGTGCCTTCCCGGCTTACTACGAGACCCTTTTCCGCGAACTCCTTTTTGGCGCCTATCTCGAACGCTCCGACGATTATATCGATTCGATGCTCGACCAGTTCGTCGAGCATGAGCACGAGCTCACGTTCATGCGACTGATGGCGCGCATCATCCGCAACCTTCTCTTCTCTGAACTGATCGTCGCAGGAGACTTCGGCGACCGCGGTCCGCGCATTGACAAAGCAATCGATTACGTCATGCACCAGCCCAATGTCTCTATCACGTGGGGAAATCACGACGTTTCCTGGATGGGTGCCTCTCTCGGTCAGGAGGCTTGTATCGCAAGCGTGTTACGGATTTCACTGCGTTACCAGCGGCTCTTTCAACTGGAAATGGGCTACGGGATCCCGATGGCACCGCTGGAAAAGCTGGTGCGGACGGTGTGGTCTGACGACCCGGCGACATGTTTTTCGTGCCACGGCAAAGGGATACGCGACGAGCTCTCCATGCGGCAGATGCAGAAGGCGATGGCGATCATACAGTTCAAGCTCGAGAGTCAGTCGATCGAACGAAATCCCGATTTTTGCCTCGAGCATCGAAACCTCCTTCATCAGATAGACCGTCAGGACTGGACGGTGCCGATCAGCGGCCGCCGCTACGCAATGCTCGACCGAAATTTCCCAACGATTGACTGGAGCGATCCCTACGCGCTCTCGCCCGAGGAGGAAGAGTGTATGGCGCAGTTGCGTCACTCGTTCCTGCAAAGCCAGACGCTGCGGGATCAAATGCGCTACGTTGAGAACAAGGGCACTATGCATCTTGTGCGGGATTACAACCTGATCTTTCACGGCTGCGTCCCCGTGGATGAAGCCGGCAGTTTCCTTCCTCTGAAGGTCGACGGGGTAGAATATCGAGGGCGAGCGCTTTTCGACGCCCTGAGCCAAGTGGTGCATCGCGCGTTCCGTCACAAGGAGCAGCGCCACCTCGACATGCTCTGGTACCTCTGGTGCGGACCGCTATCGCCACTTTTCGGAAAGGATAAGATTTCGACTTTCGAGAACTACTTTGTGGCGGAGAAGGAGGCGCGGATCGAGACCAAGAATCCCTATTTCAAGCTTATCCACGCGAAGGAATTCTGTCGAAAGATCCTGGGTGACTTTGGCGTTGATCCCCAACGCGGCCTCATTGTCAACGGCCACGTTCCGGTCAAGATTGAGAAAGGGGAGTCGCCCATCAAAGCGAGCCGTCAGGCCATCACGATCGACGGAGCGTTCTCCGAGGTCTATGGGGACAACGGCTTTACGCTCGTACTCGACGCTGACCGAACCTACCTCGCTCAGCATCATCATTTTGAATCGATTAGCGAAGCCATCACTCAGGGAGCCGATATCATCCCAAAGATTCATGCCATGTGCGTCTTCGATCCTCCGCGTCGCGTGGCAGACACCGCCGAGGGAGAATCCCTTCGGCACGAGATCGCCGCGCTGGAACTCCTGCTCCGTGCCTACAAGGAAAACATTCTCCCCGAAAGAGCGGCCGGGGCTCGCGAATCGCTGCGTCCTTAGCGTTCCAGGCGGCAAAACGTTCCTCGAATCATTCACCGCGCTTTAGCGCCAATTGACGCAAAGTGACGCAGGCAGCATCGGATTTCCCGGAGCAAGGCACGAATCCGCGCGAGCGCGGCGATTCCTATTGACGGCTTGTTCAGCACGCCCTATTCTTGCTCCAGTTGAGCAACCCCCTGCGAGTGACGGAGACGTCTCTCACGCCAAGAGATTTTTTCCTCACCGCGAGGCTAGATAGCGTGAAAATCAGCCGAATCTCAAACTATTCAAAATTATGGCCAGTTACGTTGCCGCAATAGATCAAGGTACGACCAGTACCCGCTGTATGATTTTCAATCATGCGGGCGAGTCCGTAGCGATTCATCAACTCGAGCACGAGCAAATTTATCCTAAGCCCGGTTGGGTAGAGCATGATCCACTGGAAATTTGGGCGCGCACGCAGGATGTGATTGAAGGCGCTCTGCAAAAAATCGCGGCGAGTGCCGCCGACATCGCCGCAGTGGGCATCACCAACCAGCGCGAGACAACGGTTGTTTGGGATAGAAAGACCGGCAAGCCGTATCACAACGCCGTAGTCTGGCAAGATACGCGCACTGACCGGATCTGCAATGAGTTGGCCCAAGATGGCGGTCAAGGCCGCTTCCGCGAAAAGGTCGGCTTGCCTTTGGCCACCTACTTCTCGGGCCCGAAGATTAAATGGCTGCTGGATAACGTGGATGGCTTGCGGGCCGCCGCCGAGAGAGGCGACGCTCTCTTTGGCAATACTGATACCTGGGTCATATGGAACCTGACCGGGGGACCCAACGGCGGCGCCCACGTGACCGACGTGAGCAATGCCTCACGGACCATGCTGATGGACCTGAATGGGACGAAATGGGATGACGAAATCCTTAAAATTATGACCATTCCAGCGTCGATGCTGCCCCAGATTCGCCCCTCCAGCGACTCCAGGTTTTATGAGTACACCCTCGCTGAAGGCCCCTTTCGCGGGCGCATTCCGGTTTGCGGTGACTTGGGCGACCAGCAAGCAGCCATGGTAGGTCAGACCTGCTTCAGCCCGGGCGAGGCCAAAAACACCTATGGCACGGGCTGCTTCATGCTTTTGAACACCGGAACGAAAATCGTCCCCTCCAAGAGCGGCCTACTGACGACATGCTGCTACAAGTTTGATGACCAACCGACGGTCTACGCTCTGGAAGGTTCCATCGCCATCACCGGCGCCTTGGTGCAGTGGCTGCGCGATAACCTCAAGCTGATTGAAAAAGCTCCCGACGTTGAAGGCCTGGCTCGCACAGTCGAAGACAACGGCGGTATCTATTTTGTGCCGGCTTTCTCCGGCCTCTTTGCGCCCTACTGGAGAAGCGATGCCCGCGGGGTTATCGCCGGCTTGACCCGTTATGTCAATCGGGGTCATATCGCCCGCGCTGCACTGGAAGCCACCGCTTTCCAGACCCGCGAAGTGTTGGATGCGATGAATGCCGACTCCGGCGTGTCATTGAAAGCGCTCAAGGTTGACGGCGGCATGGTCTTCAACGACCTGCTCATGAAATTCCAGGCCGACGTGTTGGGCGTGCCAGTCATCCGGCCAAGAATAGCTGAAACCACCGCTCTCGGTGCGGCTTACGCCGCGGGCTTGGCCGTCGGCTTCTGGAAGGACACCGACGAAATGCGGGCCAACTGGGGCGTTGACAAGACCTGGGAGCCGGCAGAAGACGATAGCGCCCGCACTAAACTTTACCAAGAATGGAAGAAGGCCGTCAGTCGCACGCTCGATTGGGTTGAATCCTAATCACGGAGGCTAGAGCGCGAATGGACGCTTGACGTCCGCCAGAAATTGCGCCCGTGGAGCGCCGCCGCTATTTTCGCAGTTAACTCTCAGATTTCTCGCGAGCCTTCAAGGGCGAGTTGGCTCCCCTTTTGAATGATGGTCGTATGTCGCCGACGATAGAATTTTAACCGTCGGGGAATCCCCCGTTCAAAGCGTCACGTTATGAAGGCTAAAGCATCTAGAAAATTTGACGCCATTATCATTGGTGCTGGCGTGATCGGCGCGGCGATCGCAAGAGAACTTTCAAGGTACAAGTTGAAAATCGCCATCATTGAAAGAAATCCACAGGTAGCTCAAGAAACGTCGGCAGGGAATTCCGGCGTTATTCATGGCGGGTTCGATCCGACGCCGGGAACGATAAATGCAAGGTTGAATGTTTCGGGAAGGAAAATTTACGAAAAGGAGTGGTTTAAAGAGCTGAACTTTCCCCATCAGAAAGTTGACTCATTGGTACTGGCTTTTGATGCCTCAGAGGAAGAAGAAATAAGGAAACTTTGCGAGCAGGGGATCGCTAATGGCCTTGAAGCAACAGAGTTGGAAGTTCTGAACCGCAAACAGTGCCTCGAATTAGAGCCGAATGTCAATCCGGAGATCGTCGCGGCCCTGTTATGCACCTGTTCTCACATTGTCGACCCGGTTTTTCTGAGTCAAATCCTAGTCGCTAATGCCGTAGCGAATGGCGTAAAGGTCTTTCTAGGCCGTAAAGCTCAAGGCATAACTGCAAGAGCCGAACATTTCGAGATCGAAACGGCTGATGCTCATCTTCGAGGGGATAGCTATCAGACTAAATTCATTATTAACGCGGCGGGCCACTATGCGGATGTTATTGCAGAAATGATTCATGATAAGGATCTTACTCTTAGGGCCCGAAGAGGCCAGTATCGTATACTCGAAAAGACGGAAAGAGGTATTATCAATAATCACATCTTGTTTATGGCGCCAACAATTCATGGCAAAGGAGTCATTGTGGCTCCCATGTTGGATGGACATTTGTTGGTTGGACCTACCGCCGAGGAGGACATCGCAAAGGAGGACACCAGGTTGATTACCATGGAGCAATTTGAGAAAATTGCTGTTATCGGTAGAAAGATTATCCCGAGTCTGAGGATGGAGAAAACGTGTTTTGCTATGAGCGGGTCCCGGTCTATTTGCGCGGAAACGGAGGATTTCATAGTTGCGGCTTCGAGCAAGAGCCGGTGTTTCATTCACGTCGCCGGCATTAGTTCACCAGGTTTGTCAGCGGCGCCGGCAATTGCTCGCGAGGTGATTGCCTTGATCAAGGCCGAAAGGAAATTGAGTGCGAAGGGCAGCTTCATCAAGAAACAGGCAACGTTGGTCCCAATGATGGCGAGCGCGTAAGGGCTGATTAGGATTAGTAGTTATCGACCAAGCGCGCGCTGGCAAATGCGCCAGGAACGAAAGGCTCGGACGCTCCTCGTCGGAAAGCCATTTTACCATTTACCGGTCGGCCAGTGGTCCTCAACGATTTGGACGCGCGCTGGACCAGCGTGGTTGCATTGGAAGGTGCGCGATCAAGAGTTGCGCAAACGATCCATCACGTCTTAATTCCGGGCGGCGATGGAATTTGGGACCGAAAACGCGGGAAATTCTCGGGGGTGCGCTGTGGGTGTGTGAACCCTGAGGGGTTGTGCCTGATCACGGCGTTCGTTGGGCTTTCTTGGGCGAAGGTTGCGGTTTTGTCACAATCGCCAGCTTGGGATCGAGGGAGGGTACGCTATGGTTTCACAACAACAAATGAACAAAAATCTTACGCGGAGGCAGTTTTTGCGTTCGGCTGGAGGCGTCACTTTTCTTGCCCTCGTGCCTGCGGGACGCGGCCTTTTTGCTGCGGAGCCCGGCCTTCGAGCGACGCGAGCGCCCGTCTTTACTGCGCTGCCCTACATCCAGCCTGGTCCTGATGGATGCCTTCGTGATGGCGAGGAGACGGTTCGTCTCGCCTGGCAGACCGAGCATGTGCCAGCGGACTTTGAAGTTCACTATGACGCTGACAAGAACTATGCGAAGATGGCTGAAATTGTCAGGACAGAACGGATTAACGAAGGGAGGGCTTCGAATACCTTCAACTACGTGAGCCTGTGCACCGAGTTGCAGCTGGGGCGAAGGTATTTTTATCGTGTGCGCTGCAATGGCGAAAAACTTGCAGAGGGCTTTTTTACGACCCGGCAGCCGCGCGGAGGGCACGTTCGCTTCGTCGCCTTTGGTGACAATTCATACGGTGACGCGGGTGAGAGGGCCATCGCCTTCCATGCTTACAATGCTCACCCGGATTTCGTAATGAACACCGGTGACAACGTGTATGAAGGCGGACTCGATAGCGAATACGCGCGATTCTTTTTCCCAGTCTATAATTCCGATACTGCAGATCCTGCAATTGGGGGACCGCTGCTTCGTTCCATCCCGTTCTATACGGTTATCGCGAATCACGATGTCGCCAATAAGGACGGGCGTGGCAATCCCGTTGCCGATTTCGACGCGGCTTCCGACTCTCTCGCGTACTACACGAATTTTCATTTGCCCCTCAATGGTCCCTTTCCGGCTCGGCCGACGTCCGTTCGCGGCGAGTCCGCGCGCCTCGATGCGTTCAGAGCGTGCGCCGGCGAGCGATTTCCGCAAATGGCGAACTACTCGTTCGACTGCGGCTGCGCGCACCTTCTTTGCCTGGATTCGAACCTGTACATCGATCCAACGGATTGTGGACTGCAGGATTGGATTCGCCATGAACTCAGGTCCACTGACGCGGTGTGGAAATTCGTCGTTTATCATCACCCCGCTTTCAACGTCGGGGTTGAGCACTATCGGGAACAGCACATGCGGGTCTTGTCGCCGATTTTCGAGGAGTATGGCGTGGACGTCGTGCTCAGTGGGCACGAGCATTCCTACCAGAGGACAAAGCCTATGAGGTTCGCGCCGAGGGACACCGCCAGGGCCTCCCTTGTCAACAATAACGACCGGCGCGTTCCCGGCGACTTCAAGGTGGACACGCGTTTCGACGGCAGAGAGATGACTACTCCGGAAGGTATTCTGTACATTACCACTGGCGCCGGCGGAAAGTCCCTCTACGATTTTGGCCGCACCAACAACCCCCCAAAATGGACCTGGCCCGATGACTTTCACACGGCCTATGTGCAGAGCTTTTGTTCCGATCGTCATTCGTTTACTCTCTTCGACCTCGATCCGAAGGTCTTGGTGATGCGCCAGATCGACGAATTTGGTAAGGAAATTGATCGTTTGCAGATTACCAAGTCCTGATCCCTTCGAATCTTCCGCTTCCTCGAGATCGTATCCAGGCAATTCGGCTTGAGGAAAATTGACAAGCACTTGCTGTGGCGGTGCGGGAAGAGCACATTGTAGTGGCGCCGCTGAGCGCGGGGCGGGTCTCCGAATTTAGCATGAACAATCTCTTCCGCGATAGAGCCGAAGCAGGGCGGATGTTAGCCAGGATGCTTCGCGGATACAGCCGCCGTGCGGACGTGTTGGTGCTAGCGTTGCCAAGGGGTGGTGTGCCGGTGGCTTTTGAGGTTGCAGAGTCTCTTGATGTTCCTTTGGATGTTTTCGTCGTACGCAAACTCGGCCTTCCCGGAGATGAGGAATTGGCGATGGGCGCGGTCGCCAGCGGAAAAGTGCGCGTGCTCAATGACAAAGTCGTGCGCGCATTTGGAATCTCGGATCATGTTGTGGACGAAGTTACTGAGAGGGAGGAAATCGAACTCAGGCGCCGCGAAGGCGTTTATCGCGGCAACGCTTCGGCGCCTGAAGTGTTCGGCAAGGTGATCCTGCTCGTTGACGACGGAATAGCGACGGGATCAACCATGCGAGCGGCGATCGCCGCTCTGCGACGTCAGCACCCGTCCCGAATCGTCGTGGCGGTGCCTGTGACACCTCCGTCCACCCGCAAGGAACTGCAATCGGAGGCCGATGAAGTCGTCAGCGTCATGACGCCTGAACCATTCTACGCGGTCGGGCAATGGTACGAGATCTTTGACCAGACTAGCGACAAGGAGGTCAGAGAGCTGTACGAACGTTCAAAGCGCCGGCAGTTGGAATGAAACAGGGATGAGAGGCTCGCAGTCGAAAACCGCTATACAAAAAGAAACAAACGCCAAGGTTCCCAAAAAGAGGGCCGGAAGGAGTCCGGTCAGCCAAGAGCACCTTCTCGCGTTCCTTCTCGATCGCCGATCGTATCCGCACCGTCCGAGAAGCGTCCGCCTGATTCAGACCCACGCCTCCTGGCTTTTTCTTGCGTCGCCTTACGTTTATAAGGTGAAGAAGCCTGTGAGCTTAGGATTTCTCGACTTTTCGACTCTGGAAAAGCGCCGCTATTTTTCTGAGCGGGAGGTTTCTCTTAACCGGCGGCTAAGTCCGGATGTTCATCTAGGGGTTGTTCCCATCCACTCGAGAGACGGGATTCTGACCTTCGACGCCGGGGGAGAAGCGGTGGAATATGCCGTAAAAATGTACAAGCTCGAAGATCGTTATTTTCTATCGCAGCTGTTGAAACGCGATGAAGTTGCACGAAGGGACATAGATCGCATCGTATCAACCCTCAAGACGTTCTATGAATCTCAGAAACCGACCGACGACATCGTCAAATGGGGGCGGATCGAGAAACTAAAGATCAGTACCCGGGAAAATTTCCGTCAAACCGAAAGCTTCATAAACATTACAATCTCGGCGCCGGCATTCGAGACGATCGGCTTGTACACGGACGACTTTTATAGGCGCAACGCGTGCCTTTTTGAGCGTCGTGTTTGTGAGAGGCGGATTGGTGATTGCCACGGCGATTTGCGCCTGGATCATATTCATCTCGCTCCGACGCAGCTTTCGATTTACGATTGTATCGAGTTCAACAACCGGCTTCGCTATATCGATCACGCCAGCGATATCGCCTTCCTGGCGATGGATTTTGACTATCAGGGACGGCGGGACCTTTCGCGGTACTTCGCGAAGCAGATGGCCGATGCGCTGTGTGATCAGGGCATCCTTGAACTCATGAATTTTTACAAATGCTACCGCGCCTTTGTGCGCGGCAAGGTCGAGAGTTTTCAGGGCACGGGCACACGGCCTGAGGGCGATCGGAAGAAGAGTCGCGCCCAGGCTCGACGGTATTTTCGGCTGGCTTTGCAGTATGCGGTTTCCGGTTCCGAGCCCATCGTTGTCATCGTCATGGGCCGTGTTGGCTCCGGCAAGAGCACTCTGGGGAACGCGCTTGGGCGGGAACTTGGCTGGGAGGTTTTCTCCTCTGACCAGACACGGAAAGAACTCGCCGGCACTCCGCTCTATGAACGCGGCGGCGCGGCCGCGCGCCGGCGACTTTACACGGAAGCGATGGCCAACAGAACCTACGAGGTGCTGACCCGGAAGGCTACAAAGCGAGCTCTGGAGGGACATAGCTCGATTCTCGACGCTACGTTCAGCCGCCGCAGCCAACGAGAAATGCTCAGCCGGTGGCTTGAAAGAAAGGGACTGAGCTATTGTTTTGTAGAGGCTCAGGCGCCGGACGCCATTGTGAAGCAGCGTTTGGCGCGGCGTGACGGAAAATTGCGAGAGATTTCGGATGCGCGCCTCAAGGACTTCGAAGCGCTGAATCGCTTGTATGAACGGCCGGTTGAACTTGCGGCCCGCGGACTTGTGACGGTCTCAACGGCGAAAGCCCTGGCCGTCACGGTGGCGGACACCTTGAAGGCGCTTTCGGCGCACCTGTCGCAGCGATGCGGATCGTGAAGTCTTGCTGGGAAATCAAATGCATCGCTTTGAAGCGGTCATGATACAACTGAGATTGCGTGGAACAGACTCCTCAAAACATTGCTGACGTTCGCAAAGATTACCTGTCTCGGCGATTACGGCGTGTCGACCTTCACCCGGATCCCATCGCACAGTTTTCGCTCTGGCTCGAAGACGCATTTCGCGCCGGCGTCGTCGAACCCAATGCTATGAGTCTTGCCACGGCCTGGAAAGATGGAAGGCCATTGGTCCGCACCGTTCTGTTGAAGGCTGTGGACGCGCGCGGCTTCGTTTTCTTTACAAATCTCGAGAGCCGCAAGGCGCGCCAGCTTGCGGAGAATCCCAAGGCGTCGCTGCTTTTTCCCTGGCTTGCGCTGGAGCGTCAGGTCATCGCCACGGGTTCTACCTCACGGCTTCCTCCCGTTGAAGTTCTCCAATACTTCGCAACGCGTCCCCGCGAGAGTCAGCTCGCCGCATGGGCTTCTCCGCAGAGCACCAAGATTTCCTCGCGCAGGTTTCTGGAGATGGAGTGGGAGAACATGAAACGCAAGTTCGGCGCGGGCAAGGTACCCCTTCCATCGTTCTGGGGCGGCTACCGGATGAAACCGGACACGATCGAATTCTGGCAGGGTGGACCAAACCGCTTGCATGATCGCTTCGAGTACACCTGTCGGCCGGATGGCTCTTGGACGATCGAGCGGCTGGCTCCCTGAATTCAACGAGCGGAGAAAGGCAGGCGAGAAGACTCTAAGAGTTCTCCAGATCCAGTGCCCGAGCGCACTCTCGTAGCGACGAGGAGACTGTGACTTTGAAGGGTTCGGAAGTGGCGAGCGTGCGCAGTCTGTCAGGCAGTTGCGCAAGCTGAGACGCTGTGTGACGCCTCAGAGCGGGCAGAGGCTGCGGATCTGCGAGTCGCTTGCCGCTGCGCATAACCGGGATCAACAACGCCTCGGCTGCAAGCGTTTCTCGACGAAACGTCAGAAAATCGCTTTCCAAGCGGTTAGAACTGTCGAGCTTGCGATACACCTGTTTGCAACCTGGCCAGGTCGTCTTTCCCTCAGAGCGCTTGCGGCGCGGACGGCCTGCGTATTCCTGCAATTTATAGGCGCAGTCCAGATAAGGCGCGTCGGACGAAGTATCCAGTCGAGTGCCAAGTCCGAAGCCGTCGATCGGGGCGCCGCTGCCGACAAGATCACGCAGGGCGTACTCATCAAGGTTACCGCTTGCAAAAATGGTCACATCGTGCAGACGGGCGGCGTCCAGGATCGCGCGCACGCTTGCCGCGTGTTTGCCGAGGTCCCCGCTGTCGATGCGAACTCCCTTGATTTTTATGCTGCGCTCTTTCAGCGCGGCCGCCAGATGTGCAACTTTAATCGCCGCAGCCTCCGTGTCATACGTATCGATCAGCAGAACAATGTCCCCGGAGTTCGCATCGGCAAAATTCTCAAAGGCCGCAATCTCGTCGTCATGGGCTTGGATGAACGAATGCGCCATCGTACCGAAGAGCGGAATATTAAAGAGCTTGCCCGCGAGAACGTTTGACGTTCCGTCAAATCCCGCGATGTAGCTGGCGCGTGCCGCCATGAGGGCCGCCTCGGCACCTTGAGATCTGCGCAGACCAAATTCCACGAGCAATTTGCCCGATGCGACCAGCACCGACCGCACAGCCTTCGACGCAATCGCTGTCTGGAAGTTGAGGAGATTGATGAGCCGTGTTTCGACAAGTTGTGCCTCAGGCAACGGCGCGATCACCTGCAGAATCGGCTCTTCGGCGAAAAACGCAGTCCCTTCCGGCATGGCATTTACATCACCAGTGAAACGCATGTCCTCGAGCCAACGCAGGAAGCCGGGCTGGAAGACTTGGGTTTGCGCCAGCCACTCGATATCGTCCGGCGGAAAAGCAAACTCTTCCAGATAAGCGAGAGCCTGCTCGAGTCCCGCAGCGAGGAGGAAGCTGCGTTGAGCCGGAAGCTTTCGAACGAAGAACTCAAAGACCGCCGTTTCATGCATCCCGTGCTGCCAGTACGCCTGCAGCATGGTGAGTTGATACCGGTCGGTCAGCAGCGGGCTATACCCCGTTTTCACGATGCGAGATCCCGCAGGTTGGTGGGGACCGCGCCCAGCCGGATCATTTCCTGCTCAGCCTTTTGACTGTCGCCGGGCTGCACATCAACTCCACGGATTGCATCGAGAAGAAGGTGGGTCTTGAAGCCGAGGGCAAGCGCATCCCGTACGGTACTGAGGACGCAATAGTCGGTCGCAAGTCCTCCAATAAAGAGACGGGACGCACCAGCCGCACGCAGGTTCGCTTCGAAATTGGTTGTTCCAAAGTCCGAGTAATATTCGAGGTCGGAGGTGGTCGCCTTTGAAACAATCGTGAAGGAAGAGGCGAATTTGAGTTCTGTCGAAAACGCGGCGCCATAAGAATCGGCCACGCAGTGCGTGGGCCACGGGCCACCGAATTCCCTGAACGAACAATGATCGGGAGGATGCCAGTCACGCGTCATGTAGATCGGCAGTCCGCACAGCTCAAAGGCCGCGATGTAGCCGTTCACTACGGGGAGGATCTCGTCGCTGTGCGGCACCGCTAATGCGCCTCCAGGTAGAAAGTCATTTTGCACATCGACGATGACAAGCGCGTCACCTTCGCCCAACTCAATAGCGGTTCGTTCAGTGCCACTCATTGAGAAATTTTGCTCAGGTTTCGCGGGAACGCCAGGGTCATACGGTCAGCAACCGAAAGCTAATCCATCAATTACCGATCATCGAGACCAATCAGAGCGTTGCCCGGTGTCGAGACTAAATTGTGGTTCTTTCTTCTCGAAATAGGGGCGAAATTCGCATTTCAGGATGAAATGAAGTCAATGCATAGCAAGTTTCCTCAATGTTGAAACGTCCTTTCTTTGAGCGCGATCCTCTAAGTTGCGCGCGAGAGCTGATTGGGTGCAGGCTCAAGTGGGGCACCCTCAGCGGAATCGTGGTAGAAACGGAAGCCTACGACGTTGAAGGCGACGAGGCGTGCCATACGTTTTCCCGTCCAAGTGCAAGGCTTTTTGTCTCGAGGCATGATCCCGGAGTGGCCTACGTCTACTTCAGTTACGGAGTGCATTGGATGCTTAACGTTCTTGTCAAAGGAAAACGCCTGGGCTTTGTGCTGATTCGAGCGCTGGAGCCTATTGAAGGCATCGATCAAATGAAGAGGGCGAGGGGAACACAGGATCTGCAACAGCTCTGCTCGGGGCCTGGCAAGCTTGCAATGGCGCTAGGGGTGACCGGTGGGCACCACGGAAGGGACCTATGCGCCGATCAAGCATTTTCTTTCTCGGCGGGGCGGAAGGTTCAGGAGGTTGAAGCCTCGCCACGCGTGGGAATTTCGCGCGCGGTAGAGCTTCCTTGGAGGTTCTACGCGGCAGGCAACCCGCACGTGAGCCGTCTCTCCTTCGTGAGGGCCGGGCGGAATGGAATCCTTCCCGGCCCCCGGAACTAAATTATTTCGACAATCCTACGCTAGGCGGCGGCGGTGGTGGCGCTTGCTTGTGGGCGCAGGCTCCAAGGCTCAAACTAGCGGCCGCGACTGCGACTGCAGCTATGACTCTGACAAGTTTCAAGATGATTTCCCCTCCTTTCGTAGCAGGTTGCTGAGAGCGACTTTTGGCAAAACCTGACCAACTGACAACAACAACCTGAAAAAAATCACGCCTCCTGTAGCCAATCGTATTCAATGGTCTTGAGCCGCTTTTCTTTTGAGCCGAGCCTCGGGACGCAGGAGATGAGGGCCTTGGTGTACGGGTGCTGTGGATTTTGGAGGACGCTTCCGGTGTCGCCGTACTCGACGATCTCGCCGCGGAACATAACAGCGAGTTGGTCGCAAAGGCCGCCTATGATGGCGATATTGTGTGTAATAAGGATGAGCGCCATCCCGAACTGAGTGCGAACGCGCTTCAGTTCGTTCAGAATCTGTGCTTGAATGGTCACATCGAGCGCAGTTGTGGGCTCGTCGGCAACGAGTAGGGCCGGTCTGCAGCTCAGCGCCATTGCGATCATTGCGCGCTGCTGCATCCCCCCGCTGAGCTGATGGGGATAGTCGCGCATGCGTTGTTCCGGCTTGAGGATGCCAACAGCTGCCAAGCATTGGACAATCTCGGAATCGACGTCCTTAACTTCAGGACGATGCAGTCTGATGGCTTCGGCAATTTGGCTGCGAATGGAATAGACGGGATTCAACGAACTCGAAGGTTCCTGAAAGATATAGGCGATGCCCCCGCCCCGGATGGCACGTAGGCGTTCGAGATCCATCTCAAGAACCTGTTCGCCGCGGAAGACGATGTCGCCGTGGACGATCTCTGCCGGAGGCTCAGGAAGCAGGCGGGTGAGGGAAAGCGCCGTCACGCTCTTTCCGCTTCCACTTTCTCCCACGATGGCGAGCGATGCACCTTCCTTCAGAGAAAAGGAGACATTATTCACGGCGTCGGCGAACCCTCCGTCGGTGCGAAATCGGATCGAAAGCTTGCGGACTTCGAGCAAATTGGGTGTGGTCATTTCTTTTCGGAGCGGGTTTCGGACGCCTGACGCAAGGCGTCACCGGCAAGGTAAAACGAGAGCGCGGCGGCGAAGATCGCAAGCCCGGGAAACACGATCAACCACCACGCATCCAGGAGGTAGGTCTTGCCATCCGTAATGATATTGCCCCAGGTCGCCTGCGGCGGCTGGACCCCGAAGCCCAGGAAGCTCAAGCTCGCCTCGGTGAGAATCGCCTCGGGAATGCCGAGGACGGCGGTTACAATGATTGGGGCGGCGGCGTTGGGGAGAATGTGGCGAAAAATAATTAATAGGGACCGCTGACCAAGGGTGCGGGCGGCACGCACGTATTCGCTTTCGCGCAACGTCAGAAACTCTGCGCGCACCAGACGGGCCGTTCCCGTCCAGCTCACCAGACCAATCACCACGATGATATTTATGATATTCGGACCAAGCAGTGCGACGGCGGTGAGGATCAGAAAGAATGTAGGAAAACAGAGGATGGCATCGACCACGCGCATGATCACGTTGTCAGCCCATCCGCCCAAATAGCCAGAAATCGCGCCGATGGTGACACCGATAAACAGCGAGACAGCTACCGCGATGAAGCCGACGGTAAGCGAAATATAGGAACCGTTCAACATGCGCGAGAAAACGTCTCGTCCAAGATTGTCGGTGCCCAGCCAGTGCGCCAGGCTTGGCGGCTTGAGCTTGAGCGCGAGGTCGGTGGCATTTGGGTCATACGGAAAGTAAATCCCCCACCAGGCGCACAGGCCCGTGACCAGGGCGATGACGAAGAACAGGGCAACAATGGCTGCAGCGGCTATTCCGACCTTGTCGTGACGAAAGCGCTGCCAGACGCGCCGGCCCGGACTGGAGAATATCGCGGCCTGAGGCTGGGTTGGTGGACTTTGAAAGTCGGTGACCATCTTACTCAAGGCGGACGCGGGGATCGACCACGGCGTAGAGAACGTCGGAGATGAGATTTCCGAGCAGAACGAGTGCGGCGACAATAAAGTTCAGGGCAACAAGAGTCGGATAGTCCCGCTCGAGAACGGCCTCGTAGCCGAGGCGGCCAAGCCCTGGATAGGCGAAAATTGTTTCGATGATGATCGAACCTCCGATGAGCCCGGGAAGGAGCCCTCCGATACCGGTGATCAGCGGGCGGACGGAATTACGAAGCGCATGCTTGTAGAAAACCGTTTCCTGCGCCAGTCCTTTAGCCAATGCCGTGCGAATGTAGTCTTCGCGCAGAGTCTCGATCATGCTCGCGCGAATGAAACGCGACTGGGCGGCGACGCCTCCAATGGAGAGCACCATAGCGGGAAGGGCAATATGCCAGAAGCGATCCAGCCAGAGAGTGAGGCCGTCCGGGAAATTGATGCCATAGGTTTGTGTGCCGAGAAGCGGGGCGTTGGTAAACTTGACGAGACCGATGACGATGAGGTTTGAAATCCAGAAGCCCGGAAGAGCAATGAAAACGAAGGCCAGAATGGAAGTGAGCACATCGGGGAGTTTGCCAGCGTTTTTCGCGGCATAGACGCCGAGTAGAAGGCCAAAGCTCAACGAGAGAAAGATTGCGAGCACGTTGAGAGACACCGTAGCGGGGAGGCGCTCGCCGATTCGCTGGAGGACCGGACGGTCGTCTTTGATGCTTTTCAGACTGCCACTGAAAAGGTCACGCATGTTGAGCCAGTACTGTTCGATAAGAGGGCGATCCAGATGGAACTTTTTCCTGAAAGCCTCCTTGACCTGGGGAGTGATTTTAGGGTTGAGCTCTCCCCAAGGATACGGGCTTCCCGGCGTCAGCGTAATAATAAAGAACGATACGATGCTGATGAGGAAAAGCAGAACGCCGCTGATCATGAGGCGCCGACAGAGGAAGGTCAGCATGGTGAAAAGTGAAAAGATCTCATTTTGGCAGCAAGTCCGCGTATTCCGGCCGGTAGAACCAATCCATATAGTATCCCCAGCCGGCCTTGGTCATCTCGACGGGGGTATTGATCCATCCGCCGCGGCGGTCCGGGCGCCGGATGCGATAGCTATCTTTCCACATGACGGATGTTCCTTCAGGCACGTAAAGGAACAGATAGGGCTGTTCGCGATAGATCGTACTCTGCATGTGGCCCGCGAGAGAAATGATCTTGTCTCGGCTGTACTCCTCACGGATGTCCACGAGCAGTTCGTCCACTTTAGGATTCTTGTAGTTGACCACGTTGAGCTGTTCGGGATTGGTTTGGGAAGAGTGCCAGATTTGATATTGATCGTAGTCGGGGCCGAGTGCCCAACCGAGCACCATTGCGTCGAAATTTCCCTTATTGATAAAGTTCTTTAGGAAGACAGCCCATTCGTAGAGTTCGATCTTCACCTCGATGCCAAGCTTCTTGAGGTCGTCCTGAACGAGTGTGGCGATGTCGCGTCGGATTTCGTTGCCGTTATTGGTGATGAGAGTGAAAGAGAATCGCTGGCCGTCCTTTTGGAGAATTCCGTCCTTCCCCGGCGTCCAGCCAGCCTCAGCGAGGAGTTGGCGTGCTTTCTCAGGATCGTACACAAACGGTTTCACGTCTGGATTGAAAAACCACATCATCGGCGTGAAAATTCCCGTGCTCTGAATGCCGTGGCCGTAGAGGATATATTTGACCATCTCGGGAACATTGACTGCGTGGGCAAGGGCGCGGCGCACTCTTTCGTCCTGAAAAATCGGGCGGCGCAGGTTCCAACCGACGTAGGTGTAGGAACTGCTCGGTGAGGAAAAGATATCGAAGCGGTTGTCTCGCTCAAAGCGTCCGACAGCCCACGGGTCTACGCTCCAGAAGTCAACCTGCCCGGTCTCGAAAGCCAGTCGGAGGGCCAGTTGGTCCGGGAGAACTCGAAAGACGATTGAATCCAGCCACGGTCCCGGCGCGTCGAAGTAATCCGGATTGCGCGTGACGCGGAGATACTCGTTCGTTTTCCACCTATCGAACCGGAACGGTCCCGTTCCCACGGGGTTCCGGTTGAAGTTTACCGCCCACCAGTCCGGCGTCTTGCCCTCGAGGATGTGAGCCGGCAACATTCCTATCATCCAACTGTTCAGAGCAGGCGAGTAGGGTTTTCGGTAGACGACGCGGGCGGTGTGCGGGTCCGGTGTTTCGATGCGGAGAATGTAAAGAAAGTCGGGTTTGCGTGGAGACGCAGTCGCGTCGTCCATGATGGCCCGAAACGTGAACGCGACATCGCGCGACGTGAAGGGTTGGCCATCGTGCCAGCGGACGTCGTCCCTCAAAGAAAAAACGACTTCAGGTTCTGCAAGGAATTGCTCGGTTTGCACAATTTCCCTCCGGGCCTTGAGCTCGGACCTTGTCGAGAGGAAGGCGTCGAGTGCCTTTAGGAAGCCGTCCGGATCACCTGCAATCGTAAGTTCGAATGCGCCTGACGACTCGATCCATTCCCGGATGATTTGTGAAGCGGCGGGGTCGCTGCGGAATGCTTTGAGGGTATCCTTCGCTTTGTCCTGCAAATCCACGCGAACAACATGAAGAGGGACCATCGCAGACGTGTCGAACAGGGAAATGATCTTTCGCGAGACATCCATTCCCGGCTCACGCAGCTTAATAACCAGGCGGCTGTCCTCGATAGTCACCGAATTCAATTTCCATTCCTGCCATCTGGAGTTTTCGGCTTGGATTTTGAGCAGCGCGGTGAGGGCGGCGTTGGGATCCGAGAAGAAAACCGTGGTCGTTTGACTTAGCTCAAACGATTTCGCGAGGTCGGTTGTGATTTCGAGATTCTGATCGTATTTGAGCAGTCCGTTGAAGATCACGGCCTGTACTTGACCCGCCGCGGCGTCGGCTTGCTGGATGGGATTGAGAGTAGAGGGCTCCCCGAGCGTGCCGATCGACATCTCGTTCTTCTTTTTCGTCGAAAGCAAAGAGACGTTGATGAACGACACCGTCATCAGTGTCAGCAGCAACGCGGGAAGTCCGTAGACGAAAAGGCGAATCACCGTGGCGCAGGATAGCGAGACATCTGACTGGCGCAACGCAATGATGATTCTGCGGAAGCTCATCGGTGCGCGGCGTGCCAACTTTCTCCGCTCCGATGGGGAGAAGACTTCGCGTGAATAAGAAGAATTCGCCGGTTGTGCAGGCCTCGCGGCTGTGCTTACCTGCTTCGATTGCACATGAACGTTGTTGTTGAATCTCAGCCGAATTGCCTCGTCACGCTGCGCGTCGAGCTGCCGTCCGATCAGGTTTCCAAAGAATGGTCGAACGTCGCGCGCAGTTTCCAGCGGCAGGCACGCATTCCCGGCTACCGCCCAGGTAAGGCTCCGCAGGCGCTCGTGGATAGCCGCTTTGCGAAAGACATCAAGGAAGAGCTGACCTCCAAACTTTTGCGGGAAAGTCTGAACGAAGCCATCCGGGAGAACAATCTCCGCGTGCTCTCCGTTTCGCAGGTCGAAAATGTCGAAATCGATGACAACCGGACGATGCGCTACCGTGCGACGGTTGTGACTGCACCGGAATTTGAGCTGCCGGATTATTCCTCCATACCTGCTGAGATCGGCAGAGAGAAAATCACCGACGAAGGCGTCTCGTTAATGATCGATAAGCTTCGCGAACCGCATGCGACCTACACTCCGGTCGAGGGCCGCTCACTTGCGATGGGCGACTATGCGGTTCTCGACTATGCGGCGTCTCTCGACGGAACACCACTCGGCGAGGTAATTCCGGATGCACCCGCGCAACTCCAGGGCCGGCGGAATGCTTGGATTCTCATGGAGGAAGGCACGCTCTTGCCGGGCTTCTGCCAGGCGATTGCAGGGATGAATATCAACGAGGAACGGTCCTTTGCGCTTGATCTTCCCACGGATTTTTCCGTTTTCAAATTGGCTGGGAGGAAACTCGCTTACGCGGTCTCCTTGCACGCCATCAACACGAAGAGCCTCCCGGAGCTCGACGACGCCCTCGCGGAGAAGATCGAGCCCGGTATTACGGCGGAACAGCTTACCCAAAAGGTGCGCGAACGCTTGGAAGGCTTCGCGGAGGTCCAGTTTCACAACGCGAAGCGGCATGCCGCTGTCAGATATCTGCTCGAAAAGGTGGACTGCGAGCTGCCTGCTCCAGCCGTCGAGAAGGAAATGGCCGGTATTCTCCGCGATATCGTTCGTGAAAATCAGGTTCGCGGAATCAGCGACGACGAAATCCGCAAGCACCAGGGCGAGCTCATCGGTGCGGCGCAGCAGAGCGCGAAAGACAGAGTGCGAAGCAACTTCCTCCTCTTGCGGGTCGCCGAGAAGGAGAAGCTGGAAGTTTCCGAGCAGGACGTTTCGCGGCGCGTACTGGAAATGGCAGCGCGCTATGAAATCCCCATCGCCAAGCTTCTGAAGGACCTTCAGCGCCACGACGGGCTTGACTCTTTGCGCGAGCAAATCCTCATTGGCAAGGCCCTTGATTTGCTGGTAGCGAATGTTACGGTGTGCGAACCCTCCGGCGATCCAAACGCCACAGCATAAGTCTTATGAAGAATTCGTATCTTGTACCTACAGTGGTTGAGCAGACAAGCCGTGGAGAGCGTGCCTTCGATATTTATTCGCGCTTGCTCAAGGATCGGATCATTTTTATCGGCACACCGATCGACGACCACGTTGCCAACCTTGTGGTGGCTCAGATGCTCTTTTTGCAGATGGAGGATTCCAAGAAGGACATCAATATCTACATTAACTCACCGGGCGGTTCAGTCACGGCAGGGCTTGCGGTGTACGACACCATGCAGTTCGTCACTTGCGATGTGAACACATACTGCATGGGCATCGCGGCGAGCATGGGTGCGGTGCTGCTCAGCGCGGGGACCAAGGGCAAGCGCTATGCGCTGCCAAACTCGGACATTATGATCCACCAGGTTTCAGGAGGTGCGCAGGGCCAGGCCAGCGATGTCGAAAGGCAAGTCGAATTCATGTTCAAGCTCAAGAAGCGACTGAACCAGATTCTTGCCATGCATACGGGCAAATCCGTTGAGCAGGTCACAAAGGACGCGGATCGTGACTACTACATGAGCGCCGAGGAGGCCAAGGAGTACGGACTCGTCGATGAAGTTGTGAAATCACGCAAGGAGATTAAAGAGCTTCCCGTCGAGAAGCCTTCAGAGTAAATTACTTCCATGGCTCGAGCGAGCAATCTCACAATGTGCTCCTTTTGTGGCAAAAGCCACGCGGAGGTGCGCAAGCTCATCGCCGGACCCGGAGTTTACATCTGTGACAGTTGCATCACCGTCTGCAAGGGAATCCTCGATAAGGAGCTCAACGACGAGGCCCGCAAGCAAAAGACCTCGATCCGCGTGCCGAAGCCAGCGGAGATCGCCCGTGAACTTGACTTGCACGTCGTCGGCCAGCAGAAAGCCAAGAAGGTTCTGGCGGTGGCCGTTCACAATCATTACAAGCGCATTCTGCAGGACGGAGCGGCCTTCGACGCCACGGTACATCAACTCGGTCCGCTTGCTGAAATCGAAATCGAGAAGAGCAACATCCTGCTGATTGGGCCCACCGGATCGGGGAAGACGCTTTTGGCCCGGACTCTTGCCCGCATCCTGGATGTTCCGTTCTGCATCGCGGATGCGACCACAATTACGGAAGCAGGCTATGTGGGCGAGGATGTCGAGAATATCGTTCTGCGGCTTCTTCAGAATGCCGATTATGATGTCAAGCGCACCGAAATGGGTATCGTTTACATAGACGAAATCGATAAGATCGGACGCAAGACAGAAAACGTGAGCATCACTCGCGACGTCTCCGGCGAGGGCGTCCAGCAGGCTCTCTTGAAAATTCTTGAAGGGACGGTCTGCAATGTGCCTCCGCAGGGAGGCCGCAAGCATCCGCATCAGGAGTATATCCAGGTAAACACCGAGAGAATTCTTTTCATCTGCGGCGGAGCCTTTGTCGGCCTGGACAAGATCGTTCAGCGCCGGCTTGGCGGGAAGACGATGGGATTTCATGCTTGCGATCTTCGTGACTCGGATACTTTGGCGCGCGAAGCGATCCACTCGGTGGAACCGGAGGATCTGCTTAGTTTTGGGCTGATTCCGGAATTCATCGGTCGCCTGCCCGTTGTAAGCACCCTCGACGCATTGTCTGAGGATGAATTGCTAATGATACTTACGGATCCGAAGAACGCGATGGTCAAGCAATATGCAAAACTTATGGCGATGGACGGCGTGGGATTGACGTTCACGAAGGATGCTCTTCGCGCTTTGGCAGCCGAGGCCGTGCGCAAAGGCACCGGCGCTCGCGCGCTCCGGGCGCTGCTCGAACGCATAATGCTGGATGTAATGTTCGATTCGCCGGGGCGTGACGATATTGCCGAAATTACCATCAATCGCGCAGTGGTCGAGGGAAAGCGAACTCCGCTGGTTCGCAAGCGGCAGGATAAGGACGCCGCTTGAGGATCATGCCGGGAAGAATTTCGGCGCCGCTGGGCTTCGCCTATCTGTTTGAACGCTTTCCTTCCTTTAGCCAAACGTTTTGCGTCCGCGAAGTCGAGGCCATGCATGGAAGAGGACTCGAGTTTCCCGTTTTTTCCATTCGCAAACCGGCGGGCGAACCGGTGCAGGATTATTTTTCGGATATCGGGCCTATCTATTTTCTTCCCGAGAAGTTCGATACGATTCTGGCTTCGGACACAAATTTCCGGCGTTCGGCGCGCAGAGCTCTCGACAGTCTGCGAGCGCTTTGGGGTTGCGAAGAGCAGAAGCGGCGAATCTACGAAGCCCTTTGGCTGGGTCCGATGCTTAGAGAAGCGGGCATCCGGCACATTCATGTGCATTTTGCGGGGAGCGCGGCGCGGACGGCATTCTGGCTGAAGAGGCTTTTTGGTGTCGAATACAGCGTCACGGCACATGCTAACGATATTTTCCGCGACGAACCTCCTGAGCGTCTGGCTCAGATATTCGATGCGGCGGCCGTGGTGGTCACCGTTAGCGAGTTCAGCCTTCGGTATCTGCGGAGCAGGTATCCCTCGCAGTGTGACAAGTTTTACCGCGTCTTCAATGGTATCGAGATCGACCGGTTTCGGACAAGTTCGTTTCCAAACGGGCGCCCTCTGATTCTGAGCGTAGGCAGGTACATTCCCAAGAAAGGGTTTTGCACGCTGGTCGAAGCTTGCTCACGCCTCGAGGGCAGGGATTTCGAATGCCAGATCATCGGCAACGGACCACTCGAAGAGAGCTTGAAGGAGCAGGCGGCTTTGCTGGGAGTCGATCAACGCGTTTCGATCACGGGTCCGAAAGCCGAGGGCGAAATCAAGCGGCTGCTTCAACGCTCGCGGATGTTCGTGCTCGCGTGCACGAGGGCCGAGGATGGAGCGATGGACAATCTTCCGACAGTGATCATGGAGGCGATGGCGGCGGGTCTTCCCGTGGTCTCCACAGACGTGGCGGCCGTTTCCGAGATGATCGCGGACGAGGAAACCGGGTTCATAGTTTCCGAGCGAGATTCCACTGCTTTGGCGCAAAAAATCGCACGCTTGCTGGACGATCCGGAGCTTGCGCGCACAACAGGGACGAAAGGGCGCGAGCGCTGCCTCGAACTCTTCGACTTGAACAGAACATCAGCTGCCCTTTGTGAAATCCTGACCGAGTATGGCGCCATTCCAAGCCGCAGAGCGGACATTCACGCCTTTCGCCGAAGCGCGGCCTGATCTGCTTCCTGTCAGCTGGCGAGGAAATAGGCAGCCCCTGGAAATCGATGTGGGATGTCATAAGGGACGGTTCCTCGTCGAAATGGCGCTGGAGTATCCCTTGTCGAATTTTCTTGGCGTAGAGCGGCAGAAGAAGCGCGTCGAGAAGGCGCAAAAAAAGATCTCGCAGCTTGGGCTTCCGAATGCGGCAGTTGTGCACGGCGACGGTTTGGAGGCTATGAATCGGCTGCCCGATGCGTGTGCAGATTATGTTCACGTTTTGTTTCCAGACCCGTGGCCCAAGCGTCGCCACAAGATCCGGAGGATGGTCCAGGCGAAGTTTTTGTGCGAGGTCTTGCGAATTCTCAAACAAAGCGGAATCCTGCGGCTCGTCACCGACGATCCGGACTATTGGCGCGCGATGGAATTTCATGCCGCCAGCCTCTTCGGGTTCCGGCGTGTTGCGGACGACGGACGTGATTACCCTCTGACGGAATTCCAAGTTAAATTCGTCGCGGATTCACGTCCGGTCTACCGCTTAATCCTCGAGCGATTCAGTTGATCAACTCGCGATAAAAGCCTTCGAGCTTTGCGATAGAGCGTGTTTGTTCGAATTTCTCGCGAACGGATTCGGCGGCGTTTCGCGAAAGGGTTTGATACATGCCGGGATTGTCCGCGATTTCGAAGAGAGCGGTCGCAAGCGCACGACTGTCCCGCTCGGGAACGAGGAGACCATCGTGTCCGGATTGCACGGCTTCCGGTATGCCCCCATGCCGCGTTGCTACCACGGGCAGACCGCTGGCCATGGCTTCGAGCATCGAATTGGGAACACCTTCCTGATCGCCGGCCCTCGTGGTCTGGCTGGGGTGTAGGAAAATGTGGGCCGAGCGGTAAGCTTCCGCGAGTTCCTGCTGGCCGAGAAAACCCGGGTAGCAAACCGCTTGGGCCACGCCGAGACGCTGGGCAATCTCTTTGAGGCGGTTCTTGAGCGGGCCTTCACCCGCCAGAATGAGTTCCGCGCTAGGGTACTTGCTCCGGAAGGCGGCGAAGGCTTGCAGCGTGATGTCCAGCCCTTTTTTCTCGATGAATCGCGACGCTTGGATCATGCGCCAGGTGCCGTCAGTGGGAAGGGAGCGTGGCGCGTATGGAAATCCCTCCATTGGCACCCCGGTGCGATTGATGCGGATTTTCGTGGCTTCGCAGCCGAGTTCCACAAGGCGCGCCGCGAGCGATTCGCTGCGCGCCAGAACGAGAGGCAATGTCTCCAAGAGTTCGCGCAGCCTGTTGTTGTAGCCAGGCTCGTCGTCCCGCAACATGATATCCATGCCGTGGAAGGATACCAGCGCTGGTTTCGGCCAGTTGCGCATAAACGGTAGCAAATGAACGCCTGTATGGCCAAAATAGACGTGCAGCAAGTCCGCATGACGGCGGCCCAGCACGCTGTCGAGTTGATCATACTCTCCGCGATAAAAGACCGGCTCCAGCCTTTGGATATATTTCTTGTGAAAGCGCGAAAGAAAATTGATTCGCGGGCGTGGAAGCACTTCGACATCGGCAAAGGGAAAGACATCGGCATTCTCGCGGGACTTGGTCATCACGAAAGTCTGAAATTCCCGCAGGCCCGTAACTTGTCTGTAAATATGCCGCATCTCGCGCTTGAGGAAGGTATTGCAATAGCTGGCGACGACGGGTTGAGGCATGAAGTCCTCCAGCAAATCGCCCTCCGGCGTATTCGCCAAGCCGATTTTGTGAGTCATTTAGCTGCTTTCATGGTTTAATGATGGGTGAACTTCCCGTCCGGCGGGGCAGCGCCTTCGCGAGAAAACGATCCAGAGCCATCGCGTGGCCTCGAGGAGGCCGAAGGGGACGAGCACGATGTGGCTCTTATGCTTCGAGTTAAGGCCGGCGACCTTCAAGCGTTTGAAGCGCTGGTGACGCGGCATCAGCACAGAGTGGTGGGCACCGCCGCGAAAATGCTCGGCAGCGCCACAGAGGCGGAGGACATTGGGCAACAGGTGTTTGTCCGTGTCTGGAAGTCTGCCGCGCGCTACCAGCCTTCCGCAAAGTTCACCACTTGGCTCATGACGATCACACGCCATCTCGTCTTCAACGAGATGCGACGCAGACGGCGCACACATCTGGTAGCAATGGAAGCGGATCAGGATGATCCGACGCACCATCAGTTTGCCGATGCCGAAGCGCCGGCGCCCAGCGAGAAGTTGCTTGATGCAGAATTGCAGCGGGCGATTGATGCGGCCATCGAGAATCTCCCTGAAAACCAGCGCTTGGCAATTGTACTGCGGCGATACGAGGAAATGCCTTACGAGGAAATCGCAAAGGTGCTCAGGACCAGCGTTCCAGCGGTGAAGAGCATCCTTTTTCGCGCTCGCTCGGAGTTAAGGGAGAGACTCAAGAGATACCTGGAGTGATTGCTGCTTGTCGGTGAGAGCCCCTTTCCCGAGAGTCCGAGCAATATGGGCGGTTTTCGAAAGGTCGGCCTCATCACCTGCACGGCCCTGGCGCTGGCAAACATGATCGGCACGGGAGTCTTTACCAGCCTTGGCTTCCAGGTGCAGGCAATTCCCTCTCCATTTTTGATCCTGCTGGTCTGGGCGCTCGGGGGGGCCGTGGCCCTCTGCGGGGCGCTGAGTTATGCGGAGCTCGCCGCGGCGCTGCCGCGGTCAGGAGGTGAGTACAACTTCCTCTCTGCGATCTATCATCCCGCCATAGGGTTCATGGGCGGCTTCGTCTCGGTGACGGTTGGTTTTTCCGCGCCGATTGCCCTTTCCGCGATGGCATTGGGAAAATATACAACCGCAGCCCTGTCGGGAATTCCAGCGCAATGGGTCTCTGCGCTGGCGGTTGTTCTTCTGGCGGCGGCCCATTCGTTCACCGTGCGGGCAAGCGGCAATTTTCAGGTAGTAATTACTTCGTTGAAGGTTGGACTAATTGCCGCCTTCATCGGCTTGGGCTTTATAATCGGCGGCCCCTGGATACCTGCTCCGCGCTCCGGAGATTTCGGATTGATCTTTAGCGGACCATTCGCCGTGTCGCTGATGTTCGTCCTCTACTCCTATTCGGGATGGAACGCTGCAGCCTATATCATCGGCGAGGTTAGAGAGCCGCAGCGCACTGTGCCGGGCGCGCTGCTGCTGGCTACGATCATCGTAACCGTGCTCTATGTATTACTAAATGCAGTTTTCCTGGCGAGCGGCCCCATGGACACCTTTGTCGGGAAGATCGAGGTAGGAGAGATTGCCGCCCGAAGCCTGCTTGGCGAGCAAGGGGGGCGTGTGATGGCTGCATTGATCGCGGGAGGTCTGATTTCCTCGATCAGCGCGATGACCTGGGCGGGCCCGCGCGTCGCGCAGGCAGTCGGACGGGACTTTCCAGCGCTCCGGTTCTTCGCCCAAACCTCACTTGGCGGGGCTCCGCGCACGGCAATCGTTGTGCAGACGCTGCTCGTACTATTGATGCTCGCGACCTCGACGTTTGAAACTGTTCTCCTCTATGCGCAGTTTTCTATCCTCGCCTGTAGCTTTCTGACCGTGCTGGGTGTTCTTGTCTTGCGATGGCGCCAGCCCATGCTCCCAAGACCGTTTCGCTGTTTCGGATATCCACTGACTCCGATTGCCTTCCTGGCGCTGAATCTCTTCGCAATGGTTTACACCGCAATCGAAAGGCCCGAGCAGGCGCTGGCGGGTCTCGCGACGCTGCTGCTTGGAATCGGGCTGTATTTTCTCGCACGCGGTGCCAGGATGCAGGCATGAAGAAAGGCCTCGTCGCTGCTGCGATTTTTCTCGCGACGATAGTCGCGGTAGCAAGCCAGGAGGTGCGTCGAGCGCTCCCTGTCCAGAGCGCCGCTCCGGACGACGTGGCGAAATTTCTCGCAGGGGTGCCTCTGCCGGCCGGTTCGCCCCTCTCTCCTCTTCGGCAATCTTCGGCGTATGCGGCGCATGTCGCTGCCCTCGCGCGTCTTTCGCAGCGCTACGACCGTGCTTATTTCTCAAAGATGCGGGCCTGGAGCGCGGCGGAACTCGCTCCCCGAATTCCGATGAACCTTCCCCTCTATTACTTTTTTGGAGGACCTGACGCAGTGAGCGTGCTGGCGCTTTTTCCAGATGTACCGGTCTATATTCTCGGCGGTTTGGAATCGGTAGGCTCGATCCCGGCTCCAAATACTCTTGTGCCGGAAGCCGTCGCCGAGGGATTGGAAAACTTGAGAAAATCTGCGGAAGTCGTCCTTTCGTACGGGCATTTTATTACCAAGGACATGAAGGCGGAGCTCGACCACACGGTTTTTCGCGGTGTGCTGCCGTTGATCTATACGTTCATAGCGCTGACGGGCGGCGAGATTTTATCGACCCGATACATCGGAGTGGGCAGCGATGGAACTCTGCAGGAGTCTGCAAATTCCGGTTTGCGCGGTGTCTTGCCCGGAGTGCGAATCGACTTTCGCCGCGGTGGCGCCGCGGGCGTGCAGGCACTGTTCTACGTTCAAGCGAATGTGGCCGACGACGCGTTGAAATCAAATGGAGCGCTCCTCAAATGGGCCAGCGGCTTCGGCGCAGGGAACGTGTATCTGAAGGCGGCTTCGTACCTGCTTCATGAATCCTATTTCTCGCGCATTCGCTCGTTCCTTCTTAACCAGGCCGCTTCGGTTGTGCAAGATGACTCAGGGATCCCATTTCGATTCTTCCAGGATGGCGGCTGGCGCTGCTGGTTCTTTGGCACCTATTCGGGAACGCTGGACATTTTCGCGAAGCATTACCAGAGCGATCTTCAGGCGGCCTTTGCCGCGCCAGGCGCCGCGGCGCCGTTGCCTTTCGGAACAGGCTACAAGTGGCGGCTGGGTGAATCTAACCTGCTTCTCGCAGTCAAACAGCAGGTGCCGAGGGCGGAACCCCTCATACGCGGGCAATGACGCTTGCTTCGGATAGGTTGTTGCAATTTGGACTCTACCGGAAGAATGCCCGAAGAAAGTCCGGATCTCGAAAGCCTGTTCCGCGTCCAAGGCGTACGATGATAAGGTCTTGCGAGGCAGAAATATAGACACGCTGGCCGTGAGATCCGACCATGGCTATCAGGTCGGCAGGCGCCCTTTTTGACAGGCACGAACGCGCCCACGCCGGCCGTCGGGACGAAATGGCCTCTTCGACGTCACATTCAACGGCGTCCTTTTCCGGCGCGCAGCGATTCAGCCAAAAGCCAAGTCCATACATGGGATTCGCTGCGGAACCCAAAGCTGCCGTGCGGATCAGCGAAGAGGGGACGCGTGAAGAAATTCGGTTCCAACCCTCGCGTCGAACCACCTGCCCGGCCGCAAGAAGATCACGGGCGGAAAGTTGTGCCCCCGCGGAAAAATAGGGATTCCCGACGCGATCCCGTCGCCATCCGCCAGGCTTGATACCAAGGGGATTAAACAGGGCGCTAGCGATCCAGGTGAGAGGTGATCTGTCAAGCTTTCGCGCCATGAGCACTTCCAAAGCTTCGTAGTGTGATGGTCCGTAGGCAAATGCTTCACCCGGAGTCGAAACGATGGGAAGCTCGAGAGCGGCCTTCTCCTTGTTGAGAAGATTCGCGGTATAGATTTCCCGGAATCCGGGAGAGAGACCGGAGGTTTGATTGAGCAGATCCCGGACTGTGATGCGACGCTTTCGCGAGTCGTTGCGCCATTCGGTCAATGTTAAGCTCACCGGCTCATCAAGTTTCAGCACGTTCCGGCTTATAGCCGTAAAGGTCCCCAATGCGCAGAGGCTCTTAGTGATACTATAGACGTTTTCGGTCTTTGCCTGCGATCCGCCCTCGCGATAGCGTTCCATGAGGAGGCGGCCGTTTTGCCAGACGAGAAGGGCCCGTTCACCATGCCCGGCCGAATATCGCGCAGCGTCGTCTGCAGCGGCGAACCCCTGAACGCAAAACGAAGCAAAGAGGAGCATGAATGCCCCACTCTTGATTGCCGAGCATTCGCCGGCCGGTGCGCTTTTCGCGGGCGCGGTCGCGGCAATTCGCATGCGCATCATGCTCGGGTGTCTCTCTTTTTCATGAAAGTGCAAGCTCGAAGAAGGGTTAGGCTAGGCGCCGAATTTGGGAGTTGCTTTCGGAGTTGTTAGCGGCCATAGTGCGTCATATGGGAGATAGTATGAGCGATACACTTACCGCAGTAAGCCAACTGGATCAACTTAAGCAATTTACGACGGTCGTTGCCGACACTGGGGATTTTGAATCGATTCGGAAGTACGCTCCGCAGGACGCCACAACGAATCCGACCTTGATTTTCAAGGCGGTTCAACTGCCCGAATACAAGCCGCTGCTGGACAAGGCGATCAGCGACAATCGCGGATCGTCGCTGAGTGGTCCCGCGCTTCACAAGAAAATCATCGACGACTTGTTGATCGCCTTTGGTAAGGAGATCCTCGAAATCGTTCCGGGTCGTGTTTCCACCGAAGTGGATGCCAGGCTTTCGTTCGATCCCGAAGCGACGGTTCAAAAGGCGCGGTACCTAATCGGTCTCTACGAGAAAGCCGGCATTCCGCGGGAGAGAATTCTCATTAAGATTGCATCGACGTGGGAGGGGGCTCGTGCTGCCGAGATCTGTGAAAAAGAAGGCATCCACTGCAACCTGACTCTCATGTTCTCGCTGGCGCAGGCCATCGCGTGCGCGGAAGCAGGAGTCACCCTCATCTCGCCGTTTGTCGGCCGAATTTACGACTATTATAAGAAGACGACTGGCAAGGAATATGTGGGGGCCGAAGATCCTGGCGTGCAGTCGGTCCAAAAGATCTACACCTACTACAAGAAGTTCGGATACGCGACACAGGTGATGGGTGCCAGTTTCCGCAATGTCGGCGAGATTCTCGAGTTGGCCGGCTGCGATTTGCTGACCATCAGTCCGGATCTGTTGGCGAAATTGCAGGAATCGGAAGGATCGGTGACCCGGCAGCTGAGTCCCGAGGCCGCAAATGCTGCGAGTCTTGAAGCTATTGAAATCACGGAGAAAGCATTTCGCTGGCTTGTGAACGAAGAGGCTATGGCGACCGACAAACTTGCTGAGGGCATTCGAAATTTCGCCGCGGATATCGTGCGCCTCGAAGCAATGATCGCCAGGGCCTTCTGAGCGTGTCAAAGGCTCTCGCCGCCGTCTTTCTGGCCGTTTGTACTGTTGCGTCGTCCCTTCGTGCGACGACCGCAGCTGTTGATCACCTTGGCTCTTTGCCCGTTTTGCTTGGCGTGGACAAGGTGCGCGCCGAACTGAAACTGGATTCGTTGCAACGTGCGCTGCTCGACTCATTGCGTGGCGAGTATAAGTCCGCTGCGCGTAAGCTGGCGAATCCCATGCCGGTGACGACGCAGGAGCGCTCAGCTGCGGAGAAGCGGCTTCTTCAGCTCAATAAGCGATTCAACAGGCGCGCTCTTTCGATACTCAACGACGATCAGCGCGCGAAAGTGTTCGAAATCGAAGGCAGGTTTCTTGGCGCGACCATGGTCTATGCCCCGCGTGTGCAGGCAAAAATCGGACTCACACAGCAGCAGAAGCAGCAGGTCGAAGTCATTCGTCGGCAAGGCGTCGCCTACGTCGGAAAGATCAACCGCAAGTTCGAACAGGGGAGAATCAGTCAGCAGCAGCGTCTCCAACTCCTCAGGAACCGTCGAGCCGTTCAAGGCCTTGAAATCCTCCAAGTGCTCACACCGAAACAGCGCACCACCGTGCTTGCCTTGGAAGGCAAAAAGCTCGCGAGTTGAGGACAGCCGGGCGTCCGGGACCTGTGACCGGGCTGAGTAGTCCCTGGATCGGAAGACCGGAGCATCAAATTTCCGCCAACGTAGCGGGGGCGGGGTTCTTCTTTTGCCCTTTAAGGGTTGGGAGAAAAACGTTTGAGTTGCAACCTCGAGATTTTTCCGCATGAAGTGCGGGGACGCATAATGAAGATCTATCTCGACGGTGAGTATTACGACAAGGAAAACGCCAAGATCTCAGTGTTTGATCATGGTTTGCTGTATGGCGATGGCGTGTTTGAGGGCATTCGCTTTTACAACGGCAGGGTTTTCCAGCTGACGGAACATATCGACCGCCTTTACAACTCGGCCAAGGCCATTTGTTTGCAAATTCCGTTAGGAAAGTCCGCAATTATTGAAGCTGTGCTCGAAACCATTAGAAAGAACGAGCTTCGTGACGGTTATGTGCGCTTGGTGGTGACGCGCGGAAGCGGCGATCTGGGATTGAATCCGGCTTTGTGCCCGTGCGCCACTGTGATCATCATCGCCTCGAAGATTACGCTTTATCCCGAGGAAATGTACCGAAACGGCTTGCATGTTGTGACATGCGCGACGCGGCGCATCCCGCACGGAGCCTTGAGTCCGATGGTAAAGTCTCTCAACTATCTCAACAACGTGCTCGCAAAGATCGAAGCGCAGCAAGCCGACGCAGGCGAAGGCCTGATGCTCAATGAACAGGGCTTCGTCGCGGAATGTACAGGTGACAATATCTTCACCGTGAAGGATGGCAAGATCTTCACCCCGCCGATTTCCTCCGGTGCGCTCGCCGGAATTACTCGCAAGGTTGCTTTTGAAATGGCGGCAGAATTTGGCATTCCGATTAGCGAACCGGAGATGACGCGGTACGACATTTTCATTGCGGATGAGTGTTTCTTGACAGGCACCGCGGCTGAAGTCATCCCAGTGGTGAAGCTCGACAGCCGCATAATTGGAGACGGAGTGCCGGGACCAGTCACACGGCGCCTGATCGATAGGTTCCACCAGTTGACAGAGACGAGCGGGACAGCGATTTATTGAGTGGTATGCAATGCGATGTTTGCCAACAGAAGGAGGCGACAGTTTTCCTGACGCAAATTGTCGGCGGCAAGATGCAGAAGGTAAACCTCTGCGAGGCTTGCTCGAAGGAAAAGGGCGTGAACGACCCGACGGGCTTCGCTCTCGCTGACCTTCTGCTCGGCATGGGCGCGGCTCAGGATATCGAGCGCTCCCCCAGTGGTATCACCTGCCCGGCTTGCGGCTTTACTCAGGCGGACTTTAAGAAGACGGGTCGACTTGGCTGCAGTGCCTGCTACGACGTGTTCGGCGAGAGCCTCGAATCGATGCTAAAGAACATGCACAAAGGCTCCGAGCATGTCGGGAAGGCGCCCGCGAGCCTTCTGAAAAATCGCCAGCTGGATGCTCAGATAAAAAGCCTTCAGTCCAGTCTCGAAAGAGCTGTGGCCGAGGAAGAGTACGAGAAGGCTGCCGACCTGCGCGATCAAATCCGCCGGATAGAATCCGGCCAGCGAGTATGAAGATCTCCAAGATCATCGCCAAAACAGGTGAATGGCTCAGTGGAGACGGTCCGCATCGCCAGATCGTAGTGACCAGCCGGGTGCGTCTGGCGCGCAATCTCAAGGGGAAGCCGTTTCCAGGGTGGGCCAAGAAGGCTGAACGCATCGAGGTGCTGAAGACAGCGAGGGCCGCCATCGCGCAGTTGCCAGCGATGGAGGACGCCTTTTCGGAGAATCTCGAAGCGCTTTCTCCATTGGAAAAGCAGGTTCTCGTTGAGCGGCATCTGATCAGCCGCGAACATGCGGCCAAGGGCGTCGGCAGCGCGGTTGTGATGAATGCCGCGCAGAGTCTGAGCTTCATGATCAATGAGGAGGATCATCTGCGGATGCAGGCAATCTGCTCCGGACTCCAGCTTGGAAAGGTCTTCGCCATGATCAACCAGGCCGACACCCAACTGGAGTCTCTGCTCGATTTTGCCTTTCATTCGAAACTGGGCTATCTCACCGCTTGCCCGACCAACGTCGGCACAGGAATGCGCGCCTCGGCGATGCTCCATCTGCCTGGGCTCGTTATGAGCGACCAGATGAACAAGATCATCAACTCCGTGAATAAGATAGGCCTTGCCGTGCGGGGTCTCCATGGCGAAGGCACCGAGGCGATGGGTAATCTCTTTCAGGTTTCCAACCAGATAACCCTCGGCGAGGCGGAAGAAGAAATCATCGAACGGCTCAAGAAAGTCATTGAAACGATCATTGAACACGAACAAAACGCTCGCCTGCTGTTGCTCCAGCGCAAGCCGGTCGCGCTTCTTGATCAGATCGGGCGCGGCTACGGCGTGCTCTCGCACGCGCACTCGATCAGTTCCAAGGAAGCCCTCAACCAACTTTCCGTAATCAAGCTCGGCATTGACCTTGGCCTTTTTCCGGAAGCCCACCGCTTCCCCGTCGATGAGCTCTTCATCGAAACCCAGCCTGCACATCTCCAAAAAGGTGCCCAGGCGCAAAAAATGTCAGCCGAGGAAAGGGACGCCTTGCGCGCCACCTTGATTCGCGCCAAACTGAAGGGCGTTCCTGAGCCGGATACAACAAAGATTACAATCAAACCCTCTGGATCGCAGGAAAATGATGAATAACTTCACGCCTCGCGCGCAACAGGTCCTGGCCCTTGCCCGTAAAGAAGCGGACCGCTTCAACCACAACTATGTCGGGACAGAGCATCTGCTTCTCGGTCTCATCAAGCTGGGTCAGGGAGTTGCTGTCAACGTCCTTCAAAAGATGGGTCTCGATCTCGAGACAGTTCGTATGGAGGTCGAGAAGCAGGTGGGTTCGGGTCCAGAGACCAAGATGGTCGGGAACATTCCCTATACACCTCGAGTGAAGAAGGTGCTTGCCCTTGCGGGCAAGGAAGCCAAAGCGCTGCAGCATTCCTATGTCGGCACAGAGCATATCCTGCTGGGTCTGCTCCGTGAAGGCGAGGGCGTTGCCGCGCGCGTCTTGAAGAGTCTCGAAATCGATATCGAACGGACTCGAAACGAAATCCTCAAGGAGCTGGATCCAAACTTCGCTCCCCAGGAAGAGAGCGAAGGGGTCCCCGCTGAAGCTGGAGGCAAGAAAGATTCGAAGACGCCAGCTCTGCGCGCCTTCGGGCGCGACCTCACAGAACTCGCCAAAAAAAATGAGCTGGATCCAGTCATCGGACGCGCCGACGAGATCGAGCGCGTGATCCAAATTCTTTGCCGTCGCACCAAGAACAATCCCGTCCTGATCGGGGAAGCGGGTGTCGGCAAGACCGCCATAGCCGAAGGCCTGGCTCAGGAAATCGTCGCAGGCGAGGTGCCTGAGCTTCTTCGCGACAAGAAAGTCATTACTCTCGATCTGGCCTTGATGGTCGCCGGTACAAAGTATCGAGGGCAATTTGAGGAGCGCATCAAAGCCGTGATGGATGAGATCCGCCGCACCAAGAATGTTATCCTCTTCATCGACGAGCTTCATACAATCGTCGGCGCTGGGTCCGCGGAGGGTGCGATGGATGCCTCCAATATCATCAAGCCCGCCCTCTCTCGTGGCGAGTTGCAGTGCATTGGCGCAACAACGCTTAACGAGTACCGCAAGTATATAGAAAAGGATGCGGCGCTCGAGCGTCGCTTCCAGACCGTGAAGGTCGAAGCCCCGAGTGTTGATGAGACCATTCTCATCCTCAAGGGAATCCGCCCGAAGTACGAGGCGCATCACAAAGCAAGGATTGTGGACGAAGCCCTGGAAGCCGCTGCGAGGCTCTCCGACCGCTACCTCACCGGACGCTTTCTGCCTGACAAGGCCATCGATGTGATGGATGAAGCCGGTTCACGCGCACGCATCGCGGCCATGACGCGACCGCCAAACGTGAAGGATATCGAGGCACAAATTGAGCAGATCCGCGTGGACAAAGAGGCGGCCATCAAAGCTCAGGATTTCGAAAAAGCCGCGGCCTTGCGCGACAGCGAGAAACAGGCAAAAGACCGCCTCGATACCATTCTCTCGGAATGGCGGATCAATAAGGAAGAAAAGGAAGTCCTCGTTACCGAAGACGAGATTATGCATGTCGTCTCGAAGTGGACGGGGGTTCCGCTGTCGCGGATGGAGCAGCAAGAGACGCAGAAACTCCTTGCGATGGAGAGCGAACTCAAGGGCAAGGTGATCGGGCAGGATGAGGCAGTCATCGCGATCAGCAAAGCTCTTCGCCGTTCCCGAGCTGATCTCAAAGATCCCCGCCGGCCGATTGGTTCCTTTGTTTTCCTTGGCCCGACGGGCGTGGGAAAGACCTTCTTGGCGCGCACTCTCGCGGAGTTCATGTTTGGCGACGCCGACGCACTCATCCAGATCGACATGTCCGAGTACATGGAAAAGTTTACTGCGTCGCGCCTCATCGGTTCACCGCCGGGCTACGTCGGTTACGAGGAGGGCGGCCAGCTTTCCGAGGCCGTTAGAAGGCGGCCCTACTCGGTCGTGCTGTTCGATGAGATTGAGAAGGCGCACCCGGACGTGATGCATTTGCTGTTGCAGATTCTCGAAGAGGGCAAGATTACCGACTCGCTTGGCCGGAAAATCGATTTTCGCAACACGATCATCATCATGACCTCCAATGTCGGTGCCGATCTCATCCGCAGGCAGACAACGCTTGGCTTTGGCGCGCCCAACTTGGACGACAACTATGACGTGATGCGCGACAAGATCCTCGAAGAGACGAAGCGCGTCTTCAAGCCTGAGTTCCTCAACCGGCTTGACGACACCATTGTCTTTCACACGCTGACCAAGCCGGATCTCATTCAGATTGTCGATTTGGAAGTGGCGAAGGTGATTCGGCGCATCAGGGCGAAGGATATCTTTCTCTTCCTCGAGGAATCCGCAAAGGATTTTCTAATCGAGAAGGGCTACGATCCGATGTATGGTGCCCGCCCCATGCGCCGCGCCGTCGAGCGCTATCTCGAGGACCCGCTGGCTGAGGAATTGCTTCGCGGGCACATCAAGACGCATGAGAATATTCATGTGAAGCGCGATGGTGAAAAGCTTACGTTCGTCAGCCAGCCCTCGGCTGCCGAGACCGCTGCCAACATCTCTTAGCGCTCGCTGCTGCGTGCCAGTCACGGCCTCGGCGTGTCCCTTAGTAGCGTATGCGGGGAAGGAAGAGCGCCGGAGTCTTGCTGTATGCGCGCAGGGTTGGCTTGCTCGAGGTACTGCTGGTCCATCCCGGTGGGCCGTTTTGGAAGAAAAAGGACGAAGGCGCCTGGAGCATTCCCAAAGGCGAACCTCAGGAAGGCGAAGACCTGCTGGCGGCGGCGGTGCGCGAGTTCCACGAGGAAATTGGCTGCGCGGCGGAGGGAAACTTCATCGATCTCGGCTGGATAAAGCAGAAGGCCGGCAAGATCGTTCACGCTTGGGCGCTCGAGGCTGGGCCAGAGCAGACAATCTCGCTGGTGAGCAATACTTTTGAAATGGAGTGGCCGCCGCGTTCGGGAAAAATCCAGGCCTTTCCCGAGATCGATCGCGCGGAATTTTTTCCACTGGCCGAAGCAGAGAGGAAGATCAACGAATCCCAGCGAGTGTTTCTGGAGCGGCTGCGCCAGAAACTGGGCTAGGAGCTTTTCAATTCCCATCGAACCGCCTAAATTTTCTGCGTGAGCACCCAAACTACAACGTCCCTCTCTCCGACCAAAACTCATCGCGTTGAAACCGACACCATGGGCGCAATTCACGTTCCCCATGACCGCTATTGGGGTGCCCAGACCGCCCGGTCCCTGATCCATTTTGACATCGGCGACGACGTTAAGCCGCCTGAGCTCATCCGCGCTCTCGGTATCCTAAAAAAGGCGTGTGCGCTTGCGAACCGTGACCTCGGCAAGCTTCCGGAGGAAAAGTATTCCCTCATTTCCCGGGCCGCCGACGAAGTTATCGAGGGAAAGCTTAACGATCATTTTCCTCTTCGGATCTGGCAGACTGGCAGTGGCACGCAGAGCAACATGAACGCTAATGAAGTCATTTCGAACCGCGCCATTCAAATAGCCGGTGGCGAACTCGGCTCCAAGAAGCCGATTCATCCGAACGATGACGTCAACATGTCGCAGTCGTCCAACGACACCTTTCCAACCGCAATGAACATCGCGGCAGCCTCCCAGCTGGTGGGAACGTTGCTGCCCGCTGTTAGAGAGCTCCGCGACACGCTCGATGCCAAGGCAAAGAGTTTCGCCTCGATTGTAAAAATCGGCCGCACCCACCTCCAGGATGCCACGCCGCTCACCCTTGGTCAGGAGTTCTCCGGCTACGTGGCCCTTCTCGACCAGGATATTCAGCGCATTGAAGCGTCTCTTCCCGGACTCTACTCCCTTGCAATCGGAGGAACCGCTGTCGGCACCGGCCTGAATTCTCATCCTGAATTCGGAGATCGGGCAGCTGCTCACATCGCCTCATTGACCGGCCTGCCATTCGTCGCCGCTCCAAATAAGTTTGCCGCCCTTTCGGCACACAATGAATTCGTCTTTGCCAGCGGCGCTCTTAAGAGTCTCGCCTCATCCTGCATGAAAATCGCCAATGATGTACGCTGGCTGGCATCGGGACCTCGTTGTGGTCTTGGCGAACTCACCATTCCGGAGAACGAACCCGGGTCCTCGATCATGCCCGGAAAGGTCAATCCCACGCAAAGTGAATCGCTAACGATGGTGGCCGTCCAGGTGATGGGCAACGATACCGCCATTGGCTTCGCGGCCTCCCAGGGCAACTTTGAACTCAATGTCTTCAAGCCCGTTATTATCTTCAACTTTCTCAATTCTGCTCGATTGCTTGCTGACGCATGCGCTTCGTTCAACGAGCATTGTGCCGTGGGAATCGAACCGAACCGCGAGCGCATTGCAGACTATGTGAAGAACTCGCTCATGCTCGTTACCGCGTTGAACCCGCATATCGGGTACGACAAGGCGGCAAAGATTGCGAAAAAAGCCCATAAGGAAGCAACCGGCCTTAAAGATGCCGCTATCGCCCTCGGCTACCTTAGCTCGGAGGATTTCGACCGTTGGGTGCGCGCTGAGGACATGACCCATCCATGATTTTCTCGCCGCCGTGCAAAAAGTGGATGACACGGGCCATGCATGGAATGAAAATTGCTTAAAATCTTTAGAGTCAAGAGCTCCAAAGCAACTGGAACAAGAACCCGGGAAAATCTACGAATGAAGACCGCGAGCAAACTCCCCACCGCAGCGAATCAAGGCTTATATAACCCCGAGCATGAGCACGATTCGTGCGGCGTTGGCTTTGTCGCGCAGGTGAACGGACGGCGTTCGAACCGGATTCTGCGGCTCGGACTTCGTTCGATATGCAGCTTGATGCACCGCGGCGCGCTCGATGCCGATGCGAAAACCGGGGACGGCGCGGGCGTGATGACGCAGATTCCCTACAAACTTTTCGTGCCTGAAGTTACCCGACTGGGTCACACGCTTTACAAGGAGGGGGATCTCGCCGTGGGTGTGATGTTTTTGCCGCACGACAATGCTTATGCGCAGGCTCGAGCCAAAGCGATCACGCAGGAGGTGCTCGAAAAGCGCGGGCTCTTTCTGTTCGGCTGGCGCGAAGTTCCCATCAACATTCGCGTCCTTGGCGAGAAGGCGCAAACGACCATGCCACGAATCGAGCATGTCCTGATCGGCAAACCGTGGGGCATGGCTGATGACGATTACGAACGGCGCCTTTTCCTTGCCCGCAATGAAATCGAGGACACAGCGGCGGCGGACAAGATTGGCAATTTCTATATCCCATCGTTTTCCCACCGGGTGGTCGTCTATAAGGGGCTGCTCGTCTCCGCCTCGTTGGAGAAGTATTACCCCGACCTGTCGAATCCGGATTATGAGACTGCTATTTGTGTGTACCATCAGAGGTACAGCACAAACACCTTTCCAAAGTGGCCGCTCGCCCAGCCGTTTCGAATGCTTGCGCACAATGGAGAGATCAACACGGTTCGCGGCAATCGGAACTGGACGATTTCTCGCGAAGCGGAATTGCGAGCAGATTTTTGGGGAAAGGACATCGATCTCCTCAAACCGATAATTCAGCCCGGCGGCTCGGACTCCGCGAGCCTAGACAATGTGCTGGAGGTGCTCACGATGAGCGGTCGCGGCATTTTGCACGCGATGTCGATGCTCGTTCCGCCGGCATGGCGTTCAGACAAGAAGATCCCGCAGGCGACGGCTGATTTTTACGAGTATCATCGCTGTATTTGTGAGCCGTGGGACGGCCCGGCCGCGCTCTGCTTTACGGATGGAATCACTGTCGCTGCGTGCCTCGACCGAAACGGGCTGCGTCCGGCCCGTTACATGTTGACGGACGAAGGCGTCCTTTGCCTTGGCTCCGAGGTTGGCATTTCCGGAATCAACCTGCGAAACGTCGTTGAGATGGGACGGCTCGCGCCCGGTGAGATGATTGCTGTGGATACGGCGGGCGGGCGTCTGCTGCACGACCGCGACGTGAAGGCGATGCTCGCGGCGCGCAAACCCTACGGAGAGTGGATTAAGAAGAATCTCGTGCACTTCGAGCACATCGACGCGCAGCAGTTCTCTGCCCCCTCCGGCGAACTCGATATTCTGACTCTCACGCAGCGTCAGATCGCTTTTGGCTATTCGAGCGAGGAGTTGGATATCGTGCTGAAGCCGATGTTCAAAGACGGCGCCGAAGCAGTGGGCTCGATGGGTGATGATACGCCCCTGGCTGTCCTCTCGCTCCGGCCTCGCCTGCTGTACACGTACTTCAAGCAGCTTTTTGCGCAGGTAACCAATCCGCCGATTGATCCAATCCGTGAAAAGCTTGTTATGTCGCTCCACACGGTTCTGGGCTGGCGGCGCAATTTGCTTTCGGAAACCCCGGAGCATTGCCTCCAGATCATCCTCGAATCACCGGTGCTGCTTGACGCGGAAGTCGAGAAGCTCTGCGCGATTGGCGGCGAGTTTCCGGCGAAGACGATTCCCTGCGTCTGGCCCATCGCAGAAGGTGCGGCTGGTCTGCAAAGCGCGATACGCGGGATTTGCCGGGAGGCTGAAGAGGCCGTGGACGGCGGAATCCGCCTCATCGTCTTGTCCGACCGCGGGCTCGATTTTCAGAACGTTGCGGTGCCAATGCTTTTGGCGATGGGAGCCGTGCACCACCATTTGCGCCGTGTCGGCAAGCGCATGAAGGCAAGCGTTATTTGTGAAACGGCTGAAGCGCGAGATGTCCATCAGATCGCTTGCCTGATTGGATTCGGCGCGAGCTGTGTGAACCCGTACCTTGCGTTCGAATCGCTCCGCGAACTGATCGAAAAGGGTTCTGTGGAGCCGGATTTTGGGAAGGCGGCCATCAACTACAAGAAGGCGCTCGAGAATGGCCTGCTCAAGATCATGTCGAAGATGGGAATCTCGCTGGTGAGCAGCTACCGCGGTGCCCAGATCTTTGAGGCCATTGGCATTTCGTCAAAGCTCGTCGAGGAATGCTTTACTGGTACGTGCACTCAGATCGAGGGTGTTGGGTTCGCCGAGATTGCGACCGAAAGTCTTTCCCGCCACGCCCTCGCCTTCGGCGATGCAGTTCCGATCGAGGCAGGCAAGCTGGAGGATCCGGGTTACTTCCGGTTTCGCCGCGGTGGTGAATTACACGCGGTTACCCCGCCGGTCATTCAAAACTTTCACACGTTCGTGGGCATCAAGGGTGCGGACAAGGCCGGGAAAGCTGAGGACTACAAGAAATATGTCGATGCCGTGCTTGCCAACCGCCCACATTCGATTCGTAACATGCTGGAAATGGTCGCGTTGCCGTCCGGTCCCGTGCCGATTGAAGAGGTCGAGCCTATCGAGGAAATTCGGCGCCGTTTTACGACGGCGGGCATGTCCCTTGGAGCCCTGAGCCCCGAGGCACACGAGACGCTGGCGATTGCTATGAATCGCATCGGTGGCAAGTCCAACAGCGGAGAAGGCGGAGAAGACCCGGTGCGCTTCAAACGGCGGGAAGATGGAGACTGGGCCAACAGCGCCATCAAGCAAATCGCTAGTGGGCGTTTTGGCGTGACTGCGGCATATCTTGCCAGCGCAAAGGAGATCGAGATCAAAATGGCCCAGGGCGCAAAGCCGGGAGAGGGCGGCCAGTTGCCGGGTCACAAGGTCAGCGCATACATCGCCAGACTGCGCCACGCGGTTCCCGGCGTGACTCTCATCTCTCCGCCACCGCACCACGACATTTATTCCATCGAGGATCTTGCGCAGTTGATTTACGATCTGAAGCAGGTCAACCGTCGCGCGCGCGTCTGCGTGAAATTGGTCGCTGAAGCCGGTGTTGGAACCATTGCTGCGGGTGTAGCCAAGGCTCACGCCGACATTATTTTGGTGAGTGGGCATGAAGGCGGAACGGGCGCCTCGCCGTTGAGCTCGGTCAAGAACGCGGGCGGCGCGTGGGAAATGGGAGTTGCCGAGACGCATCAGGTCCTTCTTCTCAACGGCTTGCGAAACAGAGTGACGTTGCGAACCGACGGCGGCATGCGTTCTGGCGAGGATATCGTTTACGCGACCCTTCTTGGAGCCGAGGAATTCAACTTCGGTACCTCAGCGCTCATCGCGATGGGATGTGTCTATGTGCGCCAGTGCCACCTGAATACCTGCCCGGTTGGCGTGGCAACGCTCGATGAAAAACTACGCGGCAAGTTCAAAGGAAAGCCGGAAAACGTCGTAACGTTTTTCAATGCCGTCGCCGCAGAGGTGAGGGAGATCATGGGGCGGCTTGGCTTTCGCACGATTAACGAAATGGTGGGTCATACCGAATGCCTTCGACAGCGGCAAATTCCGGATCATCCCAAGGCTAACACGCTGAACCTCGCGCCCCTCTTGGTCGATGTCGCAAAGGACGACTCGACGATGATTCGCCACGCCACGCGCGCTCGTAATGACGGGCCTGAAGATCGCACCTTGGACGACATCATTCTACAGGACGCCAAGGACGCTATCAGTGATGGCAAGCCAATCTCGCTTTCCTACAAGATCACAAACATCAACCGCTCGGTGGGTACGCAGGTATCTGGCGAAATCGGTTATCAGTATGGCGAGGAGGGTCTTCCCGAAGGCACCATCGAGCTTCGGTTCAATGGGAGCTCAGGACAGAGTTTTGGGACGTTCCTCGCGCCGGGTGTGCGGTTGATTCTCACCGGAGAAGCCAACGATTACGTTGGCAAGGGAATGAGCGGCGGTGAGATCGTGATCAGGGCAATTCCCGAACGCAAATACACCCCGCATGAATGTATCATTCTGGGCAATACCGTGATGTACGGGGCCACGGGTGGTGCGCTCTTCGCTAACGGTCGTGGCGGCGAGCGCTTCTGTGTTCGGAATTCCGGCGGTACAGCTGTTGTCGAGGGTGTGGGAGATCACTGCTGTGAATACATGACCAACGGCACGGTGGTGATTCTTGGAGCGACGGGCAAAAACTTTGGCGCAGGAATGACCGGTGGCGCGGCTTTTGTGCTGGATATAGAGGACGAGTTCCTCGACCGCTACAACCCTCAGCTCATCACTCCCTCGCGCCTCGAAGCTGAAGAGGATGTCACCTATTTAAAGGGGCTTATCTACAAGCATTTGGAGTGCACCGAGAGCGGGATCGCCCGAGAAATCCTTGCCGACTGGCCAACGTATGCCGCGAAGTTCTGGAAAGTCAGCCCGACTGTCCCGGCCGCAAAACCTGTTCCACCCGAATCGGACAAAGCCAAAGAAGAGGCAGGACAGGTAATTAACGAGAACGTTACTGCTTCGCGATAACTCGCGCGTCCGTGAGAATTGTTGAGCAGCTAGCGATCTTTATCGCGAACAAGCCGGGGACGCTTGTTGAAGTCTGTGACGCGCTGGCGTCCGATCGTGTCAATATATACGGCTTGACCATTTCGGATACTGTCGATCACGCCGTGGTTCGCATGGTGGTCAGCGATACTCGGAAGGCCCTGGCCATCTTCGAATCGCGCGGAACGTTGGTTGTGGAAACCGACGTGCTCATGATCGAAAATGACAACAAACCCGGAAGCCTCTCCCGGATCGCCAAGTCCCTTTCTTCTCACAGGATTAACATTGAGTATGCGTATCTCGCCTCGATGCCGAGTGCAAAGAAGGGTCTCTTGATCTTGCGCGTGCAGGATCCCAAGAGGGCCCTAAAGGTCCTTACCAATGGGCTCGCCTAAGTACCTCGTCGGCCTTATGGCGAGGGCCGATTTTTGCTCGAAGGGTTTCCTTGCAACGGAGTGGCCCGTTTCGTTTCGACAAGCTGCTAATCCTCTTAAGCCGGCGCCGGTGCCGCCAAGCCTCCGGGAGGCAATTGCGGTTTGATTGGCTCGTGAGGCTCCGGCACGGAGTCAGCCGGAGGAGGCGGTAGGGGAGGAGGTGCCTTTTCTTTGCGCGGGGGGTTCTTCAACTCGCCGCAGGCAATGATTTCCTTGATATGCACGGCGTCAAGCGTCTCATACTCGAGCAAAGCCTTTGCAATCACTTCGACCTTAGCGCGATTTTCCAGGATGAGGTTCCTGGCGCGCTGGTATGCGTCATCGACGAGTCTGCGAACTTCGCGATCGATTTCCTGCGCGGTGGACTCACTGTAGTCCCGAGACCGATTAATGTCCCGTCCAAGGAAGACATAGTCTTCGTGTTCCCCGTATTCCACCATCCCGAGGCTGTCGCTCATGCCCCATTCGCACACCATCTTGCGCGCGAGCCGCGTCATTTGCTTGATGTCGCCAGCGGCGCCATTGGAGATATCCTGGGTGAAAAGCTCCTCGGACACGCGTCCGGCCGATGTCACGGCGAGCAGATCGAGAGCCTCCTTGCGTTGCGTGGAATACTTGTCGCCCTCGGGCAGATACATGGTCGCACCTAGGAAATTCGCACGGGGGATGATAGTGACCTTGTGAAGTGGATGGGTGTGTTTGAGCAAGACATTGACGATGGCGTGGCCCGCTTCATGCCATGCAGTCGAGATCTTCTCCTGATCGCTCATCGCAAGGCTGCGACGTTCACGGCCCCAACGGACCTTGTCCCGCGCTTCCTCGAGTTCAGTCAAGGTGATAGCTTTCAAGCCGCGGCGCGCTGCGATCAAAGCGGCTTCGTTAATGACGTTGGCCAGTTCGGCGCCGGAGAACCCGGGCGTCCCGCGCGCAATGACGGCAAGCTCCACGTTCGCCGAAAGCTTCACTTTCTTGGAGTGAACTTTGAGGATTTCTTCCCGGCCATTAACGTCCGGCAAGCTCACAGTCACCTGGCGGTCAAAGCGGCCCGGACGCAGCAGAGCGGGGTCGAGCACGTCAGGACGGTTGGTTGCTGCAATGATGATGACGCCATCCTGGGTGTCGAAACCGTCCATCTCCACGAGAAGCTGATTGAGCGTCTGCTCTCGCTCGTCGTGTCCGCCGCCGAGACCGTGTCCGCGATGGCGGCCGACCGCGTCAATTTCGTCGATGAAAATGAGGCATGGGGCGTTCTTTTTTCCCTGCTCGAACATATCGCGAACGCGCGAGGCGCCCACGCCGACGAACATTTCAACAAAATCAGAACCGCTGATGGAAAAGAAAGGCACATCAGCCTCGCCGGCGATCGCACGGGCCAGAAGCGTCTTGCCTGTGCCCGGGGGTCCGACCATGAGGACGCCCTTTGGGATGCGCCCGCCCAGTTTCTGGAACCTCTTGGGGTCCTTAAGAAACTCGACCAGTTCGGAGACCTCTTCCTTCGCCTCCTCGACACCGGCGACATCCTTGAATGTGATCCGGTTCTTTTCCTTCGACAGCATGCGCGCCTTGCTTTTCCCGAAGCTCAGCGCGCTGCGTCCCGCCATCTTGATCTGCGACCGGAAGAAGAAATAAAGGATGACAAGGAAGAGGGCGATGGGGAGGAAGCTAACGACAGCGGAAGCCAGCACGTTGGATTCCGGCTTAACGGAAGGCGTGATGTTTGCCGCGGCGAGCGCCTGCTCCATCTGGGCCCCATTGAAGGGCATGTAGATCGGAGTCCGGAATGGGACCTCCACGTCTTCGTTGGTCGTCGGGGATTTGCGCTTGTAGAAGCCCGAAATCGATTGGGTATTGCGGCCCTCTTCGACAACGATTTCAACAGGCCGTTGTTCGGTCGAGACGATTTTCCCGGCCTTCAGCAACTCGAGAAATTGCTTGTTGGAAATTTCCTCCGTTTGAGTGAAGTTGCCTCCGCGGAACAGAAATGCCCCGCCGATCAAAGCAAGGGCAACTGCGAAGAGCACCAGACCGCGCCAGTTCAACTGGGGATCCCCTCCTCCCGGAGGCCGGTTATCCTTCTGTGGCTTGGGATTTTCTTCAGACATTAATTAATATCATCCCGTTAACACACGCTTTCTGCAAATGCAAACGCCGCGCCGGGCCCTGGTCATCTCGATTCACGACGTAAGTCCCCTTACTCAGGGGGTGGCGGCCCAAATGCTATACGACCTGGGTAAGGCGGGAGTGGGCCGCGTTCCGCTTCTGGTAATTCCCAATCACCATAAGATGGCGCCGATCGCGGGGGACGCGTTTTTTTGCGAGTGGCTGAGAAAGGCTGCGCAACGACACGAAGTTGTCTTGCACGGCTACTTTCATATGCGGCCGGCGGGCGGAGGATTGTGGGATACTGCAGTGACCGAACATTACACTGCCGGAGAAGGGGAATTTTACGATTTGTCCGAAGGCGAGGCTTCATCGCGGCTTGAAAAAGCGAAGCGCGACTTTGCAGCGGCTGGGTTGTCTTCAAAGGGCTTCATTGCGCCTGCCTGGCTTTTGGGCGCGGAGGCCGAGGCTGCAGTCAGGAAGGCAGGATTCGATTACACGACGCGTCTTCGAAGTTTCAAGGATCTTGTCACGACACAGGAAACTGTCTCGCAAAGCCTCGTCTGGAGTGTTCGTTCCGCTTGGCGCAGGGTGCTGAGCCTTTGCTGGAATTCTTTGCTGGCTCGCAGGCTTCGAGGAGCGCCGCTCCTGCGAATCGGTCTGCACCCGCCGGACTGGGAGCACGGCAGGATTCGGCGGCAGGCTTTGGGACTAATACGTGCGGCGCTTGCCGGCCGCGAGGCGATGACCTATGAGGATTGGCTCGCGCGCCTGCGTTCCAAGCGATGAACTCTGCGAAGTCGAAAGCCGACCTTCATATTCACTCCCGCCATAGCACCCGGGCTGCGGATTGGGTGCTGCGTCGTCTGGACTTTCCGGCGAGTTATTCGGATCCGCTGCAAACCTACAAACGCCTCCGTGAACTCGGGATGCAGTTCGTAACAATTACCGATCACAACACCATTGCCGGATGCTTGGAGATCGCGCACCTGCCGGGAGTGATTTTCGGCGAGGAAGTGACAGCGGCCTTTCCCGACGACGAGTGCAAAGTGCATGTCCTGGTATGGGGCCTTACCGAAACCCAGCACAGTGAGATCCAGGCGCATCGGGACAATGTGTTCGATTTGCACCGCTATCTGGTCGAGGAATCGCTGGCGCACGCCGTTGCGCACCCGCTTCACAGTCCGGATGAGAAGCTGACGCCGCTGCACTTCCAGAAGCTAGCGCTGACCTTCAGGCACTTTGAGGGCGTCAACGGGCGATATCATTCTCGGCTGAGCGATGCGGCGCGGCATGCCTTGGGTTCACTCACTCCCGCGAGCATTGAAGCCTTTGTGGCCAGGACGGGGCTCGAACCCACCCATGAAGAGCCGTGGCGGAAGGTCTTCGTTGGCGGTTCGGACGACCATGGAGGCATTTATCCTGCGCGCGCATTCACTGAGACGCCGTGGTCGCAAACGGCCTCGAATTTTTTGGCGAATATCCGCGAGGGCCGCTGCGAAGCGGCGGGCGAGGGGGGTACCCCGCTCTTACTGGCCCACGGAACGTACAGCACGGCCTATCGCTTTGTGAAAGCGAAGCTTTCGGTTCGGCCGAACGATCCGGGCGCAGGGCTCATCGAAAAGGCCTTTTCGCGATTCATGGAGGGCAAGGATCCTACCGAGTTCAGCCTGGGGGAGAAGCTTGTGTTTCTCGCGCAAGGCATCGCCACGGGAAAGATTTTCGAGATGGCGATGGCGGGTAATACCTCACTCTGGAAAGAGCTTTCGGCTTACTTTTCCAGGCCGGAAGTGAAAGCCTCGCTGGCCCGCGAGACTGCTGGTGTGCCTGAGCCTGAGCGCCGCGCTTTCTTGATGGCCAATCTCATCGCGAACCAGCTCGGCTACCGCTTTGTGACCCAGTTCATCGCCCAGCTCTCCAAAGCGCGATTCATCGAAAGCATTCAGACCATAAGTCCGTTGGTTCCGATTGCGGCGACGCTCAGTCCATACATCCACGCCTTTCGCCAGCCGCGCCGCGAGTGGCTGCGAGAGATGACTCGAGTCCTTGCCGGTACGCCACCGCTCTTCCTGGGAAACCAAAAGCGGGCATGGTTCACCGACACGCTCGACGACGTGAACGGTGTAGCGACAACAATCCGCAAGATGGCTACTGCCGGCGTTGCGGCAGGGTACGATATCACGGTCATGACTTGCCACTCCGGTTCGTCCGAGCCCGGCGTCCCTCTGAAGAATTTCCAACCTGTTGGAGAATTCGAACTCCCCGAATACGAACTCCAGCGGCTGAGCTTCCCGCCCCTGCTCCGCATCATGGAGTACTTGATTCGCGAAAACTATTCCGAGTTGATCATCAGCACTCCCGGCCCGGTGGGACTCAGCGCCTTATTCGCGGCCAAGACCTTGGGTCTTCGCGCCGTCGGCATCTATCATACCGATTTTCCGCAATACGTGCGCATCCTCACCGACGATTCCTTCCTGGAGACCCTGACCTGGAACTACATGCACTGGTTTTACAGCCAGCTCGACATCGTTTACGTGAACTCTCAGGATTACCGTCGATGCTGGGTCGAGCGTGGCATACCTGAGGAAAGGCTAAAAATCCTGCCACGCGGACTGGATACGAAACTATTCCACCCTTCGAGGCGTGATGAGCAGTTCTGGCGCGCGAGAGGGTTGCGCGATGGAGAGCTTGGCATGCTTTTCGTTGGGCGAATCTCCAAGGAGAAGAACCTCGATACGCTCGTGGCGTCGACGCGCCGGCTCGCTGAATGGAAAACACCGTCGCGCCCGCTTTTCATTGGCGACGGTCCTTACCTGCCCGAGATGAAGCGCATGCTTCCCGACGCGATCTTCACCGGTTACCTGCGGGAAGAGGAACTCGCCACGGCGTATGCCTCCGCGGACTTCTTCGTGTTTCCGAGCACAACGGATACTTTTGGTAACGTTGTTCTTGAAGCACAGGCCAGCGGCTTGCCGGTGGTTGTCTCTGACGTGGGTGGTCCGAGGGATCTCGTGCAGCACGGCAGAGATGGCTTTATCACGAAGGCGCTTGATGCGGGTGAGTTGGCCGAAGCCATCCGGCGCCTGACGGAGGATCCGAAGCTGCGAGAGCGCATGGGAGGGCTGGCGCGCGGACGCGTCGAAACGCGCGATTGGTCGGAGGCCTTTGAAAAGTTCTGGCACGCCTCGGATTAGTTCACTCGTTCACGCCGGCCCCGCAGCCTCGTTACAGGTCGTCCGGCGAATTCCAGTTTTCAAAGAGTCCGCTTTCCGCCGGCTCGATCTCCTGCGCCTTCATTATCCCTAAGGGTAACGCCTCGCGAATCAGATGTTGAAAGGACCGGTCAGCGCTTTGCAGAACCCGTTCGACCAGTGGAAGTATCCTGATCGGATAAACAGCGGAAGCGCCGTGATAGAAGCCGTTAAAATGAGGCACGACACCGGCAGGTCCGGCCTTCTCCAACAGAGTGCTTAGAAATTTCGCCGTCATCGCCGGCATATCCACCGCCAGGGCGACTAGAAATTCGTCACTTGTCAGGCGCAAGGCGGCTTCCAGGCCACCGAGTGGACCCATATTGGCCGCGTGATCATGAACGAACCTCCAAGAACCGGAAGGAAATTCCATTTGTTGCCGAACGGAGAAAAAGAGTTGTTCTGGACCGAGTTGTGTGAGCTTTTCCATCTGAAGGCACCAGAGAGGCTTTCCGTGGTAATCGAGCAACGCCTTGTCAACTCCCATGCGCCTGGATTGGCCCCCGGCCATCAAGACGGCCGCAAACTTTCTCATTTCGCGTCAACCCGCAGAAGCCCGTCGGTGAGGATCTTCGCCCGAAGACCTCCATGCCCTTTCATAGCCGCTTCGGCTCCCTCGCAAAATGCGTGGTTCATCCACGAGCAGGGGCTGGCCTCCTGGGTTCCTTCGAATAACACGCCCTGGATCTCAAATTCCCCGCCGATCCACTCATTGAGATCTACGCCGTGCGTCACCACATTGCGGCGAAAGACGCCGGGATTTTTGTCGGTGACTCCGAATCGACGGCACAGCTCTTCGTAGGTTTCCCAGGCAAAAAATGTGATTTGGCCCTTGTAGTCGGCCTTGTAATCAAAGAAGCGGTCACCAATGAGCCCTTTGCTTGCAATACACTCGACTTGCGGGACCGAGATCGCGGCGTGCTCGCCGGCTGCCTGACCGTAGCGCCCGTAAAAGTTGTGTCCGGGCGAAATATAGATGCAGACGATGCGCGGTCGCGAGGCCATACGAAAACCTATGCCATTAACCACTGATTTCCCCAATTATTCTTCGTTCGCCTTGCGGGGCGGCGAGTGCGGGAATTCGGCGCGGTTTCCGGCTCTGTCAATCGTTACCGCAAAGAAACTTGACTCTTTGCGGCAGATCGAGCCAGCCTCCCGCCTTGGAATCATGACTCAGGCAGCTGGCGCCTTGCATGAGACGAAACCAAAACCATCTCAAGAGAAAGGTCATTTCGAGGTCAACCGTCCCGGCAACGTCGTGAGTCATGAGGGCTGCGTGCCCTGGATAGATCGGGCTATCAAACTGGTAACACCCTATGCCGGGCAAATCACCCTGCGTGGCGACACCGACTTTAGTTTGACCGCAGAATTGGACCGCTGGGATGAGCAAGGCTCTCGGCCCTATCGGCTCATCATCGTGCGCAAGAACATCAGCGTGCAAAAGGGCGGGTCCTCTTCGATGAGATCCGTTATTACCCGCGCAGATCGTGCGCACGGGCAGACGCGTCGTCTACCGCATCATGAGCTATAACCGGTGGCTTACAGATCTCTTCGCGGACTGGGAGCATCTGCGTTGGCTCCGTGCCACTTAGCAAAGCAAAACGATCCAGATACCCACTACGGCTTGTGTCAACAAGAGGCGAACTATGCCCCGATACTGCCACAATCCGTCCTTCGGCACGACGCCAAACGCCACAATTCGCGTTCGAACCCCTTATGCTGCAGCACCGTGGGGTTCGGTAGCAAAATCGGGCTGCGAAGATGTTGAAAATGCGATCCACGCGCCGCTGGCGTGCTTCGGGTCGGGTTTTTCGCTTATTTTGGGACTAGGGTGGATTCCCCGAAAGAAGCACGCGCGTTCTTCGAGACAAAGAAACGTTTGATCCAATATGTGCATGCGCGGGTCTCTATCCCGCTCAACCACGCGTTCCCTGCGCCTAGTTCAGAGAAAATCACGCTCGATCACCCATCCTTGAGTGCGTCCGTCCCTTATTTGCAAGCTCTGTTTCGATATGAAGCATCCACGGCTTGGCTTCTGCTCGTCGTTCGCGCGCTTCACGAATGAGCCGTAGATTACGCGCAGTGGTTTCAGGTTCCCAAACTTCTCGAATGGCGCCAAGAGCACTCGCGAGCGCGTCGCCGGCTGTGACTTCATCCTCGGCGATCGCCGCGAGCTCTAACAGCGTCGCGTAGTCCCAGTAGTCGGGTTTGCCGGAGGCGATGCGCCGCTTCACTGCATACGTAACGACAGGAACGAGTTCGTCTTTACGCGGATCGGGTGGCTCGCGCAGTGCCATGAGCGTAACCGCATTTACGCCGGGATAGGCGTCGCGCAGGTCCGCTTCGAAGCCCTTAAGATATGCTGTGATCGCCTTGTCAAGCAGGCCCCGCGCGAGTGCGGTGTTGCCGGTTTTTTTTGCAGCTTCCCACCGATCTTTGTAAACTCGGCCGAGGATTGCGTACGTCTCGCTGCTGGGGCCACGGCGCTCTATAACGTTGAGCAGAACGTTCTCCGCCTGCTCGCCATTGCCGATCCGGTTGAGCGCAAGGGCGAGTTGCTCCTGGACCATTGCCGTTTCCGCGAGCGGGCGCGACATTTTTCCCACCAGCGCAATCATTTGGTTCCATCCTTTGACCGCGCGGTAGGAGAGGAAGAGATCGATGACGACAGAGGATTCGAGGTCGGCGATTCTTGGGAACTCCGCCTCGATCGCACGGATCGCATCGAGGCCGTCGCGCCGCGCATCAGCGAGACGGTTCTTGACCTTCATTGAATAATCGACTCGATCACGGAATACGTCGGTTTTGAGCCGCTTGATGTCTGGATAATTTTCGAGAAGTTGGAAGATCGGGCTGTCGCTCGCCTTCCGCTCGCGCCCCTTTGTCAGGAGTTCGGTGAGCGCCTTAGCGCAGAGTGAAGGATGGGCGGGTTTGCCGGACGCATCGATTTGATAGGGCAGAGCCCGAAGCAGCGCGACGTCGAACGGCAGCCGCGCGGCGCCTCCAAAGAGCAACACAGTCGTGTTCGGAAGCACGGCATGACGGACACCGAGTTCGTAGAAAACGTTCGCACTTGCCGTTGTCAGGTCTGCCACAGCAAATTCGCACAACAGTAGCCGTTCGAATATCGGCTTGTGGATGATTCCACCGACGACTTCCTCGTCCGCACGTATCGCACTGAGGCCTGCGCCCTCGATTGCCGGCTCGATGAGTTGAGCGTAAACAGCGTCGAAGTCAATCTTCAGGCCGTCGGCATCCGTCTTCTCGCCGAAGGGCATCAATACGAAGCAGAGTGGATTAGTCATTCTGGCTGAAATCCAAAGATCATGGTTAGTGTATGCCAGGTCCGAGCGAGAGCCAAGATCAAGGGCGCGCCGGGGCCAAATAATGTCAGCAAAAACGGTTGCGCGCCGACGTGTCTGTAACTTAATATGGCGCAAAGTGGCGCTGCTGGACACGGCAGCAAATGAATCAACCATGTTGAGGAACCGTGACTGTTGTTTGTGTGACCAGATCGAAGGTCTGAAGGCAAACGATCTTGTCGCTCACATGCTGCCTGATGTGCCCTATGTGCGTCGGGTCATGCTCGAGAGCCGGTCCTTCGCAGTCATCCCAAGCCTGGGACCCCTGGCCAGTGGGCATTCCTTGTTGTGTCCCAGAAATCACATCAAGAGTTTTGCTTCCATCAGCCCTGATCTCCATGAGGAATACGGGCAGCTTAAGAAAAAGCTGAGAACGATTTTGAATGAAATATACGGAACGGGAATTCATCTCTTCGAGCACGGGATGGCAACGAAAGGCAATCGCATAGTGTGCACGGTAGATCATGCCCATATGCACTTTCTACCTTTGCCTCAGACGTTTGAAATTGACGCCAATGGGCTCCAGGGATGGACTGAGTTTGACGGATCGCTGTCGGAATTGCTTAAGCTCACCCAAGACCGCGAGTATATCGTGTATGAGACTCCCGACGGGGTATGTCGCCTTCTCACAGCGCAGGAAGGCGCCCTTGAATCTCAATACATGAGGAAGGTGCTCGCTAAGGGGTTGGGGCACCGCAAGTGGGATTGGCGCGCGGCTCCCAATGCGCGGGCGGCAGACGAAGCCTTCCGACGTTTCAGCGAAGCTGGACTGCGGTAGATAAAGGGAAAGGATGAACAAGGTCTGTTTCGTAATCATGCCTTACGGGAAAAAGAAGGATATCGACGGCCAGGAAATCGATTTTGATGAAATCTACGAGTTTGTGATCAGCAAGGCGGTGGACAACCTGAAGGACGAATACGGCCTGGACGGATATGAATGCCGGCGCTGTGACGATATCGAAAAGCCGGGTTGGATTCATGAGCGTATGGTGGGTCACATTTGTGAGGACCGGGTTGCGATCGTGGACACGAGCACCCTTAACGCCAACGTCTTCTACGAACTCGGTGTTCGCCACGCGCTCAAGAGATCGGTAACGATTCTCATCCACAGGAAAGGCACCAGCTGGCCATTCAACATAGCGGGCTTGAGCTCGATCGAATACAGCACGAACCCGAAAGGCGTCGAAGACGCGAAAAAGAAGATCGCTGCGTTCATTGTTAACGCACTGAAGGATTCCGAAGGCACTGACAGTCTGGTTTACAACGCAATTCCCGATCTTCGCGTCGAGCGGGGTCCAGCCAGAGTTCCCAAGCCTTTGACAAGGGTTGAGGTTTTCGAATATCCCCTCGCACAAAATCCCGAAAAGCGTATTGCCTTGATCACGGGTGACCGAGCGGACATCAAGGTTGGCGACATCTGGGCGAGTTCGGTAAACACGGAGATGCAGACGGGCGGGTTCTACGAGAAATCGACCTCCGCTACGATCCGATACCTCGGCGCCAAAAGGGATCCTAAGACCGGGAGGGTCGTCGAAGATACGATCGGCGCCGAGCTAGCGTGTAAGCTTGGGAGAGAGAAGCAAGGGGATCCCGCGACTGTCATTCAAGTGGATCCCGCAACTGTCATCCCGACGGGAGCTGGGGCGCTCAAGCAAAACAACAACGTGAAGTGGATTTTTCATGTTGCGGCCGTGGTCGGCGAACCCCGAGAGGGCTATCGGCCGATACAGCGAATCGAGCGGTGCGTTACAAATGCGCTACGAATGGCGTCTGCCCAGGAGTTTCGTAACGACGGCCTCACGTCAATTTGCTTTCCAATATTTGGAACTGGTCCCGGCGGCGGAAATTTGAAGGAGCATGCAGAGCGTTGCATCAACGCTGCCATTGACTATTTGGAATCGAATCCCGCTAGTTCCATTCAAGTAGCGTACTTCTACGTCTGGAGCGACATTGATCTGGAAACATGCCGGGACCTTGCTAAGAGAAATCCACGTTTGAAGACATAACCACATCTGTCACTAGCAATGCGGAACGACCGCTTCGAACTGGAAATACTTACCCACAAAGGGTTGGATGTCTATCTGTCCTGCAGGGTTGATGGTGTCTGGCCGCTAATAAAGGCTGCAGATCAGGCCGGCATTCGGCTGATCGGGGATTTGTCGGATTTGGATCCGGATTTGAGTCGTGCCCGCCTTGTCATGAACGGATGTTCGGGTCTTGTGACCGTGTTGCCGTACCGCGATTCTGAACCTTCCACGACATCCCCCAGATTGCTCAACGAGCTGCGCCTCGGAGCTGGATTGGAAATCCCGCTAGCAATCCTTCGAGAAAACAACGTACGCCTGACTGTAAAGCACGTAACGGATGCGATGAGATTACAATTCGGTGATTCCGATCCGATCACAATAGAGTCTCGGCGAGTCTATGGTCCAGAAATCTACTCTGAAAGAAATGATGATCTGGAGGAGGCGCTACGTTCCATTTTGGATCGCTTTCGGGCCGATGCTCTCAAGGACAGGATTCGGCCCTATGCCTTTCTGATTGGCCGCCTCGAGAGAGATTTCACTCACGCAAGGGAAGCGATCAGAGCAGCGGTCGAGAGCGAGGCGGGCATTCCTTGTCTATGGTCGGACAACAGCCTCCGAACAAACGTCGAAAGCGTCCGCGAGAGGACCCGGCTCCTCATCAAGCACGCGACGTTCGTGATTGCGGATTTGACGCTGGGCCCGGAAAGTCCGGAGCGAGAGAATCCGAGTCGGGCGCACGAGATCGGAATGGCCGTCGCTTACGATCGGAAGTTGATGTTGTGCAGTCAGGAACCGAGGAGGTATCCTTACTTCTCGATTGGAGACATGCAGATGGTATTCTGGTCTACCGAAGCCAATCTCGAATCCGAGGTTAAGAATTGGATTCAGTCCAATAGGGAATCGGTTGCGAGAACTGTTTTCAACTATCAACTCGGGGATGCCTATGCCGATTACGAGCCAAAGATCGGAAGACCTTCCTTCAGATACGATCCGAAGAATCGGTACATTGGCCCCAAAACTGTCGAGGAAAGTCTGCGCAGCTTCCAAGGGGCTTTGGTTGGATCAGAGCCGGCTTAGGAGGCGATTCGGCCATGAACGGCTCACAGTCGCTGTCTTACCTTTTCAGTGAAAGCCTTGGGAAGAAATGCGTCTACTGCCTTCGCAACAATCAGCTGTGCGAGGATCAGATCCTAATGCGCGGTAACGCCCTTTACCTTTGCGCTCCTCGAGGCCAAATGATCGAAGGATATCTCGTCATTGCTCCGTCTACTTGCGTAGGATGTCTCTCGCACCTACCAGGTAAGTGGTTGCCTGAGCTCACTCGTCTCAAGAGCGTTGTGGCCGACTTCTATAGGGAGGTCTACGGAATTACGCAGGGAACATTTTACGAGCAAGGCCGCGCCGGAGGAGGCGCGGTGCGTGACGCGGTTGGCGGCTTCCCGCACCATGCTCATTTATGCTGCCTTCCCTTTAGCATCGATTTACATACGCTTCTCGAAGGAAAGTATGATCAAAGGAATTTATCCGGCCCCGACGAACTTTCTGCGGTCGCCCAAAACAACCCATATATCTATGTCGAGAGTATACACGGTGAGGGAAGTTACAAGAGACGCCTTTACGTCGCGCAATCCGAGGACGGGCGAGCAGAGTTGGAACGCAAGCGGCTGAAGCCCATAGTCGCAGCCGTCATGGGTTTACCTGAACGCGGTGACTGGCGGGCTTATCCTGGCGATCGCGAGCTGGGCCGAGTAATCCAATCGTTTCGTGACTTTCAGCGGAGAAAGGAAGCAGTATCGTGGAGGATAACATAGACATAGCTCCCCTAAAGAAACTGGCTCAAACCCAGCGCCAGCGAGGCCAGCACAATGCGGCAGCCGGGATTTTGCAAGAAGGAATCGATCGTCTAGAGGGAGCTCTGACCAAAGTGGTGAGCGCTTCCGAACCTGCCGATTCGCAGGAGATCGGCATCGCTGCGGAGCTCGCCGACCTCTATGGGATACTCGGCGGGATAAGACGTGAACAAGGCGAGCTCCTCTCCGCTGCCGCGGCCTACGATGCGGGCTTCCGGTATGAGTCAAGTCCGCGCTACCGGCTTGTGAACTCTTACAACGCGCTCAATCGTGTCGTGACACGATTGCTCCTGACTCCCGGGTCTTTATCGGATCCCGATACGCTTCGCGCAAAGGAAGGAATTGAGTTCGTGGACGTCCGCCAGAGTTTACGCGAGCTTCAGGCAGAGCTCAGACGTCAGGTTAATGGTGTCCGCTCAAAGGATTTTTGGGCCGCCGGGGATTTAGCGCTGACTTGCGCCTTAAATGGAGATGATCAAGAAGCGACCGATGCGTTTCAAAAATTCACCGCGGACTTGCCGCCGCCGGCTGCCTACGACGCATACAGCCATTTGATCGGTGCGCTAGCTCAACTAGACACACCGCGAAAGGGATCTCTCGGCAAGGTAAAGGCGTTGTTTGAGATGAAAAGGAGGAAAGGTAATGGTCCTTTGGAAAGCTGATGTGGCTTCACGGCTCCATTGACGATTTCTTAGCCACTTGCCCTCTCGATATTGATGCTTTGGAAGCGGCTGGCGTATATAGCTAGTCTTCGTCTATGGCAGCACTCTGATGCCACACCTCGGTTTAATTTGCCCTGAGCTTAGCGGCCACCTGAACCCGATGACGACGCTCGGAAACGAGCTGAAGCGGCGCGGCCACCGTGTGACTCTGATTGCGCGGCCGGACGCTCAGAAGAAAAGCGAGTCCGCGGGCCTCGAGTTTTTACCTTTCGGCGAGCGCGACTTTCCCGTCGGGTCCGTGGCCCGTACGACCGCGCGCCTTGGCCAACTGGGTGGGCTGAAGGCAATTCGCTTCACGGCTGAAATGCTGCGGCGCGCTGCCGTCGCCATTCTGGACGAAGCGCCGGGCGTGATCACAGGCGCCGAGATTGACGCGTTGCTCGTAGACCAGGTGACACCGGCGGGAAATGCGGTCGCAGAGATACTCCGGCTCCCTTTTGTGACGGTGTGCAACGCCTTGGCATTGGATCCAGACCCGGCTCTCCCGCCAGCAGTCACGCCGTGGAGGTATCGTCAAGGACGGATCTGGCGCGTGCGCAACGCGTTTGGAGATGCGGTGTTTCGCTGGATCGCCAAGCCGATCATGAACGACATCAATGCGCGGCGTCTTCGGCACGGACTGCCGCGGCTGACGGAAACTTTCTCGGAGAGTGCGAGCTTGGCGCAAATTGCCCAGCAGCCCGCGTTTTTCGACTATCCCCGCGAGCGTCTCCCGGCCAGTTTTCACTACACCGGACCGTGGCACGCCATCGACCGGGGCGACGCCGTCGAGTTCCCATGGCAAAGGTTGGACGGACGTCCGCTCATCTATGCGTCGATGGGAACACTGCAGAACCGGCAGAGATTGATTTTCGAGACCATCGCAGCGGCGTGTGCCGGACTCGACGCGCAGCTCGTTTTGTCTCTTGGCAGCCGCGATCATGAGCTCGAAGGGAACTATGCCGGCGCACCCGTCGTCGTGCCTTTCGCACCACAACTCGAACTGCTGCGGCGCGCCGCGCTGACGATTACACATGCCGGACTCAACACCGCGCTTGAGTCCCTGGCGCAGGGAGTGCCGATGGTTGCTGTTCCAATTGCAAACGATCAGCCGGGAGTTGCGAGTCGATTGGAATGGCTTGGTGTCGCGGAGGTGGTGACGCCATCACGCCTGACCGTTCCGCGCCTTCGCGCCAGCGTGCGGCGCGTACTCGGCAAACCTCACTACCGCGCCAGATCGCAGCAATGGAAGGCGGAGATTGCTCGCGGCAACGGCCTCACGCAGGCGGCCGACGTCGTTGAGCGGGCTCTTGGGACGCGGCAACCGGTGCTGCGCCCGTGAGGCGTTGCAATTCATTATCGACGGCTGTAAGATCTAATCACTCAGATCGGTTATGGCGCTTCAGAGAGTCGCAACGATGAGTGATTTCCCGCCTGGCAGCGCTCGAACAGTTCAGGTCGCTGGCAGGGCTGTAGCGATGTTCAACGTGGGGGGAACAATTCACGCCATTGACAATGATTGTACCCACGATGGCGGTCCTCTCAGTGAAGGTGTTGTCAACGACGGGTGTGTGGTCTGCCCTTGGCACGGCGCGGAGTTTGATCTTAGTACCGGCAAGGCTCTCACCCCGCCTGCTGTGGAAGATGTGCGCACGTACAGAGTCGTCGTTTCAGGGGACGAGATTTCCCTCGAAATCGTCTGAAACTTAATTCCCCTTGGAGAGTTCCTTCTCGGCGATTGCCGGGTCTGGTTGGAAACGTAGCCGTCGGCCCGCGCGTGTGCTAGAATGGTTTCGAAAGCCATGCGCCCTGTTTACATGCTCAGCGGCGGCATCACGAAGTTCGCCAAAGCGCATCCTGAGATGGATTTCAGGCTGATGGTGAAGGAGGCGTTTGATGCTGCGCTCGGCGACCTTGGTGGACAGCTCACTCCTGCGGACATCGACGGCAGCGTGATCTCCTATTTCTCTGATCACTTCGCTTGCCAGCTCAAGGCTGGCGCGATGGTACAGGATTTTGTCGGCCTGTGCCCGAAGCCGAACGTGCGCATCGAAGGCGGTGGCGCGACAGGCGGGCTTTGCTTCCAGGCTGCCGTCCAGGCAGTCGCCAGCGGGCGACTCGATGTCTGCGCAGCGATGGGCTTCGAGACGATGAGCACGGTCGAAACTTGGAAGGGGAACGATTTCATCGCGCTCGCGAGCGACACAAAGTTCGACTATCCGCTCGGGGGTTTTTACACCGGCTATTACGCGATGATGGCGGTGCGGCACATGCACGAGTTCGGCACGACGGAGGAGCAGATGGCCCGCGTGGCAGTGAAAAATTACGCGAACGCAGCGCACAACCCGTTCGCGCAGCACAGGCGCGAGGTGAGTGTCGAGGAGGTTTTGCGCTCTGAGATGATCGCCTACCCCCTGCGTCGCTTGACAACATGCGTGATGAGCGACGGCGCCGCCGTGTGTATCCTAGCCAGCGAGGAGAAAGCGCGGCGTTTCTGCGACAACCCGGTGCGCGTCGCCGGTATCGGCTGCGGCTCGGACACGATGCGCATGGCCGACCGGCCCCACGGCAAGGTGCCGCTTTTGCCGCACGAAAGCGAGAGTGATTACCGCCACCTAAGATACCCGGGCGTCCATAGCTTCCGCGCCGGACGCATGGCGGCCATCGAGGCTTACAAACGCGCTGGTATTACCGACCCGCGCGAGGAAATCCAGGTCTGGGAGCTGCACGACGCCTACGCCTCCGCCGAGATGCAGCAGTACGAGGACGTCGGCCTCTGCCGTTATGGCGAGAGCGGTCGTTTCATCGACGAAGGCCGCCCGACTATCCGTGGCCGGAACCCCGTCAACCCCAGCGGCGGCTTGCTCGCTTGCGGCCATCCGGTCGGTGCGACGGGACTTATGCAGATGCTTTTCTGCTTCTGGCAGTGTCAGGGAGCGATCGCGCGGCATTTTGGAGACGACTTTTGCCAAGTGCCTAATGTGACGCGCGCCGCGGGATACAGCCACGCTGGAACCGGGACATATGTAACGATTTCAATCCTGGAGAAACCGTGAAAATGCCTGAGAAAACTGAGGGGCCGTGGGTCACGAGCTTTGACCCGCTTACGCTTCAGCGCCGCTACACCATCGACTACAATATCAGTTACGCGGAGGATTCACCGTTTTTCCACGCCCTTGGTCGCGATCGGTTGCTGGGCAGCGAGTGCAAGCACTGCAATTATCGATACGCGACGCCACGGGCGTGCTGCACGCTGTGCGGCGGGAAGACCGACTGGTTTGAGTTGCCGCTCTTAGGCCGTTTGCATAGCTGGACGCGCTGCTACTTCAGCGGCGAACCGTATCTGCGCGAGTGCCCGTTCATGCTCGGGCTGATCGAGTTCGAACGTGTGGACACACTCTTTATGACACGCCTCGCCGAAATCGAGCAGCCGGAGATTGGAATGCCCGTGCGCGCACACTTTCGGCGCAAGAAAACATGGTCTGTGAATGACGTTTATTTCGCCGCTGCATAGAGTACAGATATGAGCACGTCTGCGCACGCCCAGCGGCAGCAGAAGATGCAGGTCGCGGAGGAGTTGCTCTTCGCCGGTCCGCGGAAGCTCGGTATCGCCAAAGCGCTGTTTGAGGGTCGTTTCGTGGCAGAGTGGGTGATTCCTTATCCCCGGCTTTCTGGAGAACAGGCCGTAAAGCTCGCCGCGTTTTTGCCGGAACTGCGGCGCTTTGTTGAGGAAGCGCTCGATCCGGCGGCGATTGACCGGAAGGCGGACATTCCAGGCGAGGTGATCGACGGCCTCGGCCGTCTCGGCGTGCTCGGGATGACGGCGCCCGAGGAATTTGGCGGACGTGGCTTTTCGCAGCTGGCGTATTGCCGCGTGATGGAGGAAATCGGTGGGCGTTGCGCTTCGACCTCGGTCTTCGTAAATGCTCATCATTCCATCGGCATCCGCGCACTTCTCATCTTCGGCACGCCCGAGCAGAAACGCCGCTGGCTCCCTCCGCTCGTAAATGGCGAGCAGCTCGCGGCTTTCGCGCTTACAGAACGGGAGGCGGGTTCAGACGCCGCGAACGTCCAGACCCGGGCGGAGCCGGACGCCGACGGCTCGCATTTCATCCTCAACGGTGAGAAGCGATATATCACCAATGCCGCCATCGCGCGCGTGCTCACGGTCATGGCCCGCACGCCGGTAGCGGGCACAAATAGGACAGAGATCACCGCATTCCTCGTCACGCCAGAGATGCCGGGCTTCGAAATGGTCGAGTCGCGTATGGAAAAGCTCGGCATTCGTGGCACCGCCACCGGGCGCCTCGCTTTCCACGACATGCCCGTGCCGCGCGAGAACATCCTTGGACCGATGGGCAAGGGATTGCAGGTCGCGCTCACCGTGCTCGATTTCGGCCGGACGACCTTCGGCGCGTGCTGCACAGGCGCGGCGAAGACCTCTCTGCGACTGGCTACGCAGCACGCTAGCTCACGCCGCCAATTCGGACGCGCGCTCTGCGAGTTTGAGCTGGTCAAAAAGAAAATCGCCCGGATGACGGCTCTCACGTACGCGATGGAGGCGATGACGACCGTGACCGCATCGCTCATCGACCGTGGCCTGGAAGACATGATGCTCGAGACGGCGATGCTGAAGGTTTTCACCACCGAGGCGTTGTGGGAGATTGTGAACGACGCGTTCCAAATCCATGGCGGCGCGGCCTACTTTACCGACCTGCCGCTGGAGCGGATGCTGCGGGACGCGCGAATCAACCAGATCGGCGAGGGGGCGAACGAAGTGCTTACGTCATTTATCGCGCTCGTCGGCATGCGTGGACCGGGAGTCGAATTACGCGAGGTTTGGGAAACGTTGCATCATCCCTCGAGCGCCGGACTTCGAAAGGCTTGGCGCATCGGCCTCGGCCACGCGGGAGCCGCAGTGCGCCCCGCTGAGGTGCCGGTGCAAAGTCCCGAGACCGTCCCATTCGCGCAACAGCTTGCGCGCCTGGTCCGACACTTCCATGTGACGGTCGATCGTGAACTGATCCGCCATCGCGAGGCGATCCTCGACCGCCAGTTCGTGCAGGAGCGCATTGCAGGCGTGGCGATCGAACTCTTCGCGTCGGCCTGCGTGCTAAGCCGGTGGGATGCGGAACTGCAAAGAGGGGCTGCCGACTCGGCAAACGCCCGGCTTTTCATGCGCATGTCGTTTCGCCGCTCACATAGGCTTCTCAATGACCTCCGGGATAACGACGACGAAGCCCTCATAGCGGCCGCAGAGGCGGCGCTCGCGCGGGGCACGGGAAGCGATTTCCGGTAGATTTTGAGGTGCCGTGAAGCCAATGCGATTGATCACGAGCGCCGGAGGCGGAGGCCTCGCCGTACCGGCGCTCGTCCTTACATCGCTCGGCTTCTGCGGCTGGCTCTTTATGTTTCGCGCTCCGCTCGAAAGCTACCACGGACCGTGGGTTCCACTGAGTCCGGAGGAGATCGCGTTGCGCGACGCGCTTCGGAGCGACGTCGTGGTGATTGCCGGCGACATCGGGAACCGCAACTGGTTGGTGTATCCTCGCCTCGTGGAAGCGGCCGCTTGGATTGAAGCCTCTTTCGCGCAAGCAGGTTTCAAGGTCCGCAGGCTCGGCTACGACGTACGCGGCAGGACCTGCGACAATCTGGAGGTGGAGATTCCCGGCCGGACGCGTCCGGAGGAGATCGTCGTCATTGGCGCCCACTACGATTCGGTGCCCGGCTGCCCCGCAGCGAACGACAACGGCAGCGGCGTTGCCGCCCTGCTTGCTCTCGCCCGGGCTTTGGCGGGGTCGGAGCCGCAACGGACCATTCGGTTTGTCGCCTTCGTCAACGAGGAGCCGCCATTTTACCGCAGTTCGGAAATGGGGAGCTTCGTTTATGCTCGCGAATGCCTTGAGCGCGGCGACCGGGTCGTCGCGATGCTCAGTCTCGAAACGATCGGCTATTACCGCGACGAGAGAGGCAGCCAGATGTATCCGCCGCCCTTCAGCCTCTTCTATCCTTCGGAGGGAAACTTCATCGCTTTCGTCGGCAATGTTCACTCTCGCGCACTGGTGCGGCAGTGCCTCACCGCGTTTCGCCGCGAGGTGAAGTTCCCGTCGGAGGGCGCCGCCCTGCCCGAGTTCATCACAGGCGTTGGCTGGTCGGACCACTGGTCGTTTTGGAAGGCGGGGTATCCGGCGGTCATGGTGACCGATACAGCTTTGTTTCGTTACCCATATTATCACTCTCCCGAAGACACGCCAGAGAAGCTCGACTACGACCGCATGGCGCGCGTTGTTGCCGGTCTGGAGCGGGTGGCGCGTGATCTTGCCGGAGTCCGTTGAGGTTTTGGCGACGCTCGGTCAAGCTGGCGCATGCTAGACTAAAGCCGCGTTGCTGTGTTATTCTTCTTTATGCGCTGGAGCTACACGCACGGCGTTTCTTCGAAGCCGCTGATTGGACAAACTATCGGCGACTTTCTCGACGCGATCGCCGCGGAGTGCGGTGGCAATGAGGCCCTCGTCTCGGTCTTCGAAAACCGCCGGCTGACCTACGCCGAGTTCCTCGACGAGACGAACCTCTGTGCCCGGGCGCTAATGGCGCTGGGCGTGGAGAAGGGCGACCGGGTCGGCATTTGGAGCACCAACTGCGCGAAGTGGGTGATTGTGCAGTTCGCGACCGCGAAGATCGGCGCCGTTCTCGTGAACATCAATCCGGCGTACCGCCTGCACGAACTCGAGTTCACTCTCCGCCAGAGCGAGTGCCAGTGGCTGATCATCGGCGAGGGCTTCAGGGACGCTGACTACGCAGCGATGGTCGCAAGCGTGGAGACCTCGTTGCCGGCCTTGCACCGCGTCGTCTCGCTCGTGCCGAAAACCGGGCTTCTCGCGTGGGACGACTTCGTGCGAGCGGCGGAGGAGATCGAAGTCGCCGCGCTCGCCGAGCGGCAGGCGTCGCTCGATTTCGATGATGTGATCAATATCCAGTACACGAGCGGCACGACCGGGTTCCCGAAGGGCGCGATGCTTTCGCATCACAACATCCTCAACAACGGCTTCTGGATCGGCGAACGCATGCGCCTTACGAGCCGCGATCGCCTGTGCATTCCGGTCCCTTTTTACCACTGCTTCGGCATGGTTCTGGGCAACCTCGCGTGCGTTACACACGGTGCGGCGATGGTCCTGCCGGCGCCATTTTTTTCGCCGCTCCATACGCTGGAAGCCGTCGCGCGTGAGCGCTGCACGGCGCTGCATGGCGTACCGACCATGTTCATCGGCGAGCTCCGCCATCCGCAGTTCCGCGAATTCGACCTCTGCTCTCTTCGCACGGGCATCATGGCTGGAGCGCCGTGCCCCAACGAGGTAATGAAGCGCGTGATGCGTGAGATGCACATGGCTGAAATCACGATCGCGTGCGGGATGACCGAGACGTCACCCGTATGCAACATGACCGAGGTGGACGATCCGATCGAGTTGCGCGTTTCGACGGTCGGCAAAGTCATGCCGCACCAGGAACAGAAAATCATCGATCTCGAAAGCCAGCGGATCCTGCCGCGAGGCGCGCAGGGGGAGCTTTGCTACCGCGGCTATCAGATCATGTGCGGCTACTATAACAATCCCGAGGGCACACAGCAGACAGTCGATGCCAGCGGCTGGCTCCACAGCGGCGACATCGCGGTGATGGACGAGCAGGGGTACGTGCGGATCACTGGCCGCCTCAAGGACATGATCTGTCGAGGCGGTGAGAAGATTTTTCCGCGGGAAGTCGAGGAGTTCCTTTTCACCCATCCGAAGATCGCCGAGGCTTACGTCATCGGAGCGCCCGATACTTACTACGGTGAGCAGGTGATGGCTTGGGTGAAGCTCAACGAGGGCGAGATGATGACCGTCGAGGAGTTGCAAGCGTTCTGCCATGGCCAGATCATGGATGATAAAATTCCCCACTACGTGAAATTCGTGACCGAGTTTCCAACGACCGTGACTGGGAAGATTCAGAAGTACCGGATGCGCGAGACCAGTACGCGCGAGTTAGAGGCCCAAACAGCGTCATGAACCCGATCGAAACTCGCTTTCCTGCCGGCCACGTGATGTTGGACGGCAGCCTGACGCTTCCGCCTCGGGCGAGGGGCATGGTGCTGTTCGCACACGGGAGCGGCAGTAGCCGGCTCAGTCCGCGCAACAACTTCGTCGCCCGCGTGCTCAACGAGGCGGGTCTGGGCACGCTGCTCTTCGACCTGCTCACAAAGGGCGAGGAGGCGGTTGATCTTCGCAGGGGGAGATTGCGTTTCGACATCACCCTTCTTTCCCAGCGGCTGTTGGAAGCGACCGACTGGATACTGGCACAACCCGGGATGAGCAGTGTTTCGCTAGGCTACTTCGGCTCCAGCACGGGTGGCGCTGCCGCGCTTGTGGCCGCAGTGAAGCGGCCGAATGCGGTCCGGGCGATCGTCTGTCGCGGCAGCCGCACCGACATGGCCGCCCAGGCGCTGGGACAAGTTACCGCACCTACGCTGCTTGTCGTGGGCGAAGCTGATAGCCAGGTGCTTGCGTGGAACCGCGAATCATTTGCGCAACTCCGCGGGGAGAAGCGTCTCGAAGTGATCTCCGGCGCGACCCATCTTTTCGAAGAGCCGGGCACGCTCGAAACGGTCGCGCGGCTCGCGGCAGCGTGGTTCGTAGATCACCTGGAGCCGCAGGCGCAGTAACAAGCGCGCCAAAGAGCATCGCACGCCCTGGCGGATAGCTCCGTCGCAGCGGCGGTCGAAATCATCCATCGCGGGGAAACCTAGGACAGTTGGCTCGGGATGTCGCCTAGGCGTAGTTTGCCGCATGGCCTCCGACCTCCACGGCAAAGTAGCGCTCGTCACAGGGAGTTCGCGCGGTATTGGCGCGGGTATCGTTTCCGCCCTCGGTCTCCAAGGCGCTCGGTGCGTCGTGAATTACGTTGCAGACGCGGACGGCCGTAACCACGCGGACGCGGAGCACGTGGCGGCGGGCATCCCAGGGGCACGTGTAATCGAATGCGACGTCGGCGATTCGGACGCTGTCGCCGCGATGATGGACGAGATCGGGCGGGAGCTGGGTGGGCTCGATATTGTTGTGAACAACGCGGGAATTCTACGTGATCGCACGATTGCGAAGATGTCGGAAGACGAATGGGCGGAGGTGCTGCGCGTCAATCTCACGGGTGCTTTTCACTGCATCCAAAAAGCGCTGCCGCTGCTGCGCCCGGGCGGGCGCGTGGTGAATGTTTCGTCGGTGAGCGCGTGGCTTGGATTCTTTGGACAGGCAAACTACGCCGCGAGCAAGGCGGGCCTCGCGGCGCTCACAAAGGTCACCGCACGCGAGTTGGCCCGCAGAGAAATCACCGCCAACGCGGTGGCGCCGGGATTCATCGACACCGAGATGACGCGCACGCTGCCCGCGGACCTGAGGCAGCGCTCGCTCGAGCGAGTGCCGGCTGGCCGGTTCGGCGAAGTGCACGACGTCGTGGGCGCCGTGCTTTTTCTTTGCTCCGCGGATGCCCGATACATCACCGGCCAGGTGTTGCATGTGAACGGCGGACTTTACATGCCGTGAAATGGCGCGCCGGATTGTTTTTCAGTCCGTTGCAGCTGCCATTAACCACAGAGGACACAGAGAACACAGAGGTCAATCGAAAAGATGCGCTCTTGAAATGCGCTTAGAAGGGGAAGGCCGATGGCAGGTAGGCCATGCTCTGTCAAATCCTTTGTTGAGGAACTCTGTGTCCCCGGTGTCCTCTGTGGTAAGGTTCTTTTGGAGTTTTCGGGTCGGTTACGCGCGCTCCCAAATCATCACGACGTTGCTCGTGAACGTCCCACCGATGTTAAATGTTAGGATGCGGCGGGCGCCCTCGATTTGCCTCTCGCCGGCGCGGTCGGTGAGTTGCAGGTAGGCCTCGACAACCTGCCGAACGCCGGTGGCTCCGACAGGATGGCCGTCGCCGATTAGGCCACCCCCGGTGTTGACAGGAACACCACGAAATCCAGGGCGCGAGGCACGACACGGGAGTGACTCGCGCACCGTAGGCAGAGCCGTGCTGCCGCTTTCCAGCAGGTCAACACCGTGGCCGCGTTCTGCGAGGCCGAGCAGTTCGTAGGCGATGATCTCGGAAATGGAAAAGCAGTCATGGACCTCGGCGCCGTCGAGATTGGGCGGACCTACTCCGGCGGAGGCAAAAGCTTGTTCGACGGCCTTCTGGGCAACGGAGAAATCTGGGGCGTCCTTGTCCTCAAGGGCGGGCCGGTCGGTCGTGTGGCCAAGGCCGGCGAGTCGGACGGAATCGCGCCTCGCAAGATCCTTCCAAAAGGCATCCGAGCAAAGCACGAGGGCTGCGGCGCCATCAGTGATCTGTGAGCAGTCGGACACTTTGAGAGGCGGGGCGACCCATGGGTTCGCGTTCGATTCGCGGCGTGCCTCCTCGAGCGTTAAGTCTAATGTGCGCATCTGGGCGAGGGGGTTGAGCCGCGCGTGCGCGCGGTTCTTGACGACGACCTTGGCGAGCTGCTCTTCGGTGAGGCTGTAGCGTTCCATGTAAATCCTGGCGATGCGGGCGAAGAGCTTGGGGAACATGAAGTCGCCGAACTGCGCCTTTTCCCGCGAGTAGTCCGCTGCGGCAGCCAGCACATCGGCGCCCTCTGGAGGCGGCATCGTCTTCTGCTGTTCCACGCCAACGACGAGGACCACATCGCGAATGCCCCCCATGATTTCCCGGGCCCCCGCGAGCACCGCTGTGCCTCCAGAGGCGCATGCTGCTTCGACGTGCATCGTGGGCAGACCGCGAAGCGCATCGTCGATCTTTGTGAGAAAGGCCCCTAGGTGGAGCTGCTGCGTGAAGAGCCCAGCTGCGAAGTTTCCCACGATACCGGCACCGATGTCCGTCGGAGCGATTCGGGCGTCGGCCATCGCGAGGCGGCCTGCCTCGACGATCAGGTCCCCGAGCGTACGGCCTTCCTTGCGGAGGTTCCGCCGGAAATCAGTGCGCCCGACGCCGAGAATATGGACGAGACTCGCCATTGCCGACTCTTGACGCGAGACGCTAAGCTCCATTTTAGGTGCAATCAAGCCGCAGACCCGCGCCCGTCTTCGTTTCACGGCGAGGTCGTTTGTGGCGCAGCTTCGAAGACCATTACCACAAGCAGCTGACACGACGCGTGTTCATGCGAAAGCGCGGAGATCAATAATTGTTGGTTATCACTGCTATAAACAAATGCCATTTGAGGAATATGCGTTCCCCATCGAAGTACTCTCATGACAACAGGGATCGTTGGGGAAGGCCGAGGAACACGCATCAGGAAGGAGTCGGCGACGGGAAAGCTGTCGTCGACACG
>DATDAL010000091.1:0-2597 GCA_036525415.1 Terrimicrobiaceae bacterium | reverse complement strand
TGTAAGCGTCACGCCAACCGCCGTATTGACATAGTTCTGATAATTCGACCGTAGATGTCATAGCCGCGACTATGACGTTTATGGTACGGACTATGCGGCGGTTGCCGTTGAAGAGGAGCGTGAAGTTTTCGCCCAGGCCTCGGGAGTAACGTGCTTGATCTGCCAGTTGGTCATCGAGGGGAGCTTGGTGAGCACGTCGCGCAGGTAGGCGTAGGGATCAATGCCGCGGCAGCGGCAACTCTCGATCATGGTGTAGAGGATGGCGCCGCGCCGGCCGGCCTCGGCATCGCCGAAGAAGAGCCAGTTCTTTTTTCCAAGAGCGGTCGGCCGAATGGAGTTTTCCACCAGGTTGTTGTCTATTTGGATTCGACCGTCATCGAGATAGACACCAAGTAATGGCCAGTTGGAGAGCGCGTAATCGATGGCCTGCCCAAAAGCGCTGCGCGGCAGATAACGGCGGGACTTTTTGAAGAGGAGCAGAGCGCGGTACAGGCGCTGGCAGATCGGACGACTCTGACTCATGCGCACCGCGGCGCGTTTCCGTGGGCCTGCCTTGGTGCAGCGCAGGTTGTCCTCGATGCGGTAGAGATGCCCGATCTGACGCAAGATCCATCCACAACGCTGCGGGGCCTGCTCGCGCGCCTCGTAGAAGTTGCGTCGCGCGTGGGCCCAGCATCCCGCCAGGGTGATCTTGTGTTTGTGTTTTTTGACAAAGCTCCCGTAGGCCACATAGGCATCGCATTGCAGGGTGCCCTGGAAGTCTGCTGGGATTACGTTTTTGAGGCACTCGGCTCCTCGACTCGTTTCCCAGTGATAGACCACATCGCCCCCGGGGGATAACGCTGTCCAGAAGTAGCCGAGCTTGGTTTGGCCGTGGCCGGGAGACAGATAGCGAATCGGGGTCTCGTCAATTTGAAGGTATCCTCCGGCCATAACTCCGGTGCGGATGTGCTCATAAATGGGTCGCAGCCAATCCGCAGCGAGCCCCATCCAGCGCGCCATGCTCTGACGTGGCAAATAGACCCCGTGGCGCTGTCCAAAAATGGCTTCCTGCCGGTAGAGCGGAAGGTGATCGCAATATTTGCTGACGATGATCTGCGCCAAAAGTCCGGGCGACGCAAGGCAGCGCTCCTGCAGGCTCGGCGGCAGTGCAGCGATCACGGGAACCGCTTCCAGGTCCCCACGCCGCACGTATTTGCGGCGCACCAGGCGCCGACGCAAGAACCGCCCGGGTTCGTAGTCGAGTTGTTCGCTCACCTCCGCACCGATCAAGCGCCAATCCTCCGGCGCCTTCTGCACCTCCTTGGGAAAAGATGATCTCCTCAACAACTGGCAAGTCCGCGGGCCATCGCTCCCGGCAGCGGGCATCACGCCTGGCTCTTGGTTCGTGCCGGGGGTCAGCCTCCTCCAGAGAGGAGGCGTCGACTTTTCCCGGTTCATTCTCCGGAGCCATCAAAAAGAGATCGAGCTGGTCGGCGTCCAGCTTCTCGCTCGAACGGCCAAACACCCGCCGGATTAACAAGTCCATCTTCACCGCGAAGCAATTCAACTTCCTGATGCAGGCGGGCGTTCTCTTCTCGCAGTTCTTGATTTTCTTGAAGAAGTTGCTTTTTGCTCAGTCCCTTCACTGCCTTTAAAGAGAAGCAAGATACATGCCTAAGTATAAGCCATAGAGACTCTTAGTCTCTCTTATTCGCGCTCATACCAGGGACGCATTTTCGCCCGGCGCAAATCAATCCCATCCATGAGCATCGAAAGGGCTTCCGCCCTCAAGGGGAGCTTGCCGCCCAGACCATCTCCCGGCTTTGGCCAGGCAAAGGTTCCCTTCTCCAAGCGTTTGCTCAGGACCCAGAGACCGCTGCCATCCCAATACAAGATCTTGAGCCGCGTGCGGCGCCGGTTGCTAAAAGCAAAGAGCGCTCCGCTCTTGACCTCCTCGTTGAGCACGCTGCCCACCAACGCCGAAAGTCCCTCGAACCCCTTGCGCATATCGCAGCCCTCCACCGCCACGAACACCCGCAGGCTTCCCGAAAAACTCAGCATCCCCGGACCAATCCCATCGCCCGGAGAAGCTCCCCCGCCAAGGCGGCCTGAGCCCTATTGCCCACAAGCATGCGCACTCCGCCTCCCATTTCCACCACGATGTTCTCAGACTTTATGACTCCCTCCACCCGGGCTTCCAGCCAACCTGGATGATCCTGCCTCGGAGTGACCATTTGCTCGCCCTGCCCGGCTTCCTTACGCCGCTTCTGCAGCCAGCTCATCAGTGTCGGATATCTCACCCCGGAAAACCTCGCAAACTGCGCTCCGGTCATTCCGCTGCGATCAAACTCGGCCAGCAGTGCCTCGCGTTTCTCCGGTGGCGTCCGAACGCGGCCGATCTCGTCAACCTTCAAGATCTCTGATCCAGGTTCCATTACCGTCATAGCCGCATCCTATGACGCCTTTGGTCCTATTTGATAGTGGCGCTCGGCGTGACGCTTACTCTACAGGGTGATGTTGCTCCGTTACTCTTCGACAGGATCCGGCAGCTTCGCCGGGGTCGCCGAACCTGTTTGACGTGATACTCGCGTCAGCCGACGAGGCTTTGGCGCGTC
>DATDAL010000090.1:0-17061 GCA_036525415.1 Terrimicrobiaceae bacterium | reverse complement strand
GTCTCACTGGTCAAGTGCCGGTTGGCGTCCCAAGTGTACTGAGTCACCCGGCCCAGCCGCTCCCGAAAGCTCACCTTGTCGAGCTTGTCGTATGTAATCTCTTCGTAGGTTGCGTCTGGAAACGTTGTCCTCGTCAGCCTGTTGAGATCATCATACGAGTAAGTCAACTTATATCCCCACTGGGTCTTCGTGCTCACGCGTCCCTTGGAGTCATATGTAAACTTTATCTGGTCACTCGTTCCCGCAAGTGGCGGGTCAATGGTCAGTAGATAGCCTTCAACGTTGTAGGTATAGATCGTCGTTTCGTTGAGGGGGTTCGTCGTCGTGAGCAATTGGCCCCGCGTTTTCCAAGTGTTGGTGGTCGTTTTGCCCGCGGCGTCGGTAGAGGAGAGCGCTCGATGCTGGGAGTTCCATGTATAGGAGGCGATCGTGTCGTAGGCCCCGCCGTTCTTCTGGCGCGCGGTCAGTAGATCGATGCCGTTTGGGGCAAAATTAAAGAGCGTCTCGCGGCCAAGAGGATCGACCTCACGCGTTACATTGGCGAGCGCGTTTCGATCGTATTGCCAAAGCTGAGTAGTGCCATCCTCGACCACCCGGGCTACTCTATTGGGCGCGTCGATGGTTCCCTCAAAATTGGGATTATTCGATGTCTGGCCCTCATAGTTGAACCACACCCGATTTTCCAGCGGTTCCTTCACGCATTCCAAGATGGAAGATTTCTGCGTGACATCAGCAGCGTGCAAAAAGTGAAACACCTTCGCCTTGGTGTAGTCTCCGGGAGCATCCAGCATCTTCTTCTTGTCCCAGTAATAGGTATTGCGCGCATTCAGGAACTGGTTGTAGGTCCAGAATGGCACCTGCTGGGAGCCGACAGTCACACTGCTAGCAGGCACAACCGAGGGAGGATCGTCGGTGATTCCGGGAGCAGAGACCCTACTGTCAACCCGCTCTTTGCCGCCCAGCGGGTCGGTGGCCTCGATCCATCTTTCTGTGCCGCTCTGCTGCGCACGGGCGAACGTTGTTGTTCCGTAGGGCGTGGTCATCGAGCTAAGGATGTCCCCGCTTCCATAGCCAAATTGCGACACCATGCCGATTGCGTCCGTGATCGAGACAAGCTGACCGACCGCATTGTAGCCGAAGGTGGCGTGACGACCGAAGGGATCGACAACCTGCGAGACCTTGTAGATGTCTCCGGGAACCAGGTAGCTGAAGGTGGTCCGCTGGCCGAGCGCATCGGTAATTGTGCTCAGCCGATAGTTGGAATCATATTGCAAAGTCACGGCATTGCCCGCAGGGTCGATTGCCTGGGTCAGCCAGAATATTCCAAATCCCTGCGCATCGGGGCTCACCAGGGCCTGATAGACTTTCTTTGAGCCGTCCGGGAGTAGCCGGTCCCATCGCGTCGTGGATACTTTGACGAGCTTGGCATGCGACTTGGGATGAATATAGCTGAAATTCGGGTTTGAAGGATTGATGGGATGATCTTCGCTGCCGCCGCCTCGAATCACCACCGTCGCCGCGGTCGTCGTACTGATCCTGATGCAACCATTCCAGTTATGGGTCCATTGCCGCCCAAAGTTGGTGTAGTTCAGATTGGCGGGCTGCAAGGTCTCGCGCTCGTTGTAGCCGACTCTCAAGTCTATTGCCGGGCCAAAGGGAGGGTCGTAGCTCAACGGCGTATCCCCTACGTGCAAGCTGACCATCATCGTATGCACCGTGTAGGCGGCCATTCCCGGCGGAGGACAACCCGGATTGGGAACCTGATGATCATAGGGAGTAACCTGGTTGGGCATGTCGAGATTCGGGTTGCCTCTGCCGAAGACCTTCCAGCCTTCAGAGGCCGACACCACCTCGAAACCCCGGGGCAAGCTCGCAACCGGCAAGAGAAAGTATCCGCTCGCCTCCGAACGGATCGCCTCGGCGCTGACAAGGTTATCGAAGCCAAAGGTGAGATCCTTTACCCGATATTTGCCGCCTTGCTTGCCGACGATGGCCGCGTAATGGCCAAGCTTCCAGTTCACCACCGCTGGCACCGGAATCTCGGCGGCATCGCTCCATTTCACCATCTGGCTGGGCATCCCGAGCCAGGTTGCCAACTCAGAGACTTCCGTCAGCGAAAGGCCGCGGTAGGGCGATTTGATTTCACGAATTGCAGGGGGGCGAGCGCATTGGGCATCCCCAAGGGCCTTGCGAACGTCGGCCAGGGCAAACGGGTCGCACTTGAAAGATTGGTCGGGCCGATGCTCCATCTCGTTGAGCGCATCGGCCGATGTGCTAAGCATTTGACGGGCCGATCCGTCCACTTCCCGTTCCTCGAGAATGCTCAGCAGCGGCCTGAGCACTTCGATTCTTCCAAGCCGCGCCTGCATTCCGGCCAACTCTGCAAGGGATTGATTGGCCAGAGCGCGAACTCGCGGATCTTCCGAGTCCTTGGCTCGATCCCACGCGCTCTTCCAATAGTCCATGGCGGCGGTAAAGAAACCTTCCCGGTATCTTAGAAGTCCCAGGTTATGCCTGAGCGCTGCCCCCCATCGGCTTTCGGGCCATTGGCGCACGAAGGCTTCCAAGCTTTCTGGCTGTCCATTTAGAAGGCAGGCGTTAATTGCCTTTGAAAACGCCATACGTTCTTCCTCGGTCGCAACGCGCGAGTCGGCCACCAGCGGTTCGGCGAAAGCTCGAAGGCGAAACACATCGGCATCGCTCCAATTCTCTCCGCTTGAAGAAAATCCCGAAACAACCCGCAGGGTTGTTCTCAGCAATTTGTCGAAGGGGCCGCTTCGAAGTCTCGGACGACGAGCGGATCTCAGCAGACATTTTTCCAACCGACAAACTGCTACGGAAGAGGTTTGCTTGGTTTGGTCGTCGGACCAGTGGGCCAGGCCGTCTTATCGATCAGTTGACGGATGCGCTTCTCACCCTCGATTCTGGCTTCGGCAAGCAGACTCGATTTGGCGAATCTCTCGCTCGCTTTCTCCTCCAGCGCGCGAAAGGCCCCCTCGCGATCCTGAGCGGTGAGCTTGTTCCAGAGTCCGTCTTCGTCCTGAAGAACGCGCACGTCGCCCATGCCGAGCGAGAGGAGTTTCGGGGGAGGAAGGTCGGCGCTGACGAAGCGGGTCCGCGGATCGATATTAATCCGAATAGGATCCCTGAGATCAAAGCCCGCCCTGGCTGTAAAGGTGGCTTCGATCTCGATCTCCTTTGTGCTGTAAAGCCAGGTGTGAGTCCACCGATGGCGAACGAGTGCCTGCTTTTGCAGGGTGACCAACTCAAGCACCGGGGTGTTCGCCGCAACGATGACAATGGAATCGACACTGATCTGAGGAGTGAAGTTCAGCGTTCGGTCGAAGCCGGCGGCGATGGATTCCGCCATGCGGCGAGCGTCCTCGGTAATTTCCACGCTCTGCCTCCAGAAGAGCAGAAGCGTGAGCGCGACTGTTAGTAGTGCCGCCGCGCTCACCCAGCCCAGAACGCCTAGACAACCGAATTTTCCGACATTTCGCGGTGCTAGTGGATCTGGGTCGGGCATTCGGGCAGGGCGCGAAGAAAAGCGCGACCGTAAGGTTTGTTGAGGATTCGGCTGTCGAGAATCACAATTGTGCCGCTGTCGGATTTCGCACGGATGAGACGCCCGACTCCCTGGCGGAGTTTCAGAATGGCTTCCGGAAGCGAATACTGTTCGAAGGGACGGCCTCCCTCCGCTTCGATGCTTTCCAGCCGCGCCTCTGTGAGAGGATGGTCGGGTGTGACAAACGGGAGTCGGGTGATAATGACGCTCGAGAGGGCCTCTCCCGGCACGTCCACCCCGCTCCAAAAGCTGTCCACACCGAAGAGAACACTCCGTGGATTTTTGCGAAATTCCTGCACCATCCTGTGCGCCGGCATGCCGCTTCCCTGCACGAGCAGGTTCCAACCTTTGTCAGCAAAGTGTGTCTCGAGAGCCTGCGCGGCGGCACGCATAGTTTGGTAACTGGTGAACAAAACGAACGCGCGCGCTTGGCTCTGATCCGCGAAATGCGCAATCCATTTTTCGAGGGCGGCGTCGTAGCTGGGATCCTTCGGCTCGGGCATCTTTTTGACCAGATGAAGGGTCATCTGCTTCTTGTAGTCGAAGGGGCTCCCGATCTGTACGGCGCGGCAGTTGCTCACGCCAACCCGGTTTTGAAAATACGAAAGGTCATTGCTTCCGACCGAGAGCGTGGCGCTGGTGAGCACTGTGCAGGCATTTTCGCGAAAGATCATGCGCCCCAAGGTTTCCGCGAGCTGGATGGGTGCCGCATGAAGGGCGCAAAGAGCTTCCCGGCGGCCATATTGCTCGACCCAGTAAACGTGATCCGGATGCTCGAGCCGCAGAAAGTCCTCGATCGCGACCCGCGCCTCGCGCAGACGGCTTGCCGCTTCCTGCAGCTCGCTCGTTCGATCGCCATCGCTTTCCTTCCCGGCCTGAATCTTGAGAAGCTCGGTGAGCCGGACCAATCCAGCGCTAAGATTAGAGGCGTCGGCGAGGCCGGCCTCTCGAACACGGAAGACCCGTCCGCGCCTGAACGCGCAGTTCCTTGCCACCCGCTCGAAGAAGGCGTCTGATTTCGGGATCAACTCAGCGACAGCGCTGCACGCTGGACCGTTCTTCATTGCTTGAAAGAGCCCCTTTTTTGACCGGGGGTTATAAAGGCGCTGCAGGCTGCGTCGCAGGGAGAGCTGGGAGATTTCCATTCCGATATGGCGGGACGCCACGTCCTCCAACGTGTGGGCTTCGTCAAAAATGACGAAGTCCTTTGCGAAGAGAATTCCATCACCACGCTCTTCAACCATGCTTCCGAGGAGTGTGAAGAAGAGCGCGTGATTGAGGACGACAAGATCGGCGGCAAGCACCCTGCGGCGCATCGCCTGATAAAAGCAGCGAGGGTTCTTGGCGCAGGTTTTCGGTGTGCAGACGTGCGGTTCACTTCGCACCTCCTCCCAGACCTCCGGGTCGGGCTGCTCCTCAAAATCGCTCAGCGAGCCATTCCTTGTCGCGAAACTCCAGTCCCGAATTCGCTCAAGCTCGCTGTGCTGTCCCGAAGTGAAGAGGTCGTTCGCCTGGCTGAAAGCGCGATCGAGCCGGGAGCCGCAAAGAAAATTGTGCCGTCCTTTTAGGAGAGCGGCTTCGAATTCAATCGGCAGCAGTTTCTGCGCAAGGGGAATATCCTTATACATGAGCTGCTCTTGGAGGGCGATGGTATGGGTCGAAATCACCGCCTTGCACTTGGTCCGCACCGCGTGGAGAGCCGCCGGGATGAGATAGGCAAGCGATTTTCCGACTCCGGTTCCGGCCTCCACCACGAGATGGCCTCCCGATTGGAGCGTCCGCGCTACCTGGCAGGCCATTTGTTGCTGCTCGGGCCGGTATTCGTAATTTGAAGCGGTGGAAAGAAGACCGTGTGGAGAAAATATCTTCTCGATCTCCCGCTCGAAGGGGCCGCAAGTTGCCTCTCCAGAATCCTCTCGCAGGGAGATCATGAGGGGAGTGGTGGCCTGTTGACGGAATCGAAGCGCGCCATTAGTGATTGAGGGTTTGCAACTGATGAGAATACTCGACCGATACGTGCTGCAAAAGTTTCTGCTGCCGTTCGTTTACTGCTTCGTTGGCTTCATCGCCATCTGGTTCATCTTTGACCTCAGCGACAATCTCCCGGATTTTCTTCAAGGCAAGGCAGGTTTTGATGTCCTGCTCGAATACTACAAATCTCAAATTCCCGAGATCATCGTTATCTCCCTTCCGATCGGCGCGTTGCTCGCACTGTTGTATTCGCTGACGGCGATGTCCCGCTCGAACGAGATCATTTCGATGCTTGGGGCGGGTGTGAGTGTGACGCGCGTTCTTGTCCCACTGATAGCGGTCGGCCTGGTTTTGACTGCAGTCACGGCGTATTTCAACTTTGAAGGTGCTCCGCACGCTGCGATGATCAAGAAGCGGATGCTCAGAGACATCAAGCGAGGCAAGACCACCGAGGTTGGTCTCACGGGCCATCTTTATCGAAACCGCGAGGACCTGCGCACTTGGTTTAGCCGCAAGGTTTTTGCGGAAAGTCAAAGACTGACTGATGTGCAGATTATTCAGCAGGATGCCGAGGGGAACATTGTCAAGGAATGGTATGCCCGCGACGCCAATTTTAACGACATCACCAAGAGCTGGAGCCTGCTAAGGGCGAGGTATGTCGAAATCAACGCGGAGGGAAGAATCTCAAAATCCGAGATGCACGACGAGTTGGAGATCTCAGGCTGGCGGGAGACACCGTGGCGGATCGCCAGTTCGGTCATGAACCCGGATTATCTCTCCGTGCCCGAGCTCGAGGATTATCTCGTCTTCAACAGGGATTTTCCCGAAGTTCGTCTCGCTCCCTATCGGACTCAGCTGCACTACCGCTGGGCGCTACCGTGGGTCTGCTTGTTAGTGGTCTTCATAGCGGCCCCGTTAGGAATTGTCTATTCGCGAAGGGGGATCCTGGGAGGCGTGGCAACCGCGATCGGATTGTTTTTTTCTCTCGTATTCTTCAGCAGCTTGTTCGTCGCCTTGGGCAAGGGGAGTCGCATTTCGCCATGGCTCGCCACCTGGGGCCCGATGGCGGTCTATTTCTTGATCGGTCTGGGCCTGTTATGGCTCCGATCATCAAATCGGGAATTCCCAAAGATCAAGCTTCCCTGGACAAGCTAAGAATGGAGAACGACTGGGAAATCAAGTCCCGAGCGCACTGTTGCGCGCGCACAGGGAAGGAATTTGGACACGGAGAATACTTTTACACGCTCCTTTTCCGAGACAGGGCGGGATTTCGGCGAGAAGATATCAGTGAGGAAGCCTGGGCGAACCGCAACGAGGATATCGAGCCATTTTCTTTTTGGCGCTCAAAGTATGAAGCGCCGGCGCCACGGGCTCCCGAGCCCCTTCCGAAGGACGATGTCGAAAGTCTGCTCCGGCGTCTTGTTGCCGTGCAGGACCCCGCCTTGGTGAACGTCCGCTACGTCCTCGCGCTGATGCTTGAAAGAAAGCGGATCTTGCGCCCGGTCGAATCGCGCGATGCCGGCCTGCTCGTTTATGAACACGCTGCAACCGGGGAGACGTTTGTCGTCACAAATCCGGACCTTACCTTCGAGAGCATCCCCGCGATTCAGAGCGAAGTATATGATTTGTTGGCCCGCTCGTTGGGAAAGCCTAACGACCCGCCCACTTAGCCTCCGAGCGAAAATAGAAATGTCGTAGAAATAGCGCCGGTTCGACGGGGTGATCAGCCGCGGCGCTGCCGACGGGGTCGAAAGTCCCAAAGTTGTTTGATGGCAAGCGCAGCGAGCCAGGGAGCGTTGACCAGGAATATCAGCGCCAGCTTCTCAAAAATAACAAAATGGAGGTCCATGACCTGAGAGATCATGTAATGCATCGCTATCAAGCCTCCCCCAATGAGCGCTGCCGGCCACCGTCCCAGCAGGGCGAGAAAGGAAAACAACTCCAATGCAAAGCCAAAGCCGAAAACGGTGCGAGTCAAACGCGGATGGCGGACGATGAGCGCGGGCGCCGTGGTCGCCCAATGGCTTGCGGGCTCCAAGGCATTCAAATAGGACTTAGCGTTCGACTTGGCGATCGCGACGGCCAGATTGGGCGTCCGGTGGATCCATTGTCCCTCACTGCGCTCCAGCTTCGTAAAGGCCGAGGTGACATAGCACGAAACGAGAGCGACTTTGGCAGCGTGAACGAGTAAGCGCTGCCTATCCGCAGCGACCAGGGGAAAGAATGCCTTACGCACGACGCGATCGCGGACAGCGAAAAAACCCGCGACCGCCCACTGGGCCAGTGCAACCAAGGCCAGAGGCTGAAAGGAATGATTGATCGCGCCTTGGGAATTTTCAAGAGACCCGCACGCGACGAGCAGGAAGGTCATGACACCAAGGGAAAGAAACATGAGGAGGCCTGCTACATAGAACAGGAGGGCCACCGCCAGCACTCCGCGGAGGATACCGAGAATCTCTGGATTCATCAGGAATCTCAGGTCAACGAAGTGAGCGATTCCGTTGGGGTGGGACAGTGCGATTTGATAGTAGAATGCGGGAACGCTTTGCCAGACCATCACGGCGAAGGCGAAGCGCATCAGCGTCATTTCCCAGCCCGCGTGAGCGATAATGCGACTGTCGAACTTCATCGGGGGGCGACTTCCGCCAGAACATTCTCCTCTTCCTCAAGACGGAAATCATTCACTGAGATTCGCACCTCCACCAACTGCAGACCATTTCGCGAGAGCTCTTCTCTCTTTTGTGGTTCCGCTCGCTCAAGCAAGGATACGAGAACATTCCGGCCGGCCTGCTTCGATGCAGCCTCAGAACTCATTCCAGCCTTCTCTAGCTTTCGGCGCTCCGATTTAAGTGCTTTCGGAACGAATGAGGATCGAGAGCGAAAACTCGTCGCGTAGGGGAGCGTTTCACCGCGTCGGTTCCTCACAACGAAGTAGGTCGATTCCTCATCGAGACTAGAATACATCGGAAAGTCTGAGAATGGATAGTTTTCCCCTACGACCAGCAGCAACGCGACGGAAAGCCAGACCTCGCGAAACGGAGTTAGCCGCAAGAGCTTGCCGAGCAAGCCCAATATCGCGGAACTCTTGTCGATCGGGATCATGCCGTCTCGCCTAGCAGCCCTTCCACCCGAGCGTCCAGTCGATTTCAGGAGAAATCCTTGCGCCACAGAGTTCCTCATCGAACATTCCAGCCGATATGCCCGCGGATTTCCCACTGTTTCTTGCTCCAATGGCCGGTGTGACGAACACTGTCTTTCGTCGGATTTGCAAGGCGAGGGGCGTCGATATTCTCACCACGGAATTTGTTTCAGCGGAAGGCATTCTGCACCGAAATTCACGGACAAAATACTATCTGGAATTTCAGGAAGATGAGCGTCCTGTTGGCGTGCAGTTGTTCGGAGCCGAGCCGGAGCGGCTGGCGGAAGCAGCACGGGTCGTTATCGACTGGATGCGTCCAGACTTTCTCGATCTCAATTTCGGTTGCCCGGTGAACAAGGTTGTCTGCAAGAACGGCGGATCGGCGCTGCTCAAGGATTGTCCATTGCTGGGGCGCGTGGCCGAGGCTGTCGTGCGCGCCGCCCATCCCGTTCCGGTGACGGCGAAGATCCGCATCGGGTGGAACGACCGGTCGATCAACGCCGTGGAGACGGGTCGCATTCTCGAGCAATGCGGAGTGCGTCGGATCGCCGTGCACGGTCGGACGAAGGAACAAGGATATTCGGGACGCGCCGACTGGACGGTGATTGGAGAAGTTGCGGCGGCGGTCGGTGTTCCTGTGATCGGCAATGGAGATATTGCCAGCGCCGAAGACGCCTTGAAGCGGCGCCGAGAAACCGGTGTCGCAGGGGTCATGGTCGGACGCGCCGCAATGGCCTCGCCATGGATCTTTTCCGAGATTCGCGCCTCGCTGAATGCCGGACGCGCCGTTGCTCCGCCCTCTCTGGAGGAAAAATGGCGGTTGATTTGTGATCATTGTTCTCAGGAGATTGTCTGGAGACGCGACGAGCGGATGGCCATGAAAGCCATGCGCTCCCGGCTCATGGCCTACACGAAGGGAATGCCCGGCGGCCCACGGCTTCGCGATCGACTGGCCCGCGTGGAAAGCCTTGCCGAGCTCGAAGACCTCGCCGCAAAACATCTCTCGGTGGCTGTAGGACTTTCGGAGGCGACAGTCGGAGGATAGGGATGGCGCAAATTGTCAACGACCTTGGTCAACGAATTGGAAAGTCCCTGCCGAATTGGAAACCTCCGCCGCACCCACCGCCCGAACCGATGGAAGGTCGTTTCTGTCGTCTCGAAGCTCTCGTTCCAAAGCGACATGCCAAGCGACTTGGGCTTTCCTACGAGGGTATTTTCCGACAGGCAACGGTCTATAAGGTGCGCAGCCGCGATACAGCATGGTATGCCGCTATCGATGCGGAATGGCCTGCGCTGCATCGCGCTTTTTCCCAATGGCTGGATCCCGGCAACTTCGACGAACATGGTCGGCGGCGTGCCCGGCTGAGCGACTTGACGCGCTCGAGTCTCAAGGCGCAGGGATGAACTGTGTCGTGACCTGTAATGAAGCCAAGAACAACTCGGGATCGATACCGTTGCGAGGACGAACAAGTAGTATTGAAAGCCTGGCCAGTGGTGATAATTAGCGAAGAGGACGTCTCCCAGACATGAAAAAGAAAATTCTCATTGTAGTAACCAGTTTCGAGAAATACCCGAACCTAAATCGTCCGACCGGTTTGTGGCTCGGAGAAGCCGTTCATTTTGTGAAGAAGGTCGAAGCTGCGGGTTACGCTGTCGACTACGTCAGCCCAAAAGGGGGATACACTCCTATCGATCCCCACGGCCTTGCGATGGCGGATCCCAGCGACTGGGTATCAAAACAAACCATTCATGAGCCGGCTAGGGGCAACGCTTGCGCCGAGCGCCATCAATCCGGACGATTACGTCGCCATTTATTACGCAGGCGGTCACGGCGTGGTTTGGGATTTTCCCGATAACGTGGAACTGCAAACCATTAGCAGGCGCATCTACGAGAATGGTGGCATTGTCTCCTCAGTATGTCATGGTGCGGTGGGCTTGCTGAACATCAAGCTGTCCGATGGGAGTTTGCTAATTAAAGACAAGAAGGTCACTGGCTTCTCGAACGAGGAGGAGCAATTGGCGGAACTGGACAAGTATGTCCCTTATCTAACGGAATCGGAGATGGTCGCGCGTGGGGCTGCTTATCAGAAAGCCGATAAGCCTTGGGCTGCCTTCGCGGTAGAAGGTAGCAGAGTTATCACAGGACAGAATCCTGTCGCCCCGACCATTTTCCCTTTTCTTGACCTGTCGTGACAGGGGTTGACAGGAGGCTCGTAAACCGGTGCTCATCAGTTTCTTTCAGTTCTTTTCCATTTGTCATTTTGATGACGGGAATGGACAGGGCTTGACTCGCGCGGGGCAAACTTTGTGAGTCTCTTTGTGAGTCTTTTACCTGCGGACGGGTAAACGAAGGCAGTTTCACAACGGCATCGGATACAGGCAGCAAACCCGTATCGGTGTAGGTTTTCGTGGTCAGACGGATGTCGCTGTGACGCATCGCTTCCATGGCGACACGCGGGGCTGTGCCAGCCAAGGCGAGGTTGGTTCCGAGCGTGTGACGCAGCGAATGAAAATCCGCCCTCCTGCCCTTGGCGTCGATGAATTCAATTCCACCGCGGCGAAGATCGCGCTTGAAGGTTTCCATTTTCGGCAGGCCGTGAGCGAAGACCTTACCGTGCAAGAGAGGCAGCTTGCGCAGCTCTTCCACGACATCGGCATGCAAGGCGATGACAGCCTGCTTGTGGTTCTTGGTGGTCGAGGGGCGGACGCTCACGAAAGGCTGCTCCGCGTCCAAATGCAAATCGTCGGGCTCCATCAATTTGAGTTCCTTGCGGCGCAGGCCGGTGTGCACCGCCGTCAAATAGATCACCTTGCGCGGACCTGCCACGGCCAGAAGGCGGGCAATCTCGTCGTGTGTAAAGGCGCGACGGGGACGGGTCTGCTTGCCGTTAGTCTGCACCTTCCCAACGCGAAGCAAGGGATTGCGATCAATGCGCTCATGTTTTTCCATCCAGTTGAGAAGCGAACGGGCGGATGCGAGATACTCGTTGAGTGTCTTGGGGGCCAAGTGCTGCCGGGCTCTCCACGCTAGATATGAATCGGAAGATAAGTCTTTGATGTGCTCCCAGTGACATTCCGTAATTAGCCGCGTTACGCGGTGTTGAAGGTCGAAAATATATTGTTCGTCTCTGCCGATGGCTTGGAGATCAGCAACAAAATCCGCCAAATGCTTGTCCAAAGGCGTTTGCGAGGCCGTGCGGATGGCCTGCGGTGGCAGGATGCCCACAGATTCAAGCTGCTTTTCTCGCACGATCTTTTCAAGCCGCTCGCGGGCAACGCGCTTGTCGATGGTGTAGAGGGGAATATCGTTGATGTTGTCTTCTTCCTCCAGCCGGTATCTGCCGCGATAGCTGCGAGCGACACAGGCTTTGCCGTTCTTGATGCGCTTTGGTCGGAAAACGGTGAGTATCATAGGAAGTCAGCGGCGGTTGGTGGTTCGTTTGGTTTTGAGCTTTTCAAGATAGGCGAAAACCTCGGAGCGGTAGAGACGGGGTGCGCTCAGGACTTTGACCGGCTGGGGAAGATCGCCGCGTGAAATGAGGCGGCGCACCGACCGCTCGGAAATGTCGCCCAGCAAGTGGGCGGTTTCCTTGAAATCAATCAGCCGGTCCTCTGGAGTGGAAGGGATGTTCATTTTGCCTCCTACGGATGTTTATTGTTTGGTGATTCTCTTGAATTCCCTCTCGTGGGCCATCCGCTCTGCATTCATGCGTTGGGCCAATTTGCGAAGACCCTTGAAGATTTCAGCGGTCAGGCGGTCTTCATGCCTGCTGACCAATTCCATGAGGAACTGCCGCTCGTGCTCGTCGATGTCATGAATGTCAGGCACAAATGCGCCGACCAAGGCCATGACGGGCTTGGAGGTCAGAAAGCTCTTGCCCTTGACCTGGTTGTAAAGTTCGAGAATCGGGATTTTGTAATCCCCGCTGGCGTCCATCGCATCAAGGACGCCTTCCACGCAGAGATTGACGAAATTGTTCGGGTTCTGCTGCAAGGTTTGGGCCTTGTTCATTACGCGGTCGATGAGATCAACGCGCAAGACAAGAGGGACGCGCTTTCGGCCTTTGGGGGCTGTTTTTGATGTTTTCACGCCGGATATTCTTAACAGCAAATGCGGACAATCGCAAGGGAAAATGACATACCTTGTATGTTTTGTCTATCGCTGGCATTCCCTGTCCGGACACTCGGAAATGACGGCCTCGCCAGCTACGGGGCGTTCTGCAAAGCTCCGAAATAGAGGCTTTCGGTTTGCCTTGCGGACCTCATGCCGCTACTTTCAACAAGCCATGAATATCACGGAACTTCGAGAAGCGATTGCTTCGGCTTTTCGCGGCAAACCCGTGTCGCGAGTGGACCTTTTTGGCTCGGCGGCTCGTGGGGAGATGACGCCGGAGAGTGACGTGGATATTCTTGTGACGCCGAAGCCGGAAGCCACGCGGCACGATCTTTTTATCATGGCTGCCGATGTAGAGGACGCGGTCGGAAGACGCGTGGATTTCCTGATTCGCGGGGACGTGGAGGCAATGAAGAACCGGGAGGCCAGAGATTTGATCCTCAAAAGCGCGGTCCCCGTGTATGTCGCCTGAGGAGAAGCTACGCTTGGCCCACATCGTTGAAGCCGCTGACAGGATTGCGGAATATCTCCAGGGCATATCCAAGGAATCCTTCCTGACGGATGTTCTCCGCCAGGACGCGGTGATCCGAAGGATTCAAATCATCGGGGAGGCTGTCCGGCATTTGTCCCCGGCGCTCCTCATCACCATGCCCGGCTTTCCGGCCAAGGAAGCCAAGGGGATGCGCAACGTTTTGGTCCACGATTACGAGGGGGTGAACGTCGAACGAATATGGGATACAGCCATCAAGGATATTCCCGTCCTTCGGCAGTCTGTCGAAGAACATCTTCGGTTGCATGCTCAAAGGCAGGGTCGCGGACTCTCCATGTAGGGCCACACATCGTATTCGTGGTTCCGTCGCTGGCACACGGAAGCAACGCTCGACAGGGAAACGGCATCCTCACGGGAAGTCTCCCCTTTTTTTCCTACAAGCCACCCGCCGGACAAGGCGGCACGCGCAATGAGGGCGGGGATTAGACCGACTACACTCCTAAGATCAGCAATTCTTCGTTTTCCCTCGGCTTGTCCTCAAGCCAAACACTGCGAAGAAGGACTTCCTGAAACAGGGGAATTAGTTGGGAGACTCTCTGAATTCTTTTCCGAACTTCTGACATAGGCATGTCCCCTGATCTTTCCACGTCTCGCATTGCGGCTATTAGCGTGTTCACCATGGCCCTGCCTGGACTATCGAGATAGAGGGCATGGCCCTGATTATACATGTCGAGTTCCGTGGAAATTTGGCCCCAGAGTGGCTAAATCGAATCCGGCTCGTGGCCATTTATAGGTAATTTGATAATACCCTTGGGCGATCCCGACGCGATGCTCGACCGACGCTTGTTTGCAATTGGCTTGGCGGGTCTTATCCTGCTGCCACATGCCGATTCCGATAGTGGCGCCTATGGAGAGAAGGCCAATAAAGGCACTGACTGCTGCTGAAATGAGGGCGGCTTGAATTGTAATGGAGTTTAGCTTCATGCACCGAAGTGTATGCTTAGACGTCGAGCAAGGGAGATTTTTCATCCAAAGCGGTCTAAGTAAACTGGCCAGTCCGCATCAGGCAGATAGGAAAGGCCGTGAACTAATTGCGGTTTTCTCGAACCAAATCCGCGCGGAGGATCTCGCCGCTTTTTCTTACTGTCGGACCCAATGGGACGCGCTAAGAAGATTGCACCGACTATTTGCATCCGGGGTGCGTTATTCCCAACGCACGAGATAGGCCCCTCGTTGGAGGCGCAGCCTTGCGAGCAGAACGCGAAGGCCGGTTTGGGCCTCCTCAGCAATCAGACGGTAAGCGTCGTCGCCCGTCCGATTGAACTCCTCGATGGCCGTCTGGTACGCGCCTGCAAGATTCGCATGCAAATGCACCGTCTGACCGTCGGCAAGCTCTTCGACTTGTTGAATGAGAACGCAATCCAGTTCCATAAAATGGGTGATCGCCAATGAATACAAGTTTGGTGAAATTCTACTAGTAGAAATCAACGAAGGACAATTGCGCGTATTATAACACGCGTGCCAGGAAGGATTTCTCCAGGTGGAAAAGCAAAGAACGTGTTCGGCCCGCAGCTCAAGAAGATGCGGCAGGTGCGCGGTCTGGCCGCAACCGAGGTTGTCGCCCAGCTCAATGTGCTTGGGTGGGACGTTGCGGCCTCGTCCTACTCTCAACTGGAAGCTGGAGACCGCATCTTGAGCGACTTGGAATTGCTGCTTATCCTGAAGGTGCTCAAAGCGGACCTTCGCGATTTGAAGCCGAATCTAAGGCTTCCCTCGCGCTAATCTGACGGCACCCGTATCATCAGCGGGCGGCAATTGCCCGGCAAATCTCAGGTTTGCCTACATCTTCATGCCGGGCGGCCCGATGGAGGGCTTTTCGAGAGCGAGCTTTTTGGCCTGAACTACCTGCCAGCGCCTTTTCGCCTGTGATGCCTGCGGCGGCCCGCACGACATGCTCAAGCTCCTGCCGCTTCATGACGACGGAACACGTCCAGGCGTTCCCGCTGGTTCAAGATTCCCGTAAACGGGGTGGACTGGCGCAATCTCTGGCCTTCATCCGAGTCCACGGTGAGAATCTCCAGGACTTCGTTCAAGGAATGCGTGGAAAGGATGACCTGCCATTCCCGTAGGGTATCCCTTGCAGGACTCCGAAAGGCGCGGCTGGCTCAAGGTCCGATCCAATCGACGGCGGACAAAATCCATCAACTCAGGCTGGCGGCGGATTTTCTCCGCGACGAGCCTGTTGAGTTCCAAACTGCGTCTGTCGATGAGATCGTGCCTCATGCTGAAAAGGATAGACGAATGCGCCAGCTAAAGCAAAGCCCAAGGGGGCGGGGTAACGGCGACGATGGCGGGTTGCGACAGGCGAAGCAGCAACCCGTCATGGTCGCCTGCTTTCCGGTGGAAGGAAGGGCTGAGGGCAACGGTGCGGGGCCTCGCCCCGCTCGGTTGCCGCCCTACGCACCTGCGTTCAGTAAGAAGCCTTCTCGAAATAAATCGCCGCTCGCTTTCCGTCGGGAGTGTCCTCGATGGCCACGTCTTCGGCATGGTCCATGACCAGGGCGAACTTTCGCGGAATCGTCTGCTTCCTGCTGTCAGTGACAGGTAACACGCAGATAGGGACGTTCATCTCGGTCAGCCGGGTGAAAGCTTCCTGGTTGCCCGCATTGACAGACAAGATTCGCTTCAGGGCGGCGTCCACCATGCCGTCATAATGGCGGGAGAGTTTCCACCAGCCGTACGCGAAACTGCCACCCATGACGACAAGGCATGCGGCCAGCATAACGGCAAGGATGCCCTTGAAATGAAAGGCGCGGAGTTTGCGTGCGGATTCCTCCAACTGATCCGCGGCGTCCTTGAGCGCGGGAGTCATTTCCTCCACTTGGCGGCATTGCGCGGCGAGCGGACGCAGGAGGGCGGTTTCCAGTTCCCCCTGAATCCGCACCGCCAGCTTTTCAGTGTTCACTTCCCGCCAGCCGTCGCGGATGGTGGCGTCGAGTTCCTTTGCGGCCATGGCCGCGGCCTCCACGACTTGCCGCGTTTTCTCGCAAACCGCGAAGGTGTCGCGCGTGACTTCTGCGTGGCGGCTGACCGTCTCGGTCATCTCGTCACGAAGACGGGAAACTTCCCTGCCCAGCGGAACAAGGGTCTCGTCGTGGACGAGCTTCGGCATCTTCAGCATGTAAAGCCCCGTTGGCCTGCATGACCAGAATCACGCCGCTGAAAGTGTCGGCCATTTTGGGATTCTGAGCCAAATGGCGCACAAAAAATTCCCACGCAGCATCGCGCATCTCCTGCGAAGGCAGGCACGAAATGGCCGCCTTCCAGTAGGGCCAATCTTCCTGCGTCTCCTCGCTCATCGGATGTTCTCCATGTTGGCGCCGGAAGTCCGGCGTCTAGGCAAATAGGGTTGCGAGGCGGCAGGCTTCAGCGCCTTCGCCTTCGCGGTTGGGATCAAATGACCGGCGATGGCATCGAAGCGGCTGAACAAATCGGCAAGCCACTGTTCGAGGACAATGCGGTGGGCCATGTCCAATTGAACCGCTTCATTTTTCAGGGCCTCTGCGGGAGAAAGTCCGCGCTCGATCTGGATTTCGCGCGAGCGCAGATGATTGCGGGTGTCGGAAAGCAGCGCCGGGATTTCCAGACGGACCGCGCCGCAATCCATCAATTGCGCTTCCAGTTCGGAGCCTTGGAAGAACTTCGTGGTCGGGATTTTGACCGGGTTGCGAACGATCACCCAATCCACGGAATCCGCCGGGGTTTCAAAGGTGTGGGCGATG
>DATDAL010000089.1:0-22571 GCA_036525415.1 Terrimicrobiaceae bacterium | reverse complement strand
CGGCGAGGCAGAGAAGTCGAGGCTAACCATTGTGATGATAGCGATCGGGGTTATCGGAGCGGCCCTTCTCTACGGAGATGGAGTTATCACGCCCGCAATCTCAGTGCTTTCCGCTACAGAGGGTTTGACAGTTGCCGCCCCGTGGCTCGCGCCTTTTACCGTTCCTTTGACTGTCTTGATTCTCGTGGTTCTGTTTGCTTTTCAGCGGAAGGGCACCGAATCGGTCGCCAAGCTTTTTGGACCTATCATGCTGGTATGGTTCCTGACGCTCGCAATTACCGGAGTCGCCCAGATTGTTCGCCATCCGAGCGTTTTTGCAGCCATTAACCCCCTCCACGCCGCGCATTTCCTGACCTCGCACGGTGTGGGCTCGCTAATAATTCTGGGCAGCGTTTTTCTCGTAGTTACAGGTGCTGAGGCGCTTTACGCGGACCTAGGACATTTTGGCCGAAGGCCAATTGCTCTTGCGTGGCACTGGGTTGTCTTTCCCTCGCTTCTTCTAAACTATCTCGGACAAGGAGCACTCGTACTGCGCGATCCCGCCACGCATGAAAGTCCATTCTTCCACATGGTTCCAAGCTGGCTGCTTTGGCCACTTATTGCACTGGCCACGGCAGCTACTGTTATCGCCTCGCAAGCTTTGATCTCCGGCGCCTTCTCACTCACCATGCAAGGTGTACAGATGGGATATGTGCCCTTTATCAACATCCGCCATACTTCCCACGAAGAGCATGGACAGATTTACATTTCTCAAATCAATACACTGCTCGCCTTAGGCTGTATCGCGCTGGTTATTGGCTTCGAGAAAAGTGAAGCGCTGGCCAGCGCTTACGGGATCGCGGTAACCCTCACCATGATCGCCACAACCCTCCTGCTTTATTTTGCGGCTCGGCGGGTGTGGAAATGGAGCAACGTTCGAGCCGGGGCACTTTGCGCTGTCCCGCTCGCTGTGGAGGGAGCCTTCCTTGCCGGCAACAGCGCTAAAGTGATGCAAGGCGGATGGCTGCCTCTTGCGATCGGAGCGGTGGTGTTCCTGCAGATGACCACGTGGAAGAAGGGCCGCTACCTTCTGCGCAAGAACGCTCTGCAAATGCTTTCGCTCAGAGACCTTATCGCCTCGACGACTGCACTTGGGCGTGGGTCCGGACTGCCCGCGCGCGTGCCGGGCACCGCGGTGTTCTTTGCGGGGCAACCCAAGGGCGCACCAGTCCCGCTCCTGCACAATCTCAAGCACAACCGTGTGCTTCATGAGCGCAACATCGTGCTCACGATCCTCACCGATCGCATCCCGTACGTTCCAAAAGACGCCCGAATTGAGATCAACGATCTCTCTCAAGGCTTTTTCCGAATCATCGCTCATTTCGGCTTTATGGAAACACCGACAATAGGCGAGATCATCGAGTGTTGCGCTCTGAAAGAGTTTGTGATCGAGGAGCAAAAAACGAGCTTCTTTCTGGGACGCGAGACAATCATCTGCACGGATAAGCCTGGTATGGCACGGTGGCGTGAGCACCTCTTTGTGGCAATGAGCCATCACGCGCAAAGGCCAGCAGAATTTTTCAAGCTACCTGTCAACCGCACCATCGAACTGGGAGGGCGCGTAGAGATTTAGTGCCGATTACTTTCGACTGATAGGCGAAGCCTCAAAAGGGGGCAACGGGAGGGACGCCGCGATAAGAGCAAGCGGCGACTCTTGCTTGTAAGCGTCTACCGTTTGCCGATGAATTCCTAGCTCGCGCGTTATGCGCCGCCTCCATCCCTTCTCATTTAAACTGCGGAATCGCTTCTTTGAGTTCTCCCCAGATAGAACAAGCAGAGAAGCGCTCGAATTTCGAGCTCTATGGCGTTCATCCCTTCTTGCGTTCGTCCGCCGGAATGTCGCATCGTTCTTCGCGCCGACAGACCGACTATCATCATTTCGAAATCGCTCTTGCTGCTCGGTGTTGCAATTGGCGCTTTCATGCTGCTGGCCAAAAGCGCTTTCCAAGCCGCCGCTTTGAACCGCATGCGCAAGGAAGTCGAAATTGTCAACAAGCTCGGGTTGCACGCGCGACCGGCGGCGCAGTTTGTCCGATGCGTGATTAGATTCAAGAGCACAATCACGATTTGCAAAGGCGAGGAGAATTTCTCGGCCGTCAGCATAATCGAAGTGCTTAGTGCCAATTTGAATCGCGGCGACCGTGTCATACTCGAGGCAATCGGGCCCGATGAGCAAGAGGCGCTTAGTGAGCTTGAAGCGTTGCTGCTGCGTTTTCGCGATGAGCAAAGTGGCCCTCAGGGAAATTGATCTCATGGGGCTTGCGACGCAATCGAACGCAACGCGGGAAGCCGCCATGCACTACCTTCGATGGATGTGACGACCACCGAAACTGTGTTGGGCGGGTGGAGAGGGCAAACCCCTGAACTCATATGAAACGAGAGCCGACGCGGAAAAAGATCATTCAATCGAACAATACCAGTTACTGAATGTTCTTGGTCGCTCTGAGGGCCAAACAATCGTAAAGGACGCGGTCAGGCTGATAATTGGAAGACGAACGAAGGAACACGCGAATGCCGTTCTGCTCAGCGCTACCCTTTTCGGCGAGGTGAGCAGCCAATTGCTCCTTTCCTTCCAAAGCCGTCACGACATCGCGATCCTGACAAAGGACGATCGGCTTGGAACCGGGGATTGCCAAAATCGAAAGCGGAATCAGGGCGCGGGCGATTTCACCAGGCACTCCGAATCCTATCTGTTGCGCAGCCGCATGCTTGACTTCGAGGTGAATCATACGAGCTCTGGCATCTGGCGCTGTCGATTCCAGCGCGATGTTAATCGCATCGAGAAGCCTGTGCCGTACTGCCGAGAGATCGGTCAGGGATTTCAGATCCTGCAAGGTCGGCTGTGTGTGGATTGCTTTGGCTAGGGAAGAAACCTCTTTGAGATAAGCATTCTTTTGCGTGTCCGGCACGAAGTACATGACCAGCAAATGCACGGGTTCGCCGTCAGGTGAGCCATAATCGATGCCCGTTGGATCCCAGCCGACGGAGCAGACAAGCTCGCCATCACGAGGCGACCGTGCGTGAGGACATGCCCAGCCTTTGCCGATGCCGGTATTGTGAGCTTGTTCGCGCGCGAGGACGCTTTCGGTGATCCCGCCTCCAAATCCAATGTCTGGAATCGCCTCGATCAGGGTCGCCAGATACTCCAAAGCCTTGTTCTTGTTATTATCCGGTAATTCGATAAGCCGGCCCTCTTGGAGCGCGGTGAGAAGGCTCTTCATGTTAATCTATACCGTATTTTCGGTGGAACCGTACCTTCACGATGTGAGTCATGCACGCATAGCAAAGGAGGAAGCCAGCGATCCACAGCCAATAAATTCGGGGCAGCGGCACAAAACCGAAGTAGTCGGCAAAAGGCGAATAGGGCAGTGCGGCACCAACGATCATGACCAACGCTGTTGTGAACAGGAGAAAGGGGCTGGCGATGCTTTGGAAAAAGGGAATGCGCGGGGTGCGTATAATGTGAACGATAAGCGTCTGAGTCAGGATCGACTCAACGAACCATCCGGTATGAAAGAGGCTTTCATAATAAGTCTTCATTGCCGGCGACGTCTCGGCACTCGAATACAATTTGCATTTGAAGAAATAAAGCATCAGGAAAAACGTGGCGTAATCGAAGAGGGAACTTATCGGTCCAATCCGGATCATGAACCGCCGGATGTTATCTATATTCCACTTCCGTGGCGCCGTGAGATATTCCTCATCGACGTGATCCGATGGGATGCCCACTTGAGATGCATCGTACAGAAGATTGTTGAGCAACACCTGGATCGGCGCCATCGGGAGAAAGGGGAGGAAATAGCTGCCGCCAACGACGCTGAACATATTGCCAAAGTTCGAACTGGCGCCCATGCGAATGTATTTGATGATGTTACCGAATACCTTTCTGCCCTCGATAATGCCGTCCTCCAGCACGAGAAGGCTTTTCTCAAGGAGGATTATGTCAGCCGACTCCTTTGCGACATCAACCGCCGTATCGACCGAAATACCCACATCGGAAGCCCGCATTGAAGGCGCATCGTTGATGCCGTCGCCCATGTAACCAACGACGTGGCCGCGCTTTTGGAGAGCGATGATGATGCTCTCCTTTTGAGAGGGAGATAAGCGGGCGAAGACGGTGGTCTTTTCCGCCAGCGCGCCGAGTTGCTCTTCATTCAATCCAAGAAGTTTGTCGCCGGTGATGATCTCCCCGGCATCCAAAGCCACATCCTTGCAGACCTTTCGTGTCACCAGGGCGTTATCACCCGTCAGAATTTTGGTAGCGACACCGAACCGCTTAAGGGAGGCGATGGCCTTGGCGGCGGAGCCCTTTGGTGGGTCCAGAAAGGCAATATATCCAAGCAATATAAGGTCGGTTTCGTCTGCCACCGAGAAGGTATCCTTAGTTCTCGGAAATTCGCGGTAAGCGATCCCGAGCACGCGATACCCGTCGCAACTTAAATCCTCATATTCTTCGAGGAGGTCATCCTTGATCACATCAATCAACAAATTAATTTCATCGTCCACCTGGTAATGAGTGCATGCCTTATAAATATCCTCCACCGCGCCTTTGCAGATGAGCACGTGGTCGCCTTCATAATCCACCACCACGGACATGCGTTTGCGTTGAAAATCGAAAGGAATCTCATCCACCTTCTTGCAACCGTGTTCAACGTCCAGTTCGCTGTGTGAAAGGACCGAGCGATCCAGCAGGTTGCGCAACCCCGTCTGGTAATAACTGTTCAAATAGGCGTAGCGCAGAACATCGTCGCTATCTCGGTTGGTCACATCGACGGCTTTTTCGAGAATAACGCGGTCTTGCGTAAGAGTTCCCGTCTTGTCCGTGCAGAGGATGTCGATTGCGCCGAAGTTTTGGATCGAGTTCAGACGCTTCACGATGACTTTCTTCTTCGACATCGCCATAGCCCCTTTGGCAAGGTTGACGGTTACGATCATCGGTAGCATCTCCGGCGTAAGCCCAACGGCCACCGAGAGACCGAAAAGAAGCGCCTGGGACCAGTCGTGCTTCGTCAGTCCAACAATCAAGAAGACGATACTGACCATAACGACCATGAAGCGAATCATCAGCCATGTGAATCCCGCGATGCCGCGGTCAAAACTGGTCTGGACCCGCTCCCCGGAAAGCTTTTCCGCGATGGAACCGAAGTGAGTGGTGCTCCCCGTATTGATAACCACCCCGCGAGCGGTACCGCTCAACACAGTGCTTCCTTGGAAACAAGCGTTTAGTAGGTCTATGATTCCGCGCCCAGTGGTTTCTGACGGCCCCGCATGCTTTTCCACGGGCATGGATTCGCCGGTCAACGAAGACTGGCTGACGAAGAAGTCCTTCGCGCTGATCAAGCGGAGATCCGCCGGAACAATCGCGCCAGCTTGGAGGGCAACGATGTCTCCCGGCACGATTTCGGCCATGTGGACGTCACATTCCTTGCCATCGCGCACGACCAGGCAAGTGGTTTCCACCATTGCGTGAAGTTTTTCGACGGCCTTGCTGGAACGGTGCTCCTGCACATGCGCGAGCACCACACTCAGCACAATCATGCCCCCGACAACGGTCGCAGAGCGAACATCTCCCATCAGGAGCGAAACCGCGCAGATCACGAGGAGCTGGATGACCAGTGGGTTCTTGCACCGCTGCATGATTTCCACGACAACGCCCGTCTTTTTCGACTGACTGAGAACATTGGGGCCGTATTGGCGGAGCGCCTGTTCCACATCCTCCGCCGAAAGGCCATTCTCTCCAACCCCAAGCCGCCGCAATGCTTCCTCGCTAGTCGGTTGGCAAAGCTCAACCAATCGCTGCTCGTGCTCGGAGATGCTCGTCTCCGCGGCCTTCGCCGCTTTGAGAAAAACTCTAGGATGAATTTTCCCAAAAAGCTCTCGGAACATACCTCGTTGACGCTAGCCTAGCGCGCAGAAACGTGAAGTCTCGAAGTGACTTGAGGGATCCATTTCAAGGTCGCATCTTTTCTCCATGACCGCTTCTGCCCGGGCCAACCATCAGCGATTGCCCCTCCCATGGTACTCGATCCTGACGATGCTTGTTTATCGCACCATTCGAATCGGGACACGTCGTGGGCTTCGAGCTCGATCGCGATCGGCTGCGCGTCGTCACCAGCAGTATCCTCGAGTGGCAAGACATTCTCTTGGGTCATCAGGTCTCTTGAGCTCGCGACCTTCGCTAACCTTAAGGCCGACTAACTACCACTTATTTATCCGGCGAAGAAAGAAGATGGCTCCCCCGGTAATCAGAGCCAGAATGATGATAAGGTAGAACGGCCAGAGAGCCTCCTCCATCGGAAGAGGCAGGGCGACGTTCATACCGAAGAGTCCCACAACAAGCGACGCAAGCATGATCGCCACCGTCCAGATCGTGAATTTCTTGATGAGATGGTTAAGGTTGTGGCCGACGATGGACGCCCGCGTCCCCATGAGGTTGGCAAGGACCTGGGTGTGAATCTCGGCGCGCCGGTAACACTGCTGGTTTTCGATGATGAGATCTTCAAGAATTCCGACCTGATCTCCGTTAAAACCGAGCTTCTCGGATAAAGCCTTCATTCTTTCCAATAACGAGCCGTTCGAGGTGATCGAGTTCAGAATAAAGACAAGGCTCTTTTCCAGCGCGAACATGTTGAGAAGATACTTGTTTTCCAGAGAGGTGTTGATCCGCCGCTCGAGGGAGTCGGCCAGCATGTTGATGGCCTTCAGGTGCCCTTCGAAATGCATTGTTGCCTGATAGAGCAGGCGCAGGATGACATCATGGATTGACTTCACCGGAAAGGGAACCCGGCCTTCGAAGATCGGGGAGTCGTCTGCCATCACAATGACCAGATAATTCTCGTAGAGGAAGACGCCCGTCGAAGTCAGCTTCAACAGGAAATTGTCGCCGGCACAGAAGCTCTTAGGGCGCTTGAAAATGATCGCGGCATGATCGGGTTCTGTTTCCAGTCGCGAGAGCTCGTCCGGATCGAGTGAGGACTGAAGCGTGTGGTAATCGATCTTATATTCCTCTTGCAGTTCGGCCTCGTCGTCGATGGTTGGCGAAGTGTAGGTGATGATCTCGGCTGCGTTGGGCTCGCAGGGAACCAGACCGCCGCTTTCAAGACGGTAAAAGCTGCGAACACTCGTCTTACCCTCGTCGATGGACAAGACTTCCGGCACTGGCGCCTCTACGTTCGGTGCCGCCTCGGTCGCGCTTCCAGCAGTTGACGCCATACGAAAAAATTCTGTTGGCGCAACCTCTGTCCTAGGCCCGGCTTATGCAATCGAAATTTTCTCAGCGTGAGTGATGATCAACGGTGGGGCCGTACCAGTGAAGCATCCTCGGAAAAAGGCGGCGATTTGATCCGGCGTTCTAGCCCGAAGGCTTCTCAGATTTTAATAGCCAATCCCGTCCCTGCATGGCGAGCGACACGAATTTCCACGCGTACCTCTTTGGGATGGCTTCTCCGCCGCGCAGTTACAACCAGCCTTTGCGCTTAAAGAAAACATAGGGGAGCACTGCCGTCGAGATCATCAGGAAAACTGCAAACGGATAACCTAGCACCCACTTCAGTTCGGGCATCACGTCGAAATTCATCCCGTAAACACTGGCGACGAGGGTTGGCGGAAGAAAGACCACTGCCGCGACCGAGACGATCTTTATGATTCCATTCTGTTCGATGTTGATCAATCCAAGCGTCGCATCGAGAAGAAAATTAACTTTGGTCGAAAGAAACGAGGCGTGATCGCTCAGCGAGGTCAAGTCGTTGAGCACCGTTTTCATATGCAATTCCGGCTTTGGGGTTTCGTTGAAAAACAAAAGCAATCGCCGAAGGCTGACCAAGCTTTCCCGGGCTTTCGAAATCAAATCGCTACACCTGCCTACCCTGCGCAGAATCTTGTCGAAGTCGTGTCGTTGTGGCTTTCCTCCTGAAGGCGTCGTTGGTGGGGTAAATACCTCGAGGGAGACGGAATCGAGGGCCGAACCCACCCTTTCAAGAATCTCTGCGAGCCGTTCCACAATGGCGTCAATGAGTCCTTCAAAGACTTTCCCCGGAGAATCGTACTGCTTGCCGCTTGCCTCTATCCGCTTGCGAAAATTTTGAAATGGGGCTGGGTCGGCGTACCTTACTGTTACGAGTTGTCGCGGAGCCAAGATGAACGTGACGGCTGAGCTTTTCGGATGACTCGTATCAGCCTTGTTAAGGATTGTGGCCGTCATGAAGAGGATGTCATTCTCTCGGTAGAGGCGGCTGGAAATCTCGATTTTCTGCATCTCTTCCCGCGTTGGCACTTCAAAGCCAAGGGCAGCTTCGATCGTTTTCTCTTCCTCCTGCGAAGGCTCGAAGAGATCAATCCAAACTGCGTCCTGCGTCAATACGGGACAAGAGTCCAGGTCTACGCATGCAACACCCGGTTCCCCGCTTCGGTAAAAAGTCATCATTTGTCGCTCTGCTTTTGCTAAATGAAGATGAAGTGTAAAGAACGCAAAAAGAGCCACCTGGAGAGGAGGTTTCGTAGATCTTGCCACTTCGAAATGCCTTGGGGCATTGCAGGACCGCGAGAATCTTCACGGAATTACCGTCCTCCCGGCAAGAAGATTGGACCAAACATTAGGAATACGAAAAGAAGGAATATGGCGACGGTGCACGCCTTAATAAGCAGGCACAAGCCAGACATGGTCGGATCCTGGAGCTCGCGATGCTCGCCAAAGCATAGAAACTGCAAAAGTGAAAACAGCCAATCGATGCTGTTTTTTCGGAGTCGAGCTGTTCCTCGCATTGCAACATATCTCTTTGGATGGCGCAAATTCAGCCGCTGAACGATCAATCCATAGAGCAAGATCCAGATCAATGCCATTCCGCAGAGCACGAGGGAGACGTGAGCAATAAGGGATTCGGTCATTACAAGACGGAGCAGCATGGACACTTACCCTCCCGTCGCGATTTTGCCAATTTATGTCGTCGCTTGACTTCCTCACAAAAAGTGAGCGTAGCAGCGAATCTTTCGTTTTACCTGATTGACTGTGCCGACGACGTCTGCCGCAAGCTACCCGCCAGATCGCAACACCGCCATCAGCATCCTGACATCGTGGTGATGCAGCCCGGATGAGGCGAAACTGCGTTCGACCTCCTCGATATCGTACTTAGCCCGTTTGAAGTGAATCTGGCCATCCTCCCAAACTGCGTAAGCTGCGGCAGGATTCTTGTCTCTCGGCTGACCTACACTGCCAGGGTTGATGATTTGCGTGAAACTGGAACGAAAGTCACAAGGCAGATGAGTATGACCAACAAAGAGGTAGTCAGGCTCGCCCACACTTTCGACCTCCAGACGTACCTCGTGCGGATGGTTGTAGTTGAAATAGCGAAAAAGCGGATCACTTGGCGTGCCGCGACAAGCGACGCAGCGCTTTCCGTCCAATGTGAATTCGAGATTGGTAGGAATGTCTCTCAGAAAAGTCAGCGCACTTTCACCTAGCAAGCCGCGAGTAAAAGATCGAGTGACCTCGGCAAGATGCTCATAAAGTTTGGGGCACCGCGCGTCCGCATCATGGGCAACCGACCAGTCGTGATTTCCCTGGAGGAACCAACCTCCCTCTTGGCACGTTGCGGCCGCCCAGGCGATGCATTCGACAGGGTTAGGGCCATAGTCGACCAGATCGCCGAGACAAAGGACGTTCTCGTGGTCGGGTTCGGCGGCCAGAACTGCCTGCAAGGCAACACGATTGGCATGAATATCAGAAACGATGAGAACCTTCATGCGTTGACGCGCCCGATCATTCACGAAATAGAAGGGCTAGACGACAGCTCCAAACAAGGCTCCCACGCCAGCAGTTAACGCCATCGCAAGCGCTCCCCAAAAAGTCACGCGGGCAGCCGCCCTAAGTACAGGGGCGCCTCCCGCCCGTGCGGCCAACGAACCTAGCAATCCCAAGAAAAGCAAAGACGTTGCAGAAACGGCCCAGATGATCGCCGGCGCAGGCACCAAGAGAGCGACCAAAAGGGGCATTGCCGCGCCAATCGCGAAGGTTCCGGCGGAGGCCAGAGCCGCCTGGATAGGTCGGGCGCTCAGAGCTTCGGAGATGCCGAGTTCGTCGCGAGCGTGGGCACCGAGTGCATCGTGCTGCATCAGTTGCACTGCCACTTGCTTGGCGAGGGAGGTGTCGAGTCCTCTCTGGACGTAGATCGCTGCCAATTCCTCATGTTCGTAAGCACGATCATTCGTGAGCCCCTCCCGCTCCCGCTCGAGATCGGCCCTTTCGGTATCTGCCTGAGAGCTCACAGAGACGTATTCCCCTGCGGCCATCGACATCGCTCCCGCGACGAGACCAGCTACGCCGGCTACCAAGACGCTGCCGCGAGTAGCCTCCGCCGCCGCAACCCCCACAACCAGGCTCGCCGTAGAAACAATCCCATCGTTCGCTCCGAGGACAGCGGCGCGTAACCACCCGATACGGTGTATTTTGTGTCCTTCGATATGCCTCGACATGCGAGATTCAGTAATACGGATTTCCTTGGATGACTCTGCAAGGATTGGCGAGGTCTAACCTTTTCTTGTGCTCATTCGGGGAGGCTTGGAATTCAGCGCGGAACGGACAAGAGCCAAAAAACAACCTCGGCTCCTAAGAAACTGCGCGGCGCTTCGGTCCGTGGTGGCTTCGTAGAGCTCCCTGTTTCTGGAAAGGACCCGGACCACGTCGTTCGGATGTCCTTGCTCAACTTAGGCTGGCATTTGACACAAGCGTGGACCCTGATGTGGAAGGAGGAGAACGCAATGACATTCACAATTACCCAAAAGGTCCCGCCCGGTTGCCACAAGCCAGCGGGCGTCATCTCCGGTGACTAAGAACCGTTTTCTTCTTCCTGTTCATCAAACATGAGGCGAAAACCGCAGAAATAGCACTCGGCAACTCTGATAGAATCACCGCCCGATTCATCCATTCTCGAATTACACTTAGGACAGTTCATAGCGCCGCGCGCGGTCAACTGCGCTGAACTGGGAGAAATTACCGTCTTGCCCTGTTTCCCGCAGTCTTGGTTCATGGGTGATATTATAGAGGGCACTGGGTCTATTCTTCCAATGGCTTCTATTCATTGCGGTGATAATTCTCCGTTATGAGCGCAATCGCGCGAACAAGTGAATAACCAAAGCGGCGGTCAACCGTCAGCCCGAATTTTTAGCTGACGCTTCCGCCGTGCAGATAAGAGAATCAACTCGACCTTGGGTCTTCGTGTTACAGCGGATGTTGCCAGATCATTTGAAGTACTAGGAATAGAAAGGCCGTCGAACATCCGAAGGTCAGCAGTCCGTTGATCGCGGAGATGGGGCCCAGGCTTCTCCACGGTTTCGCTAGCACAATATCGCCGTAACCGAGCGTCGTGTGCGAAACACCGGCGAAATACCAGCCGTCGGTGAACGAAGCCAGGTGGCCAGACTTCCAGAAGAAAACCGCCCACATCGCGGCTTCCACGATATGCGCGATGAAAAGACCCGAGATGGCTGTGATGACGACGAGAATATCCGTCGACCTCGCCCCGAGGGCAGGCTTTACCCATTCCCGGAGCAACGTCAAGAAGTCGGCAAGGCCAAAGAGGACTCCGGCATGAAGCGCAGAGACAAATGTGGCGAGCAACAACGCCAGCACATAGACCCGCAACTGCACATGCAGGGGATGGCTGGGAATGGCGGTTTCCTGCTTCATACCGACGCTGCGGATGGCGATCTTTTACATAAAGATTGTCGCATTGCGTTCGCGCTATTGTGCGACTTGCCGCAGGAACCAAATATCCTTAGCATGCTGCTCCGCATGTCAGCGCATGAAGATTGCGGCGGACGCGACCACGAAGGCGATCGGAAAAAGAATGCGACAGCGACGGTCGATAAGCCGTGCAAGGTCCGTCCGGTTGTTGGTTGCGAGTTTGGTCGTCAGCATCACCTCAATAAGCGAGAGAAAGACGAGAATTGAGCTGGCAAGAATGAAAGCGTCGAGTCGTGTCAGGTAGGGGAGTTTCGGCACCTCCGAGCCGATCGCGAAGCGATAAGCAATAAGCGTGAGCATCGATGTGACGGCCACGCTGATCTGCGGGCCACCATTGGTCGGATCAATCCAGAAGACCGTCCAGGACATCATCACGATGAGAAGCAGCGGGATGATGACCTTAAGAAGGTAATACTGGGGAAGGCGCGTGGCATCGAACTCGAAGATGTAACCCGCGATTTGCAAGCCTGGCGCCGCTTGGTAGGGCTGCGTAAGAACTCCGGGGGCAACCACTCGCCAGTCCGCCAGCGTGAGAGTCTCCGCGATCCCTGCCCCACCTGGGAGGCCTGCGGCGGCCAGCGCCTCATCCGGGATGAACTGAATTTCCTCGGGTCGATATCCGATGACGACGAAGTGCGCGAGGAATCGATGCTGGTCGAACGGGAAAGCACGCAGATCAAGGCGCTGCGCGAATGAACCAGTGAATCGCTGCCGGTAGATGACCGTGCCATCGGACGTCACCTCAGCCGTCTCCGGGAGCGTCCGCTTGACGGATCCATCGTCGTTTGCGACCAGCAACTCAGGGTGCCAGATGTCAGCGAGCGAGTATATCCTGACTTCAGGCCCCGCATGCGCAAGGCGTGCGTCGTGCCAACGCATGCCGACAAAGAGGCTTGCAGTAAATGTCTGGGAGGCGCTGTCAATTTTCGAAATATCCGACGCCCAAACGCCGACGGAAATTTTCGTCGGTTTCGCCTCTGCGTCGGGTCGCTGCAGCTCAGGTGGCAAGGAAGCATGCGCATCGGTCCCGCGTGCTATCCCGATATCGAGCATCAGTAGAAGAGCGATGCCGAGCGCGAGCGCCCCGTGCCGAATGTGGATGGTGTTCTCGTTTTTAGATGTCACTCAAAGTTTCACGCCGATGCCCGTGAGAAGACCGGCTTCTGCCGCCCTTGCAGAGAAACCCTCGGCTCTCGTAATCTATGTAGAAATTGCGGTGGCCTGTCTCAACGAAAACATTGGGAGCGAGATTTTATGCCGGCCGTGCCGCCCGCCTGCAAGGCAATCTCGGAAACCCACTGGCAAAGGCAAAGCCGCACACGTCGCCCTGTCCTATAACCGGATGATGTCATTCAACCGTGCGGAGCTGGTAGGTTCGTGTCCATAAACTGGACGGCGCGAAAGGGCACTAATCTTTTCAGTTTCCAGCTTTTACACATCGGAAAGCCGAGGTGGTTCGTACCTGTGTACGGATCGCCCTTTCCCCGGGTGCCGGCCATGTAGCGAGTGCAGTATTGATCCGTGCAGAGAAAGGATCCGCCGCGCATCACTCGCTTTGCCACTCCGGGCTCGGCGGGATCCACGGAGTCAGTGGGTCCGGACGGATTGCGGGCAACGGCGCCCGCGGTCGCTTGTGAATAGGCGTCAGCGCGATACCAATCGCTGCACCATTCCCAAACATTGCCCGCCATATCGTAGAGATCGTAGCCGTTTGGCGGGAAGGATTTCACAGGGCCGATACCAGCAAAGCCATCCTCGCCAATATCCCTTACGGGGAATTGCCCTTGGTACGTATTCGCCATGAATTTTTCACCGGACTTGAACTCATCGCCCCAAGCATAAAGCTTTCCCGCGAGCCCGCCTCGATCGGCAAATTCCCACTCGGCTTCGGTGGGCAGCCGCTTGCCCGCCCACCTCGCGTAAGCAAGGGCATCCTCGTACGCAATGTGCACGACCGGGTAGTTTTCCCTGCCTTTGATGTCGCTCTGTGGCCCTTCCGGGTGCCGCCAGTTTGCGCCTTTGACATAGCTCCACCAACGATAGTGACTGTCGAGGGGAACAGGGCCCGCCGTAGGCGCAAAGACCACGGAACCAGCAACAAGATTCTCGGGCGGCGCCGTAGGGAATTCTTCCTTAGTTGGCGCAATCTCGGCGACCGTCACATAGCCGGTGGCTTCGACAAACTTCGCAAACTGCGCGTTCGTCACCTCTGTCGCATCTATCCAAAATCCATCCACATAGACGCGGTGAATGGGGCCGCAGTCGGAAACAGTGCCTGGCGAGCAGTGCGAGGCGCCTTCGGATAAACCGTCGGCACCCATCGAAAATCCTCCACCGGGAATCCAGACCATGCCTGCCGGTGGAGGGCCGGGGGGCGTTGACGAATTGGCCAGCGTCCTGGAAAATGAGCTCGGCGAGGGATCGGCGGCCCGGGCGGTCAAGACGATCGCGAGTACGGGTAACGTGACAAGGATGGTTTTCATACCCTCAGTTTGTCGGGCGTCGCAGCAAGCATGCGGCACACCAGACGGCCATGGCCGCGTGAAGAAAAACCGCCGGCCACAAGAGCGCGCCGTACAATCCAAGGCCGATGCCTGCGTACGCGAGGACGGCGACGGCAGCGGCGTTATAAAGCAACATCGCGACGACCAATCCTATTGCCGCGCGGCTCTGCATGTCACCGCGCGCGAGCCAGCAGGCGACACCGAGTGCCAGCAACCCGGCCCCGGCGACACGCGCCACAGTCAGCGCGGCGGCCGTCTCCAGCGGCGTGCCGAGTAGCAGCACCGCCACGGCAGAGGGGAAGCCCAGCAGCGCCAGGCCGGCGCCGACTTCGATCACGGCGGTCACGATGGGCAGTGCCTTCACGGCAAGGGGACGTCTCTAGTCTGCGCCTAGTCGGTGGCTCTTGCCAGGGCTTCCTTCGAAGTCCTCTGATCCGCCGCCGACAACTGCGACGGCCCGAGCTTGAAAGTGAGCTTGTCGATGGTTCCGGTGAACCGGAACGGCAGCTTGTAGCTGTCGTCCACTCCCGTGCGGGTGTCCACACCTATATCGAACGTCTCGTCGATGGTCATCATAAGCGGAATCGAGTGCTCGATCTTCTTGCGGGCCAGTTCCTTGCCATCCACAGTGAACACGCCGGTGCCACCCTTGCCGGGGCCGGGTCCGTCGTATTTGAAGTCGAACACGAGCGTGTGCTTGCCGGGCTTGAGGCCCGCGCCCAACCAATCGTCGGCTCCCACGCCGCCCTCCCAGCGGAATCGTTCCAGATCGAGCAGATTGTAAACGAAGACGGGCTTGCTCTTGAGCAGGTAGAGTCCGTAACCGCCGAAGCGGCCGCCCAGCGTCACAATCATTCCCTCCGCACCGCCTTCGGGAATCGTCACCTCGGCGGTGATGGTGTAGTCTTTGTCAAGGATGTCGGGCGCATTGCCGAGGGGAATTCCGGAATTTTCACCCGTATAGGTGAAAACGGTCTTCCCGGCGACCGCGCTCGGGCGAGGGGTCTGGAGGCGCGAGAAGGCCGTGTTATCCAGCGGGAAGACATTGTATTTCGCAGCTTCGGTCGCAAACAACGCCTGCATTTCCTTGAGCTTGTCCGGCATCTTTTCGGCGAGGTTGTTATATTGGGAGAAGTCTTCGGTGATGTTATAGAGCTCCCATTTGTAGCCATCGACCACATCGGGCAGCTTGCCAGTGGCCAGGTCCCAGGGCGGGGCGAATGGCGTCGTGTTGGCGATCCAGCCGTCGTGGTAAATCCCGCGGTTGGCGACCAATTCGAAATACTGCGTCTCGCGCTTCGACGGTGCCTTGGCATTGGCCTCGTCAAACGTATAGGCCATGCTCACGCCTTCGATGGGCCTTTGCGTAATGCCGTTGACCGTGACCGGTGCCTGGATGCCCGTGGCTTCCAGGATCGTCGGCACAATATCAATGACATGGTGGAACTGGCTCCGGATGGCCCCGACATCCTTGATGTGGCCGGGCCAGGAAATCGCCATACCCTGTCGGGTCCCGCCAAAATGCGACGCCACCTGCTTTGTCCACTGGAAGGGCGTATCGAACGCCAACGCCCAACCTACCGCCATGTGGGGGTAGGTCTTGTCCGAGCCCCAGTTTTCCAGATGCAACATCTGAAGGGCCTCGGGGGCTTTCAGGATGCCGTTGTAGGCGGTGAGCTGATTGAAGGCACCATAGAGGGTGCCTTCCGGGCTGGTGCCATTGTCGCCGCATATATAGATGATCAGCGTGTTGTCGAGTTTGCCCATGTCCTCGACGGCCTGGATGACGCGGCCGATTTCCGAGTCGGTATAGGCCGCGTAGCCGGCAAAGACCTCCGCCTGGCGCGCAAAGAGTTTCTTTTCCAAGAGAGATAGCGAGTCCCACTTCGGCAGTTCAGGAGGCAACGGGGTGAGCTGGGTGTTTTCCGGGATCACGCCGAGCTTTTTCTGGTTGGCGAAGATCACGTCGCGCAATTTTTCATAGCCCATGTCGAACTTGCCTTTGAACTTCTCGACCCATTCCGGCTTCGGCTGGTGCGGCGAGTGGGTGCCGCCGGGCACGTAATAGACGAAGAACGGCTGGTCGGGTGCGGCCGCGTTCAGGTCGCGCATGTGTCTTATGGCCTCGTCGGCCAGGTCTGTGGTGAGGTTGTAATCCTTTTTGTCAATCCACGGGAAAATCTGGGTGTGATCGCGGAAAAGAAAGGGCGTCCATTGGTCGGTCTCGCCGCCCATGAAGCCGTAGAAATACTCGAAGCCCATGCCCGACGGCCATTGATCAAACGGGCCGGACGCACTGAGCTGGAACGCCGGCGTATTGTGGTTCTTGCCGAACCAGGAGGTCGCATAGCCATTCTCCTTCAGGATCGTGCCGATGCTGCCGTTCTCCACGCCGATGACGGAATCATAGCCTGGAAAACCCGTGGACAACTCCGAGATCACGCCGAAGCCCGCCGAGTGATGGTTGCGACCGGTGATCAAGGCCGCCCGCGTGGGCGAGCAGAGCGCGGTGGAGTGGAACTGGGTGTAGCGCAATCCCGCCTTGGCGACGCGGTCCAGTGCTGGCGTCGGGATGACGCCGCCGAAGGTGCTCGAAACGGCGTAGCCTTGATCGTCTGTCATGATGAGGAGGATGTTGGGCGCGCCCTTTGGCGGCACGACGCGCGGCGGCCAGTAGGGCTTGGAATCCAAGGCACTTTCTTTGATCACGCCGCCGAACGGCAGCGGGGTCGGCGGGAGTTGTTTGCCATCGATTGTCACGGTGGCATCGGGCGAGCCGGGCGTGCCGGTGATTTGCTGGGCTGACGCTGACAGGGCAAACAACATCGCGGCTGCACCTGTCAGCAGCAACAAAGCGTAGTATTTCACTTTGGGCATGATTCGGTTTTGGTTGCGTTGTGTTGTTTGGTTCGCTCGTGAAGTTGCGGGTCGCCTCGGCGGAGAGGGCACCCGCGTTTCACGATCGAATCGCTGAGGGAGCGAGGTGGGCGACGCTTGCGATCACTCACCTGGCGATGATCTCATTATTTCCCGGGCGAACTCTGCATTTGCTCCATCTTTTTCTCAAGCTCCGCCTTGAGCGCCGACATGTTGAAGCTAGCGCCCTCCTGCATGGGAGGGTATTCGAGGAACGTTTGGGCGTATTTTGCGACCTCTTGTTGCACGAATACGAAGCGCCAGAACTCATTGATAAACCAGTTGTAGTAGGCCAGCGACCCCTGGGCGCCGTTGGGCATCCCAGTGCGCTCGAAGGGATCGAGACGGAGGTTTACCAGAATCGGCCAATCCACCTTGACCGTGCCCCCCAGCCAGCCGCCGGGCTGATCGGTGAACCGATACTTGTAGTCGCCGATCCGCACGGCGGCGAGCGTGCCCTCGGTGAAGTAGAATATCTCGTTGCGCGCGGACGCTCCCTTGCCGGTGATCGCGTCCATCTGGTTGTATCCGTCGAGGTGGACTTTGTAGGTCTTGTCCCCGATCTGTTTGCCTTTCAGCAACTCTTCACCGATGTCGGGATTGCCTGCCGCGGCGACGAAAGTGGGAAACCAATCCAAGCCGGAAAAGATTCCGTTCTGAATCGTGTCCGCCGGCACTTTGCCGGGCCAACTGAGGATGGCCGGCGCACGAAAGCCGCCTTCCAAGCCCGTTCCCTTGCCGCCGGCGAAGGGCGTTTGCCCGCCGTCCGGCCAGGTGAAGTTCTCCGTGCCATTGTCGGTGGTGAAAACAACGATGGTATTGTCCTCAAGGCCGTTGTCTTTAAGATACTTCATCACCGAGCCGACGATGTCGTCGAGTTGCGCCATGCCGGCTTCCTCGATGGACCAGCCGTTCTCCGGCGTGCGCATGTTTTCATACTTTTCCGAGAGATGTGTCTCCACATGCATGCGGGTCGGGTTGAGCCAGACGAAGAACGGCTTGTCGGCTGCCTTGGCGTTACCGATGAACTTGAGCGCAAGGCCGAGGATTTCGTCATCCACGGTCTCCATCCGTTTCGGATAGAGCGTGCCGGCGTCCTCGATCTTCTGCTTGCCGATCTTGCCCCAGCGTGGCTGCACGGTCGGGTCATCGACGTCGGTCGCCCAAGAGTGAACCATGTTGCGCGGGCCAACCGTGTCCTTGAGGGCGGGGGGATAGTTGCGATGCGATGGGTCTTCCATCGCGTCGAGGTGATAGAGGTAGCCAAAGAACTCATCAAACCCATGCACCGTAGGGAGGAACTCGTTGAGATCGCCGAGGTGGTTCTTGCCGAACTGCCCGGTGGCGTAGCCCATGGATTTCAGCACCGTGGCGATGGTCGGCGCCGCAGCTGGCATGCCGATCTTGGAGCCCGCCTGACCGACTGTCGTCATGCCGGTGCGGATTGGCAACTCGCCCGTGATGAAGTTCGCGCGACCTGCCGTGCAACTCGCCTCGGCGTAGTAGTCGGTGAACAGCATGCCGCTTTTGGCGAGCTTATCGAGATTCGGCGTCCTTCCGGCCATCATGCCTCGGTTGTAAGCGCCGATGTTCCAGATGCCGATGTCATCGCCCATGATGAAGACGATGTTGGGTTTCCTGTCTTGGCCCGCCGTAGCATTCTCGGAGGCTGGGTCTTCCGCCTGCGCCAGCACCGTGATGAAAGCGGCGCAGAGCATGACAGCCCATTGTTTGAGAGTGTTGAATTTCGATTTCATGGGTTTGGTGTTGTGAGTGTTCGGACTTTGCCTTGATTTCTGCGTTTCTCTGCTAGTGCTGGTCTGACGGAAGGACGCGGCGACTTCGGAGATGCGACATGCCGGTGTCCTGGTCCGTCCCTCAGGAGAGTTGGAGTGGTCGCTTCACGCCGTAGTTTGGCGGTGCGAAGGTGGGTGCTGTCGCGACGAACCCGAGCAAAACGAGGGCGGTGGCGATCAGGTTGTGTGTCGTTTTCATGGATGTCTTGAAGTCCACATGGTCGAATGTTCGATGGCTTCGGAGATCGCTGCGATCAGCGCTCGGTCGCTGACTGGCTTGCGGAGATAGGCAGCCGCCCCGCCGCCCAGCGCCCGCGCCTCAGTTTCGGGCGAATCGTGCCCGGTAATCACCACGATCGGAAAGCGCCATTGCAATCCGGCCATCACGTCGAAGCCCGACACGCCGGCCATGTGCAGATCGAGCACCACACAGTCCGGATTGAACTCCGCAATCGCAGTCAGGAACTCCCCACCGGAGGCAAACACGCGTGCCTCCATCTCCGCGGAGCGCAGGAGACGTTCCAGCGCTTTGCGCACCAGTTCCTCGTCATCGACGATGGCTATCACTGGGTGGGAAGCACTCATTCGACGGGCTTTTAGCAGACGCCGCCGCGCGCGGATATTGGACGTTGGTCCAATGCGACCGGTGGCAACGGCCTCGCGCTACTTCTCGGTGTCGAACTGAAAGCCGAGGCCACATCTTTCCACCAACCGGACCAATTCGGCCACCGAGGTAACCCGCATCTTCTCCATGACCCGCCCGCGGTGCACTTTGATTGTCTTTTCCACGGTGCCGAGGTTGAAGGCGATTTGCTTATTCAGTTGGCCGGTTACGACCTGCTTCAGCACGTCGCGCTCGCGTGGGGTGAGGCTTGCGACACGGGCGCGAATGTCTTCCCGTTCGGCGCGTGTCTGACGAGCGTTGCGGTCGTGCTCCAGCGCACGGCGAATTGCCGCGAACAAGTCGGTGTCTTTCAGTGGCTTGGTTAGAAAGTCGGCCGCGCCGCGCTTCATTGCCTGCACGCACATCGGCACGTCCGCGCGGCCGGTAAGGAAGATGATCGGCAGCGCGCTGCCGCGCGCGGAAAGGGTCTCCTGAAGTTCGAGACCGTTGATACCTGGCATCGCCATGTCCAGCACCAGGCAACCCGGCTCAGCCGGATCGTGCGCAGCGAGAAATTCGGCTGGAGAGGCGAATGCAGCCACTTCAAAGCCTTCTGCGCGCAACAGGCGTTCGACCGCTTTGCGCACGAGCGCCTCGTCGTCCACCAGGAAAACGGTGGGTGGTTGCAGGCTCATGTCCCGGCGTGGAGCTCCGTGGGCAGTGTGAAACGGAAGACCGCGCCGCCACTGGGATGATTCTCCGCCGACAACTCGCCGTCGTGGGCCAGGAGAATCGAGCGACACACCGCGAGGCCGAGTCCAAGCCCCTGCGGCTTGGTCGTGAAGAACGGCTCGAAGACTCGCTCCAGCAATTCCGTCGGGATGCCAAGGCCGTGGTCGCGGACCGAGACGCGCACGCCCTCGTCTGCGATCCAATTCGTGCTCACGCACAACCGGCGTCCCGCTACGTCGCTCCCGGCCATGGCGTCGCAGGCGTTCATCACAAGATTGAGCATTACCTGCTGGAGCTGCACACGGTCTCCGCGGACCGTCGGCAAGTCCGGAGCGAGCTCCGTCTCGGCAGCGACTCGGTGGTTCAGGAGATCACTGCGTACGAGATTAAGCACCTCCTGCACGACTTCGTTCGCATCGAGCTGTTGGCGCTGCACTTCGCCCTTTTTCAAAAGCAGGCGCAAGCTGCGGATGACCTCCCCCGCATGCTGATCCGCGTCCACAATGTCGCTCAGGATTTCCTCCAACTCGGCGCGGTTGATTTGCGGGCGCGCCAGGAACCGTTGGGCCGCCTGCGCGTTGCTGAGGATTGCCGTGAGCGGCTGGTTAAGTTCATGGGCGAGCGAGCCTGACAATTCGCCGAGCATCGCCACGCGCGAGAGATGGGTCAGTTCCGCGCGCCTTTCCTGCACCTCCTGCTCCGCCAGCCTGCGCGCTGTGATGTCGATGGAGACACCGCGCATGCGCAGCGGTCGTCGATCCGCGGCGAATTCGACCCGGCCCTGTGCGGCAATCCAGCGCACCGATGCGGCACCCGAGAGCAAGCGTTATTCATTCTGGTAGTTGCCGCCATTTTCGAGCGCCGTGGCCACGGCGACACGCATCGGCTCGCGATCGTCCGGATGCAGCCTTTCGATAGTTCGCGAAAAGTTGAGCGGCTCCGTCTTTGCGAAGCCGAACAGTTCGTGCCCTTTGTCGGTGGTCCAGATTTCATCCCGCTCCATATCCCACACCCAGAGCCCAAGCTCGGCCGCGCTCGCCGCCAGATCCATGCGTCGCTCGCTCTCGCGTAACTCTTCCGACAGCTCCGCAGCCCTGAGCACGTCGTGGCTCAACTCGAATCCCATCGCTGCGACGATGCCCATGTAGAAAAGACTCGCCGTGATCGGCGCGGAAATGATGCCCCAGAACACCAGAATTGCCTGCCCGGTTCCCATTAAAACGCAGAACACAATGCCACCGCCAACCACCAGAGCCTGACGCCGGTCGCCCCGCCGCCAGACGGTGAAAGCCGCATCCGCGGCAAACATCACGAGCAAGACCAAGCTCAACTGGCCGACTAGCATCCAAGGATTCGACATCCCCTCCCCGACGGAGACCGATTCACCGAGGAATGGAATGCGTTGTAGCGCCGCAACCTCCCGGTAGTTGAGATTCGCCCCAGTGAGAAAATTGAGGATTAGCGAGAGTGTCCGCAGGCCACAGACCGTCCAAGCGAGCCATTGTCGCCCTGCGCGCAGGTAGAGTCGTACGAACCCGACCAGCGACACGATGAGCGCCCAGGCGGGTATATGAGTCCAGCGCAATGCCATGCCAAACTGCTCCGGCGTCTCTGCCCACATCATCCACACCTCACCCGCTGCCAAGAGCGAAGTCGCCACGGCCGTAAGCGCGAAGAGAATATTGGCCCACGCCTCACGGTGCCTCCACCAGACAAGCCCGTGCACCAGCGCCAACGTGAGGCACGCCGAGGCGATCATGGACCACAAGACAGTGACCCAACTCATGGCATCTTCGAAATCTCGGTTTGGCGTATCGGCGTCGCCCCAACGACCCAAAAAAGCTCTCTGGCTGGAAGAGTGGCGCTCCAGAGCTTCTCCTTGCCGCCTATTCCGAAACCGACAACACAGAAGGCCTTCGCACTCAGCTTAGCTTGCATAGCAATTTCGCGTCTCAGTGAGACCTTTCCATCTTGACATTGGCTCGGACGGGACCATGTCACATTCTGCATTTGATCGAAATGCTTATCGCGCGAAAACACTTCCATTCCGCGCTGAATGAAAGTGCTGCGATCCAAATGTCATTCAACGAGATCATCCGTTCCGCGCAAATCCGCGTCAGCCCAGCTAGGACGCACTTGCGACATCAACTCTTGGTCTTGCTGGAGCGGGTCTTCCAAACGGCCATGCGGTCCAGAAGCCGATCGCGAACGATCAGCGTATGGAACAACACGGCAGCGAGATG
>DATDAL010000088.1:0-22114 GCA_036525415.1 Terrimicrobiaceae bacterium | reverse complement strand
CTGCGCTTCAAGAAAGGCCTGATCGGCGGCGGCGCTTGTTCCGGTCGAATGGCTGTAAGAGCGCGGGAGTGCAGGCTCAACAAAAGGTAACAATTTCTCCGCCGGAACTGCGGTCAACTGCACTTTCAAAAAGAACTGGCGAATCGCCCGTGGAGCCTCTATTTATCTGATATAGAAGGCGATTTGCCACTCTAAATGAGTGGCGACCCTAACGGGATTCGAACCCGTGTTACCGCCGTGAAAGGGCGGTGTCCTAGGCCACTGGACGATAGGGTCTCAAAGAGGGCCGCAGAAGATGGGACAAATGCAGCTGTCGAGCAAGGCGAAATTTACCGAGAGCCGCGCCCATGGAAAGCAGAATCGCCGACGGTTGGCGTCGGTTCGACGGCGCTAGTGTGTTCTCCTGTCGGCCGATTTTGGCGGGCTTTCGCTTTAGGTCGCTGTTCTAGTGTTCGCCATTTGTTTCGTCGCAAGGTATCTCTATCATCTGGTCCGCGTTCTCATGAGCCTTTATCTACCTGTCCGCCCCCGCCGCCTGCGTCAGTCCAATGCGATCAGGCGGCTTGTTGCAGAAACGCATCTACTGCCCGGGGATTTGATCTATCCGCTGTTCGTTCATGACGAGACCGAAAGCGTGGAAATTCCTTCCATGCCAGGCGTCTTCCGCCACTCCCTCGATTCGCTCCTTCGCGAATGTGAGGAAGCTCTCGCGGCTGGAATCCTCGGCGTCGCGATTTTTCCCTCAATCAAATCAAGCTTGAAGAACGCGCGGGGCACGCATGGTCTCAAGGACGACAATCTGCTCTACCGCGCCGTGCGCCGAGTCAAGCAAGTGCTGCCCGACCTGGTGGTTATTACCGATGTCGCCCTGGATCCTTATACGAGTCACGGACACGATGGCGTGCTCGCGGCTGACGGAAGGGTGGATAACGACGAGACCGTCGCGATCTTGCGCCGCCTGGCGGTCAAGGAGGCTCAGGCGGGAGCCGACGTTGTCGCGCCGTCGGACATGATGGATGGCCGCGTGGCCGCCATAAGGGAAGCCCTCGACGAAGAGGGTTTTGAGGCCACGATTATCTTGTCCTATGCCGCCAAATACGCTTCGGCATATTATGGTCCCTTTCGCGAGGCAGTCGGGAGCAAGGTGGGCAAAGATTCTATCAGCAAGGCCACCTATCAGATGGATCCCTCAAATGTCCGCGAGGCCCTTCGCGAAATCGCACTCGACGCAGAGGAAGGAGCCGACATCGTCATGGTCAAACCGGCGGGACCTTATCTCGATGTAGTCCGCGCGGTAAAGGAATTCACACACCTCCCAGTGGCAGCCTATCAAGTAAGCGGCGAGTACGCGCAAATACACGCCGCCGCCAAACTCGGTTGGCTGGATTACCACCGAACCCGCGACGAAGCCCTCCTTGCAATCAAACGCGCCGGTGCTGACCTTATCGTTACCTATTTCGCTAAGGAAGTGGCTGGAGGCATGGAAAACGCCTCGTATTGCGATAAATAAGTAATTGAATCACAATACAATCTTTTTTGTTTTTTACCTTAAAGAGGTAAAAGTTCTGGAACGTGCGAAATGCACTCACCGCGCCGAGTTTTTGGGTGCCCGGACCCGCCTCGTCGAGGTCCCGGCATACTGTCACGTATATTTGACGACTTCCTCGATGGTTGTAATTCCATCGTAGATTGAACGCAGGCCATCTTCGCGCAGGGTGGTCATTCCGAGTTCTATGGCCTTTTGTCGTATGACAACGGTGGGGGCACGGTTGTTGATCATATCACGAAGGGCGTCTGTGATTTTAAGAAGTTCGTAGATGCCCTTGCGTCCTTTGTAGCCGGTTTGGTTGCAGGCGTCGCAGCCCTTGCCGTAATAGAAGTTCTTGTCGCCGATGTCATGCGGTGTGAGGCCGAGGGATCGCAGGACGGAATCGGTAGGTTCGTAGGGCGCGCGGCATTCCGTGCATATCCTTCGTATGAGGCGCTGGGCGAGCACGCATTCCAGGGAGGCAGAGATCAGGAAGGGTTCAACTCCCATGTCGATGAGGCGGGTGACTGCACCGGTCGAGTCGTTTGTGTGAAGGGTGGTAAAGACCAAGTGGCCTGTGAGCGAGGCCTGTATGGCGATCTGGGCGGTCTCGGTGTCGCGGGTCTCTCCGACCAGAATGCGATCGGGGTCCTGCCGAAGGAAGGCACGGAGAAGGCGTCCGAAAGTAAGCCCGATAGCCTCGTTGACTGGCACCTGCATGATCCCTTCGATCTCGTACTCGACGGGATCCTCGGCGGTTAGCAGTTTCGAGTCGATGGTATTAATCTTTCGCAGGCAGGAGTACAGCGTCGTTGTTTTTCCAGATCCCGTCGGGCCGGTGACGATGAAAATCCCGTTCGGCTTCTCAATAACTTCGAGAATGTGATCGTAGATGTACTCTGGCATCCCGAGATTTTCGAGATCGAGATTTGCGCTCGATCGGTCCAGCACGCGCAGCACAACGCTTTCACCAAACGCCGTGGGGAGGGTGGAGACACGCAAATCGATTGGGTTTCCGTTGACTACCCGCAGGATACGACCGTCTTGGGGCAGGCGGCGCTCTGCAATGTTGAGGTTGGCTATGACCTTGACTCGAGAAATGATGGGGAGGGCGAGATGGCGGGGAGGGGGATCCATTTCGTAGAGGGCGCCGTCCACCCTGTAGCGGATCTTGAATTCGGTCTCAAAGGGCTCAAAGTGGATGTCGCTTGCGCGGGCGGAAACGGCCTTATCGAGGATTAGATCCACAAAGCGGATGATTGGCGCGGCGTTGGCTTCCTGCGCGGCGACTTGCGCGTTGAACTGGTCCTCGCCCACATCGTCGAGGGTAACCTCGGTGTTTTCCCCGAGTTGGGCTAGAACGTCCTCCATAGTGGAGGCTTCCGCGCCGTAATACTGCGAAATTAGCTCGCGAACCTTAGAGGAGGGCGCGACGACGACCTCGATCTCTCGACCGAGCGCGAAGCGGAGATCTTCGGCGACCTGAGGGTTGAGCGGATCAACAAGGGCGACGTAGATCGTGTTCTCCGAGTGACCGACGGGAAGCGCTCCGTGCAGACGAGCCAGTCCGCCAGGCACCAGATGCAGGGTGTGCGGTGCGCCGTCGAACGCATTAAGATCGACAACCTCCGTCCCAAGAGACTCGGCGATCAGCGCAAAAAACTGCTCCTCGGTGACAATGCCATGATCCACCATGACATTTTCGATGGGCTTGCCGGTGGTCGCGGCCTCTTGCGCGAAAGCATGGCCTTGATCGGGGCTGATCCAGCCTGCTTGCGCGAACATCTCTGCGACTTGCTTGGAATCCATAGCTATTCGGCGTCGGTCATCGTGGTGGTGATGACTTCCTCTGCGGTAGTCATTCCGGCGAGCACCTTACGAACGCCGTCCTCACGCAGCGTGCGCATGCCGAGTTCGCGAGCCCGGCCCCGGAGCTGGACCGTGGTTGCTCCGTTGATGATCATGTGGCGCACCTCGTCGTCGATCGTAAACAATTCGAAGATACCCAGCCGTCCCTTGAAGCCCTTGCCACGGCAGTTCTCACAGCCGTGCGCTTTCTTGATGGAGCCTTCCGCAATCTGGGCGGCATCGATGCGCAGGCCGTTGGCTTCATACATCGTGAGTTCGCTGGGTTCTTTGCATTTGGAGCAGAGGCGCCGGACGAGGCGTTGCGCGAGCACAGCGCGAACGGAACTCGAAACAAGGAAAGGCTTGATGCCGATATCCACCAGGCGCGCTATGGCACCCGGGGCGTCGTTGGTGTGCAAGGTCGAAAGGACGAGGTGGCCGGTGAGGCTCGCATTGATGGCGATGCGGGCGGTCTCCAGATCTCGGATCTCACCAATCATGATGATGTTTGGAGCTTGCCGCAGCATCGAGCGCAGCGCTGCGGGGAACGTCATTCCAATACTGGAATTGACGGGGACCTGGTTGATTCCGCTGAGCTGGTATTCCACGGGGTCCTCAACGGTGATGATCTTGCGGTCCGGCTTGTTCATGTAGTGCAGCGCACTGTAGAGGGTCGTCGTCTTGCCCGAACCCGTCGGACCTGTGACGAGGATGATGCCGTCCGGCATGCTGATGAGCCGCTCGAATTTGATTTGGTCGTCGGAAAGAAAGCCCAGATCGGGAAGCCCCAAGGCGAGCGAGCTTTTATCGAGTATTCGCATGACGATGCTTTCGCCGTGGATAGTCGGGATGCTCGAGACTCGAAGATCGATTGATTTGTTGCCGAGCTTGAGTTGGATCCGTCCGTCTTGAGGAATGCGTTTCTCGGCGATGCTCATCGACCCCGACATGATCTTAAGCCTGCTGATGATGGCAGAATGAAGCTTTCTTGGCGGGCTGGTCATCTCTTGCAAAACGCCATCGATGCGAAAGCGAACGCGAAACTTATTTTCCAGGGGTTCGAGATGAATATCACTGGCGCGATGGTTGTAAGCCTCGAGCAGGAGCATCGATACCATCTTAATAATAGGAGCATCGCCGGCGGCGGTTTCCTCCTCCACTCCTTCGGCTCTAAGCGTCAGGTCTTCGGAACCGTTCAACCCTTCACGCGCCGTGCCGTAAAAGTCGGAGACAGACTTTTTGATCGAGTCCGGAGTGGCGCAGACGAATTCTATATCGCGGTTAAGAACAAAGGAAAGGGCGTCCGCCGTTTCCATGTCCATCGGGTCCCCGATTGCCACGACGAGCGTGCCGTCGCGCAACGCAACGGGAACGGCCCGGTAACGCTTGGCCATTTCGGCGTCGAAGGTTTGCAAGACGTCCGGCGGCGGCGCGACGGTGCTGAGATCGATGAATTCCATCCCGTTCTGAGCTGCAAGCGTGCGTACGACATCCTCCTCGCTTACGACACCTTGCTCAGTCAGTTCCCTCAAAACGCTTCCGGCACCGGCCTTGGCGCGAGCCTGCTCGATTTGGCTCGGGGCCAGAAGTCCGACCTCCCGGAGGATTTCGACGATATATTCTTCGTTGTGAGACACGATATTTCGGGGAACGATTACGGAAGAGTCCCGGAGGGTCAATGGCAACTTACGGCCGCGGCCGATAAGCGCGCAAATGTTCGCGAGTTGGGAATTGAATCCTGCACATCCAGAGCTAAAGAGGGGGGAGATTGTGCCTACGAAATACCGAACCTATCTCATCTTCGGCGCGCCCGGCAGCGGCAAAGGAACCCAGGGCCGAACGCTGGGAACGATCCCACGTTTCTTTCACTGTGCCTGCGGAGATGTGTTTCGCTCGATCGATACTCGCACTCCCCTCGGCAAGGCGTTTCTCGAATATTCAAGCAAAGGCCAGCTCGTTCCCGACGAAATCACCGTTGAGCTCTGGCGGGTAAGCATTCAACTTTGCGTGGACTCGCATCAATTCAAACCTGATATCGATTATCTCGTGCTCGACGGAATTCCACGCAACATCTGCCAGGCTGACCTCATGGACCCCTTCATTGATGTGAGGAAGGTGTTTCACCTGAGCTGCCCGGATCGCAGCAAAATTGTTACGCGCCTAAAAAAGCGGGCAATCAAGGACAATCGTCTCGACGACGCGAACGAGGAAGTTATCCGGGAGAGACTGGAAACCTATCAGCGTGAATCGAAGCCGCTGCTTGACCACTATGGAGACGACCTTATCGTCAATATTGATGCCACCGATCCACCCGTTGTCGTTCTGAATACTATCGTTTCGCACATTGTGAGCGGGCGCAAGACCGAAACCGACTTCAGCACAGAAAGCTAGATGCGCCAGTTCGACAACTTTCGCGCTTCCTCGCTGTATTGTCGAAAGTGCGGACGAGCCATGCCCGTGCGCGAGCGTCTTCTGCTCGTATTGCCTGACAAGGAGATCTATGACTATCTATGCACCGGTTGCGCAGAGTCCCTTGGTCAGCGTGAAGTTCAGCAAGGTGCGGGGCCGCAGGGTAGAACCCTGATTGTTCCATAAAAGGCCGCGCAGGCAGCGCTCTCCGTCGCTCATGCGCGTCGTCTTTCTTGGCACCGGGGAGATTGGAGTTCCCACTTTGAAGGCCCTTGCTGCGACCGCCTTTCACGAGATCCAGGCGGTTTTCACTCAGCCGGATCGGCCCGCAGGCCGGGATCTCAAGATGCGCCCTTCGCCGGTCAAGGTCGCGGCGCAAGAACTCGGTCTGCCCGTCTTTCAGCCTGAGAAGATCCGCACGCCCGAAGCGCTCGCCGAACTTCGCGCTCTGGCACCCGACGTGATCGTCGTTGCGGCCTATGGTCAGATCTTGCCGAAGGCGGTCCTTTCGCTGCCGAGCTTCGGCTGCATCAATATCCATGCTTCCCTTTTGCCGCGACATCGGGGCGCCTCGCCAATTCAGGCCGCAATACTGGAAGGTGACACCGAATCCGGTATCACCATTATGCAGATGGACGAAGGTTTGGATACAGGCGATATGCTGTTCCAAGTCGCCATTCCCATCGGGTCGGACGAGACAGCCGGAACACTGCACGACCGCCTCGCCGAACTTGCCCCGGGTGCCCTGCTAGCATGCCTTGATCTTATTGGACGCGGCGAAGCGCAGCGGCAAGGTCAGGACGATGCACTTGCAACCTACGCTCCAAAACTTGCGCGCAGCGACGGCGAAATTGCTTGGAACGAGTCGGCGGAGCAAATCGAAAGACGAATCCGTGCGATGACCCCGTGGCCGGGCGCTTACACGTTTGTCACGCTCGGGGATGCCCGGAAAATTTTGAAAATTCATCGAGCCAAGATCTGTGAGGCAAGCGGCGAGCCGGCTGGAACCGTTGTGGCCGCGGACGATGGCGGCATCCTTGTTGCCGCAGGAAGGGACGGAATCGTTCTGCAGGATATCCAGATCGCAGGCGGAAAGCGCCTGGCAGCGGCCGAGTTCTTGCGCGGGCATCCGATCGCTCTCGGAGCGCAACTTGGAAACGCTGGGTAAAGATTTTCCCTTTTCATGGCGCGAAGGATAGGATTTGATGACGCGGTTCAAACTCCCATGGCTACCAATCACTTCAAACGTGTCGTACTGAAACTCAGCGGCGAAGCCCTTCGCGAAAAAGGCAGTCGTGATAATATTTCGCCTCAAATCGTCCAGGAACTCGCCAAACAGATCCTCGAGGTCAAGAAGCTTGGGATTGAATTGGCTATCGTCATTGGGGGAGGCAACATTTGGCGAGGCCTGACTGCGTCGCATGGCGGGATGAATCGTGCGACAGCGGATTACATGGGCATGCTTGCCACGGTGATCAACGGCCTCGCACTCATGAGCGCCATGGAAGATCTGGGGCTTACGGTGCGGGTGCAGACAGCCATCGAAATGAACAATGTAGCCGAGCCCTTCATCCTAAGGCGGGCGACTCGCCATTTGCAGGTGGGCCACGTCGTTATTTTTGTCGCCGGAACAGGCAACCCGTTCTTCTCGACCGACACAACTGCCGCTTTACGCGCGAATGAGATTGGCGCCGAGGTCATCCTCAAGGCCACAAAGGTCGACGGCATTTACGACAAGGATCCGGTGAAATTCCCAGATGCCGTGAGATACGAACACCTCACCTACAGCGAGGCTCTGGCGAAGCGTTTGCAAGTGATGGATTCCACAGCCTTCAGTCTTTGCATGGACAATAAGATGCCGATCATCGTTTTCGACATGACCAAGCCTGACAACATCCCGCTCGCATTGCGTGGCGAGAAGGTGGGCACCCTGGTGTCCGAAAAGCCGTAAGTGCAGATGACTTTGGACGAGGTGCTCTTCGAGGCGGAGGAGGGGATGGAGAAGGCCGTGGATTTCATGATCCACGAATTCGCCGCAATTCGCACCGGGAAGGCCTCGCCAGCCCTTGTCGAGAATCTCGACGTTCAAGCTTATGACAGCTCAATGAAGCTGAAGCAGTTGGCGCTGATCTCCGTGCCAGAGCCACGACTGCTCGTGATTCAGCCATTCGATGCCTCAACGGTGAAGGATATCGAGCGCGCCATCAAAGAGTCGAAGCTGGGAATCATGCCAGCGGTGGATGGAAAGATCATCCGGATTCCCATTCCGGAGCTGTCCGAAGAACGGCGTCGGGATCTGGCAAAAACGGTCAAACATCACGCCGAGGAATGTCGTGTGCGTGTGCGCGCCTGCCGTCGCGAAGCAATGGATGCCGCCAAGAAAATGCAGAAGGCCGGTGAGTTGACTGAGGATGAACTCCACGACGCCGAGGCGGAAATTCAAAAACTCACTGACAAGTATGTCGCGTCCGTCGAGAAGAATGTGGAGGCAAAGGAAGCGGAATTGTTGAAAATTTGATGAGAGCCTTCTTCCGTTCATTTTCCAAGCGGCTTCCACTTGGTGTCCCTGTGAGGATCTGCTGTCTTCTTTTCTTCGTGTTGGCGACCACGCTTTCCGCTGTGGTTGTGCGTCCTGCGCCGAACGTGAATTGGATCGATTCTTCGGGGCGGCAAAAGGGCTTGTCGGCGCTCAAGGGCCAGCCTGTGGTGCTGCTCATTGCACCGACGCCGCGTGACCGGGCGTTTCGCTCGCAGCTCGAGCAGTTGAAGAGGATGTATGAACGGTATGCGGCGAATAAGGCCGTGTTTATTGCAGCCTTCACAGAAGAGGGCGGCCTCATCAAGTCGAACATTCCCTTCCTTCTGGCTGCGGACGGTCCGCGTGTAGGGTACGACTATGAGGGAGGCGAGAGATTTAGAATCGCGTTCATCGGTCGCGATGGGAACCTCGATTATGTCACCAGCAAGGTAATCCCAGCGCAACGCGTTTACGATATTATGGGCAATTCCTTTGTGACCCAGCGGGATTTGCGGCGACCCTGATGGCGGAGGGCGCCATTTACCTGAGTGTGCGTTGCGCCTCGACGATGTCCACCCATATCGGAAGGGCCAATTCGCCGCCCGTCCCCCCTGACATGATTCTCTTGGGCTGGTCAAAGCCTACCCACACCCCGCATACGAGCTGGTCATCGAAACCTATAAACCAGGCATCCTGATAGTCGTTGGTCGTCCCGGTCTTTCCCGCGGCGGCGTGATGGAGTCCCAGTTGACGAGCCCTGGCGCCGGTTCCACGCGTTAGGACTTCTCGCATCAGGGAAGCTGTCTCTCTCGCAGCCTTGGGCTCAATGACGCTGAACTTTCCGTGCGTGGCTTTGTAGATAGTTTGTCCGTCAGGGTCGGCGATACGCTCGATGAGATAAGGCTGCAGTTTCACGCCTCCGGTTGCGAATACGGTGTAGGAGGCGGTCAAGTCCTTCAAATTGGATTCGAATGCGCCCAAACAAAGCGAGGGGAAGCGGGGTGGATTCTGCGACAATCCCGAGCGCACGACAGTCTCCCGAACGGAATCGAGTCCCGCCCAAACGCCGATGCGAACGCTCATCGTGTTGCGAGAGAGCACGAGGCCGTCTCCAGCAGGAAGCTCTCCGCGATAGGTGTTGTCCGAGTTCGAGGGATCATAACGGCCATAGGCGGGCGGAAGCTCATCAGGGCGCAGCCGATTGTCGTCGACGAGATCGCCGGGATGCAGCCCGTTTTCGAAAGCTTTGGCATAAACAAAAGGCTTTACCGCGGAGCCTATCGGCCTGTGTCCCAGCACGGCGCGGTTGAATTTGCTGCGGTCGTAGTCCCGGCCGCCGGCAATGGCTCGGATGCCGCCCGTGTGGCTATCGATGGCAATTGCGGCGCCCTCCAGATACGGCGTTGCATCCTCGCCCGCGAACGCCTCCGACGAAAACGCGTTCATGGGCTTGTGAGGAAACACGGGCAGCGACTCGACTTGCTGAAGCCGTCGCTGAAGGCTTCCTTCGGCAACACGCTGCAGCGCTCCGTCGATTGTCGTGTAGATTTTCAATCCCCCGTTGTCGAATTGGTCGCGGTCGATCACGAGCTCGAGTTCCCGGAGAATTGAGTCCATTGCCCAGTTCTCCTGAGGGGATGCCCGTCGCTTCTGCTCGATTCTTGGGACGGATGCGATGGCGGCGTCCGCCTGCTTTTCCGTGATGAAATCGAGCTTGCGCATGCGCGTCAGGACGACGTTTCTCTCACGGATCGCTTTCTTCAGATTGTTAAACGGGGAAAAGCGGTTCGGGCTTCGGATGAGCCCCGCCAGCATCGCGGCCTCCTGGAGGTTCAGGACGGAGGCTGGCTTGCCGAAGTAGGCTTGACTGGCTGTTTCGACTCCGTAGTAGCCGCTGCCGAAATAAATCCGGTTCATGTAAGCCTCCAGGATCTCCTCCTTAGTCAGCTCGGTCTCTATCCGGAAGGCAAGTGCGGCTTCGATCATTTTGCGAAGAAGGTTCTTGCCCCCGAGCGGAAAGCTGTTGCGCGCGAGTTGCTGGGTGAGAGTGCTTGCTCCCTCCCGAAACCCGCCGGCTACGAAATTGCGCACGATGGCGCGTGCGATGCCGATGGGGTCGATCCCGTGATGGTAGTAAAAACGGGTATCCTCGCGCGCGAGAAGGGCGTTCACGAAGTCATTCGAAATCCTGTCGAAGGGAACGACCACGCGGTTCTCACCAGCGAGACGGCTGTAGAATAGTCCATCCTTGTCATAGACTGCCGAGCGCTGAGGCATGTCGCTGATCGTCTTCAGATCAAAAGTCAGCGACCACGCATAGAAAAATAGCGCGATGAAAGTCCACACAAGCGCTATGGCCAGCCCCATCTTAATGCCGGCCCCAAACAGCCGCGCCTTGAAACTGCGGCGCGGACGGGAGCGACGTCTTTTTTGTCGAGCGCGGACTTTGGACACTTGCTTGCGTCGGTGGTGATGCCTTTTATGGAAATACTTTGAAAATCCAAATTCTTACCATTTTTCCCCGTATTTGCGAGGGCGTGCTGGGGGAAAGCATGCTCAAGCATGCGCAGAAAAAGGGACTCGCCGTCCTTGAAGCGTTGGATCTCCGGGCTTGGGCGACCGACAAACATCGCACCACTGACGACGCACCGTATGGCGGCGGGCCGGGCATGGTGATGAAAATCGAACCCATCGCGCGTGCGCTCGATTCATTGCGCGGCGCAGGAACGCGGGTGGTCTTGATGACGCCGCAGGGGCGGCGTCTCAATCAGAAGATGGCGGAGGCCTATTCGCGAGAAGGCCATTTAATCCTCGTCTGCGGCCACTACGAAGGCGTTGACCAGCGTGTGGCCGATCATCTTGTTGACGATGAAATCTCGATAGGTGACTACGTGCTGACAAACGGTGCGTTGGCCGCCCTGGTGTTCACCGATGCCGTGGTGCGCCTGATCCCCGGAGTATTGGGCGACGCAGGCAGCGCCGAGCAGGATTCGTTCTCCACGGGCCTCCTCGATCATCCTCACTATACCCGGCCGGAAAATTTCGAGGGCTGGAAAGTGCCGGAGGTCTTGCTTTCAGGCAACCACGCCGCCATCGAGGCCTGGCGCAAGAAGCGCGCCCTGGAACTCACCAAAGAGCGCCGCCCAGATTTGATAGAAAAATGAATCTTCGTGTTTGGCTTTTCTTCTTATGCTCAATCCGAATACTCTGAGCCGCAACTTTCGCTAAACATTTACTTCCCCCAAAAACCAATGAGCTTTCCAACGAACTTCACCTGGGGCGTCGCCGCCGCCTCGTACCAAATCGAGGGGGCCTGGAACGAAGATGGAAAAGGACTCTCGGTGTGGGACATGCTCGTGCGCCAGCCGGGAAAGATCTGGGAGGGGCACACGGGTGACGTCGCATGCGACCACTACCATCGCTACAAGGAAGACGTGAGCCTGATGCGCGAAATCGGCGTCAACGCGTATCGGCTGTCGGTTTCCTGGCCCCGGGTGATTCCCGACGGTAGGGGTGCCACCAACAGCTCCGGCTTGAGCTTTTACGATCGCCTGATCGACGAAATGCTGGGTAACGGCATCGAACCATGGGTGACGCTTTTTCACTGGGACTACCCCTACGATCTTTTCCTGCGCGGAGGCTGGCTCAACCCCGACAGCCCGAAATGGTTTGCCGACTACGTCCGAGTGGTCGTGGACCGTTTGTCGGACCGCGTCGACCATTGGATTACACTGAACGAGCCGCAATGCTTTCTGCATCTTGGGCATTCCGTGGGTGATCATGCTCCGGGCGTGAAACTCGGCTTGCACGAGGTGTTGCTCGCCACTCATCACACGCTCTTGGCGCATGGCCTGGCTGTTCAAACCATCAGAGCGCGAGCGAAAAAGAAGCCCTTGGTCGGCTGGGCGCCTGTGGGCTGGTTTTGCTATCCCGTTTCCAACAGACCCGAGGACATCGAGGCCAGCCGGCGCGCCACCATGCAGGTCAAAGACGGGTGGAACACCTGTTGGTATGCGGACCCTGTTATCTTGGGCCGGTACCCGGACGACGGCATTGAGGCTTTCGGCGACGCTGTGCCGAAGTTCCCGTCATCCGACCTCGAAACGATGTGCCAGCCACTCGATTTCTATGGTTTCAATTCCTACACGGGGACTCCAACGAAGGCCGGGCCCGATGGCGACCCAATCCATCCCAAACTTGCGCCGGGCCATGGGCACTCGCTGTTTCTATGGAAGGTGACCCCGGAGATTCTGCATTGGGGACCAAAGTTTATGGCTGACCGCTACAAGCTGCCAATTGTCATCACGGAGAATGGTATGTCGAACTGCGACTGGGTTGCGGTGGATGGACGAGTGCACGATGGCGCCCGCATCGATTATCTTCAGCGTCATCTCCGTGCTTTGCACCAGGCGATCAGCGAGGGCGCGGACGTTCGAGGATATTTCCAATGGTCCATCATAGACAACTTCGAGTGGGCGGAAGGATACAAGCACCGCTTCGGCCTGATTCATTGCGACTTTGAGACTCAGAAGCGGATCCTAAAGGATTCCGCGTACTGGTATCGAGAGGTGATCCGGACCAACGGAGGAAGCTTGGGCGTCTGACGGCCTGCCGCAAAAAAAGTTGCCTCGTGAAAGCACGATATGTAGTTTTCCCCAGCTCCGGGCATCGCCTCGGGAGAATTTGGCGCGGTTAGCTCAGTGGTAGAGCACTACCTTGACACGGTAGGGGTCACAGGTTCGAACCCTGTATCGCGCACCATTTGCAAAAAGCTGAAATTACTCTGAAAATGGCTTAAATAAAGGCTCTGCAGGTGATTCGCCAATTCTCTTGAATGTGCAGTTGAGTGCTGTTCTGGCGGAAAAATTGTTACCTTTTGTTACCCTCTTTGGAGCCTTAAACCCCCGACCAGGTTGCAGCCATTCCCATCGGAACAAGCGCTGCCGCCGATCAGATCAGAGTGGGTAAGTGCCTAAAACTCATTCGGTGTTGCGAGTTAAACCGCGGCACAGTTCATGCTTCATTTGCTTCCCCCCTCACTGCTACAATGACCGTTCAGGGTGATTTCATCCACTCCCAGATGCAGACCCATCATTGGGAGAAGGCATCCGACTATGATGTCGTAGTGAACAAAGGGTTCACCGCACTAAAGCCGCTCGCCTTCACCGCTCTCGACGCGGAAGCCATTCGCGATTTCCGCCAACGCCCCGCCATGTTGACGAAGATCGCGCAGTTGGTTTTCGGCGGATTCTCCCGTTGCCTCTACCCGGTCCAAAAATTTCAATCGGATACGGAGCGGGTTATGGCTATCATCGCCGACCGGGAGTCCGAGAAGTGGTTCAAGCCCGGACGTGGCCAGTTCCACATCTTTTACAAGTGGGGAGCCGACCAGCGCGAATACCAGCCCGACTTCATCGCTGAGACCACAGATGCCATTTACAGCTTGGCGTTGACTTCCGGGTTGGTTTTGAACTGGCGCTCCAGTTCCTGTTTCTTCTTGGGTGATGCTATTGCCATATTAATAGCGATGTGGCGCACGGCATTTCGGCCAATCGGCCCCGTAGCCATGCTGGTTGAACGGGTTTCCTCATTTGAGGAGAAAATCAGGTTTTTGCGGCGGCGGCAGCCGAAGGAATCTCCGGCATTTGCTCGTCCTCGTCGTCGAGGACGGTGCCGGAGAGTCCTCCAACCTGCTGCAAGATGCATTTCAAAAATCTCTGCGCGATTCTGCGGGGATTTAGTCGTGTCATTTCCGCGTTGATCATGGTTTGGACGAGCTGGCTGGTCGGGACGCGAATGCCCACTTTTAAGACGATTTCGGACGCCTCCTTGAACGCGGCGTAAGCGTCGTCGTCCAATTCGACAGTGACATTGGCGGATTTATTCATGGTCTGTTTGAGATTTGGATTTGGGTGCAGTGATCTCAGTGAAATTGTCCGCCCAGATGGAGTAGCTTTCGCGGTTGGTGTCCGGGCGCTTGAAGTAGGAAAGCTGGCCTTCGACGATAAAGGCCGTGCCTTTTTTCAAGTCGCGGACGAGCGTAAGAGCCAATTCGTGCGAGGCTTTGACGGTGATGGGGATCGTTTCTCCCTTCCTCGCGGCGTTATGCAGGGCGAATACCGTGGCGAATGTGGGAACACCGCGTTCCTCCTTAATGGTGCGCGAGTCGTCGGCGGCCCGCAGGCTGAGTTTGATTTGGTTCATGGTGTGGGTGTGTGGAATGTGCAACTGAGCGGAAAACGAGAGCCTGTGAGCAGGAGCGCCAACCTCCGCCGGAGGATGGCATCAAGTTGTCGGGACAATTCGGAATTGAGGCGCATTTGAGAAATGAGGAACGGGGATGTAAGTCAGATCGAAGTGGGCGATCCTGCCGGTGATGGACAAGGTGGAATGCCCGCAGACAAGCCGCTGCTCGTTCCAAGGGGCGAGCAAGGTTGCGATGTGATTGATTTCGTCACGGTCATGCTCTGGGAACGATGCGACCAGCATCATTTGCTGGAGCATGTCGTGCGTCGGGTAATCCTCGGACTTGAAGAACGCGAACGCCGCACTGCGCACGTAGCGCTCGGTATCGGGGGATTTCAGGAACCGGGAAACTTCCTCCGGCTTTGGGCGGTGAATGAAGGCTTGCCGCTCGTCTTCGCTCGCCGTGTCGCGCAGTCTGGTCCACGCCTCAAGGAATGTCGCCGAGAGCGGCATATGCGCGGCCTTGTACTCGAGCGCCGCCATCGCATGACGGGCGACCGTATCAAGTCGCGGGGCGTCCTCGGCAATCCATTCCTCGAAGCGGTCCGTGTAAAGCGGCTCCACGTACTGGTTGATCTGGGCAAACCGCAGGCTGCGCTTGTCCTCGTCGGCGGGGTGTCCAGCCATTTTTGCCGCGAGCGCGTCGGCGGTGGTGATCTGCAAATTGGTCAGCGGCGCGCCCTGCGTATCGAGATAGCTCAATGTCAGGTCGCCGTCCGGCTGGATAACAATCGGTGTCTCGCCCTGCGCCTGAGTCCAGACGCCATGCGAAAGCCCCTCCTCCACGATCAGCGTGAAGTCGTAGTAGGGATCAGTCTGCGAGAGCATGTCGCACATGAACGCGGATTTGCCAGCCCGCGTCATGCCAAGCAACACCGCGAGTTGCGGCGTGCCGGAAAGAAAGTTGCGGACGCCGATCAGATTGCGATTGCTTCCATCATAGAGGGCTTCGGCTTCCTCCAGATGACCGGTGAACGTGGATGAAAACGGAATCACATCGGCCAGCCATTCATCGAGCCCGCTGTCGGCGTGGTGGGTGTAGGTGCCCCATAGCCAGCCCGGCCAGGTCTGGAACCAGATCGTGGTGGCCGCCGAGGAAATGTTGCTCGTCCAGCATTGGGCGTCCTCCATCTGGCCGAATGCGACTTCAATCTGGCGGGTCTTGGAAATCAGCCCTCCGTCCTCGGCGGAAATCCCAAACATGGACAACGAAATCGTAAAGGAACGGAATCACATCTCCCTGCGCGAGTTCCTTGATGCGTTGTTCCTTCACTTCCTTGGAGGTAAGAAGCGACTGCTTGCGTTCGGCGAGATAGTCGCCACGCACGCGCTCCAGCGACTTTTCCGCCCTGTCGATTTCCCGGCGGATGTTCCGTGGGTAGAGATTGACGGTGATGGAATAGTCGAGGAAGGGCAGCGAGGTCAGCGCCCAGAAGAGCCCGCGCCGTGCCCGCTGCGGGCGGCGCTTGAGGAGGACGAGGTTGTGATAAAACCCGTCTGAAAAGAATCCGAACGCTTTTCCGGCCTGAACGCCTTGGTGCCAGCAGTTTTGATGGATGGTTTCCTCTTCGCGGAATTGCCCGATGGGGTCGTAGTTGTCGCGCCGGAGATAGGACGGATTAAGGAAGATCGCGAGGTAACGGAACAGGGTCGTCGCCGGACATGGGACGGTTCGAGCCACCATGCGGCTCGAACAACGAGGCGATGATCCTTCCATTTTGATCGAAGGCTTCGCGGTATTGCGCGAGCAGGCGCCGCGGTCAGCATGTCGCGGCCCGCCGCAACGGGAGGATCGACCGTGACGCGCTTCGAGAGAAAGAGCACCAACTTTTCGCGGCGCAGCCTGCCGGCCTGCATCGTGCTCCAGTAGCGGCTAAAGCGTTCGTTGCGCGCGATGGCCGCCCAGGAATCCGGCTCGCAGCGTTCGTCGGTCACGGTCTTGTAGGCGATGAGCGTGTCCCGGTAATTGGAATCGACCGACCAGCGGATTTGCGCCCGGGTGGATTCCTCCAAAGTGCGCAGGAACTGGCGCACCGATTCGTAGAAGCCGTCGAGGGTGCGTTCGCTGGCGTGGCGGAGGTCGGGCACGTCAAGGACGAAACCCGCCGAGACGAATCCCCGCCGGTCGAGTTCGTTCCAGATCAGCAGGTCATGAGAAATCCTTCCGTTAGGCGCTTTCACGGAGCGGATTCCTGGATTGCCGGGCCGGGGCCGTCCATCCGGTCCCGGCGACGAGGGTTTCGAGCATGCCGGTGTCGTGGGACTTCGGCTTTCCCTGTCGCAACAGGAAGACGTAGGCGGTCCCGAACGCGAAGGGCAGGGTTCCGAGTCCAATGCTGAACGCCGGTGGGTAATGCCGGGCGAGAAGGAGGGCGAGGTCGACGCCGAGGAGAACTCCCGCGAGGATGAACAGAATGTTCATGCCCTCGATTCCCCAAATCCCGCCGTCGCTGTCCCCGGCGTGGGTCTGGACGATTGGCTTGCTCATCGCGAGATGGTGATGGTGGGCATGCCGCCCACGTTGAAGAGGGCTTCGGCGATGAGCACGGCCAGTCCGAGAAGCAGGCCGCCGACGATGGACATCTTGCCCATGTCGGCGTTGCCGCTGCGAACCTGCCAGCCGCCCTGGGCGATCACGACGACGGCGATTATGAAGAGGAACTTCGCGATGATCCCGAGACCTTCGCACATCGCGCCGTCCAGCGAGGCTTGTGCGAGAATGTGGTTCATGGTCCCGACGGTAGGGAGTTTTTCGCGCCGCCCAGCCCCGGCTCCGGGGCAACTTAGATGTCGCCATGGCGGGACGCCTTCGCGGCGGTGATGGCGTCGTAGAGGCGGCTCGCGCGCAGAATGCGCTCGGGATAAAGGTCGTTCGGCTCCACGCCGAGGACGCGGGCGAGATACAGCATGTCGATGCAAACAATCCCGGTTCTTGTGACGTTCGGTGGCAGCCGGCGAAAAAATAGCGGCCCAAAGATCGCGCAACGCCCGCTTTCAATCACAATAAGAGCGGTTATTGCAAAAGAGCTCCAACTGTAGAATGCCTCCGTGCTTGCTGGAAATCACGAAGACCGCCCCCCAGGGCAGTGACATTCAAGGGCTTTCGGCCGTACCTGCTCGAGGCGGCGCGGCGCCGGAACCTTTCGGCTAACAGCCTGGCGGCCTATGAGCGCACCTGGACACGATTTCTTGCCTGGGCGGCTGCCTCGAATTTCGATCCCCGGAGTCTTCCTTCCCCTGATACTGCCTTGGAGGCCTATCGGTTCCTAGGCGAGGGAAAGAACGCAGCGAGCATCAAACAGATCCGGGGCCGCGCTTTCCTTTGCCTACAAGCACTGGGACCTCAAGAATCCATTCGCCAAGATCGAACCCCCGCTCCACAAGGAGCCCCAGATCCGTTGTCTGCTTCTCGCCGACATCCGGCGTTTACTCGGTTACCTCAAAGTCCGGCAGCAGGAATATGGTTCTGCCCTCGCGTTCCATTTGGCCAACGCCCTTTTCCAGACCGCCTGCCGGTTCGAGGAGTTGATCCAGCTCACTTGGTCAGATTGCCAGAGGGTGGGGGAGGAAATCGTCGCTCTCCGGATCAAGGGCAAGGGAAGCGTCTTCCAGGATGTGCCCGTGCCCGGACGCCTGAGTGCAGCGCTCCTCGAGTGGAAGAACCTCCAGGAGAAATTTAAAGGCCGACGGATCATGGCTCCCGGCGGAATCGCCTTCGCGGCGTCGCAGTTTGTGTTTGCAGGATATTCGGGCGAACCGTTTTCCAACCGGGCGTTCAATTTGCGGCTGCGGGCCGCCTGTAAAGCCCTCGGGGTAGGGGAGATCACCGCGCATGGGTTGCGCCACTCCGCGGCCACAATCCTCCTCAACCAGGTGGGAAAGGATTTGCGGGAAATCCAGGAATTGCTCCGCCACAAGAACATCCGCACGACCGTGCGCTATACCCATGTCGGCTATGAACAGACACGGCAGACGGCGGAAGCGCTCAGTGACGCTTTGGAGTGAAAACGCTGCGGCGGGACGACTCATCCCGCGCACAATAATGAGTATTATTGCACTCTGAGCCCAACTCTGATAAACCCCTCCGCCAATGCGTAGAAAGCGACAGTTTACCCGGTTGCAGGCTCTTTTCAGGGTAAGAACTCCTGATCGTTGGGCAGGGAAAAAGAAGGGGGAGATGTTCTCTGGGTTTCAACTGGTTTTTTCGTAGGAGTCGTTGACATGGCGGTTGTCCTCTAAGCGTGTTGGATTTTCAGGACCCAGGAGCCATGCTTGAGCTGGTTGCGGGCGTGGAGTTCCGCGTCATAGCGCGTGCCGGTCTGCCACATTTTCCAGAGGATTTTTAGCCAACGTTGACCGAGGCAGCGTAGGGCGCAGGCGTGGCTCTTGCCGCGTGTGCGGAGCTGCTCGTAATAGACAGCGGCCCACGGAAGGTGAGGGGAGCGATCGGGGGAGGATTCGTTTGTTGAGCGCTTTCGGCTGTAGCGCTCATCCACTTCGTCCGAACGCTGCTACGTGCGCAAATCTCCCTTTCTTGAGTTCTCCCCAATTTGACAACGGCAACCCTTGAAGTGCTGGCGGCCCGTGTTTGACTTCCGGGCCCACTTTTGTCACTCTGCGCCCATGGAAACGCACGGTTTCGGCTTCAGACTCCGGGCCAACGCCCCGGAGGGCCAAAAGCAATTTCCTATCAGTTAATGGGAAACACCCCTCAATACCCGTCGTCTCCAACACAGAACGAGCCGCGCGCGATCCGGCTCACGTTTTCGTATGTCGGGAGCCAGATCGAACTGACCGACACACAACGGCTGGCGATGTTCGTCCCGCCAAGCGATTCCCTCGAGGCGGCCCGCGATCAGAGCGGCTTCTGGGTGGAAGTGCGCGATGCCGACGAACAGCTGCTCTTCCGACAGGTGATGCACCACCCGATCGAAACGACGCGCGAGGTGTTTCCGGCGGATCCGCACGGCGAGATCATCCGGACGCCGGTCGCCGATCCTCGAGGCGTGTTCAGCATCGTCATCCCTGACCTCACCAAAGCGCGGATCCTCGCATTGGTCGGGAGCCCGTCCGAGGCCGACCGCCGCAGCGAAGCCGCACGCGAGATGGCGCGGTTCGACCTGACCAGGATCACCGGTGGGGATTACGACAAATGAGCACCTCCGATGGAAGGATCATCGGCACGACGCAGATCCTCAACAACGGCTCCGACATTAACCGGTTCAATATGGCCCTCCTCGCTGAGGGATATCAGGCCGGGCAGATGGCGCAGTTCGCCACTGACGCCAACAACTTCGTCCGCAGGCTCAGCCAGACGCCGCCGTTCCATCTGGCGATGAACGCGATCAACGTGTTTCGCGTCGATGTCACCTCCACCGACAGCGGCGCCGATGATCCAGTCGCGTGCGGCGGGACCGGGCGAACGGCGAGGACCTACTTCGATGCGACGTTCTGTGGGGATGGCGTCAACCAGCGCCTGTGTAACGTCAACGCCGCGACCGCGTTCGCCGTCGCCAACGCCCAGGTGCCGCGGCACCGGTTGATCGTGGTCATCGTGAACAGCGCCATCTTTGGCGGCGCGGGCGGAAGCGTCGCCGTTTATTCGCTTCAGGGGAACGCCGTCGAGACGGCCATTCACGAAATCGGGCACACGGCGTTCGCGCTCGCGGACGAATACGAAACCTTACGCGGCTGCGCGTCGGGCGAGACCGACCACAACAACGACCCCGCCGTCAAGGAACCGTCGCAGGTCAACATCACCATCACCGGCACGAACAATCGTAGCACGCTGAAGTGGGGCCGCTACGTTCTCCCCTCGACTCCCCTTCCGACGACGAAGAACGCCAACTGCGCGGTCTGCGATCCGCAAGCCAGCCCGGTTGCAACCGGAGTAGTCGGCGCGTTCGAGGGTGCGAATACGTATCACTGCAAGGCGTTTCGTTCGGAGTTCGATTGCAAGATGCGGACGCTCGGCACCGTGTTCTGCCGCGTCTGCCAGGACGCGATCCTGCGCAAGCTCTTCCCGTATTCGCCGCTCACGTTTCGGTTTGCGTGGAAGGGCGTCGGCGGCGACCAGGGCCTCTACAACGGCCGCGGCAACGATTCCGATCAGCGGAACATCTCGGGCAGCGGATCGAGCACCGGCCCCGCGCTCGCGACGTTCGTCCAGACGTTCATGGCGTGGAAAGGGATCTTCAACGATCAAGGCATCTACTACAGCCGGCAACGTCATATCGACGGCGTGACGTGGGACACGCAACAGCGCGTGCCCGGTGTGGGAACGAGCACCGGTCCGGCGCTCGCCGTGTTCCAGGGAAAGCTCTACATGGCGTGGAAAGGCATCGCGGGCGACCAGGGCATCTGGTTCAGCAGCCTCGATATCACCTTCTCGTGGGCACCGCAGCGCCCCGTCCCCGGCGTCGGCACGAGCACGCGCCCGGCGCTCGCCGCCTTTCAAAACAGGTTGTACATGGTCTGGAAAGGCATCGAGGGGGATCAGAGCATCTGGTTCTCGAGCTACGACGGCGCGAACTGGGCGCCGCAGGCGCCGGTGCCGAATGTGGGCACCAGCGCCTCTCCATCCCTTGCAGTGCTTGGGAACCGCCTCTACATGGTGTGGAAGGGGATTGAAGGCGATCAGAGCGTCTGGTTCACGAGCTTCGACGGCTTCACGTGGGCCCCGCAATCGCCCGTGCCGAATGTCGGAACCAGCACGGGCGTCTCGCTCTGCGCGGGACCCGACCGCCTCTTCATGGTGTGGAGCGGCATCGCCGGCGATCCCAGCCTGTACTACACCGCCTTCGACGGCAGCTTCTGGGGCCCGCAGCACAACTATCTTGATACCGGTTCGAGCTCGGTCCCGGCAGTGCTGGTGACGTTCTAGTCGGGGTTGTAAGCCCAAACCGCCGAAATTGCCGTCAAGCCTAGTTTCAGGCTTTTACAGGCTGGTGCAATCCTCGTTCTGATCAAACGTGCTTTTTTGCAAGGTGCACTTGGGCTTTCCAGATTGTCCTGGATCTGCCTTCAACCTCAAAAGCTGAAACAGCCGCCGACTCGGGCACGACGAGCAGCGAATCGATGCAAGCGCGGACATCGGGTGCAAGGGTATCGGAGATCCGTTGGTGAACGTCTTGAAAAAAGCCGTTCAAGGCGGCATTGATGATACGATCGAGTTCGCCTTCCGCCGGCAGTTCCACCCGCAGAGTCCGCAACGCTCGCACGCTGAATCAAACAGGGCGTCGGCAGTGCGCTTCTTTAGTAGCGTGATTGCGAAGCCAGTTTTCTAGCTCCTCCTTGTCTTGAGCCGTCGAAAAATGCCAGCCAGTGTACTGGCGAATTTGCGCCAGATGATAATCGAAGGTGCTCCCCAATACCCAACCTCCTCCCCGGGAGGGCGAGGCTCCTCCTGCCGAGCCGTCGAATCCTCTCTATCACGCATGAATTAGTCGGGTGGAACCTCGCCCTCCCGTCTATTCTTGAACATAAAAAAAGCCGCCCCGAGTCTCCTCGGGGCGGCTTAATCCGGTTAACGAACTATCCGCGCCTGGCGGCTAATCCCGAAGGGT
>DATDAL010000087.1:0-21549 GCA_036525415.1 Terrimicrobiaceae bacterium | reverse complement strand
TGCAGCAAGGAGATCAGCGATTACGGGGCGCACAATCAACGCGGTCACGTAACAATTGAGGTTAAGCCCAAGATGTCGAAGAAGGGATGGGCTTGGATCTGGATCGAAGAACTGGTCGAAATTGCTGAAAAGTCGGCGTCCGCACCCGTCTATGCTCTCCTCAAGCGGCCGGACGAGCGACACGTGACCATGCAGGCCTATGACAACCCGGTCTTTGTCGAGGACCTGGTTCGCAACGTTGCGGTTCTCTTAAAAAAGGACCCGCGGATTATAGCGTTCACGGTACAGGCGGTCAACCAGGAGAGCATTCACGCCCACGATGCAGTCGCGCGCGTCATCTGGAAGCGTAAGCGAGCGCCACGAAAACGCTCGAAAATCGGCGAGGCGCAGCGTAAGAATGAAACGACGGTCCAATCTCTTCACTGAGGAGCGAATCGAGCCGCGCGGAGCGCGGAGTCATCGCGATCGTGTATCGGAGGGCGTGCGCCGGCGGAGTCCGAGCATGGAGAAATCCGCGGATTCAACCCGTTCGAGCAACCTCACGATAGGCACGGCCTTCACCCCACGAAGTCGAAGCAAGCATCCGCATCTCGATCTTCGGAGCTGACAGCGTCTCGTAAGGATTGAATTGAGCTGCAGGTCGTCACCTCTGCGGTCTGGGAAAGCAATCGTGCTAAGTGGAGTCCTTGCGCAAAACTCCGGAAGCTGCGGGCGCATTGCCGGAATCTGGAGTGAGCGCCGAGCCGGGAAGGGATTACTTCCCTCAAGACAGGAACCAGAGCAATGAACAACGTGAAGGAAACCGGTGCGTACATCCCGCAAACCCAGGACACTGGCGATCGCCTGGCGATCGAACCTGTGGGGCATGGTATTCATCAGCGCTTCGAATGGCAGGCATTTCGATGCCCCTCTGCGATCGCCGTGGTGGACGGCGCGGCTCGACTGACCTATCGGGAGCTTAACGACTCAGCAAATCGACTGGCCCGTCACTTGGAAGCGTTAGGAGTGGGCCCCGAAGTGATGGTTGGGATTTGTCTTGGAAGATCTTATGAGCTGATTGTCACGATACTTGCGGTCCTCAAGGCCGGCGGCGCATACGTACCGCTCGATCCTGACTATCCGGCCGAGCGGCTCGCTTTCATGGTGCGGGACGCTGCGCTTTCGACTGTCATTGCGAAACAGAGCGTTCCAGAACATCTGCCGATTTCCGACTCGTGCAGGATTGTCTCCCTGGAAGCGGAGCGGGGCGTGATTGAAGGGCAATCCAGTCGCAACCTGATGAACCCGGTGGATCCAGACGGCTTGCTCTACGTCATCTATACGTCGGGATCGACCGGCCAGCCCAAGGGAGTAATGGTGACCCACCGTAACGTCGTGCGGCTTTTCGACGCCCTCAAACCGGTCCTGGCTTTCTCCGCCAACGACGTATGGTCCTTTTACCACTCTCCGGCGTTTGGCTATTCGGCGTGGGAGATCTGGGGGCCGCTTGTGCATGGGGGACGCCTTGTGATCGTTCCGACCCCGGCTCGAATGGCCCCGGCCGAACTGCGCGATTTGATCAAGAGGGAAGCCGTTTCCGTGCTGAGCCTGACGCCGTCAGCCTTTCGACAGGTCATGCTGGACCAGGCGTTTGAGAACGCGGAGTCAGTAGCCTCGCTACGCATGATTGCCCTGAGCGGTGAGGGAGTCGTGGGAGCCGACCTGCGCCGCTGGTTTGTGAACCATCAAGAAGGGCAGCCCGACATTATTGACACCTACGCAATTACCGAGACCGGTGGCCAGGTGGCATGGCGGAGACTTGGACCTGCCCACGCAGCGAGCGAGGCGAGCAACGTGCTGGGCGAGGTGCTCTCCGATACGCAGGTGCACCTGCTTGACAGTCAACTCCTGCCAGTGGAGCCCGGTACCGATGGAGAGCTTTGTGTGAGTGGTCCGGGACTGGCGCGGGGATACTGGAATCGAGCCGACCTGACAGGCGAGAAATTTGTCCAAGACCCTATCGATCACGAACAGCGCCTTTACCGTACGGGTGATCGCGGACGCACGAGACCCGATGGGCAAATCGTTCTCATTGGGCGCGGCGATGATCAGGTGAAGGTGCGGGGGTTTCGTGTCGAGTTGGGAGAGATAGAGGCGGCGCTGCGCGATCATTCCCGGATCAAAGAAGCGGCTGTCCTCCTGCGCGAGGACGGCGGGCAAGCCCCGCGGCTGGTGGCGTATGTCGCCGCGCGTCGTCCGGAGAGAGATGCCGTGCGCGCTTCGCCGGAGAAAACCGACGAGGCCGAGTTGTGGCCGTCGCTTGGTGAATACCAGGTTTACGACGAAGTCCTGTATTACTTCATGACGTCGGAGACGGTCCGCAACGCCGCCTACAAGGAGGCCATTAACCGGCACGTCAAGGACAAGGTGGTTTTGGACATTGGAACCGGGCAGCATGCCATCCTGGCTAGGTTCTGCGTCGAGGCCGGGGCTAAGCGAGTCTACGCCATCGAAGTGCTGGATGATGCCTATGAAGAGGCCGCGAAGCTTGTGCAAGAATCGGGCCTGGGCGACCGTATCATCGTTATTCACGGCGACTCCACCACAGTGCAATTGCCCGAACTGGTGGATGTCTGCACGGAGGGAATCATCGGCAACATCGGCAGTTCCGACGGCATCATTCCAATTATGAATGATGCCAGGCGCTGGTTCCGTCCAGATGCCATCGCGATTCCCAACCGCTGTATCACCTATTTCGCAGCTGTCCAACTCCCTGACTCTCTATACGAAAATCCGCGCTTCGATTCCCTGCCTCGTCGATATGTCGAGACCATCTTTGCCCAGGCCGGGAGGCGCTTCGACATCCGACTCTGTGTCCGCAACTTTCCTGCTTCCCATATTGTTTCAGATACCGAGACCTTTGAGGACCTCGACTTCGGCGGGCCCATTGATCCGGAAGAGGATGGCGAGGCCGTTCTCACCGTCACCAAGGACGCGCGGTTCGATGGTTTTCTTTTTTGGACGCATGTGACGACAGCCGAAGGGGTGGCGATCGATTACCTGCAGAACCAGCAGGCCTGGCTGCCGGTCTATTTCCCGCTTAGCGACGAGGGCGTGGAGGTGCAAGCCGGCGACAAGATTCGGGTGCGCTGGAAGCGCACACTCTGCGCAAACGGCCTGAACCCAGACTATTTCGTTCAGGCAAGGGTCATAGGATCCAACGGTCAACGAGCAGAGCTTAGCTATCGAACCAAACACGACGAGACTGCCTATTTGGAAACAGCAATCCATCGCAGGCTTTTTGCGGATTGGGAGAAGCCGGACGCCGATTTCTCGCCGGACGCGCTGCGCGCGCATCTGGAAAAGCGGCTGCCGGACTACATGATTCCCTCGGCTTTTGTGTTCCTGGACAACTTGCCGCGCAATGCAAATGGAAAGCTAGATCGCAAGCGCTTGCCTGCACCGGGCACGCACCGCCCAAACCTTGCAACGCGTTTCGTCGAAGCGGAGACGCCCCTTCAAGACAAAGTGGCCGCAATTTGGGGCGAAGTTCTCAAAGTCGATGCCGTCGGGCTAGACGACAGCTTCTTCGATCTCGGTGGCCACTCCCTTATCGCCGCACAGATCATGGCGCGAATCGCCGCGAAGTTCGGGGTTGAGTTGCCTTTGTCCGCAGTCGCTGACCACCCGACAGTTAGGCTCCTCGCAGCGCTTATAGAGCCGGAGACGAAAGCGCCTTCCGAGGCCGACTCCGAGAAGGTGGCCGGAAAGCCCGGCATCTCGATCAACTCCGAGGACGAACGATTCATGCGTCTTGCGATCGAACAGGCCGCCGAGGCGCAACGCGCGGGTGGAGTTCCATTCGGCGCATGCATCGTCAAAGACGGGCAGATCGTCGCACGCGTCCACAACGCGGTTGCGCATAGTTGCGATCTTACCGCTCACGCGGAGATCCGCGCCATCCGCGAAGCATGCCAAAAACTCGAGACAATCGACCTCTCCGGTTGCGAGATCTTCTCGACCTGCGAGCCGTGCCCGATGTGCTTTGCGGCATGCCATGAAGCCCGGATCTCGCGGATCGTTCACGGCGCATGGCTTGGAGATGCCGAACGTTGCGGGTTGGGAACGCTCTCGATTTCGGCGGAAAAACTACGGCAACTCGGACACGCCTCGGTGACGCTAACCCCGGGCGTCCTTCGCAATGAGGCTGTCGCACTCCTCGAAGCTTGGAAGAAGCAAAGGGAGGCGCTACTTGGGAGCACGGAAGACGGAGCACAGAGGCATCAGGAAGGCTTGTATTCCGACGACGAGGGCTTCGATGCTTACACGAAAGCGGTCGCGTCGTCTGATCTTCTCGATCGGGCCATGAGCGTGCTGCAGGCCAATCTCGAATGGGACGCGGCTGGCAGGTCGTATCGCATTCTGGATATCGGCGCTGGCACGGGGGTGCTGACGTTGCGCGCGCTGGAGTATTTCGCCAGCCGTGGAACTCTCCTGGAGGTTGACTATGTCGAGCCGTCCGAGGCTGCCACCCGCCTTCTCGAAGAACGGATCAAAACCGCCGGCTTCGACCAGACGCTTGGCGACCACTATGGCCTCGGTTGGGAAGACGCAACCCAGCTCATCCAATCGACGGGCAAGAAGTACGATCTGATTCTCGCGCACCACAGCTTGTACTATGCGCCGCTTTCAAGCGAAACCGTGCGGCCGTTGAGCGCACTGCTCGCCCCCGGCGGCCGCGCCGTCCTTTTCATGGACGCCGAGCAATCGCCGATCTCGCTCATTCGGGAAATCGCTGGCCGGCATTTAGGTCGCAAGAAGGTTCAGCTTTCCGGCTCACGGGATCTGGAAGAGCAACTGGTCGCGAATGATCTCCGTTTCGAACACGTAGAGTTGGAGGTGACCTGGGACGTCTCATCGCTGTTCGACGGCGCGGGCGGCACCAGTGAGCTCAGGAGGGCCCTGACAGCCTTTCTGGCGCTAGTTCGCCCTGATCAGATCACAAAGCGTATCGAACGACTCGTCACCGAGGAAGCACGAGCCTTGGCAGGGCAGGAAGATCGGCGATGGCTCCTTAGGCAGCAGTCGCGGGTGTTCATACTGCATCCTGACAAGACTCAGGAAGCAGGTCAGCTTCCCGTCGGTCCTTCAGAAACAGCCATCGTCCCCGATTCCGAGCACAGGCACGAACCCTTCCCTATGACGGAGATTCAGGCCGCTTACTGGATTGGCAGGGAGAGTTCATTGCAGCTCGGCAATGTCGCGACGCATGTTTACGAAGAAATCGATTGCGTCCACCTCGACATCGCGCGGCTGGAGGTGGCCTGGCAGAAGCTCATCGACCGGCATGACATGCTTCGCGCCATTATCCAGCCGGACGGTCGAATCAAGGTCCTGGAGACGGTTCCGCCATTCAGGATTGCAATCTCCGACTTCCGCGGGACAGAGGCATCCGATTTCGAGCGAGAGCTGGGTCTCCTTCGCAAACGGATGTCACATCAAGTACGCAAGTCGGAGCAATGGCCACCGTTCGAAATTCGAGCGGTCCGACTCGATGCGGCGCGTGTCCGCCTGTTGATGAGTTATGACGTGATTTTTGTCGACGGCTGGAGCAGGGCGATCCTGTTTTCGGAATGGAAGAAACTTTATGAGGATTTTGAGAGCGTTCTGCCACCGCTGGAACTCACCTTCCGCGACTATGTGCTGGCGGCGGCCAGAGCGCGTGGCTCGGAGCTCTTCCTTCGAGCACGAGAATATTGGCGAAAGCGGCTGGCGGATTTACTCCCCGCGCCACGGCTGCCCTTGGCATGCGACCCAGCGACACTCAAGCAACCCCATTTTAACCGCTACACGACCACTCTCGTCTCCGAGCAGTGGTCTGCTCTAAAGCGTGCCGCCGCACGGGCGAGCATCACTCCATCCTGTGTTCTGTTGGCAGCTCTTGCGGACGTTCTCCACCGTTGGAGCGAGGAGCCCGGCTTCAGTCTCAACCTTTCGCTCTTCAATCGTGAGCCGCTGCACCCGCAGGTCAACGACATCGTCGGAGACTTCACTTCGGTGACCCTTCTTCAGGTCGAGCCGCCAGACAAGACGTTCGAGGAGCGTGCGCGTCGCCTGCAGCGCCAGCTCTGGCGGGATTTCGATCATCGCCAGTTCAGCGGGATCGAGGTTCTGCGTGAGCTTGCTCGTCAGGCCGGTGAGAAACATGCGGTTGGAATGCCCGTCGTATTTACCAGTCTCCTATGGAGCGACTCAGAATCGGGTGACAGGAGCGTCGGGCATTGGATCGGCGAGCGGGTCTATGGAGTTTCGCAGACCCCCCAAGTTTGGCTCGATTGCGTTGTGTATGAAGATCATGGCTCCCTTGTCCTGATTTGGGACGTAGTGGAGGCGCTCTTTCCGAAAGGGATGCTCGCCGCCATGTTTGAGATTTTCGTTCAGGATCTCGTGAATCTGTCAAAGGAGGAATCTTGGAAACAGGCGTGGAACGACACCGCATGGCAGCTGGTCCCCTCGCATCAACTCGCGCTTTTCGAAGCCTCTAACGACACAGGTGCGAATGTCTCACATCAACTTCTCGACGAGCTGTTTTGCGCACAGGCCCGACAATCGCCTGACCGACCGGCGCTGATTAGCACGAACTGCGCTTTCACTTATGGCGAGCTTGACAATCTTTCGAGCGCGCTGGCGTCCCGACTCCGGAGCCTCGCGGTGCAGCCGAATACGCTTGTTGCGGTGGTGATGGAAAAGGGTTGGGAACAAATCGTCGCCGTTCTGGCCGTACTAAAGGCGGGAGCGGCCTATTTGCCCATTGACGCAGGCCTTGCGGCCGAGCGGCTCAGAAAGCTCCTGACGCATGGCGAAGTCATGGTCGCTTTGACTCAAGACCGTCACGTCGGTGTCATTGACTGGCCCGATGGCTTGCGAACCATCGCTGTCGGCGTTGCGTCGCCAGCCTTCGCTCCCGAAATGGCGCAGGTGGAAGGAAGAAGATCTCCTGATGATCTCGCTTACGTCATTTACACGTCAGGCTCGACCGGTGAACCAAAAGGCGTCATGATTGACCATCGGGGCGCGGTCAATACGATCCTGGATATAAATTCCCGCTTTCGCGTTGGCGTTGGTGACCGTGTGCTCGCGCTTTCATCGCTAAGTTTTGATCTGTCGGTGTACGACATTTTTGGAGCTCTTGCGGCTGGGGCAACCATTGTGATTCCCGAACCGGATGGCACTCGCGATCCGGCGCATTGGGCTGATTTGATCAACCGCCATGAGATCACAATTTGGAATTCCGTTCCCTCGTTGGCGGAGTTGCTCGTCGACTACGTGCGTCACCGTACCGAGCGCCAACCCACGTCCCTGAGGGTCGTCCTCCTCAGTGGAGACTGGATTCCAGTCACCTTGCCCGATGCCCTGCGAAGCGCCGCTGGAGGTGCGCAGGTCGTCAGTCTTGGTGGTGCCACGGAGGCCTCGATTTGGTCCATTCTCTATCCGATCGATCGCGTCGATGCCGATTGGGCAAGCATCCCCTATGGACGGCCGATGTTGAACCAATCGTTTTACGTGCTGAACGCGGAGCTGGCACCCTGTCCCACCTGGGTGCCTGGCGAACTCTTCATTGGAGGAATTGGTCTGGCCAAGGGGTACTGGCGCGATCCGGAGCGCTCGCAAGCAAGCTTTTTCGTTCATCCACGCACCGGCGAGCGGCTCTATCGCACAGGCGACATCGGCCGCTATCTGCCCGACGGCAACATTGAATTCCGGGGCCGCAAGGACACTCAAGTCAAAATCCAGGGCTACCGCGCAGAACTCGGAGAAATCGAGGCAACACTTTCTCGGCATCCGGGTGTCTCCGCTGTCGCGGTCATCGTCAAGGGGCATCGCCACGGAAGCAAACGACTCGTCGCATACGTGGTGCCGAAACGAAATTCACCTGCCACGGCAAGCGAGTTGCAGAGCTTCCTTGGACAAAAGCTGCCGGATTACATGGTTCCAGCGACCTATGTCATGCTTGAAGCCATGCCCCTTACAGCAAACGGCAAGGTCAACCGCCGGGCGCTCCCCGAACCACCCGAGGCCGGGACGCCGTTGGAACGCGAGGGGACGCTGGAGCGGACGAATCTCGATCAGATACGCCAGCTGGTGGCAGGGGTAATGGAGCAAGCCGACCTGGATATCGCGGCGAATCTTCTCGAGTGCGGAGCGAACTCGATCGACATGATCCGAATCGTCAATCGGATCGACGAAGCACTGGGATTCCGGCCTCGAATCGGTGACCTGTATCGAGATCCAACAATTGATGGACTGACGCGCAGCTATGAGGAATACCGGCGCCTTCTCGGCATTCAAAGTCCGGAACGAACCACTCCCCAGCAGTCGGGAGGCGCCTTTCGGCTCCTGACCGACCCCGCAGAGCGCGATGCATTCAAGAACACGCAAGCCGGCGTGCGCCGATTGGCCAGCGACGTGCCCTCCATTGCACTGCTGACCCCGCCTCTCGAAGAGATGACGACACGCCAGTACGCGCAGCGCCGCAGCCATCGAAATTTCTCAACCGCTCCCGTTCCCTTCTCCCTATTGAGCAGGCTGTTCGCGAGACTGAGCCCCATCCCCCTCGAGGGTCATGTCAAATACTTGTACGGCTCAGCCGGAAGCTCGTATTCCGTGCAGACCTACATCTATGCAAAACCCGGCCGCGTCGAGTCTCTTCCGGCGGGCGTCTATTACCATCAACCTTTGGAGCAGCGCTTCGTACTCATTTCGGGCGGCGCGTGCATCGACCCTGAGATCTATGATTTTCTGATCAACAGGCCGGTATTTGACGCGGCAGCGTTCGCCCTCTTTTTCGTGGCCCAGTTGGGTGCCATTCAGCCGCTCTATGGCGAACATTCCCTTTCCTTCGCAACAATTGAAGCAGGCCTGATGACGCAGCTGCTCGAAATGACCGCGCCATCTTACTCAATCGGCCTCTGCCAAATGGGCGGGCTGGATGAAACCGCCCTTCGCAAGCCCCTCGGTTTCGAAAACGGACATGTCCTCCTGCACTCACTCGTCGGCGGACCCATCGAAGAGCCAGGGTTACCGCAGTCGGATCGGAACGCAACCGCAATGTGGATGGAGGGAGAAATTTGAACCCGGCGGAACTTCTTCGCTCCCTTCAAGAAGAGGGCATTCAACTGTGGTGCGAAGGCGAGCGCTTGCGTTACCGTGCGCCACAGGGTCGACTGGGGCCAGAACTGATCCAGACATTGTCGACTCATAAGTCGGAGATCGTTGCGCTCTTGCGGAAGCCTCCGGCATTCGCCTCCTGCTTCCAAGCGTGGGCTCCACCAGAAGTCATTCGGGACTATCATCCGCTGTCGTTCGCACAACAGCGCATGTGGTTTCTCAAGCAGCTTGAGCCAGACAGTTGTGCCCTGAACGTTGCGATGGGCTTCTCACTCGCCGGTCCGTTGGACATTTCCGCTCTGGAGCGCGGTCTCAGCGAGCTCATCGATCGTCACGAGGCTTTCCGCACCACGTGCGCCGCAAAGGATGGCCATCTGGTCCAAATGATTGCGCCGCCAGGCAGCTCCGACATGTTTCTAAACATCACGGACCTCCGCTCAACGCCGGACGCCGAACGAGAGTCAGAACTGAAGAGACTAATCAACCTGAAAGCAAGGCAGCCCTTCGCTCTCGACCGCCCGCCCCTTTTGCACGCTGCGTTGTTCCGACTTGCCGAGAATGATCATGCGCTGCTCCTCACTACCCACCACTTTGTGGTCGACGGTTGGTCGGTGGGCGTCTTTCTCCGCGACCTGTCGGCTCTGTATGATGCCAATTCCAGCGGCCATCGATCATCCCTCGGAAAGCTCGCGACTCGTTACAGTGATTACGCGGTCTGGCAGCGGCAGCATCTCAAGGGATCGGTGCGCGAAGAGTTGCTGGTCTATTGGCGGGGAAAACTTGACGGCGCCGTCGAGTTGAATCTTCCCACAGATCGACCGGCGCCTGCTTCACCTTCCGGTCAGGGGGCGACGCACCTCTTCGATCTCCCAGCGGACCTTTCCGATGCTCTAAAAGCCTTGAGCAGGCGCGAAGGAGTCACCTTGTTCATGACGCTGCTGACAGTGTTCAAAGCGCTCTTGCACCGCTACTCACGGCAAAGCGACATCGTCGTTGGGACCGCCGTCTCTGATCGCTGCATCGTCGAGACGCAAGCTCTTGTCGGCTGCTTCGCAAATACGCTGGTGCTGCGAACGATGTTCGATGGGAACCCCACGTTTCGCCAAATGCTTCGGCGCGTGCACGACACAGCGATCGACGCATTCGACCATCAGGACATGCCATTCGAAGTGCTCGTCGAACATTTGCGCCCCGAACGTCTTCAGCTTCGCAACCCCCTCTTTCAAGTCTCTTTCTTGCTCCATCAGCATGCGGATGACCAGGGCTTGAAACTCAATAATCTCGCGATTCGCCAGCTGCACGTCGATCTTGGTACGTCCCGCTTTGACCTCCTCCTGGAGTTCAATGATCAGCGGGAGCGTTTGGCGGGACTATTGGAATACAGCACGGATCTGTTCGATACGGAAACCATTCGCCGCATGGCCGAAAACTACCGGACCCTGCTGGAAGGAGTCGTTGCGGACCCGGGCCAACGCGTTTCTGATCTGCAGTTGCTTGCCTCCGTGGAGCAACATAAGATCCTGGTGGAGTGGAATGACACTGCGGCTGATTACGCTCGGGACAAGTGTTTTGATGCGTTGTTCGAGGCGCAAGTACGACGGACGCCCGAGACGGTCGCGGTCTGCTTCGAGGATCGGGCGCTGACTTACCGGGAACTCGACAAAAGAGCTGATGAACTGGCCGTTAACTTGCGGGGCATGGGTGTCGGCCCGGAAATACTTGTCGGGATCTGCATGCAGCGCTCGATCGATATGCTGGTCGCCCTTTTGGGCATACTCAAGGCGGGTGGTGCCTATGTTCCGCTTGATCCGACATACCCCAAGGAGCGCCTTGCCCATATTCTGGAAGACGCAAGGCCACAGGCCGTTCTGACCGAGAGGGCCCTGCGTGGAGAGTTGCTTGCCGGCCAACCCAATGTGATTCATTTCGAAGAGCTGCAAGAGAGCATGGACATCGGCGCTCGAAACGCGATTCAATTCAGAAGCTCAAGCAACCTCGCCTACGTAATCTACACCTCCGGTTCGACCGGGAAACCAAAGGGGGTGGAAATCTCTCACCGGGCGCTAGTCAATTTCCTGACCTCGATGCTGCGCACTCCGGGATTGAACGCTAACGACACCTTGCTCGCAGTGACCACACTGGCCTTTGACATTGCCGGATTGGAACTCTTTCTCCCCTTGATGAGCGGTGCGCGAGTGGTCATCGCGGGCAATGAGCAGGCTCGTGACGGCGGCCAGCTCCTGGCGTTGATGCAAAGAAGCGGGGCTACTGTGATGCAGGCCACGCCCGCCACCTGGCGGATGCTGCTGGAAGCAGGTTGGCAGGGCGATCCGCGTCTGAAGATCCTTTGCGGGGGAGAGGCATGGCCGCGCGAACTCGCCGAGGACCTGCTTAAGCGTTGCGGATCGCTTTGGAACATGTACGGACCCACCGAGACCACGATCTGGTCTGCAGTGGCCAAGGTCGAGGCTGGCCAGCCCGTTGCGGTCGGGCCGCCCATCGCGAACACCAGCTTCTACATCCTCGATGAGTGCCGTCGGCCAATGCCGATTGGTGCTCCCGGCGAGCTTTACATTGGGGGCGATGGCGTCGCACGCGGCTACCATAACCGGCCGGATCTCACGGCCGAGAAGTTCGTCTCCGATCCGTTCCGTTCGCAATCTGCAGGTCGTCTCTATCGTACGGGCGACCTCGCTCGCTATCGGTCCGACGGGACCATCGATTACTTGGGCCGCATGGACAACCAAGTCAAGATCCGCGGCTTCCGCATTGAACTTGGGGAGATCGAATCGGTCATTGGGCAGTTTGCTGGTGTGCGCCAAGCAGTGGCGGCAGTTTTTGACGGCGTAACCGGGGATAAGCGGCTTGTTGCTTATGTCGTTCCGGACGATGACCGGACCCTTCTCCCAGTTGAAGCGCTGCGTGGGCAGCTCAAGCTCCAGCTACCCGACTATATGATTCCCTCGGCTTTTGTCGTCCTCGACAAGCTGCCTTTGACTCCCAATGGCAAGGTTGATCGCCGTGCACTCATCCCGCCGGAGCGACAGGTCGACGGCTACCGCGCCCCGCGTAGTCCGCAAGAGGAGATTCTATGCACAGCTTTTGCCGACGTGCTTTGCCTGGACAGGGTCGGCATTGACGACAACTTCTTTTCCCTGGGCGGACATTCCTTACTGGCCATGCAACTGGTAAGTCGAGTGCGCGCACTCCTTGGCGCGGAGCTCGCAGTTCGCGCCGTGTTCGAAGCGCCCACCGTATCTGACCTCGTAGCTTGTCTCGGTGGCGCTGGAAAAGCGCCCGCTCCGCTCGCTCGACTACAGCGCCCATCGCGACTCCCAGTGTCTTACGCTCAGGAGCGGTTTTGGTTCTTGGACAGGCTGGAAGGTTCCCGTGCCGAATTTAAGATTAACGAGGCACTGCGCCTGCGGGGCGAGCTGGATCTTCAGGCGCTCGAGCGGGCTATCAATGCGTTGGTTGAGCGTCACGAGGTTCTGCGTACGCATTTTCGCGAAGCTGGCGGCGAGCCCTTTCAGGTCGTCGAGCCGACGGGACGAATTTCGTTGTCCAAGGAAGACCTCACTGCGCGAGACGAAGAGGCTGTTCAGGCCGCTCTGCGCCGCCAAGCCCGTGTGCCGATGGCCTTGAGTCAAGATCCGCTGTTGCGAATAGGTCTGCTCAAACTTGGGCCGTGCGACCATATCCTGCATTGGAGCTGGCACCACATTGTGACCGATGCCTGGTCGATCGCCGTGTTCAAAAAGGAACTCGCTGCGCTTTACACTGCGTTTAGAGAAGGAAGACTACCGGATTTGCCAGAATTGGCGATCCAGTATCCCGATTACGCCATCTGGCAGCGTGCGCACCTCAAGGGCGAGACCCTCGCCGGGCTTCTTGATTACTGGAGACATCAACTTAGAGGCAGCTGTGTCCTGGAACTTCCCATCGATCGCCCTCGTGGTGACGTCCAGACTCACGCCGGAGCGACCGAGGCACTTGTGTTCCCGAAAGGATTGGCCAACCAGCTTCGCGAATTGAGCCGCCGGGAGAATTCGACTGTTTTCATGACATTGCTTGCGGCACTCAAGGTGCTGCTCTTCCGCTACACCGGGCAGGAGGACGTTTCCGTGGGCATTCCGATCGCAAACCGTGGGCATGTCGAAGTGGAAAATCTCATCGGGTGCCTGCTTAATACCCTCGTTGTGCGCACTCAGCTTTCCAGCGACGCCCGATTCCGTGATTTTCTGCTTCGTGTACGTGAGGTGACCCTTGAGGCGTACGCACACCAGGAACTCCCCTTCGAAAAGCTGCTCGAAGAACTTCAGCCCGAGCGCAATCTGAATCGCACTCCGCTCTTTCAGGTATTCATAAATTACACGAGCTTCGAAGCTGATGCCATGAACCTTCCCGGCTTGAGCGTTGAAAGCTTAGGATATTCAGAGATCGAGGCGAGATTTGATCTAAGCCTTTACTTCACTGACATCGAGAAACATTTGCGCCTCGATCTTGTCTATAATAGCGACTTGTTTGAAGCGTCCACCATCCAAAGGATGCTTGAGCGGTTCAAAATTCTCCTCGAGGCGATTGTAGCCGATCCCGATCAGAAAATTGGCGCTCTGGCGCTGCTCACGCCGGACGATCGGAAAACTCATACTATAAGCGACAATCGCGTCCGCCCTGTGAATCCCTATGTCCACTTTCCGCTAAGCGGAATCGAGCAATCTCTCGGAAGCCGATTCGAAGAACAGGCGCGGAACCACTCGACGCACACGGCTGTCAAAACCCAAAGGCACGAGTGGACATACGCTGAACTCGACAGAAGGGCGAACATGGTCGCGCGGGAGATGCTGCGCTTGTCTCCCGAAGGTGACCAACGAGCCGCCCTATTGTTGGACCACGATGCGCCAATGGTTGCCGCCATCTTGGGCTCGCTAAAGGCTGGCAAAACTTACGTCCCCCTCAGCCCTTCCCACCCCAGCGAGCGCATCGCAAGCATCATCGCGGACTCGCAGCCCCGGTTGCTTGTGACCGATGCGGCAAATAGGGAGCGGGCAAGAGAATTTGCCGTCGGCGAGATACAGCTGATCGATATCGAAGCTTTGAGTGATGATTCGGAACCTGTTCTGCATCACGTGGATCTTTCCCCGGACGCCCTCGCATATGTTCTCTATACATCAGGATCGACCGGTGAACCGAAGGGGATCGCCCAGAGCCACCGAAACGTCCTCCACCACATCCGCAACTATACCAACGGCCTTCATATCTCCCCGCACGATCGCATGCTGCTATTGGCCTCTTACGGCTTCGATGCGGCTGTAATGGATATCTTCGGAGCGTTGCTTAACGGTGCCACACTTCTTCCTTTCGATATCCGAAAGCACGATTTTATTTCATTGAGCGGGTGGGTCGCCACAGAGCACATTACAATTTACCACTCCACACCCACTGTCTTTCGCCATTTCCTACGAGCCATTCCGGAGAATGGCGCCTTTGGTGCAACTCGGTTGGTCTTAATGGGAGGAGAGCCCGTCCTTTCACAAGACCTCGACCTGTTCAAGAAACGCTTTTCCTCACGATGCCTCATCGTCAACGGATTCGGCCAGACCGAGTACTCGTTCTCGCTGCAGTATTTTGCTGATTCCGAGACCGAATTCGTCGGCAATTCAATTCCGATTGGCTATCCGGTGGATGAAACCGCGGTTTCGTTACTCGACGACAAAGGTCACGCGGGTCAAATCTTCGGAGAAATCACGATCCGCAGCCGCTATCTGGCTCAAGGATACTGGGGACGCCCGGAACTTACCGCGGCCGCCTTCAAAGAAGACCCCGACGGCGAAAAAATGACGTTTCGCACAGGCGATCTTGGCCGATTGCGGGTGGATGGGACTGTTGAATTTGCCGGGCGCAAGGATTTTCAAGTCAAGATCCGCGGCAATCGCGTCGAGTTAGGCGAGATCGAGACTGTATTGCACAGACACTCTCAGATCGACGGCGTCGTGGTTGTTGTAAGGCATTCCGCCGAAAACGAAGAACAACTCGTCGCCTACGTCGTCCTGAAAAATGGCGGCTCTGCATCCGGTGATCAGTTGCGAGATTTCCTGGCGAAGAGCCTGCCCGACTACATGGTCCCGTCGACATTTGTGATGCTTGATAAGATGCCATTGACGCCCAATGGTAAAATCGATCGCACCGCGCTTTCCCTCCCCGAGCGCGAACGCTCTGACTTGCCGTACCTACCTCCACGAACCCCCTTCGAGAGAAGTCTGGTCGACATCTGGAGAGACGTGCTTGGACTCGATGCCATCAGCGTTCGCGACGACTTTTTTGAGCAAGGAGGACACTCTCTCATCGCAACGCGGCTCGTCTCACAGATTCGCGAAAAGCTCGATGTGGAGATTCCGATACGAGCCGTCTTCGAAAAGCGGACGATAGAAAACCTCGCCTTATACATCGCCGAACTAGAAGCAGGTGCAGCCGCCCCAGACGAGATCGAGAAGCTGCTCGAGGAGCTGGAATCGCTTCCTTAAGCGCGCGAATTCTTGTTTGTCGCAGGCGGCATTCTTTGCTTGCAAGTAACTAGCGAACCCTCTCAATGCCCCAGCTTCGTGCCAACCTCGGGACACACTGAGCATGGATGAAATAAATCAACGAATCGCCGCGCTCGCTCCAGAAAAGCGGGCGATTTTAGAGCAAAGGCTCTCGAGCAAACGAGACCCAAGGCAAAGCCGCGGACTGACATCAGCCCGCACGCCGCTCGTGTGCAAGAGACGACCCGAACGACTACCGTTGTCCTACGCGCAGCAGCGAATCTGGTTTCTAAATCGTCTCGAAGGCTCAAGCGCTGAGTACATCCTGAGTGAGGCCATGCACCTCGAAGGCGACTTGGACCGGCATGCGCTTGGGCAAGCGCTTCAGGCACTGGTGGATCGTCACGAAAGCCTGCGTACGCGATTTGACGAAGTGGACGGCGAGCCTTTCCAAGTCATCGAACCCGAGTTGCCCCTCTCCATGGCCTTCGAGGATCTAAGCGATCTAGACGATCGGACGAAGGAACGAGCAGTCAACGAGGTGCTCTGCAGGGAATCACAGAAGCCCTTCAATTTGGACACCGCACCTCTGCTCCGAACCAGGCTCTTCAAGCTCGGAGAACGTGACCACATCCTCCTTGCGGTCTTCCATCACATCATCTCCGACGGATGGTCAATCGGCGTATTCAACGAGGAACTCGGAATTCTCTATGAGGCTTTTTGCGCCGGACACGAGACTCCGCTCAAACCTTTGCCACTGCAATATCCGGACTACGCAGTATGGCAGCGACGCTATCTGCAGGGCGAAGAGCTCGAAAGGCTCCTGACGTATTGGCGAGGCCAGCTGTCCGAGATTCCGGCGCTGGAGCTGCCCAACGACCGACCACGACCTGCCCGTCAAGTCTTCGACGGAGAAATTCAGAGAATCGCACTGCCGGGACCGCTCTGCGAGAAGCTCCGAAGCCTAAGTAACGGAGAGGGAGCCACCATGGCGATGCTTTTGCTTGCTATCTTCAAGCTCCTGTTGCATCGCCTCGCCGGGCAGGACGACATCGCCGTGGGTTCTCCGGTCGCCGGACGGAACAACGTCGAAACCGAGCTACTGATCGGTTTCTTCGTGAACACGCTTGTGCTACGCACGAATTTCAGTGGCAATCCAACGTTTCGCGAGTTGCTAGGCCGGGTCCGCAAGACTGCCCTTGACGCCTATGCGCATCAAGAGGCGCCTTTCGAGAAACTGGTCGAGGTCATCAATCCCGAGCGTACCCTGAACAGGCATCCGCTCTTTGAAGTCTTCTTTAATTACTTCACGACCTTTCAGGTGCCGCCGCTACGCATTCCCGGACTGTCGGCCGAGTTCATCCAGATGGGACATGTGTTGGCTAAGTTTCCGATGACCCTTTACGTCAAAGACACGCCAGAGAACATCGCTCTGAAGCTGGTCTACCAAAGCTCGCTCTTTTCCTCAGAGCGGATAGCAAATCTCTTGGATCAGTTTGAGCATCTGGTAGCACAGGTCGCCGAAGACCCGAACCGGTCCATACAATCCTACTCGCTGGTCACCGAAAGGGCGCGACCGCTGCTGCCCGATCCAACGATGTCGCTTCCCGAGCCGTCGCAAGTCCCGGTCACTTACCGGTTCCTGGCAAACGCGGAAGCCAACCCCGGCCAAATCGCGCTTCGCCAAGAAGGCCGGGAATGGACTTATCAAGAAATGGCAAAGTCGGCCAAGGAGATCGCCGCGTTGTTGGCGGTCCGTGGAGTCCAACCCGGAGACGTCGTAGCTGTCAGCGGGCAGCGTTCCTTCGGCCTGATCTCCGGGATAATGGGAGTGCTCCTTGCACGCGGCGTCCTGCTAATGTTTGATTCCTCCCTGCCCTCGGCCAGGCGAGATTTCATGCTGCAGGCTGCTTCGGGTAGGCACTGGCTGTCCGTCGTCGACTCAAATGGAGCCCCCGAGGATTGGAGCAAAGCTTTTCAATCGCTGCCGATCACCAGAATCTCTCGTCAAGGTTTCCCTTTGGACGCGAGCCAAACGCCTGAAGGATCGCGATCCGCGGCTGCCAATCCCGAGGATTCCGCCTATGTCTTCTTCACCTCCGGAACGACCGGCGTGCCGAAGGGAATTCTTGGGACACACAAAGCACTTAGCCACTTCCTTCAATGGGAACAGCAAACATTGTCCATTGCGCCCGCCGACCGTGTCGCCCAACTCACCGGACTCTCGTTCGATGTTGTCATGCGGGACATTTTCTTGCCACTTAGCGCCGGCGCGACGCTGTGCCTGCCTGACACTGCCTCGGTTCCACATGGAGAGGATGTCATTTCCTGGGTGAGGCGCGAGCGAATCACGATCCTCCATACCGTCCCCTCGCTGGCGGCAGCGTGGCTCGACAGTCTCGAATCACGTGCAGGATTGCCAGACCTCCGATGGGTGCTTATGGCAGGAGAGCCGTTGACCGACACGCTCGTGGGCCGCTGGCGCGAGAAGATGGGGACAGCGCACGGGCTCCTCAACCTGTATGGGCCCACGGAAACGACCCTGGCAAAATGTGCCTATCGCGTACCGAGCGATCCGGTCCCCGGCGTGCAGCCTATCGGCAAACCTCTCCCCGATACCCAGGCGCTGGTTATCAACCGTGCCGATCAGCTTTGCGGAATAGGCGAGCCGGGCGAGATAGTGATTCGAACTCCTTTCCGGACTCTTGGTTACATCAATGGGACTCAAGAAGGCCGGACAGGCTTCGCACCCAATCCCTTTCGAGACGACCCGCGCGATGTAATTTATCGTACCGGTGACTGCGGCACCTATAGCAACGATGCCTTGCTCCTCATTTCGGGCCGGTTGGACGATCAGGTCAAAATTCGCGGCAACCGGGTTGAGCCAGCTGAAGTCGCAGCGATCCTCGCACAATATCCCGGAATGCGAGAATGTGCCGTCGTCGCACGAGAAGATGCCAACAAGGAAAAGTGCCTGGTTGCGTACCTGGTGCAAGATCCAGGGCGCGCACAGTGGAGTGTTGTCGCCCTGCGCGACTTCCTCAAGCAAAAGCTGCCCGACTACATGATGCCGGCAGGGTTCGTAACCCTCGAGAAGCTTCCGTTGACCCCCAATGGAAAACTCGACCGCAAAGCCTTGCCGGTGCTTGACACCGCGCACCTGCGGCCGGTTGAGCGTTATGTGCCACCTCGCGATCCTACAGAACGGACCTTGGCCAAGATTTGGAGCGATCTGCTCAAACTCGAAAAAGTCGGTGTCCACGACGATTTCTTTGCGTTGGGAGGGCATTCGCTCATTGCGACGCGCCTCGTTTCACAGTTACGCAAAGAATTCGGCTTAGAACTTCCCTTGCGCGCAATATTCGAAAACACGACGATCGAGCGTCTCGCGCTGCAGCTTGCGGAACGTCAGGGGGCATCAATTGCTTGTAAGGACGTTGAGCAACTGCTTAAAGAGCTGGAATCGCTCCCGGAAGAAGCTGCCGAGCGCCAACTCATCGAAATTGACAATGAAGGCGGTGGCCGTCCTCCCTCCGCGGAAACCGATCATTCGGTCAGCGCTGAGTTTGCCTGTCCTAAGACCTCGTCGAGGTTCTTTGGCGCACGGCAATGCAATCTTGTGATTGTAATCAACGAGCGCTTTGAAAGAAAAGGCTTCGAGGACCTCGCGCGTTATGTTCGTGAATTCGATCCCACGATTAGTGCGCTCGTCATCAGTGACCGGACTCCGATGGACGTATCCCTTCCGAAGAATCCGACGCTTATCTTTTCTCCCGCTCTCATTAGACATCGACCAGCGATTTCCGGACGAATCTTCTGCGGGTACCCATTCAGCAAAAGTGAAGAATACGTCGCCCTCGAGAAGACAGGAATTCCTATTCCAAAGTGGACTCTGCTTAGCGAAGATAATTCGCCTGATTTGTCCGAGTTCGACGATTATCTTGTGAAGAAGCCCGACCACGGCGGACGTGGAGCGGAGGTCAAAATCGTGCGCAAGGGCCGAGTGAAATGGAAGCAGGTTATGACTCGTTCTACCGGAACGTCTTCCTCGTTTATTCTTCAGCGCTTTATTTATACAGGACCGCGGCCGGTGTGTTACCGCGTGAACACTTTGTTCGGGAAGGTACTGTACTCGAAGAGATATGAAGTCCGCGATGATCGCCCCGCATGGACGAGTCCTGAAGACTCCGTGTTCAGTGGCCGCTCAATCGTTGCAAACAGCCTGAACTCTAAGGTGGAACTCAACTACGAAGAGGATATCATCCGGTTTGGCGAAGGAGCACACTCTGCGTTTCCTGAAATCCCGCTGCTTGGGTTCGATATCGTCCGTGAAGTGCCTTCCGGGAAGCTCTTTGTCTTGGAGGCCAACGCGATCGGTTACGTGTGGAGCTTTTATGCCGGGCAAGAGGCCACCTATGGCTTCTCGGCCGAAGGGCAGTTTGATGGGATTAGGAAGGCGGCCTATATCCTCGCGGAGAAGACTCAGGAGTGCGCGGAGTGAGCCCCCTTAGGAACGCTCGTTAGCGGATTTTCCTATATGGATGATGTCAGCAAGAGAATTGCCGCCCTTTCGCCAGCAAAACGGGCCCTTCTGCAGCAGAAGTTGCGGGAGAAGAGCTCTGCGGCCCAGACATCAACGGTCACGCAGAAACGCCTGCGAGGTCCTGCGCTGCTCCAAGAGCGCCCGGAACGCCTGCCGCTTTCCTACGCGCAGCAGAGGCTTTGGTTTCTGGACAAGCTCGAGGGTTCGAGCGCCGAATATAATATTCGAGAGGCTTTACGTTTAAAGGGTCAACTCGACTTCACGGCGCTCGAGCGGGCGGTCGATGCGGTGATCGAGCGTCATGAGAGTCTGCGCACGCGCTTTATCGAAGAGGATGGTGAACCGCTACAGGTGATCGAGCCGGTTGTGCACCTCCCCGTTGTCATCGAAGATCTGAGCGAACTGGACCCCGCAGAACGGGAACGCGAGACGGGCGCGGCCTTGCGCGCGGAAGCGCAAAAGCCTTTCGATCTTGGCAGGGGGTCTTTGCTGCGCATAAGGCTGCTCAAGCTTGACGAGCGTGAACATGTCCTGCTGTCCACCTTTCATCACATCATTTTTGATGGCTGGTCAATTGCCGTCTTCAACCGGGATTTGTCGGCCCTCTACGAGGCCTTTCTCCGGGGAGGAGAAGGCAACCCTCTTAAGCCACTCGAAGTCCAATATCCGGACTACGCTCTTTGGCAGAGGGAGCGGCTGGAAGGCGAAGAGCTGGAGCGTCAGCTCGCGTATTGGAAGAACCAACTTTCTGATGCGCCCGCCCTGGCACTACCAACCGACTTGCCCCGTCCGTTGCGGCCGACCTTTGCGGGGGCGCGTCATTTCGTAATCTTGCCGCCGGAAAGCACTTCCAAGCTCAAGGAACTTAGTCGCCAGGAGAATGCGACGCTTTTCATGACCTTGCTCGCGGCATTCCAGATTCTTCTGTCCCGCTACAGCGGAGAGCAGGACATCTCGGTGGGCATCCCGGCGGTCAACCGCAACCATCTCGAGCTTGAGGATCTGATCGGGTTTTTCCTGGATACACTGGTGCTGCGCACCGATCTGTCGGGCGGTCCGTCGTTTCGTGAACTCTTGCGCCGCGTGCAGAAGGTCACTCTGGATGCCTATGCGCATGCGGACGTACCCTTCGAGAGGCTGGTCCAGGAGCTTCATCCCGAGAGAAGCCTGAATCAAACCCCGCTCTTCCAAGCGTTCCTGAATTTTCTAAGCTTTGAGGACGAGCCTGTCAGGCTCTCGGGGTTGGTGGCCGAGAGGTGCCTCAAGGAGGGTCTGAAGTCCAAGTTCGATTTGACCCTCTACATTCGCGAGGGCGACTACGGTTTATATCTTAGC
>DATDAL010000086.1:0-12126 GCA_036525415.1 Terrimicrobiaceae bacterium | reverse complement strand
TCAACAACTGGCTGAAGATACTGCTAAACTGAACCATGACGGGGAGCCTCCTGTGAGAAATTTTGGTTTTTCATCACCTCCATCTTCTCTCCAGCGGGGTTCCTCGTTCAACTTCTCAAATCGCTGTTTTGGACAAGAGTGTGTGTATATACGTCGCCGTTGCCGGGGTCGCCGCACATTCCATCGACAAAGCAAAAGGCGGCGGGCATCTTCAATCTAAAAATTGTTAAGATGCATGGGTCGGCAAGTTGGTTGCGATGTCCAAGTTCCAATCATATTTACACTGGCCTCGGAATGAACGAATCATCGTTCGATATATATGTTAAGCGTCGGCGGAGCCCATTCATCGAAAGGACGTGGGACCAACGCGAGGATAGTCAACCTGCGATTTTAGAGCCATACATTATTACACCAACTTATTCAAAAGTGTTCGACTTGCCACATATTCAAACAGCGTGGCATAACGCGTATGTTGAACTTCGAGAGGCCGATAATATTGTGATCATCGGGTATTCGTTACCCGAAGCGGACTATCACTTTCGTACGCTTTTACGCCGAGCGATAAGACCTAATTCCAGAATGACCGTCGTTTTGTCCCCGCACGACGATCCTTCCCAAGGCTCGGGATTCAACTCTCCAGCACATAGGTATCGTCAAGTGTTCCGAGAAGAGCAACTAGCACTTCGTTACGATGGAGCTGAGGGATATATTCAAGACCTCATCGGTCAGCAAACAGTCCAGAGCCTGATTAAGGGAATCTGCGAATGACGGAGGCGAGGTAAACCTTTCCCGGTGGTTGGCAAGTAAGCCAAACGGGAAATGGCCGCACTTGAAAGGGCGTTTCCAAACCCAACGCTTAACGCTCACCACGAAATAAGCCGCTTGCATCAAGCGCTTCTCAGTCGGTCTGGGAACGCTGACTGTTGCACATGAGCGAGCGGAAAGTCGTCACCTCGTTCGACGAGCAAGGCGCCAATGTCCCACCCCGCGCACTTCTTGCCGATCCGTAAACTATTTCGCCGGGAGCAATCTGGTGAACGGATTCGATCAGCAGGCGTCTCGTCCTACCAGGCGGCAGTAGAGATTAATCAATCCCATCTCTTCAATGGAAGAAGCATCGGTGTGAACGATGCGAGGATCGCCAACCACTACCGCCAGGCATTGTGCACGCGAGATGGCGACGTTAATCCGGTTCCGGTCGAGTAAGAACGACAGACCTCGTGAACCATACTCGCCGAAGCTCGATCCCAGTGAGAAAATGGTGACAGGTGCCTCCTGTCCCTGGAACTTGTCCACCGAGCCGACGCGGGCGCCATCTGGAAGTCGCGCCCGCAGGCGGTTCACCTGGAGGTTATAGGGCGAGATGAAGAGAAAGTCCTGCAGTGAGAGGGGGCGCTCGTGCCCTTTGGAATCCCGGAACTCACATCCCAAGAGCTCCGAGAAGATGGACAATACGTGTTCGATCTCCTCGTCGCTGGCTTGCACGTTCCCGTCGTGCTCCACCGGAATGAACTGTATGCCCGCCTCCTTCTGAATCAATCGTCCCGTTGGATTCACGATGCGCTGTAGCGCGGCTTCGGGAACCGAAGTCAGTCGGCCCTCGTAAACGGTGTCGGAAATGAACCGGCAGACATCAGGATGCATCCGGAAGGAGCGATCCAGAAATATCCCGAGTTCGGGCGGAACGGTCGCATGGTCCTGCAGATGGTATTGAAGTGCCGACGTGCCTGTCTCACCGGGATGGGTGCCTTGAATCGGTTGCTCAAGTTGCATCTGGTCCCCAAGAAGAATGAGATTTCTTGCCGCAAGCGACACGCCGACCAGATTGGCTAACGACACCTGGCCCGCCTCATCGACGATGAGGTAATCCAACTCGCCATCCCATTCCTCTCGGCTGAAAAGCCATGCGGTTCCGGCAACCAAACCGCCCGATTGCCGATAGACATCGAGCGCATCTCTTGCCGTTGCGAGTTGTAAACCGGGAAATTCCGTGAAAATGGCATCGTGAGCGTCACCGCCAATCTTGATGCCGGTAAGCGATTGTTCGCTTCCGAGAACTTTTCCAACGTTTCGAACAAGATTCAAAATGGCTTTGTGGCTGTTCGATGTCACTCCAACGCGTTTTCCGGCACGAAGCAAAGAAGCGATCACATGGGAACCCGTGGAGGTCTTTCCCGTGCCAGGAGGCCCTTGGACGCACAAGACGGAACAGTCCATCAGGGCCGAAATGCGGACAGCCGCGTCCGCGGGACTTTCCCCCGCGTTCACCAGGGGACCTCCGTTTGGGAGCGGCGGTTTTCGCTCGAGGAAATGCTCCAGTAACGGATGATTTCCGGCCTGGTACAATTGCGCAGCTCGTCGAATTGCGGCAGGGATCGGCTTGGGGGAAACGAACTCGTCTGGGATGAGCGCGCCGCATTCCGGGAATCGGCCACCGAAAAATTCGGCGAGCGTCTTTGTACCGATTTTAAGATCGAGTTCACCGGACGCATCATCGAAACGAACCAGGCAGAATTTGGAATTCGGCTCGTGCGTGAACATTACCTTTGCCTTTGGATCAGCCGTGAGCTTTGTCTCCTCGTCTGGAGAGAAAACATAGGTTTGCACCAGGGATTGCTTTTCCTGATGAGCGGCACCCGTGGCCTGCACCCACGAGAGGCAGGCGATGTCACCAGCAAGTTCCTCCAAAGGAGCGGCGAGGCGATCAAATTTTCGCCACCACATCGGCTTGTCTTCTCTTCGATGGAAGTCCAGGAGGAATGCCAACGTTTCCAAATCCGGCCTGACAAGATTTCCGGAGCCGTCGTAGGCTGCTGCAAGCAACTCTTGCTTGACCGGATCGACGGGATCGGTTCCCTCTTCGGCGTTATCGCCGCCGTTCACCGAAGTGGCCGGGATGACCACCTCAATACCATGTTCCCGCTGTAGGCTCCTGAGCCAGTTTGCCAGCTCGGCCGTCGAACGACAGTCGTCCTCGTTGTAGTCGCGGATCGCCTTGAGAATCGGAGAGTGCAGTGGATCGCCTGATTCGTCGCTCGCGATCCAATTTGCATACTCAACGATGGAATCGCCGGCTGTGGCCACGTCACCCTGACGCCCATGACGGTACAACAATTCAACTTTTTTGATAGAGTAGCTGTCCTCACCGAGGAGGATGCCTTGACGCACAATCTGATAAAGGTCCACGAACACACGGTTCCGAAGCAAATGGTCAACCTCCTCTTCCCGCGTTGCATGTCCGGTGCTGAGCCGACGAATCGCAGACGCTTCGTAGGCAGCATAGTGATAAATGTGCATTCGCGGGTTTTTCCGCCAGCGGGCGAAGACCCAATCCACAAAACTCTCGAAAGCCGCCTTTTCTTCTGTCCGACTATGCGCCCACCAATCGCGGAAGAACAAATCGCCTCCTTCATGATAGCAAGCGCCGAAAAGGTATTCGAGCCCTCCGACGACTAGTGGATATCCTTCCATGTCGAAATAAACGTCTGCAGGATCAGCAGGAGGAAGGGCAGTCAAGCCCCTCGCTTCTCTAGTGCGATACGGCAGAACCTCGAATGCTGGCGGCGCATCCGGGTCGGCGACCCTGAGATCACGAGTGGTCATCTGAATGCGCGCCTGTTGAACGAGCTTCATCCTGGTTTCGTCGCTCAGGCGAGCCACCGCATCATTGCCCGAATTTGCCAGCGCGGCGAGCGTGCAAATCCCGGCTGACTCCAGCTTCTTGATCTGACCTACGGTGATCTTCGCGACTCGGCTCAGGTGATCCGTCTCCTCAAACCATTTATCTGCACAAGATTGCCACCGACCGTGATCCGAACGAGCGCCCGGAATTGGTCGCAACGTCATATCCGGCTTGAAGTCCGCCATCAATTCCACGAACGCTTCCTTCAGGCGGAGGTAGTAGAACCAATAGTCAGCAGTCCGAAACTGCCGCAACTCGATCGGCTCTCCGGTGATCCGCAACCGCTCACGTCCCGAGACCATCACGACACTTACCGCCGCAGAAATAGTGCCGGTTATTTCCGCGAGCAGCTGCGCATAGCAGCAAAGCTGCATCAAGTAATAAGGCTTGGGGGATCGCCCGAGTTTCGTGTCCCGGATCTCGTATTCGCCATGCTGGTCAAGGACCAGAAAGTCCGCGAAACCTGCAAAGTTCCCCGCCTGCAGGGCCGCTTGGTAGATGACCGGTGTCTTGGATCGAATTCCAGCAACCGTATCAGCCGCAGCCGACGCGAAATCTTTCTTCTTGTCGATCTCGACCAATGTAACGCCGTCCGACAGCAGTCGATCTAGGTACGCCTGCTCGTGTTTGTCACCCTCTCCGGCAATCAGCTGTTTTTGTGCATCTTCCTCGTCAGGTGCCAGCTCGTCGGGCCGCTCCAAGTGAAATCTGTCCATCCACACCGCGAACGGCGACTGCATGAACCGGATCAAATCCGTCGGAGAGTAGATCAGATTTCCGCCAGTTCCTCTCTTCATGGAGTCGATCGGGAGGTTCGTGTGAGTTCAATACTCGACTTCGCCATATGCAATATTGGGGGTGAGACAAATACGGTCCCAGCCCATAAGATTGCGCAGATTTTTGAAACTGCTCCGAACCGCGCCAGAGATGACGGACGAGGAACGAACACCCGCCCTAAGCCGCGGCAAACACATGGCGTTCACGCTAAGTCGCTTAAGACTGGATTATGTGGGCGCGCCAACGAAGCGGTCGCCACGCGGAAAGTCATTCGCATCCGCAGGGTTCTTGATGGAACGCTGCCAATCTGGACAGGGCATTTTCGGATTTGCCCAAGCGTCTCCGCGGGGACAATGTCAGCCTCACCAAGGAATCGTGGCGCTAGGCCGAATGCTGCGTCCGAGCAAGCAATTGTGCTTCCTGGAATGCTGAGGCGGTAGCGAGAGGACTTAGGGATATGGCAGACATGGACGCGCGCCCCAGAGCAGTTCTCAGCTCTTGCCACAAGATGGAGGTAGTCGCACAGGCGACTTGAAAAGACAGGAGAGTGGTTAATAGCAGGGATTCTATTGAACTCGATCAAAGACTCTTCCCAAATCAGGCTGGCGACACCCGAGGAAGCTCGGACGCTGCGCTTGCTTCAGCCAAAGCGTTCCTCGAAGGACGCTTACGCGCAGGCGGCGCGACTGAAAGCGGCAAGGCAGAAATCCTTGAATGGGCAAGGCAAGCAGGGCGCGTAACGGATCGCCTCCCGTGGAAGTTCAATGGCGGCCACGTCGCGCGGCGTCGAGGGAATTCTCCAAAAGCCGAACCTTGCTCCAGTCGACGTTTTCGGAGAGGAGTCGCCACAACTTTTTCTTTTCCGCATCGATCATCTGTCTCGCCTCGCGCGCTCAGCCGAGCAGCTTGCAAGGCGCGTGGCCGCTGAGCGGCGCGCCGAGCAGGCGCGTTTCGAGGCCGCAGAGTTGGAGCAGACCGTACCGTGATGATTTCGGCAGTCCGCGGAAAGAGCCTGACAGCAGGCGAAAACACCTGCATTAATCAGGGGCAATCTTCGGTCGCGAGCGCCAGCGGAGGATAGAGGACATCCTCATCTTCCGGCGTCTCAGCACGCGCCTCCTACCATCGCGCGCGAACTCGCCGGATTTCTTGAGCACGGCGGTTTGTGGTCTTCGGTCAGCACTCCCACCATTTGCGCACGGAAGAGAACGTGCACTGCGTCGCCCAACGTGTAAATCAAGCCCCGAGCAAAGATGGTAGAGATTGACAAGGTGCCAGTCATTCCAAAGCGACCAGATGAAGCGTCGCAACCGCGTGCCGCCGCCGGTGCTCCAGTGATGCGTCAGTGCCTCGGTAATCGTCGCCAGCGCGGCTCGCAGCTCCTCGTCAGTGACAGAATCGCGACGTTCTTTCACCGCCCGCATGTGCCGCGCGAGCTCGTCCATTGCCTCTCGCTCGTCGCCGTCGGTGTGTTCGTGGGATTGCATGACAGGTTATGCGCAGATGAGAGAGTCCCACAAACTCGGGAGTCTGTGCTGCGGGCGTCGCGTCTGCCGACTGCGGCACAGTCTCCCCGGCGGAGCCGCATAAGGAAGGCGCTACGGGAGCCTGCTTTTACGCCGCGTAGGCGGCAGTGGATATAACGACGGTCATGGGCGCACCGATGTGGCCGCGAAGCTCCGGAGCGGCGACATCATCACGGGTGGGGCGGTGGAGCAAAGTCTTTGGGCTTGGCGAGTGCGGCTCCCAGTGGGCGACATGGGGGGAGCGAGCGCGAGCAAGGCCAAAGTCTTTGCGCGGCGCGGCGGCGTTTGAGCAGAGCTTCCAGCCCCGAATGGGGCGGGCGAGGCAAACTCTCGGTCGGGCAGTAGCGGTAGTCGATCGCTCAGCGGAGCGCCATGCCGGCCGGTCACTTCACTAGCACAAAACTCTGAAGTTTGGCAGGGATGTCGCTTTTCAGCCCCATGAGCACGCCCTCGAATAGCCCCACCACCATCAACTATAACGGTGACACATTCACGATCCCTGCGTGGATGCAGGCGAAGGCAGGGAACGAGGGATTGACTCGGTCAGAACTGGAACAGATAGCGCCGATCCCCGCCGATGAGGAGCCGTATGCGATTACAGGCGATGGAAACAAGATCATTACCAATAATGAAGCGATGCCTATCCGGGAGGGGCAGCAAATCGGAAGTGTGGCCAGATTCACAGCCGCCGGCCATCTCGACCATATCAACGTCCGCCGGGTCAACAACGAGCTTCAAATCCTCCAAGGCGTCCAGAGACCGGTGAACTGGACTGCCGATTTGCGATTCGTGGTTATCGAAGCAGTGCAGTTGCCGGCAAACTGCCGCGTCGTGGCGGGCGGACGTCAACACGATCACACGAATGTGATGCTTGTGGTGCCCAAGGGCTACGGCTATGGAGTTCCGCTCAAGGAATCCTACGTGAACCCCGGCCTGAGATGCCTTCACGGGGGAAGGTGGGTGGAACCTCCGCACTACTTCGATGAGGCGAAGAAGTTTCACCGCACCGAAGGCGCGGGAGAAAGACTGGCGCTACATGTGCATCGAGTTCACTTCCTGGAAGCCGACGAACAGCTTTCTGACTTACCTGGACGCGCTGGTTCTCTTCCTTTCGGACCCATGGAAGTATCCGCATCAGCACTGAAACGGAACCTCGTCACCTCGATGAAAGACACTGTGCCACAGTCGTGCGATGGGCGCCTGACCATTTCCGAGAAGGACTGGAGCCTTCTCCGCCAACATCTGCTCCAGCAAGATGCGCTGGAACGGGTAGCGTTTCTGCTAGTCGGACGATCAACGACGGGCGGATTCCCCGAATTTTTCGTGCATCGGGTGATGCCGGTTCAGGATGATCGTTGCCGGCGCCAGAGTCCTGTTATCATCGAACCGGATACGCTAACTGTTCTTGATAACTTCGGAGTCTTTTCGCAAAGTTCTGCGCCTGTTTTTTGCCACGCGCATAGTCATCCGTTCTCGGGAGTGGGACGATTCAGCGGCGGCGACCATGCCTTTCTTGGAGGCCACGTCAGAAGCCTAAAAAACTATCTCCGCACCGCCGACGTTCAGCGTGATTGCCTCTTCCTGCGCATCGTGTTGGGCAAAGAGGAGGAAGGATTCGAGGCGGAGGTTCACCATCTCGGCGCTGCTCTTGTGTCGAAGATCAGAGCCATCAGGATCGTAGGCGCGACCGGAATCCGTTATCTTCCAAACGAAGACAGCGCCGCTGCCCCGTCTCCTGCGGGGCACCTCGACCGCAATATCAGGTGGCTGGGTGAAGCCGGCCAATCCAAGGTTCAACGCACGCGGGTTGCGATCTGTGGCTTGGGAGGAGTTGGCGCTGAGGTCGTGAAGAATCTTCGCGGGCTCGGATTTCGCCGCTACATGCTGATCGACCACGATCTGCTGGAGGCTACAAATTTGAATCGTCTCCCGTATCGGGCCTGCGATGTGGGAAAAGTGAAAGTCGATCTTGCCGCCAGCTTCATCCGCGACCTGGACCCGGAAGCTGACATTCAATGTCTGCCGACTCGCGTTGAAGACCCGGAGCGCAGTGCGCATTGGCAGAGTCAGATTTGATCATCTCCGGTGTGGACTCCGACGCAGCCCGCCTGTCGATTCAGGTCCTCGCAGCCCGCTACCTGAAGCCCGTGGTCGACATTGGATCAGGGATCATCTTGAAGAGTGGCACTCGCTCAGTGTCTGCGATGGGTGGCCAGGTGAGTGTCTATGTTCCCGGCGGTCCGTGTCTCGTCTGCCAGGGCCTGAACACTGCCGCGATTGAGGATGCGAGCCTGACCACAGTGAGGGAGAGAGTCGGCTATGTCCGTGGGACGAAAGAGACGCCGGGGTCCGTCGTCACGATCAACGCGATCATGGCCGGGTGGGCCAGTGACGTGGCGATGCGTCTGGTCACTGGATTCGGCGAAAGTCCGACATGGTTGAACTGCGACCTTCTCCGAAACAGCGTGACGAGTATGTGCTTCGCGAGGCGCGAAAATTGCTCCATCTGCGGGTCCGATGGTGTCGAGGGACTCGGGATGGAGCAAGAGAAGCCGCTGCCTCCTTCGGTCCCGCATTTGGGTACTGAATCGGCGACCTCTCTGGCCCCGGAGGAGCCGGCAATCCGAGTGCAGGAGCCACCGTCTCTGTTCGGAAGAGAAGTGGCTATGGAGCCGATACCTTCATGAGTCGTTGTCCATCATGCGCAGCTCGCTACCAAGGGACCGTCGCTTCGTGCCCGGCCTGCGGTCTCCGGCTCGCGCCTCCGCGTTCGGACGAACAGACTCGGCGAGCCGGTGACGGCGAACGTCCAAGACTCGCGAATAGAGACACGCCACAACTACCGGCCTGGCGCGGCGGAGCGCCCGTGGTCGCAACGACCCCGCCTGCGGCTGACAACAAACTCGGCGTTCTCAAGAGGATTCTTCTCCCGTCTGCCGCGAGCGTGACCGGCCGGGTCATCGCGGCAGAGCAAATGTTTCAAGAGGATGCCGATCTCGATGTCTGCCGCGTCCTGACCCGTTGCCTCTGGTTCTGCTTGCTCGTCATCTCGCCCTTTCTCGTCTACTGGCTCCTCGTGAAAGCCGGAGGGTTTTCCGCCCTTCTCGCGCTGATCGTCTTCCTGGTTCTGCTTCGATTCATCACGCCCGCGAATCTTTTCTCGCTAGTGCATCTTTCCGCGATGCTGAATCCGTTGCGCCGCAGTGAGGCAAACGGCGTTCCGGTCCGCTACTTCCGGGTGCGGGATCAGGCACAGGGCGATGAGTTCATCATTCGGGTAAAGGGTCGATACGCCGCGGCCAACCTCGCGCCCGACGACATTGTCATGTTCGACGGAAAGTGGAGGGACGGTGTGCTCAAGCACGCCGCGCATACAACTTCCGCACGCGCGCTTTCGTCCGGCTCCGTGAATCATGGTCCTGGCTGGCGTTGTGCGCCACGCTGATCGTGATCGGAAGCCTCATCCTCGCCTTCCGCGAACCCGTCGTGGTGCTCGTCCAAAAGATCGAATCGCTGCAAACGCCATGAGCGCGCAGCGGAGCTTGCGCAGCGGAGGCGAAGGAAGACAGCGCGCGATGACTGCATCTAGCGTATCGGGAGCGCAAAGTCTTTGGCTTTGGGAGCGACTTCTGCGCCGCTAGCGGCGACGAAGCGGACAAGGGCAAAGTCTTTGCGACGATGTGTGTTTCGCGGAAGGCGGCCTTTTCACCAGTCACATACCCAGATATCCCTCCGAAAATTCCACACGATGACTCGGGAAGAAATTGTTGATCTGCTAATTTCCTTCGGTCTGAAGGTTCATGTCATTCGCGGTGAGAACGCGGATGCTGTGAGTCTTCAGTTCGTCCCCGTAGGCTGTTCGTTTCCATAAAATCCAGCGGCGTGCTCAACACGGGCATCTACGAGGGGCGAGGACAATCGCCTCGTCGGAACGCGAACGATTCCGTTCGCCGAGCTGACACCGGAGTTTCCGCGGCACGAGGTTGAGAAGGCGATGGCAGAGCAGGTCGCGTCCTTTCTCGATCCCGACGCACTGCGCGATTACCTCGATGCGTCAGAGCGAAAAACTCGCCGCAGATTGTAGCTCAAACTGGGTCGCGCATCGCGCGCGAAAGCGATGTGGCCGCCAAGCGCAGCGCAGCGGCGACATCATCAAGCGTGATGGGAGCAAAGTCTTCGGGCTTGGCGAGCTGTCTCGAGTGGTGACAGGGGGAGCCAAGCGAGCAAGGCCGATTTTGGTCTATTTTCGGGGGTCTGTGGCCCGGGAAGGCGCATAAACACAAGGGGTAGGTTTCAGAAGTGCGTGTAGTGAAGGCCCAGTCTCTTCACAGGTGGAAAGATTTGCCTATGATGAGTCGCCGTCATGTCTTTACGAAGCACACGACGGTGGAAAGACGGCAAGGAGCACACTTACTGGTCGATAGTTGAGAACCGGCGTTGCCGGGGCGAGCGCATCGTGCAGCAAACGGTGCTTTACTTGGGGGAGATCAACGACAGCCAGCGCACGCAGTGGATTCGGGCGATTGAGGTTTTCGACGAAGATCGCGGTGCTTTGGAGCAGATCAAGCTTTTCGCCGCCGAGCGCCCGCTGCCTGAGGCCGCGCCCGATGGGGTGCAGGTGCGGCTCAGGGACTTTGAGCTGCACCGCCCGCGGCAGTGGGGCGCTTGCTGGTTGTTCACTGAACTGTGGAAAGAACTGGGGCTCGAAGAGTTTTGGCGACCCCGGCTGGGTTGCTCGCGCGAGGGCACCGACTGGGAGCACGTGCTCCAGACGCTGTGCTCTTACCGGCTGCTGGATCCGGGCAGCGAGTGGCGGCTGCATCGGGTGTATTTCGATCAATCGGCCATGGGCGACTTGCTCAGTGAGGACTTCTCCGTCGCGGCCAAAGACACCCTCTACCGGTGCTTGGATCGGCTCTTGGAACACAAGCGGGAGCTCTTCAGTTTTTTGCGAGAGCGGTGGGAAGACCTTTTCGGGGCGAAGTTCGACGTGTTGCTCTACGATCTGACGAGCACGTATTTTGAGAGCGACCCGCCTTTTCCCGAAGGCGACAAGCGCCAGTTCGGCTACTCGCGCGACAAGCGTTCGGACTGCGTACAGGTTGTCATCGCCCTCATCGTCACGCCCGAAGGCTCCCCGGTGGCCTACGAGGTGCTGGCGGGCAACACCGCGGACAACACCACCCTTGGGGGCTTCCTGCAAAAGATCGAGGACCAATACGGCAAAGCCGGGCGCATCTGGATCATGGATCGGGGCATTCCCACCGAGGATGTCCTTGCCGAGATGCGCGCCTGCCATCCACCCATCCATTATCTGGTGGGCACGCCCAAGGGCCGCCTGGGCAAACTGGAGGCTGATCTCCTGGGCTTGGACTGGCAGCTGGCTCGCGAAGGCGTGGAGGTTAAACTGCTGCCACGCACCGGGGAACTCTACGTGCTGGCCCGCTCACGAGACCGCCTGGCCAAGGAACGCGCCATGCGCCGTCGCCAGCTCAAAAAACTCTGGGCCAGGCTGGCCGAACTCCAGCGTATGGCCCCGGCGCGCGACACATTGCTTCTCAAACTTGGCGCCGCCAAAAGCCAATACCCGGCCGCTTGGCGACTGGTGGAAGTCCAGGTCGCAAAAGACGGGGCTCTCGCCTTCCGCCTGCGCAAAGACAAACTGCGCGAGCTCTGCCGTCGCGAAGGCCGCTACCTTCTGCGCTCCAACCTCTGCGCAGAGGACCCGGCCCAGATCTGGCAACTCTACATGTTGCTTACACAGATCGAGGAAGCCTTCAAAAATCTCAAAGGCGATCTCTCCCTGCGACCGATCTTCCACCGTGACGAGGACCGCATCGAAGCCCATATCTTCGTCGCCTTCCTGGCCTTTTGTCTCCACGCTACTCTGCGCCACAAGCTGCGGCTCAAAGCCCCGGGGCTCACTTCGCGCTCGGTCTTCGAGCAACTCAGCGCCATGCAAATGCTCGACGTCCATTTCCCGACTACCGATGGACGCACCTTGTCTTCGCCGCCAGCCCCGGCTTCGTCTTGTCCCATGCGCGCACGACAAAGAGCGCGTTGAAAGGAAGCGTGTGACCCTGCATCAGCGCCGCTATCTTGCGCTCTTTCTTCTGCATCACCGTGAGCAGCGAGAGTTTC
>DATDAL010000085.1:0-42607 GCA_036525415.1 Terrimicrobiaceae bacterium | reverse complement strand
TATTACTGCATAAGTCTGCTCGTCCTTCTCGCCATCTGCGTTAATCTGCGCCATCTGCGGATTGAGAAAACCTGTTGTTCTAGTTCTAGCGAAGCTGCGCCTCAAACCGAGGAGAATAATCCGCAGACGACGCAGATGCACGCAGATGGAAGGGCAAAGATGCAGAGGCGGTTGTGCCAGTCCCTTGTCTCTCAGATGCAACCGGCGAAAAGTGTTGCCAGATAGGATTGCTCCAACTCGCGCGCAACGAGCGCCTTGCCTTGCTTTTCATCTGCGGTCATCTGCGTCATCTGCGGATCTTTATTTGTTTTGATCTGCGCCAGCTGCGTCATCTGCGGATGGGTATCTTGCATCAGGCAGGTTTATGTGTTTTGACGAGAACGTCCTCAAAGCGGCGGACACTTGCGCTGACATCGAAGTGCTCTTGGATAACTTTCAATCCAGCCTGTCCCAGGTTATGACGCAGATCCGGGGCATCAATTAACCTGGCAACGCCGTCTGCCAATGCCTCGGCTGAAAAGTCGTCAACACGCACCAGCGCATCTTGAGCATAGGGTTCCCTAGCCACTCCTTCCGCGAAGGAAACGACTGGTTTGCACATCGCCATCGCCTCCAGCGTGGTGTGGGGAAAGGGATCGTCGCGCGATGGTTGTACATAGATATCGCAGGCATCCAGATAAGGATAAATGTAATGCTGGTCGCCGGTAAAAATGACATCGGCCGTTAACCCATGTTCATGGACGAGACTCATGACGGCTGACCCATATAGACTAAGCATGCGCTGGCCTTCGGAGCCACCGATCCAGATGAATTTCAGCTTCTTGGCGGGGTAACGTGCGCGCAAGAGCGCTGCGGCCTCTACCCACACGTCGACGCCTTTTAGGTAATGAAACGAACCCGCCGTGGCCACTATCAGCGCATCCTGGTCGATGCCGATGTCAGCGCGCCGAAGACGCCCGGGATGTTTCATTTGTTCATCTCTGATCGTCAAATCGAGGCCAATGCAGATTGTTGCAATGCGATCCGAGGGCACCCCCCAGCAACCGTGGATATAGTCGCGCACCTTCTTTCCCGGACACACAAAAGCCGCGGAACGTTTGATGAGCCGCCGGACGTCGTCATCACCCAGTTGCGCGAATGCCGCTCCGTACAAAAGCACTGACTGAACGGATGGGATATCCAGGGTTTCAATTGGATCAAAATGGGGTATCGAGAAATGATACTGGCGGACAATCACGTTTGGCTTGAAGTCGTTGATCCACTTCAGGGCCCAGTTGCCTTGGTGCGTCGCGCAATCTGATAATTGGGTGCCATCCGGCGTGCGCGTCTTCTGTCGTAGCAATTTTAGGAGGCGGTTTGGAGTTCGGTCCGTCGCGGGCGTTTTCTGCTCCGAATAGACATGGGTCGGAGCACGGCTCTCAAAATCGGCCAACAAATCGCCACCCTCCGGTAAAAGGACCATTGGTTGAAAGCAATCTTTGTCCAGATATTTGACTATATAACTCAGCTCGCGCTGAGATCCGCCTCGAGAGGCGCTTTTTCCGAGGAAGGCAATCCGGATAGGCTTCATCTGGTTGAGAGTTGATGGTTGATGGTTGATGAGCGTTGAGCGTTGCGAAGCCGGGGCTTGCATCCCTATCTCTCCTGCGGTGAAATCGTCAAACAGACGTGCTGCAAAATTTGTCCAGTCCCAATTCCCGGCGTCGTTCACCGGAAACCGTCGTCTGCGCATGCCGCAAGACGACCTGCGGGCAGTTGCTCGAAATGTTCGAGTCCGCCCCGCAAGCCTCCTTTGGCCAGTTGAAGGAACTCTATAGATTCGGTGACCGGTGCACAAGTTGCGAGATCGAGGTGCGCGACATGCTGCACGATTTTCAAACTGGCCGGCTGCAAAAGAGCCGCGGCCGGCTGCCCTTGCGACTTTGGTTGCGGCTTTATCGGCAGCGCCGCCAAGCCTTCCGCGAGGCGAAGGAGCGCCAAAAAACTGCTCTGCGCCGGGCGGGACTCTTCGTCATCTCGGATGATCGCATCGAGTCGGTACTTGTGCTCTCCAATGTGGGATTTCCTGAGGATCACAAGAACGCGAACGGACGGCGCGTGGAGTTCAAAGCTCTTCTTTATGACGCGGGAGGACAACTTGTGGCGGAGAGTGATCAGTCGCTGCGCAACGGCGCATCGCGCGACTATACTCTCGAGCAACTCTTTCCGAAGTCCCAAATTCCGAAGCCGTTTGCAGGCTGCCTTTACCTCGACTTCTACCGCCTCTGGGAACTGGGTTCGCTGCGTCCCTACTGCCTCTTCCGGGACAGGAAGGGAAGCACTCTTTGGCACTACCACGACAAATATCGTGGCAACCAGAACGTGGGTTACTACCACGCATCTCCGATCTTCTTGACCGGCAGGCGTTGTTGGATAATGGCCTGCAATTTGATGGAGAAGCCCTACCGTTCGCCGGCGTGCCTCACGGTCAACGGTCAAACTTTGCGCACCGAGGTGGAAATTCCAGGGATGGGAACGCTATGGGCCCCCGTCGAGAGTTTTTTCCAAGCGCAACCCCCTGTCGAGGACCCGGCGTCTGTTTTCTGGTTTGAAAACCGCGACCCGATCATGGTTTGGTTCGCCTGGGAAAAGCTGGAAGAGGGCATTTGGACCGTGCAGCACCATTGAGAAATGACATCGAATCTCCCGGCGCCACGCCTCCGCGAGTGGGCTCCTTCCTCGCATATCATCCTGCACGGGCCGGACGTGCGCTCGATCTTCACCTTCTCACCCATGGTCATCGCCATGAACCCGGACGTCACGTACTTTTGCGAAGCGAGAGTCTTCGGCAAGGACCCTCTGCGTCCAATCGCCAAGTTTGTCCAGGAGGACATTGCGTTGACGGGAAGCTGGTCGCTCTCCTCCAGTGAAGTGGCGGCGCAGTGCGGACTAGACACATTGGAGAACTACATCGAGTTCCACGCAGGCAGCCGCACGTTCGATCCACCTGACGACTTTATCGTTTTGCAAGTTTACGGACACTATGCTTCGAGGGACGGCAGCATGGAGGGACACATCCCATCGGGTTATATTTATGGAAGTTCGCGTCACACGCGGCGCGGCAGACACTACTACGAGAACATTCCGGGCATACGCATCGATCGCGAGTTCCAGCCTTTTGCGCTGACCGTAAATCCATTCGTGCGGAACACGCGTATGTCTGTGCTCTTGGTAGAGGATGGCCGGGTTATTTACGAGGGCCCCTGGCTGCCAGCCAAAGCGAAATCCGTCTTGCGATGGACGCTCCCAGAAAGCGAAGTGCGCGAAATAACACGCACCGTTTGCTTGATCACGCGGAGCGAGGAGAAGACGAGCACCTTCGTCGGCATGATCCATGGGCCGACGGGCAGGATCGCAAGCCTCGACCACATGCATCCCTTTTTCGCGGCGCTGTACTAGCACTAGCAACCTGCCTTCAATCGCGAAAATCATAACAAATGAGGCAAGTGTTTCTGAAATGGAATCCGCAGATGACACAGATTATCGCAGATGGAGAAAAGAATAAGCAGACTTCGCATGAGTTGGAGCGGCCATGGCCGGCGAGGCATTCGACAGTTGTAGAGGCCCTTGTGCCAAGGACCTGTGATGTGTGGTCTTCAATCGGCGTCCATCTGCGTCATCTGCGGATGATTCTCGCCAGCTTGAGGCGCAGCTTCGCCGGGAACTAAGCAATGGAAGTCTTAGCCATAATCGGCGCCAGATCGGGATCGAAGTCCGTGAAGGACAAAAACATCGCTCTTGTCGCTGGCAAACCGCTTCTCGGACGCATTATCGAAACTGCCCGCGCTTCACGTCAGGTGAACCGTGTCATTGTCTCGACGGACTCCGAGGAATACGCGGCCGTCGCACGAAAATATCACGCCGAAACACCCTTTCTGCGCCCCGCCGAGCTGGCAAGGGAACTCTCGCCGGAGTTCGAGTATGTCCGACACGCCCTGCAATGGCTCGAGATGCACGAGGGGTATGTACCCGACATCGCGGTGCGCTGCATGGCAACTGTTCCCCTTCAACGAACGGAAGACATCGACGGCGTCATCGATCTGCTGGCGGGCGATCCATCGGCCGAGTCCGCCGTCGTCGTCGCCGAAGCCCGTCAGCATCCCCTCAAAGCTCTCAAGATCATTTCCGGCCGTAGCGGGAACCGGCTTGTGGGATATTTTTCGGAATCCGGCCGGGACGTCACCCCGATCGCTCGGCAAAACTACGCCAAGGCGTACTATCGAGCCAACATCATCGCTTTCCGTCCGCACGTCATTGAGCGGACGCAATCGCTTACCGGCGATGAGGTGCGCGCCTACATCATCCCGCAAGAGCGTGGACTGGATATCGATAGCGCTTGCGATTTGCGCATTGCATCGTTCCTGGCAGACTGGGAGAGAGCGGAGAGATGATCCGCTGCGTGGCCTTCGATTTCGACGGCGTCTTTACGGACAATGCCGTCTATGTTCTACAGGATGGCACGGAAATGGTTCGCTGCACGCGAGCCGATGGATTGGGCCTTCAGCAACTGCGATCCAAGGGCCTCGAACTCGTCGTAGTTTCGACAGAGAAAAACCCCGTCGTCAGCGCGCGCTGCGCAAAGCTCGGTGTGAAGTGCCTGCAGGACAGCGCCGATAAGGTGCGTGCGCTCGAAGGCTTTCTCACGCAACTGGGAATATCATTCGAAGAAACGGCGTTTCTGGGAAATGATATAAACGACTCTGATATTCTCCTGGCGGTCGGATTTCCTGCGGTGGTTGCCGATGCGGACCCGCAGGTTGTTCCACTCGCAAAGCATCGCACCACCAAGGCCGGAGGACACGGGGCGGTCCGCGAATTCAGCGAGTTTCTCCTCTCCTCGGGCCTTTTGGAAACGGACGCCCGATGAGTTTGCTTTTCTCCGTCGAGGACAGAGTCATCGTCATAACCGGCGGACTCGGCCAGCTTGGTCTGGCTTATGCGCGATGTCTGGCCGCGCAAGGTGCACGAGTCGCCCTGCTCGACCTTGCGACAAATCCCAGTTTACCCGCAGATGTTGCGGCAAATTTGAACGTGCGCTATTTCACGGCCGACGTGACGCTGCGTGCTTCCCTCGAAGCGGCGCTGGCCTCTCTCGAAGCCATTTGGGGACCACCGTATGGCCTCGTCAACAACGCCGGTCTTGATTCTCCTCCGGGGAGTCCCGCCCAGGAAAACGGACCCTTCGAAACGTATCCGGAGGAATCGTGGGATAGAGTCATGGCCGCGAATGCGAAGGGACCCTTTCTTTGCTGCCAAGTCTTCGGCGGCGCGATGGCTCGCGCCGGACGCGGAAGCATAGTCAACATCGGTTCCATCTACGGCGCCGTGTCGCCGGATCAGCGTATTTACGAATATCGCCGGCAGAAAGGCCGCGCCTTCTATAAACCAGTGGCTTATTCCGCCTCGAAATCTTCTCTCTATAACCTCACCCGCTATCTTGCCACTTACTGGGCCGGAAACGGCGTCCGAGTAAACACACTGACTCTCGCCGGCGTGTACAACAACCAGGACCCCCAGTTTCTCGAAGGCTACGTGCGTCACGTGCCTCTCGGCCGCATGGCGCGGCCGGAAGACTACTTCGGGCCGATCATCTTCCTTCTCTCGGACGCCTCCGCATATGTAACAGGAGCCAATCTGACAGCCGACGGCGGCTGGACGGCGTGGTAAACATTCCGTGGAGGCAAGTTTTCTGAATCCGCAGATTGACGCAAATGAAAAAAAGGCGAGCGCATGCGTCCCGCGTGCAATTTCCGGCGTCTCGCCGGAAACCCAGTTCGGCGAGACGCCGAACAGCACACGCGAGACGCGTATGCTCCCCGGCGTGTGCCGTCAATCTGCGACATCTCCGGATTGTTCGTTCAATGTCGTCGGTTCGAGGCGCAGCTTCGCTAGAACTAGAACAACAGGTTTTCTCGATCCGCAGATGGCGCAGATTAACGCAGATGGGGAGGAGGACAAGCAGACTCATGCAGTGATAGGCGCCCTGAATTTCGGGGCCCTGCGACTCGATTACAAGCGTCTGGTCTTTAATCTGCGTCCATCTGCGTCATCTGCGGATTATTCCCAGATCAAAACAAATAAAGATCCGCAGATGACGCAGATGAACGCAGATGAAAAGCAAGGCAAGGCGCTCGTTGCGCGCGAGTTGGAGCAATCCTATCTGGCAACACTTTCGCCGGTTGCATCTAAGAGACAAGGGACGGGCACAACCGCCTCTGCATCTTTGCCCTTCCATCTGCGTTTATCTGCGTCATCTGCGGATTATTCTCCATGACGCCAGACGGAGAGAAGGACAAGCAGACTCACGCGGTGATAGGCGCCGCTATGACCTGCACAGTGAGTTGGGTCACGGGTTTTTGGAATCGGTGCCCGCGACTCAGAATACAGGCGTTTGGTCTTCAATCTGCGTCCATCTGCGCAATCTGCGGATTGTTCGATCATTCAAGCGAAGATCGGCGTGCGTCCGAAAAGAGCACGCTGGACTCGCTAGTCTAATGTAAGATTCATGGATCTCGTTTTTTCTGAAATCAACAACCTTGTTTCCGGCCAGGAAGTTCCGGCTGCATCGGGTGCGAGATTTGACAAAGTCAGTCCACACGATGGCAGACGAATTTCCGTCGTGGCTCGCTCGGGCGCTGGGGATATCGCGCAGGCTGTGGCGGCGGCGAAAGAGGCGCAGCCTCCTTGGGCCGGTCTTCCCGCCGTGAGCAGGGGAGAGATTCTGCGTTCCGTCGCGACGGGTCTCCTCAAGTATCGTGACGCCGTCGCTGCAGTCGTCTCACGTGAGACCGGCAAGTCGCTCGCGAATGCCCGCGGCGAAACCGAGGCGGCCGCATCGCTCGGTTTCTTTTACGCGGGAGAAGGCCAGCGTCTCTACGGGCGAACGACCACGAGTGGAGTTGCAAATAAGTTCGCCATGACAGTCCGCCAGCCCGTCGGCGTAGCTGGGCTGATCATAGCGGCCAACACGCCGATCGCCAACGTGGCGTGGAAGGTATTCCCAGCACTCGTCTGTGGAAACTCCGCCGTTCTCAAGCCGGCAGAGGATACCCCGGCGACGGCCGCGCTATTCGGACGAATCGCGCAGGAGGCGGGACTGCCGGGAGGCCTGCTAAATATTGTCCATGGATACGGGCCAGAGGCAGGTGCGCCTCTCGTAGCCCATCCTGACGTCGGTGTTGTCAGTTTCACAGGTTCCAGCTCCGCCGGCCGCGAAGTTGCCGTTGCCGTGGGACACCGCCTCGCGAAGCTTTCCCTCGAACTAGGCGGAAAGAACCCGCTCGTCGTCTGCGACGACGCTGATCTCGACGAGGCGGTTCGATGGACGCTTCTTTCCGCCTTCAGTAACGCCGGTCAACGGTGCGCTGCGGGAAGCCGGATTATCGTTTTCGACTCTGTATATGATGAATTTCGTGCGCGTCTGCTTCAGTCCACAAGCAAAATTCGAGTAGGGCCTGCGGATGAAGACGACTATGGCCCCGTTATCAACGCGCGCCAGCTCGAGAAGATGCTGCAAGCCATCGGACGCGCTGTGGCGTCCGGCGCAGGCGTGATCGCCGGCGGACACCGACTGAACGATCCGGCTCACGCGAACGGCTTTTACCTTGCACCAACGCTCATAGAGGGTGCGGACCCGGATGCCGATATTTCGACCTCCGAGCTTTTTGGCCCCATCGCTTGCCTCTATCGGGTGAAGGATTTCGCCGAGGCACTTGCATTGGCGAACCATTCTCCGTACGGGCTGACTGCGTGCATCCATACGAGGAACTTTCATCGTGCAATGGAGTTCTCGCTGGGTGTCCAGTCGGGTGTGGCCGTTGTCAACGCAGGCACCTACGGAAGCGAACCGCATATGCCTTTCGGCGGCGTAAAGGGTTCCGGGAACGGAACGCGCGAGCCGGGCACAGAAGCCCTCGATGTTTACTCCAATCTGAAGGATCTCTATCTCAGCGTGGATCCGTCCAAGGCATTATAACCGGTCGTTCCCTCATGCAAGATCTTGCCTACGTCCCTATCGAGGAAGTCCGGCGTGTGCTATCGCTTCCAGCCCGTCCATTTGTTCGTACACGCCTGTTTGCGGAAATCTGCCGCATCAATACCCTCTACATGATCGCTTATGCTGGGTCCGGGCATATTGGCAGCAGCTTTAGCAGTCTCGATATCGTGTCATGGCTCTTGCTCGAGGAGATGGAGAAAGACGCGGCCGGGAAATACCAGGATGTGTATTTTTCGTCCAAGGGACACGACGTTCCCGGTCTCTATGCAGCGTTGATTGGCTTGGAGCTATTGGAATTTCCGCTCCTTCATAGACTGCGTCGCCTTGGCGGATTGCCTGGCCATCCGGATCTCCACACCCCTTATTGTCACACCAATACGGGACCGCTCGGAATGGGCATCTCTAAGGCAAAGGGAATGCTCAAGGCTCGTCGGCTGCTCGGAAAACCGGGTCGCATCTTTGTTCTCACAGGCGACGGCGAGTTGGAGGAAGGGCAGTTTTGGGAATCGCTCGTAAGCGCTGCCAACGACGGGCTCGATGCACTGACCGTCATTGTGGATCATAATAAGATTCAATCCGACACCTGGGTAAAGGACGTTAGCGACCTGGGAGATCTCGAGGGCAAATTCCGAGCGTTTGGCTGGGAAACGGCGCGCTGCTGCGGACATGAGTTGGCCGCTTTGCACGAGGGGCTTACCAAATTGAAAAGTGCCTCAGGAAAGCCGGGAATTCTACTCGCCGACACTTTGAAAGGTCGAGGCGTTGCGTTCATGGAGGAAGGTCCGAAGGACGGACTCTATGCCTATCATAGCGGGGCGCCTTCGCCCAACGACTATGAACGCGCGTTGCGTGAGTTGCAAGAGAGGCTCGCTTCTCTGGCTTTGGAAGCAGGCATCCCCGAGATGCGTTACGAGACAGTTCGACCGCCTGCCGCCAGTGCGCCGACCTCACCGCAAAAGCTTGTTGTCGCCTACTCGCAAGCGCTGATAGACCAAGCTGAGAAGAATCCCCGCCTTATCGCTCTCGACGCCGATCTCGTGTTGGATTGCGGACTTGTCCCATTTCGCAAGAGATTCCCCCACCGCTTTGTCGAGTGTGGCATTGCCGAACAAGATATGGTCTCCCAGGCTGGCGGCATGGCCCTTGAGGGCGCGCTGCCCGTTGTCCATTCCTTCGCCTGCTTTCTCTCCACGCGTCCGAACGAGCAAATTTACAATAACGCGACGGAGGGCACTAAGATAGGCTATGCCGGCTCCCTTGCGGGCCTTCTGCCCAGCGGTCCCGGACACTCCCACCAGTGCGTCCGCGATATTGCTTCTCTTGGGGGAATTCCGGGCCTGGTTCTCGTCGAGCCGTGCTGCGAGAGAGAAGTGCACCTCGCGCTCGACTACTGCGTGAACCGGCTCGAAGGAAGCTTCTATCTCCGCTTAGTTTCCATTCCGAGGGAGATTCCCTACGAACTTCAACCGGACTACGAAATGGCTCTTGGTAGTGGCGTTGTGCTGATACCCGGCGACGAGGTCGTCGTCTTCGGCTATGGTCCCGTATTACTGCCGGAAGCATGGCATGCCATCCGCTCGATTGCTCATTCGCTCGGCAAACAGGCCAAGCTCGTGAACCTGCCCTGGCTTAACCGTATCGACGCCGATTGGCTACGAGAGGCCGTCGCCGACGCACACTGCGTTATCACGCTCGATAACCACTATGTTTCCGGCGGTCAAGGAGAGAACATCGCGGCAACCCTTAGCGCCCTGCAAATTGCTGTAAGATGGATCCCTCTTGGGCTGACCACGATTCCCCACTGCGGTCAAAATGCCGAGGTGCTTTCGGCGCATGGTCTCAACGCGGCGTCTATCGCCGGCTCGATTAGCCGCGCAGCGGGCTGGAACGCTTAGAGCTCTTGCAAAGCAATCCGCAGATGAGGCAGATGGAAGAAATACATACGCCTTTCTATCTATCGAAGGCTGAGGAGCGCACGCGTCCCCGCGTGCAGTTTCCGGCGTCTCGCAGGAAAACGCTGTTCGGCGAAACGCCGAACAGCACACGCGAGACGCGTATGCTCCCTACTCCCCATCTGCGTGCATCTGCGCCATCTGCGGATTCATTAAATTCTCCTCCAATTCGTTATTAACGATTCATGTCGCCAATGCTTGTTAGCTTCGGCCATTGGTTAAGACAGATAACGCGGCTTTTGAGGCCGTCGGCATACGTGCTCGCAAGCCTGCTGTTCGCCTTTCTCGTGGCATGTGCCGTTCTTGGTCCGTCGGCCATCAATCCCACGAACATCAAGTGGCTGCAGGGAGATCCCCCCAAAGCTACCTGGGATGGGTCTTCTTCAGGATAGAGGACTCCTGGAAATTGCCTCTCGGCTATAGCTCGAAGTTGAATTTTCCGGTTGGGACTCCGGTGGCTTACACGGACTCGATGCCAATCATTGCGGCTGCGATGAAAGTCGTTTCAAGGCAGTTGCCGTCCACCTTCCAGTACCTCGGACTTGTCGGTTTGGCGAACTACATCCTGGAGCATCGGAGCAGCTACACGAACTTCAATCTTTTCGCAGCGAAGACGACCATGCCAAGGAGAATAATGCCGTGGCGCCACCGCTGGATATTGGTCTCCCCATAGAAGCGCTCTTTGTAGCGGATGGGCACATCCACAATCTTTAGGTTTTGCTTATCTGCTCCGAAAAGCAGGTCAAAGTCGCCAAACGGATCGAAGTCACCGAAATAGGATCTGCCGCGGTCTATGCGTTCGTAGTCCGCCCGCCACATGACTTTTGTGCCGCAAAGGGTGTCCTTCACCGGTTGGCCGAGAAGCCATGAAAAGACAACGCTGAATGCCTTGTTTGCGCAAAGATTTGCGAACTTCATCGCCTGTCCATCCATCGGGTAAATCAGCCTCACCCCATTCGCGAAATCTCCTTTGCCAGAGGCCAGCACCTCGACGAACTTCGGGAGATCCTCTGGAGGCATAGTGAGATCCGCGTCCAGGATCATCAGGATGTCCCCGGTAGCCGCACGAAATCCCTCCCTCACCGCGTTTCCCTTGCCCTTGCCGGTTTGGCGCAGCTTGAGGATCCGTCCAGAAGCAAATGTATCCGGCAAGGCCGAGATCACCTTCCAGGTGTCGTCTTTGGAGTGACCCTCGATGAAGATGAGTTCGGTCTCCCCGTCAAGCCGTGGGATGCGCTCTATCGCTTGCGCAATGTTGCCGGCCTCGTTGCGTGCAGGAATCACGACCGAAACGCGCTTTGGTTCGCGCCGCGGCAGGTCGCGCTTGCGAGCGATCAGAAATGTCGCCAGGCAAGCTCCACCAAAAAGCGGCGCCGCCCAGCGATTGATGAATGTGCTTATCGGGCCAAGGGGGACCGGAAGCAGGATCTGTCCGAAGGACTTGAACACCTCCCAGTCCGCAAGCGCGCAGAGGTTGATGACGTCCTGGCGCGACAGCCAACTGCTCGCCGGCTGCCGGGCCGCCAGGCCGAGCGACCGCGCCGCCCCGAGCACTGGACGCCAGAGCGTGTTATAGATATTGATAATCAGACGGGTGCCAGAGTGCGAGCACGCGTGCAGACGCCTCAGCAGCACCTCAACGTCAGCGGCGTAGTTCAGCGTGTCCGAAATGATGATGACGTCGAACGGCCCCTCGGGGAGCGGTCCTGTTTCCCCGTTGGCGACGTGAACGTCAAGAAGCGGATAGCGTGCCTTAGCCCGGGCCACTTGTTCGGGTGATAAATCAATGCCGGTCTTCGCTTTTGCGTGAATAAGATGCAGCAGATCACCGGCACCGCAACCAATCTCGAGGACGCGTGCGTCCGTCGGAATGAGCAGGTTGTATCGGTGTGCAAGTAGCTTCCGATAGGCCGAGGCGAATACCGAAGGCCGCGGCTCGGCTCGATAAAAACCCGACAAGAATCTCAGGTGTTCGGAGCACCCGGGCGCGATTTCTTGAATCCTCATAGCTTCTTAGAGATGCAAACGAGGAGATGTGGGTAAGAGGCGCCGGGGACGACATGCATTTCGCAGCTATTCTGCCTTAGGTCACTGCAATCCGCGCTACTCATCGTGCCTCCAAGATCACATTCATACTTCCCGCTCGTGGAATTGCCGCCTCGAGAGACGGTTCCAACGCCAGGACCTTCCCAGTCACGGTACGCGCATTGTAGCCGAGAGCCGAAAGGGCATCCAATAGCTCTTTGAAGGACCTGCCTCTCTCGGAAAAAATGTAGGGAGCAAACTCCATCATCATCAGGGGCTTGTAACGCGAGAGCGTTTCTCGTGCGCCCTCGACCACGTCAATCTCGTATCCGTCCACATCAATCTTAATAAAGTCAACCGCTGCAGGTCGCTCTTCAGCGACCCAATCGTCCAGAGAAAAAACTTGCGCGCCTTCAAGCGTGTTGAATCTCCCTAAGTGGATCGGATGGACATCTTTTCCAGTTTCGCCATCGAGAGGCCAACTGGAGGGGATGGTCCTGGGCTTCTCGTGGGTTGGGCCACCCACAAGCATCGCCTGAACTGCCCTAACCCGCTTGGAAAGTTCTGGATTGAGGCAAAGATTGCGTCGCTGCTTTCCAAATGCGTAGTCGGTAGGTTCGAACGTATAGACGCGGCCCGTCGGTCCTACCATCTGTGCAAGAGGCAAGGCGTGGCTGCCGATGTTGCCGCCGATATCCAGCACGACAAAGCCGGGTCGAACAACCCTGCGAAAATACCGCAGCGTCTCGGGTTCGAATCCTCCCTGCAAAAAGATCGCGAAATCTATGCCCTCCTTGAGGTCGAGTTCCCACAAGATACCACCGCGGCGAAAAACGCCCACATTCTCTTTACCGACAACTGTTCTTATTCTCCGAACAGCGCGGGACAACAGCGCCGCCACGGCAATTTTTTGCCTCGTGTTCACAATTTACGTTCTCCTTAGGCGAGTTTCGCACCGATTGCTTGCCCAAGGCAACCAGTGGCTAATTCTTGCGAAGGACTTCTGCATTGTTTTGAACAAAAACGTCGCGCCATTCGTATCGCGCGACCAGCTCGCGAAAAGCGTCCCGTAACTGTTGCGCATTTCGGATGCTGAGTACGCCCAACGAGCTTCTTCTAACCCAACTCACTCCCTGCTGCTCGTTTAAGGACCTTAACCAAGCGTTATAGGCACGGAGTTCCTGTTCGAACGTTTCGATTCTAGCCGGAGAAGCAAGGCCGTCGTCAGCTTCGACGAAAAGATAGTCAGCGCGCAGGATTTCCTCAAGACGTACGCCCGGCGGTCGGGTCCAATCGTTTGTAAATCCAAATTTCAGAAGAGGCGGCTTTCCCGACGAAATGGAGCTAAGATAATCCACTGAGAACACAACTCCGGTTCGATTAGACGGCGTCGCGTAGATCTGCAAACTACGGTTGGCAGTCTCCGACTCGTGCATCAATTGCCGTCCCAGATGCACCTCCTCGGAGAACCCGCCGGACGCCAAGTTAACACCTAGGTAGCGTTCCAAAATTGGTGTTGGCGAGCTTGACCATAAAAGACCTATTAGGATGCAGGTTGTTAGAAGCGGAGGTGCGGCGAGAAAGACTCGCCATCCTTGAGAGAGTATCCGTAGATTCTGCACCACACCGGGAAGAAGCCAAATGATGCAAACCAGTATAAACGGATAGTAATAGCGGGCCTGAAAACCAGCCATGAAAATCCACCAATAGCCCGACGCCAAGATAAGTATCAGAGCTCCCCAAGGTCGCAGCAGAGTCGGCGTGAATCTTTTGTTCACGAGGTTCCAAATCCCGGCGGCAAGGAGGACCATAACTGAAGCGCCCAGGACCGTGAACCACCACCATCCCAGCACGGGGCGCACATAAGATGTTACGGTAGGAAACAAATCGGCCCAGATGGAGATAGACAGCAGAACTTCAACGGCTGTCTTCGCCGAACGAACGTTATCTTGCGATAGATATTCAGACAAGAGCGCCAAAAGAATTGCAAACCCATAGACCGCTATTCCAGCAAGAAACGTGATGACCAAGTACTTGCGTACTTCCAACCACCACACGCTAAAGGCCCTCAGTCCGTTTTGAAGGGCCGAAATTGCCATCTCGAGTGACCAAATCGCTGCCACTGCACACATGACTAAGAATCCGGCTGGCTTTATGAACAGGCAATACGCGGCACTACTCCATCCCACGATGGAAAGGAATGCACGCCGTTTGCGTGCGCTAAGTATCATCAGACTAGTCGCCAGAGCTGCCGTCGACGCCAATAAGCAATCTTGCAGTCCCCATTGGCCTACAAAGGGCACCTCATTCCTTCCGCTAAGCTCAAAATGATAGAACATGGGAAGGGAAAGTAGTCCCAGGCTCCAGGAGAATGGGAGTATCGCTTCTCCAGGTGCCTGCGGCCACCTTCCTATGGCGATGAATACGCTGATCGTCCACAAGATGATGGGCGAGAGCGTTGACCAAAAAAGGAAGGAGCGAAAATCCGCTTGATACCCGAAAGGGTAACAAAAAGGCACGCATCCTGGGGGGCGTAATGCGGGTGGGGCGTTGAGGATCCGCGCAAAGTCTCCCTGGGCAACAAGCGACCATACCTCCTTCCCTTTTTGCATGTATCCCAAAGGATCGTAGATCGGCGGCGCCACTGCTCGGTATGCTTGCTTACGAATGCCGAACCCGATAAGCGCGAGCGCGAAAAGAAGCGCTATCGCTAATGGAAGCGAATATCGCGCGGGAGTCATAGCCTATAGATTTAGGATGAACACGAGCGGCAAGGAAGCGAGATTCGCATTCTACTCCGCCTCGACCAGGCGAGGTGTTTCAATTTGTCAAAGTTTCCTGAAAAACATCGTTGGATGCGATTGAAGCGCAGGCTCGAAAAGGAACTTCTCTAACACGAAGTGATCCGCATACGCGGATCGAGCATACTGCTCTGGGATAAAAGTCTCGCCGTAGAAATCGGCTGTCATCGCACCCCCGCCGCTTACGCCTTCCCGGTTGCAGTGAATGAATTCGCCCTGGTCATAACGGGAGCGCGCGTGATTAAAATCATCAAATATTTTCGAAAGGGCGCCCAAGTAGCCGCCGTGCCCTTTTCCGCGTAATGACTCACAGAAGTCGAAAAATGGCCTTCCACGCGTGGTTAGGGCGAGGATTCCCCCCGGCGAAAGAATTCGGCTGAATTCCTTCATCCAGCTTGCGCAGGCCTCTTCCGATAGATGCGAAAAGACCGAATACCCGACGATAAAATTGAATCCTTCACCAGGTAACTGTGTTGGGGGAAACGGCGTGGTTACATTGAAATTATCGCTCCGGAAAGTTTGCCTGCAAATCTGCACGAACTCCTCCATAACATCGATTCCATAGATATTCTCCATTGGCAACTCCCTCAGGAAAAACCTCGCGATCCTTCCCCATCCCACACCAAAGTCCAGGAGGCGATGCTGGGGTTTGACCGCAGCTCCCAGACTTTTGAACGTTTCTAGGCAACCCTGATAGAAGACAAAGGCTTCCTTGAGTGTATTAACCCCTGCCTGCCCGGTCGTATTTGTCTGGATGAGATCCGACGGGAATGCTGGTAACTGCTTTCCGCAAACAGTCACTGGCGGATTCAAATAGCTTTCGCAGACCGCTCTAAACCATTCGTCTTGCAGCAAATTCGCTCGATCCAGTTTTGGGCACTGGCCCTCCCGTTTCCCATTTATTTCGTTATCGCTATGCAAACTAGAGTCATTCGAAAGATCGCTTGCGCGCGAATTATCAGGGAAGTCGCTTCCACGAACATCCTTGTGAATCGGCTCTCGTTTCGGCGGTACGGCTTCGGTGCGCCATTTCCAGCACTTGCGCAGAAAATCGAGGAAGATCCGATCCCGCTCGGACTCGGTCAATTTCAATATTTCAGCCGCCTCGGCAAGAACGCGCTCGCCTTCGAGCCATTCCAATTCACCCGGTGGCCGAGTGCGGGCGTTGGAGCTATTAAGCCGCCAGCGGCTCAGAGGCTCGGCAACGTAAGCTATACCGCCACGCTGCAGCAACCGCACCCAGAAAAGCCAGTCGGCGCAAAGCCGCATCGAATCGTTCACAAGATCCGCAATGCCCTCCGCGTTGCGGAAAACCACTCCGCTCGCATTCAATATCGTGTTTTTGATCACCAGCGAGCGGCGAATCTCGTCAAGTCCATCGTTGACAAAATCCGTGCTCCACCGCAGCGGATCGATTTCGCTCATCCAATCAGCCGGCGTGCCGAGCATCTCTCCGTCTTGGGACACAATTTGCAACTGGCAGCAAGCGAGACTCAGCCCTGCATTCGCTTCGAGCTTCCCAACAAGAGTTTCAAGAAATGCGGGCTCCGCCGCATCGTCAGACTCTGCGATCCACACATATTTCCCGCGGGCCTCGGATAGCCCTTTGCGCCATTGCTTGAAAGTCGAGCCGCTGTTTTGCGAATTCGGCACGAAGCGGGCCCGGCTCTCCTCGCTGGAGAATTTTTCCAGAATCGCACGACCGCCGTCGGTGGAGGCGTCATCCAAAAGGATGATTTCCATGTTCTGATAGGTCTGCGCTGTGATCGAACGCAGCCGCTCCGGCAAATATTTTTCGTGATTGTAATTCGGGACGATGACGCTGACGAGCGGCTCCTGCGCGCGTTGCTTTGCGCGGCGGGTTGCCGGCTGCGGCGTTTGGGTCAACCGATCGAACAAGGCTTCGATCTGCAAAGCAGCGCTGCCGCAACTGTGTCGTTCCATGACGCGTTTCCGCCCTTCTGCGCCTTGGGCGCGGCGCAGTTCTGCGTCCCCGGCCAACCGCAGGACGGCTTGCGCCGCCGCTTCAACGTTCTCATACAGCACCGCTGCTCCGCATTCCTCGCCGACAAAAACAGGTATATCCCCTGCACCGGCGAAACAGACGACGGGCAGCCCCGCATTCGCCGCTTCAAGCGCAACCAATGGACAAGGATCCTCGCGCGACGAAAGAAGAAAGATATCGCCTGCGTAAAAGTAGCGGCGTGCTTCTCTGCGGTGTGCGAGGAAAAGGACGCGCCCTTCGAGGCCCGCGCTGCGTACTTTTTCCATCGAGGGGGCCGGATCACCTCCGATCCATACAAATTTCACCCGCGTATCGCGTGGGCACACCAGCCGCGCAATCTCCACAAACAGATCCGGCCCTTTGCGCCAGTCCGTTGTCCCTGATCCGAATACCAGGATGTCTTCGGCTTCGACACGCAACTCGTCACGCATTGCGGCCCTCGACGTGGCATTCGGCTCGTGCTCGGATCCCCACGGCTCAACGAAATCGTACAAGACACTGAGGCGTTCCTTTGGCACCCCATGAGCGAGAGAGAGATTTTCCGCGACTTTGTCGCTGCAAGCGAGGAAGAAGTCGCTGTGCTTCAACGTGGCAGCCATGATTTCTCCAGGGGCCCAGCGCTCTATCGATTTCTGCAGTTCATGTGCATGCGTCACTATCTTTGCGCCAAGCGAACGCAATTCCGAAAGCAGCGGCCCATTAACCACGGTGCTCGAGTAGATCAGGCGCGGCGATCCCTTGAGAAATTCGACGAGCGCGCCGTCCCGGTCAGTCTTGGCGGAAAAATCCGATAGCACAAGAGTGGGAAAGCATTCCTCAAAGTCCCTTCGCAGCGCTCCGTCGCCGACACAAATTACCCGCACAGAAAAAGGCATCCGCCTCTTCCATTCGCGCAGCAGACTAATGGTTGCTATTTGGGCTCCCGCCAAGGCGGCATCATGGCTGATCACGAGCACATAAGGCTCATTAGAGTTGAATGCGGCGCTCTTTCGGATACTTCCAGCCTCGAGGGCCAGGCGCGTGGCGTTCAACCATGCATATCCATACCGCTCGTCCGGTTCGAGATGCGCGCCTTCGGCCCATTCGTTCCAGGAGTTGATGAAAATTAAGCGCTCGTCAGGATTCGGGTGACGGCGGGTTTGCAGCACTGCGCGATGGAGCCAGCGGCAGTAAAGCTGCGGGTTGGAGCGGAACCATATGACTCCCTGTTCTTGCCTTCGTGCGGTGTTGTCCCAACTGGGCATCACCCCACGGAAAAGAACGGAACTGCCGGTGGGATGATTCAGCAAATTTTCCGCAACCTTTTGGTAATCGTGAATCGCCCCGTCAAAATCGTTGAAGACTGGAAATTCCTTGCGATCGCTCTTCGCCACATTGCAGTGATGCGGAGGAAACTCCACAGCGGCGTCCATGCCGAACGGTTCGGGATCCTGGAGGTCGAATGCCTTGAAGCCTGCCAGATAAATTTCTCCGAGCCCTTCGTGCCGGCAAACCTCCCTCCAATGCGCAAAGGTCGCCTTCGGACCGGGGAGTAATCCCGGACGATAAACCGCAATCAGAGGACGTCCATTAATTCGGATGTAGCGGCGATCCCGCAAAGCTGGGAGTAGATCCTGGATGAACTGCTCGTCACTCTCGTGCGAATGCTGCTGATCCATGAGCACTTCGTTCTCTTGGCCATCCCAGCGGCGCGTCCAGTTTTCATTTGCCCAGCAAAAGCAGAACGGGAAATCAGGTTTTCCACTCGCAAGGAGGCGATCCGTGGGCATTTCCAGCAGTCGGCGCCCATTGAACCAATAATAGTAGAAACAAAAGCCGTGTATTCCAAATTGCCGGGCCATTTGCGCCTGTCTCTCCAATACGCCGGGATCGCTTAGATCGTAGTAGCCAATGTCTGAATGCGGAACGTGCGGCTGATAATGACCCCAGAACTGGGGTTTGCCCCGGCGGACGTTTGTCCACTCTGTAAAGCCTTCGCCCCACCATGCATCGTTCTCTAGAATGCGGTGAAACTGAGGCAAATAAAGAGCGATTGCCTTGACAGCTACTTTCGGAGGCCCGGTATCTGCGTCCGGAGGCTCCGTGCGGATATCAGGCATGAGGTGAACCGATTCCCTGCGGGTTCGGCGCAGGTAATGAACGAGTGGGTCTTCGCCGCGAACCTCCGGATTTGTGTCCAGGTAAAGGGATATGCTAAAGGATGGATGGGGGTCGCAGCCCTCTTTCCAGCCACGTGTCACGTAATGAGTAAGCGGGTTTTCTCCGGGAGCAATTGCCTTGTTATTGAAGCCTGCATACCACGCCGGATCGAAGAGCGGATTCGGCTTCAACCCCTCTCGTGCGCCATGTCGGAGGAAATGGGCTAGCGGCTCGATGCTGTTCTCGGCGAGCTTCGGCGACTGGTCAAGGTAATAGCCCACATCGAAAAGCGGATGCGGATTTCGTCCTTCGCGCCACCCCGTCGTGACGTAGTGGTGAAGGGGCTCTACCTCTGCTTCTGCAACGTCCGGGTTCTCCTTCAGATACCAGCTCGGATCAAAAAGTGGGTGCGGTTTGAGTCCTTCCTTCCAGCCGATCTCCAGATAATGCTCAACGGGAGACCTTCCTGAAGTCGCAGATCGGGGATCCAGCGCTTTATAGTATTCCTCATCGAATAGAGGCACGATGGATGTGCGTTTCGGATCCCCCGGCAGCAGCCCGACTTTTTCCGATCTTTTCGAAATAACCTTCCGCGCACGCCAAACCGCGGACGCCAGCTGGTCTCGAACCAAACGAAAGGGCCATGTGATTCGCCAGGAAAGGCTCGATTCCATTTGGAGGCGACCGGCCTTCAAATGTCCGATCTCCTTTTCGGCTTTGGAGAGCCCCTGGCGGAACTTTGAAAGTTCCTCCCGCAATTTGGAATCGGCTTTGTTAAGTTGCGCGAGCTTCGAATCGCGAGCTTCGACTTCTCTCTTGGCGATGCTCAGTTCCGCAGCCTCGCGGACCAATGCAGCTCGAAGATTGTTCGCCTCGGCCTGAGCCTGCTGCAAAGCTTCGACTTCCCTCTTCGCCTCGGCCTGAGCCCGCTGCAAAGTCGGATAGCCTACGGATTTCGTAATGTTTCGCTCGTAGATGCTGTTGAAGGTTTCTGGGATGAGGCCGTCGGACGCTATCGCCAAATTGTAGATGGCTCTGGCCATTCCCCGCATGGCGGGCGGAGACTTCTGCTCCGAATCAAACGAAACGAAACCGGCCTCTCCTTCCCCCGCGATAACCGAGCCATATGCGACGCGCTGCCCGAACATGTGCACATTCGCGAAATGGTCCTTCAGCAACGCGTCAAAGTCGCGAGCATACAACTCCTTGACATGAAATTCATTCCGGTAGCCTGGAACGTCTGAATAGACATACTTGTCTGGACTCGAAATGATCAGAATTCCCTCCGGGGAAAGAATTCTCTTTATTTCCCGCATCATTTCCTGATGCCGATCGTGATGTTCGATTGTCTCAAAACTCACGACCAAGTCGATTTCGCGGTCTGCAATGGGAATGCGGTCGCAAGAGCCAGTCAGAAACTGCAGATTTTTCCCCGGATACTTTCGGGAAGCGTGGACGACCGCATCTTCCGACAGATCAACCCCGATCACTTGCGCGGCCGAGCGAGACAGGATCTCACTTCCATAACCTTCGCCGCAAGCGATGTCCAGCACGCGCTTCCCGCGACTGAATTGCTCGGCCCACAAATAGCGATGGACATGCTCGAGCTCGATTTCGCCTCCGATTTGAGGCACGTAGCGCTCGCCGGTCCATGGCAGATCACTTGCCGGGGTGTCAGTTGCCATTAAAAGAAAGACTTTTCAGTACACGAAATGGAGTGATTGTCAAAAGTGTGTTATGGACCTCACGATGGGGGTTCGCTTCATCCCTCGAACTCGGGCAATCACCCCTCATCGTGCGGTCGGTAAATGCTTGTGAGCTCTCGCGAAATCGCCGGATACTGCTTGGGAGGCGTGCACCGATACGTATCGAGAACTGATGAAGATCCGCGGAGCACAACGGCGGTGGCTGTCGCTACAAGGATAAAGCCCGTAGAATGACCGCAGCAAGCGGCACCCGCGTTTTCCCGGGGTCGCCGATGTCAAATTTTTTTATTTTGGCGGCACTTCTACTCGAATCCGGTCTTAACATATGCTTTTCGAGCACGGAACCAGAAAAAACATGTTGCACCAACAAGACTCCGAAGAGGATTTGCGCCATAATATTGGCGCCTCCTGTCACAAACACGCGAGCAAGTGGAAGGTGAGTGCGGCAGTTCATCCGGCGGACTTTATTTTTCAGTTTCTTCTGAAGAATCCCAGTTTCGCCGACGTAGATGACGCGGTAAGATATTATTTCGATGACGGCCGCAAATCAGCCGAGTTGCTGAAATCGATCCTTGCGAATGAGCTTTCAATCAACGTTGCTGTACGAACAAAAATGTTGGAATTCGCCAGCGGCTACGGCGCTGTAACACGTCATTTGACGGCAGTTCTCCCTACGTTTGATATAACCTCTTCGGATATTCATTCGGAGGCAAACGACTTCATTACCACTCAATTAGGGGGAACGGCGATTCGCTCATCGTCTGTGCCTGAACGCTTCGACGCAGCAGCCGAATACGATCTGGTCTTTGCGTTGTCGTTCTTTTCGCACATGCCTAAAGCCACATGGCAGCGATGGCTGGAAGCGTTGTTCAAGGCGCTTCGCGTGGGAGGTAGCCTGATATTTACCACCCATGGCGCAACAACGCTAAGGAAGATGTTGGTGGATGTCTCGCTGGACGACGACGGATTCTATTTCAAGCCCGAGAGCGAACAGGACGATCTGGAAAAGTCCGAATACGGAACCGCCGTCACAAGCAATAGGTTCGTGATTGAGCAGGTGGAAACCCTAGACAATTGCGAACTTTCTCTCATTCGGGCCGGGCTGTGGTGGGGCCACCAGGATCTCTACGTCTTAAGCAAGATTGCCAGTGCGAGCGTCGCCGCGGCAGGGCTCCCACGCAGCGCCGGATGTGCTTTTCACAATCTGGATCGCATCAATGCCTTGTCGCAGCCCTTCGCGTTAAGCGATGTTCGCGTCACCGCTGGTCAGGATCTCATAGTGGAGGGGTGGGCCTTCGATGCCAATGCAAACGCGCTGGCTGCCAGCGTCGAGGTTGTCGTGGATGGCATTCCTTACGAAGCGAGCTACGGCCTGGAGCGCCGCGACGTGGCCGATTATTTCAATCGTCCGGGTTATCTGCGATCTGGCTTCATGCTCAGGCTTCCCGGTTTGTTGCTCGGCAAGGGCCCGCACGAACTGAAAATCCGCGTGATTTCAACGCCACGGGACACTTACTGGGAAGGACACGCATTGCGGGTAGAGTGTCAATAGGCCGTCGGGTTAAGTTGTCACAGTCCTGATTGGATTGAAGAAATGCCACTCGTGCCGAGTTCGCGCCGAAGATGTGGCATCACTGCGATCTCCGAGCGGCGTGGAAGCTGGACCGGTACTCAGAACTACTCGGTAAGCGTCACGTTCGCCATGTTTTGGCTGACTAACAGGGCTGGCCGGCGATCACGCAACAATTCAACCAGACATTACTGGCTTCCGCCTGGCAAGGAAAGGTCTGTGCAGAGGTGCTCGTTTGCGAATTTGCTATTTCGGGTCTCCCTAGAGCGACGGAGCGCCGCTCGGGGCACGGTGGCGACCAGGAACAGGATCCGACGCGATAAGGGTCGCGCTCCCAACGTCGATTTCAGCGGTGGCATGTAGCGGCGACTACGCTGCTGGTGAGCGGATACGCTTGCCAATCGCAAACTCGTGCAATAACACGACGCGAGATGATGGAGCCCGAGGAATGAACCGATCTGAGATACTGCTACGCGGCCTTTCAAAAACCGACAAGATCATAGAGATAGGGCCAAGTTACAATCCACTGGCCGCTAAGCGGGACGGGTGGAACGTGTTTACTGTAGATCACGACAACCGAGACGGGCTTGTTGCAAAGTACGCGGGTAATCCGACGGTTGATACCTCCAGAATTGAGGATGTCGATTATGTGTGGCGAGGTGGCTCCGTGCTGGACGTCGTCCCCACAGCGATGCGCGGTAGCTTTGATGCTTTCATCGCCAGTCACGTCATCGAGCACACAACGGATGTCATCTCGTTTCTGAAGTCCGCTGAAACCCTAGCAAGGCCGGACGGCGTAATCATCCTGGCAGTCCCCGACAAGCGCAAGTGCTTCGATCTATTTAGACCCCCTTCTACGACCTCCTCTGCCCTTCTGGCCTATCATGAGCGCAGGACCCACCATACAGCCGCGACGCACTTTGACAATGCAGCGTTCATCGCGAACAAAGACAGCGATACGGGGTGGACCATCGATGACGCGCGCAAGCCGCGCTTGGCATCGACGCTGAGCGGCATGATCGAGCATTGGGAGCTCGGTTCGCGTCCTGACTACGTCGATGCGCATCAATGGATTTTCGTACCAGCTAGCTTCCAATTGATGGTCCTCGAATTGTCAGGACTCGGTTATCTCGATTTGCGGATTGAAGCTTGCGCAGAGAACCCCTCGACAGAGTTCTATGCGTGGCTGCACCGTGGCAAAGAGCAGCTTTCTCCTGACGAGATGCAGGCGCGTCGGCTAGATCTGCTGTGCAGACAGATAGTAGAGTTAGCGGAGCAAACCCGGCAGATGCCTGGCAGTCCACTTGCAAACGCGCTTTCCAGATTGGCGGAGGCCGAAACTCGCGCCGTAAATGCTGAGGCGAAAGCCAGCGAGGCTGAGCGCCGATTGGCCGATGCCGGTTCCCGAATCATGCATCTAGAGGGGGAGGTTGCCGGATTGAGGCGCCGCCCGCTCGATCGCATCTTGTCCCGGGTCAGACCCTGACCCCGATTTCGCATTCGTCTTAATGCGTCCTCCTATGGGCTGCGGCCGTGATGACTATCCGCGTCGACCTCATTCTGCACGCGGCCGCGTCCATTTGCAAGTTTGCATAGGCACAGAGGAGCGACCGAGTCACCGGGCGTTTCGGCAGCACTGGGAGCCTCTTTGCCGCGAGTTCGAAGGCGACGATCTGCGGCGGCCGTGCGGGGAGACGGGCGACCTCTCCACCGCGGTGCGGGACATGCAGACAACGCTCCTCCGATACTGAGAGCGCACCAGGTGACGCTCTGCCTTAGCGGAGCGATGGAACTCTAGGTCTCGATTATTTCTGACCCCCGCGTCTACAAATAGGGCTCGAATGAGGTTATCAACGACGTGTTCGAAGCGCTTCCCGACCGGCCGTGATGCAGTGGACGCCGCGGCGCGCACCCCCGGCCATAGATACACATGGACCAAAGCCCCTCAACGGCGAGCCGGAGGGCGCCTTCCGCCGCAGAACCAGGAGCGGAATTGCCACGGAAGGTGGCGCTTTCCCTCATTGTGAGCGCGGCGTTCAGCAATCAGGCATTCAACGCTTGCGCACTCTGCGATAACCGAAGCGTTAAAAGTATTGACCCAACCTCAAAGCTTCAATGAACTTTCCGCTGCCATGTTTGGGTCAATAGCTGAAAATCCTATAATGGAACCGTCCTATTCATTTGTGCCCCGCTACCTATCCGGTGAGTCCTCCTGGATGGGCCACATTCCGTTCGCCTACGATTTGGTGAAATTTCTTCGACCCTCTCTGTTGGTTGAGTTGGGAACGTGGAACGGAGACTCCTTTTTCAGCTTCTGCCAGTCGGTTGCCGACAATAATTTATCTACACGGTGTTACGCCGTGGATCATTGGAAAGGAGATGATCAGGCCGGAGAACCACCTGAGAAGCAGTTTGCTCGAGTTCAAGCCTATTGCTCCGCCACCTATCCGGTCTTTGCCTATCTGATGCGCACAGACTTCGCCTCAGCCTCGAGCGAATTCAACGATCAAACCATTGACCTGCTCCACATAGATGGCATGCACACCTACGAAGCCGTGTCCGGCGATTTTGCAACATGGTTTCCCAAGGTTCGTTCAGGAGGCGTTATTTTGCTTCATGATATTTGCGTTCGAAGCAGCAATGAACATCCAGACTTTGGCGTATGGAAGCTCTGGGATGAGCTCAAGGCGCGCCATCGGACTTTCGAGTTTCGTCATGCCTACGGTCTTGGAGTATTGATAAAAGACGGCAATCCCGAGATTGAGGCCTGGCTTCATATGGCAGTGGAGACATCGCTAAGCGACTACTATGCGTGGCGAGGCACTGACCTGGTTGCCATCGCGGTCGGCCGAAAGGCTTGTGGGGAAAGAGACGAATTCGCGGCCCAATTGCAGGATGCTTTGGCGAAGCAACGGCTATCCGCGATCGAACGTGACGCCCTGCGCACTGAAGGTGATGCCCTGCGCAATGATCTTGATGCCCTGCGCACTGAGCGCGATGCCCTGCGCACTGAGCGCGATGCTCTGCGCACTGAGCGCGATGCTCTGCGCACTGAGCGCGATGCTCTGCGCACTGAACGTGATGCTCTGCGCACTGAACGTGATGCCCTGCGCACTGAACGTGATGCCCTGCTCTATAAGCGCGATGTCCTGCGCAATGATCGTGATGCCCTGCGCCATCAAACAAAAGAATCCGGCGAGAGAATAGCCAAACTTGATTCGGACATTGAACATTTGAAAGTCACGCGCTTTGAGGCGAAACGTGAATGCCACAGCATGAAGACTAGTCTCTCATGGAGACTGACGTGGCCATTGCGTGTTCTGCGCGACACAAGCGTTGCTTTTCTCAATCAATCAAAGCGCCGTCGCCACTTGTGTTCAACACCGCAAATGCAAACTTCTTCGACGGCGGAACAAGCAGTCGCTGCGATCGAGTCAACAGAGGGAAGCCCAAGCCCAAACTTAGACACGGAACAGTCGCCGGTACAGCGTCCGCATCACCCGGCGAGCAACGCAAACGAACGTGCCGGTTTTCGGACCCCTGGCAGGCATGGTGGCCGCCAAATCGTTTTCATTTCGGGGGAACCACAGACACCCGGCCATACTTACCGGGTGAGAATGCATGCAGAAGCACTTGCGAAGGCGGGAGCCGATGTGCGCATTTTGCGAGTGGACGAACTCGCAGATAATCAAGCGCGCGTGGAAGCGGCTGACGCCGTAGTGATCTGGCGGGCGGTGTGGTGCGAAGAAATCGAGTCAGCCACGAGTGCCGCACGCAAGAGCGGAACGAGAATCCTCTTCGACGTGGACGATCTGATGTTCGATCCGACGCTCGCAAGAACGGACGTAATTGACGGCATTCGAACTCAAGGATTCGCGGAATCCACCATCGCGGACCTCTACACGCGCATGCAGGCTACAATGGTCGCGGCGGATTACTGCATATGTACGACACGCCCGCTGGCGACCGCGATGCGGGGTTTTCAAAAGTCGGCTTTCCTGTTACCGAATGGCTTTGACGAGGAACGCTACCGTCGCAGCCGTCGGGCAGCGGCGGACCGAGCATCGGCTGCTTCTGACGGACTGGTTCGCATAGGATACGCTGGAGGAAGCCGGACGCACCAGAAGGACTTCGCGTGCGCGGTCGGAGCAGTCGCCCGTGTGCTGAGGGAACATCCCGAGTGCCGGCTGGTGCTTTTTCGCCAGGAAAGCTCGGCGGGCAAAATGAATTGCCTCATACCGGAGGAGTTTCCAGAACTGGACGGGCTCTCCGATCGAATCGAATGGCGACGTGTGGTGCCCGTTGATGATCTCCCCTTCGAACTTGTCCGGTTCGACATCAACCTTGCGCCGCTGGAGGTCGGGAACCCCTTTTGCGAAGCGAAGAGCGAACTGAAGTACTTCGAGGCCGCGCTGGTCGGCGTGCCCACTGTGGCTTCGCCCACCGTGCCATATGCAGAGGCGATGATGCACGAAGTAACAGGATTTCTCGCTACCGGCGCGGAAGAATGGTATGAGGCGATAAAGTGCCTCGTGATGGATCCGGAACTCCGTCGCAGAATCGGCGCCGAGGCATTGTTCGATGTGCTGTGGAAATATGGTCCGGAACGCCGCGCGGAGCTCGCGGCGGGGATACTCGAGCAGATCGTCTCCGATAGCGCCGTGGCAGCACGCGAGTTCGGGTTCGATCTGCGCCGCACCCAACTTGCGGGCGCCCCCCGAATTGAGTCGGCCGAGTTCGAAATTGTGTTCGAGTCCGGCGCTCGCGCGGCAAGCGAAGTGGCAGTGGTTGTTCCACTGTACAATTACGCGGGCTACGTGGTCGAGGCCCTGGAATCCGTGAAAGCGCAGACGATTCCGCAGAAGGAAGTGATCGTCGTGGACGACTGTTCCACGGACCATTCACTAACTGCTGCGAGCGACTGGCTGCGCAAGAATGCAGACGAATTCACGCACGTCGCGCTTTTGAGGCATCGGAAGAATTCCGGACTAGCCCGCAGTCGCAACACGGGATTCCTGTTTTCCGACGCCCGCTTCATCATGCCGCTGGACGCGGACAACACGGTCGAACCGAGATGCCTCGAGCGATGCCTGGAGGTCATCAATGCCACAGGTGCGGCGGCGGCCTACCCAACGATCCGACGGTTTGGCGATGCAGGCGGCATTTTCAATGCGGATCACTGGAAGCCGACTCGGTTTGCTGGCGGAAATTACATCGACGCGATGGCGCTCGTGCGGCGTGCGGCATGGAGCGCTGTTGGCGGTTATAGGCGGATGCAGGCGATGGGGTGGGAGGATTTCGAAATGTGGTGCCGTTTTATCGAGCATGGATTCTGGGGCGCGTGGGTGTCGGAACCGCTCGCCAATTACCGGGTCCACGCTACTTCGATGATCCAAATGGTAAAGAATGAAGCGGAGAAGCAGCGGCAACTGATCTCAGAAGTTCACGACCTTCATCCCTGGCTCGATGTAGCCGCATTGCGCCGGACATGGAGAGAGCCAGCAGTCATCAAAGAGGAGCAGACTGCAGTAATGCGCGGAGAATCCGATTCGGATTCGATAGCGAATGGGTCCGGCACCCAGTCCCGACCGCACTCCCGCCAGCGCTTGGAGGAAATCATTCCGCTGCTGCGATGTCCAGCTAGCGGGTGCAAGCTGCGCGTCGAATCTGAGCAGTCCCTAGTCACCGAGGATGGCAGCCGCCGCTGGCCCCTCAAGCGTGGCCGTCCCATTTTCTTCGGGTCGCTTGAAGACGTGCGCGAATTCCCCGATGCCCACCTGAGCAATCCAATTCCGCCGCCAGCAATGAAGCTGATCGAAGAGGCCCAGGGGCCGGTGCTCAACGTGAGCGCGGGCGGCACGCGGCACTGGCGTCCAAATGTTGTAGAACTCGAAACGGCGCTCTTCCGCAACACGGACATCGTTGGCGACGGACACGCGCTGCCTTTTGGCGACAGCGTCTTCGACGCGGTGCTTGCCATCAACGCATTCGAGCATTACAGGCAGCCGGATAAGGCCGTTAGTGAGATCCTTCGCGTCCTGAAACCTGGCGGGCGCGTCTTCATCCACACGGCATTCCTGCAGCCACTGCATGAGCCACCCTGGCATTTCTTTAACTGCACCAAGTACGGCCTGGAGCAGTGGTTTTCCCCGTTTGAAATCATCTCGCTGCAGGTATCCGAGAATTTCAATCCGATCTACGCGCTGGCATGGCAGGCTCACGAGATGCTCGCGGTCCTGCAGGCGGAGCGCGGCGCCGCGACGGGCGAGCGGATTGGGGCAATGCCATTGAAGGATTTCGCGACGTTCTGGAGCCAGCCCGAATCGAGGAAGGACGCTACCTGGAAAGAGTTCTTCCTGCTCTCTCAGCCCGCCCAGGAACGCCTCGCTGCAGGCTTCGAACTCATCGCCCGAAAGAAATGATTCCCGATTCAGATCCCTGGGATCAGCGCCTTTATTGAGGTGACGCGCGCCATCGTATCCGGGACGTTCCCGTACTTCTCCTCGCATTGCCGCACCGCGCGGCGGGCCTTGTCCAGATCGTGAATGTGCAATCCATACAGGGTGATGAGTCCCACCTCGACCATTCCCAATGTCCATTCCTTGAACCGCCCCATCCCGACACTGCGGAAACGCTCGAGGAATTTCAGGTAGTAGAGCTCCATCTGCTCGGCGGTTATGTTAGCTCGCAGGCATTTCGCCAGCTCACTCGAGGGGATTGACCGCTTTAGCCGGTAAACCATGGAGCTGAACATGGTGTAATCGATTAGTTCGAAATAATCCGCGAGCATCTCCATGGTGATTCCCACCCACACGTGAGCCTCCTGCACCTGATCCTGCTGGATCAAAATGCCGGTCTCGGGGATAAGGGCGGCGACCCAATTCAGCAGGATGTAGTCGTTCAATTCCCAGGACTTGGATATATCCAGGAAGAGGATCTCAATCGGCCCGCTCGTCCAGGGTTTCGCCAGCAGATTTCCTTCGTGGATCGCGATGTAATCGGCAACCGTTGCGATATTTTTCTCGTAGGCGAACTGGATGTTGTCACCGGCGGACACCCTTCTACCGTGCAATGTTCCTCGGTCGAGAAAGTGCCGGACACTCCATTCGTCGATGACGAACCAATCGAAAGCGTCGATGACGGGCGCCTTCCTGTAGCCGCGGTCCTTGAGTCCATGACCCAGCGAGAGTGACGACGCGCCTAGAAACGTGCCGCCCTCTACAATTCGACCCGCCCCGGTGAAGTAGTCGCGCGCCAGTGTGTAGAGCATGCGGCGCTCATCCGGATGGATCATACCCACGCCATTCGCAACCTCGGGAGGCAGGTCCACCGAGTACCACGGCAGCCGGCGAAGGGACTCGTGTCTGGCTGGCATTGGATTCTCCATGGGTGATGGCTCATTCTTCTTCTTTCCTCCGTAGTGCTGTCAAGCGTCCACATCTGAGCGAGAAGGAGCTGCAAACAAGACGCGCCGACCAGACCGCGTGGTGGAACTGTTTCTACCAAAGACCGACGGCTTTCGTCCTTTCAGTGCCGCCATCGTTCGCTTAGAGCCAAAAGTCTGATGGCAAGCTCAGCTCTCCGAGGCGGCGCCGAGGCGGATCAGCTCGTTGCCCCTCGAAGATTGGATCCGTTGGTCAGCTCGCTTATGAGCTTTTGGAAAAGATTCCGACCAACGCTATTTTGAACTGCGTTGCGCTGCAACTCGGACGCTTTGATCGCGGCCAAAGGCGTTGACTTACCCTGTTTTCGATTCGCCGACGAGCGCGCAAGCAACAGTGTGACAAGCACATGTCCGTTCAAATCGACTAAACGCGCAAACGTGACGGCTGTATCTGCGCTACCTTCCAAGCGGGCTGGAAAATGCGTACATACACCCTCCGCACGAATATGATAACTGTGTTCAGGAAGATTCTCGCTCCTCGAAAGGCGGCGATCACCCCTTCCGAACCTTCCGAACCCGCTTCTCGAGGGTCCCGTAACGCGGCTGCTCAAGAGGAAATCGAATGCGAAGTGCAAAACGCCGCCCCCGCTCACGTGGTTTCGATGGAACGCCGCAACGCTTCATTCATGCGCGATTGCCCGTCGCCTTGTAACGGGCGAGAATATCGGGGTCTATGCGGAGGGTGATGGCCTTCTTGACAGGAGCTTTCTGTGGTAGGCGCTTGTCCCCTGCTGCGCTTTACGGCCGGATCTGCCGCAATTCCTCGATTGATCTGCTCGTCCTCGGCCTTGGTCGGCGGTATCAGTTTCCTAGCCATATTTTTTACCTCCCTACTGTTGGCCCTTCTCAGGCCGATGCTTCTCTTCATCTGCGTCCATCCTGAACATCTGCGGATTGTTCTGGATCAACAAAAAAGATCCGCAGATGACGCAGATGAACGCAGATAAAAGAAGAATAAGCAGAGTTCCCAGGCCTCAGTGCCTCCTAGGCGGTTTACGCAAACCTATCTGGCAACGCTTTCGACCGGCTCTCCATTCGCGCCCTTCAATCTGCGCCAATCTGCGTCATCTGCGGATTATGAAGACTTCCCTTCCTCTCCCGCTCTGATGACCACTTTCGAGGTTTCCCGTGCCTAAACTCCCCAGGATTAGCAGTGGAGAGTGCCTGTCCGCTCTCCAGAAAATGGGATTCTCGACAGCTCGTCAGAATAAATCCGACAGCTGGAGCTTCCGGGACCGACGCGGAAACGCCGAGATTTCTTTGGGTTCTCTGGGCGACTAAAGGACTGGGCTTCGCGCGAAGGACGCAAAGCACGCCAAGAGTTGGAGGAAGAGCTGTGGCTTCGATTCTTCGATGGATCAACAAAGAAATAAATCCGCAGATGAACGCAGATGAACGCAGATGAAGGAGACTCACGCGCGCCCTACCCGTTTCTCCATCTGCGTCCATCCTGAACATCTGCGGATTGATCCTTTGCATTGCATCGATATTCCTTTGCGTTCTCTGGGCGACTAAAGGACTGGGCTTCGCGCGAAGGACGCAAAGCACGCCAAGAGTTGGAGGAAAGCTGTAGCTTCGCTGGATCAACAAAGAAAGATCCGCAGAATGACGCAGATGAACGCAGATGAGGGAGACTTGTAGAGCCCCTTGTGCCAGGAGCCTGTGAGAGACAGGCGGTCGGCACAACCACCCGCACCCTTCAATCTGCGTGCATCTGCGTAATCTGCGGATTCTGAAAACTGCCCTCTCGCGCCCAGGGGTGGTCTTTTGATCCCGGGGGTGTCTCAGCTTGCAAGCGGGCCGGAAAATGAGAACGTAACCGCCTGCAAAAGGTATGTTAACTCTGCTCAGGAAGATCCTCGCGCCTCGAAAGCCGGCGATCGTCCCTTCTGAACCCCCTGAACCGCTTCTCGAGGGTCCGGTAACCCGGCTCTTGAAGAGAGAAGGCTCTCGCTGGGATCAGGCGCGCTCCGCCGCCGCGGCGGGCCCGCACGTTCTGCTGGCAACGGGCGCGGGGGGGCATCCGTCCGTCACTCAGCTCGAATGCCTGCTCGCGATGGCTTTGACTCTGAGAGGCGCGCGCGTAAGTTTTCTGCTTTGCGACGCGGCGCTTCCGGCCTGCGAGGAGTGCATGCTGAAAGTCTTCGATTCGGTCGAGCAGTTTGTCGCTGATGGGCCATCCTTCCGCTGCCCCCCGTGCTTTGAAAGCGGACGAAAGCTCTATGATCTCCTTGGCCTGAAGGTCTTTAAGTACTCGGATTTTCTCGATGGCGCGAACCGGGAGATGGCGGCGCATATCAATCGGACAACCAGGCTTGAAGAGATTCCCACTTACGTTCGGGATGGATTGAAAATTGGCGAGCATGCGCTGGCTGGGGCCCTGCGGTTTTTCGCGCGAGGCACGATCGAGGGAGAACCCTGTTCTGAGGCCGTAGTGCGCCGCTATTTCGAGGGAAGCCTGCTTACGGCAGACGTGATGACCAAGCTTTTCAGCACGCAGGGCATCCATTGCGCATGCTTTCACCACGGAATCTACGTTCCCCACGGCATAACCGGCGAGACCGCCCGCAAGCTAAATGTGCGCCTCGTGAACTGGTCCACAGCCTATCGCAAGCAGCGCTTCATCTTCAGCCATGGGGATACGTATCATCATACGCTTCTCGTTGAACCGGCGGAAGACTGGCAGCAGTTTGCCTTCACCGCCCGCCAGCAGGGACAGGCCGAGAAATACCTGAAGAGCCGTTGGAGTGGATCTCGCGACTGGATCTATTTTCACGAGAAGCCGACTGAAGATTCGGAGGCCATCTGCAGGGAAATCGGGATGGACCTCGCGAAGCCGACGATCTTGCTGTTGACCAATGTGATATGGGATGCGCAGCTCCATTACCCGGCGAACGCCTTTCCGAATATGATCGTTTGGCTGCTGGAAACGATCGAATACTTTGCAAAGCGCCCCGAGCTCAACCTTGTCATTCGTGTACATCCCGCCGAAATCCGCGGCGGACTGCCCTCGCGCCAACTCGCCGTTGACGAAATTCGCAATCGTTTTCCCGAGCTGCCGCTAAACGTCTATGTCGTGGGTCCCGACCAGGATCTAAGCACATACGCCCTGGCTGAGCTCTGTAACGCGGCGATCATCTATGGCACCAAGACCGGCGTTGAACTGACGAGCATGGGAATTCCCGTCATCGTCGCTGGCGAAGCATGGATCAAAAACAAGGGACTCACGAAGGACCCCGCTTCCCCCGCCGAATATTTTGCGGCCCTTGATGAACTTCCGCTCCCCGGGCGCCTTGATGAGGAAGTGCGGAATCGCGCACTAAAGTATGCCTATCATTTCTTCTTCAGAAGAATGATTCCGATCAAAGGGATCGAAGTCTTGGAAGGCTGGCCGCCCTTCCGAGCAAATATCGGGACGCTCGACGAGCTTTCCGCATCGCGCAATCCCGGATTGGAAACCATTTGCAACGGCATCCTTCGCGGGACGGCATTTGTTCATCCGGCAGAGAACTTTGGTGAAGAAGAGATGTAAGCTCGATCCGCAGATGACGCAGATTGACGCAGATGGGGAGAAGGACAAGCAGACTCACGCAGCAATACGTGCCGCTATGACCTGCACAGTGAGTTGGGTCACGGGTTTTTGGAACCGGTCTTCAATCTGCGTCCATCTGCGTCATCTGCGGATGATTCCCAGATCAAAACAAATAAAGATCCGCAGATGACGCAGATGAACGCAGATGAAAAGCAAGGCGAGGCGCTCGCTGCGCGCGAGTTGGAGCAATCCTATCTGGCAACACTTTCGCCGGTTGCATCTGAGAGACAAGGGACTGGCACAACCGCCTCTGCATCTTTGCCCTTCCATCTGCGTGCATCTGCGCAATCTGCGGATTATTCTCCTCGGTTTGAGGCGCAGCTTCGCTAGAACTAGAACAACAGGTTTTCTCAATCCGCAGATGGCGCAGATTAACGCAGATGGCGAGAAGGACGAGCAGACTTATGCAGTAATAGGGGCCGCTATGACCGTGCACAGAGAGTTGGGTCACGGGTTCTTGGAACCGGTCTACCACGAGGCTCTGGAACACGAACTTGTTGAACGGGCGATTCCCTATGAGCGCGAGCGCGCCTTACCAATCTTCTATCGTGGCAAGCCGCTCACGACCACTTACCGGGTGGATTTCGTCTGCTTTGGCAGCCTCATTGTGGAACTGAAAGCGCTGCAAAAGCTTTCAGGCATCGAAGAGGCTCAGGTCATCAACTATCTCAAGGCCTCTGGTTTGACCAAGGCTCTGTTACTGAATTTCGGGGCCCTGCGACTCGAGTACAAGCGTCTGGTCTTTAATCTGCGTTTATCTGCGGATGATTCTCAGATCAAAACAAATAAAGATCCGCAGATGGCGCAGATTAACGCAGATGAAAAGCAAGGCAAGGCGCTCGTTGCGCGCGAGTTGGAGCAATCCTATCTGGCAACACTTTCGCCGGTTGCATCTGAGAGACAAGGGACTGGCACAACCGCCTCTGCATCTCTACCCTTCCATCTGCGTGCATCTGCGCAATCTGCGGATTATTCTCCTCGGTTTGAGGCGCACTAGAACAACCGGTCGCAACGTGCGTCTCTATCTGAGCACCAGAGGCATGTATCCGCAGAGGAGCGGCGGCTCTGTTGCCTTCTACCTTCGTCTGGCCGAGCATCTTGCCGGACAGGATGTGGAATGTCACACGGGGCTGATGGAGTACAACGCCGACTGGTTTTCCGAGAGGCTTCCAGCGCGCATCGAGAAACATCGGATGTCCACTTCCGACACGCACGAAGGCGCGCAGGATGAGGCGCGCTATGCCGGGGAAATCGGGTCAGACTGGATATTGTATCTTTTTCCTCGCGCCGACGACGCCTATGAAGTCATTCCGTCGGTGCGCAAGGCCTGCGTCGTGCATGATCTGCAGCATCTTGCCTTTCCCGAGTTTTTTCCCGCACTTCACCGCTGGCAGCGCGACCTTGCCCTTTCGAGGGCGGCACGACACGCGGACTGGCTGTTCACGATCTCGGATTTCACGCGCGGCCAACTCGTAGGATATTATCCGGAAGCTGCGCCGAGGACGATCGTTGTCTCTTCCGGAGCATCCCTCCCCGCAAAGGCGCCGACGCAGGAATCCGGGTCGTACCTGCTTTATCCCGCAAATTTCTGGCCCCATAAGAATCATGAGAAGTTGTTGGCCGCCTTCGCGCTGCTGAGAGAGGACCATCCGGAATTGCGGTTGATCCTCACCGGCGACGACTCGATGGCGTCAAAGACTCTTCAAGGGCTCGTGAAAGCAGCTCCGGCTGTGAGCGTGACGGGCTACGTCAACGATGAGGAACTGGACCGTCTGATGACCGGGGCCAGATGCCTCGTTTTTCCGTCGCTATTCGAAGGCTTTGGCATACCGGCGGTCGAGGCGATGGCGCGAGGCGTTCCGGTCGCATGCAGCCGCACAACGAGCCTCCCGGAGGTGGGTGGCGATCTCGCGTGCTATTTTGACCCCTGCGATGCGGCGTCAATCGCCGATGCCGTGCGCAAGGCTCTCGAGTTGAGAAACGATCCCGAGTTTTGCTCCAGACTCCGGCAACACGCGGCAAGGTTCACATTCGGTCAGACGGCCCGCCGCATTCTCGATGCGCTGACGAGTCCGAAAACGCCGCGGCAACCGACGGCGGAATCAGCCCCCTCTGTCGCGACGGAACGCCTGATCCCTTTGTCAGGCGAGCTTCCCGCACTCGGCGAGCCGTCATGGAAGCTTTTCCCAAGCGTTGATTGCCTGTGGCTTGATGCGGGCGTTTCGCGCTCGCCGACTTCACCGGGCCTGTTTGTTGAGCGAGTTGGCCTTCCGGAAGCACGATCGCTTCATCCCTCCCAATACGGCGATTTATGGCGCAGAGGGCAATGCAAGGCTCCTGTGGCGAAGCGTGCGTACCGAGAAATGCTGAAGCGGGTGGCGCGTGGCGATCTTGTCGCGCGGGTCAGAGGGTTGCGTGGAGCTCCCAAGCGGATATCCTGGCCGGAATGCTGGACAATTTTAAGAGACCAGTTGACGATCAGCGGAGCTGCCTCACCTGAAGCTTGGAATGCCGCGCTGGGATTGAACTGGCACTGGAGCCGCCCGCCTGGCGTAATCGCTTCGAGGTTTGTCCGAAAAGGAAAGAAGAAATCGGGAGATTGCATGCAAAATTCTGTGAGTTCCGACAACGGGCTGCCTGCGTTTCTGGAGCGGCTGCGGCTTCTCGCTCGATTCCACCTGGGGCGAATTCGTTATCGGCTGCGGCTCTTGCTCTCCTTCAGAGTCCTGCTGACCAATCCCCGGCAGTATTTCCGGAACCTCTCATGGCACTTTACAAAGAACCTTCGCGATCATCCCTGCAACCAATTCGGAATACTTCGCCAGTACAGCCCGAAGGAGCCGTCTGCAGAGACATTTCCCCGGCTTCGCGCCGCGCCCGAGCAGCTTCCCAGCATTGCGCTGGTAACTCCCAGCTATAAGCAGGGGCGGTATCTTGAAGCTACGATTCGCAGCATCCTTGCCCAGGAGTATCCTAAGCTGCAATACGCCGTTGTGGACGGGGCTTCGGCCGATGAGAGCCCTGAGATTATTGAACGCTACCGAAGCCAGCTGACCTTTGCGGTTAGCGAGAGGGACGAAGGGCATGTTGACGCGATCGACAAGGGTTTTGCGCGGATTTCTGGCGAGATAATGGCCTACGTGAACTCCGACGATCTGCTTGAACCCGGCGCGCTAAACTTCGTGGGAGATTTTTTCAGCCGCCATCCCAACGTCGATGTGATCTATGGACACCGTCTCATAATTGACGAAGAGGGAAAAGAGGTCGGGCGCTGGGTGAGTCCCCGATACAATTTGAGCCTCCTTCGGATCGTGGATTACGTTCCCCAGGAAACGCTCTTCTGGCGGCGCTCGATTTACGAGAAGGTCGGCGGATTGGATCGCAAGTGGTTTTTCGCAATGGATTGGGATCTCGCACTGCGCTTCGCATCTGCCGGCGCAAGGATAGTGCGCGTTCCTTACTTTCTGGGGCGTTTTCGCGTGCATTCCGCGCAGAAATCCGAGGTGCTGGTCAACACAGTGGCCCGCACGGATATTGATGCTCTTCGCAAACGGGAACTTGGCTTTTCTCCGGATCCGCAGGCAATTGAAGCTTGCCACACCCGGCTGCGGCGCGAGTCTCTCCTCTGCGCGCTTTTGCTCCGGCGCGGCGTGAGAATTTGAAGCTATGGGGCTGTTTTCTCCGGTCGGGCAATTCGAACAGCTGAGCTTCCGCCTCAAGGAAGGCCGCAGGAGGCTCCATCGCGAGCTGGATTATTACCCAAAGCTCTTGCACACCTTGACGAATCTGCCCGACACAGGACAGCATCTGCGTGAAGTACTAATCACCAGTTGCGAGATCAACGACCGCCACGGAACAGGCCTGCTGCTCTCGCGCCTTTTCTCGGAAAACGCCGCATTCAACATTCATGCGAGGTCCTTCTATGGGACCGGAGGCCGCTTCGCCGCCGTCGAGATCGCCAATGAAGGACCTGGCGACCAATTCGCGAGCTTCATTCTGCGCGAAATCGCTGGGCTTATGCGGATCGAGCACATCCTCGTCGTGCCCTATATGTCCGATGACGCTCACACTGCCATCGCCATAAGGGAAGCCGCCAAAGCGTCGCTCGCAACCTGGGTTATGGACGATCAAACGGTATTTTCAAATCAATTTCCCAAGCCTTTGCTAGAGGAGCTTTTCGAGCGATCGGACATTCGGTTTGTCATTTCTCCCGAGATGAAACAGGAGTATCAAGAGGTGTTCGGCGTTCCCTTCTTCGTCCTCCCGCCGACTGTACCTCAAAAGCTGCTAAGCAATGCGAGGGAAATGCCGCAGTCGAACGCTGAAGGCAAATGCTGTGCGCTTATCGGCAATGTTTGGAGCGCGAGCTGGCTCGCTCGCTTGGAGCGCCTGATTGAGAAAAGCGGATGGAAGGTGAATTGGTACGGCCACGATGCCGGAAAAAATGGAGAAAAGCCCGGATTCATCAACCGGGGCTTCGTGAGCGAGATCAAGCTGGGCGAGGGCCTGGCCGAAATGCCTTTTGTAATCGCCCCCACTGGGACAGGGGACGGTGAGGACGATAGCATCCACCTTACGAAGCTGAGCCTTCCTTCTCGCATTCCCTACTTGCTGGCTGTCCACCGAGTCCCCATTCTTGTCGTCGGCTCCCCTGAGAGTTGCGCGGCGCGATTCGTGAGGCGGTTGGGTGTCGGATTGCATTGTGCATACAACCCGCAGGAATTCGAGCAGGCCGCTCAACGGCTCTGCGATCCGTACTTTAATTCGCGGTGCCGGGCGAATTGCGCGCACCATGCCGCGCTCTTCAGCGACGAGGGTTTGGCGAGCTGGATATGGAAATCCGCCCAGGCAGGAACTCCGATTGACTCGCGCTTCGCAATTTTTGACTCTTAGAAGCAGCCTGTCGGACTTGGAATGGAGCTGGAATTTGAAGCACGAAAAAGTCCTCAGAAAATGAACCTGCCTTCTAGACAGGCTGCTGGAACTCCGCTTCGCGGAGAAAAATACCGATCTTCGGACTTTTTTTCGGCACGAAATGCCGATTTTTAGCAGGATGGCGGACGGTTGGCCTCGTTGCACGGAGGGCTTTCGAGGAGAAATTCCACTCAGACTTCCAAGTCCGAGAGCCTCCTGGTGTTGGCGGTGAGAGGCAAGTTGGGGTCAGCCTCGACGGCAAGGCCGATGGAGGCTAATTTGTTCCCATGAGCCGAGTCGCGGTCAAACGAGAGCTGCTTCGCTGGGCGCGTGAGCGTTCCGGGCTGGAAGCTGCTGACTTGGCGGAACGCTTTCCGAAGTACGAAGCGTGGGAGAGCGGTGACGAGCAACCGCCTTTTCGGCAACTCGAAGAAATTGCGAGAAAGACCCTTACGCCATTCGGCTATTTCTTCATGCTACGTGGACAGCGGCCCTGTTGGGGCTCCGCCGAGCTGCCGAGGCCGCAGGTATGCTAGTGGTGATAAATGGCGTGGTGGGGAACAACAACAGGCGAAAGCTCGATCCGGTTGAGTTTCGAGGGTTTGTGCTTTGCGACCGATATGCCCCGCTCATCTTTGTGAACGGCTCGGATTTCAAAGCGGCCCAGATGTTCACCCTCGCTCACGAAATCGCTCATCTCTGGCTCGGGCGCGATGATGTCTTCAACCTCCCCGATCTCCAGTCGGGTGACAGCGAAATCGAGCGGCCGAACATTCGACCGCTTCGCGGACGGGCTGCGAATGGGGATTCCGGGATGAATGAGGTTTATATTCTGGATGCCAACGTGTTCGTGCAAGCGAAGCGGAAGTTCTATCCATTCGAGATGCTGCGGCGACTGCGCGTGGAGTTGGATTGGAAGGAGCCGCCGCCACCCAAACACCGTGCGTGAGTTTTCATCAGCCTACAGAAATATGCCCAAAGAAACTTCAAAGCGAATCAGAGACCTGATTGGCGGCACGGCGCACGTTCTTCAATGCGCGACCGAGACGGATTTTGTCTCCACCTGCTTGAAAAATCAGGAAGCCCTGCTCAACGTCGCTGAGGAACTGCTGAAGCAGCAAGCCATGCAGTCCGTTGCCCTTGCGAGGCTGCAAGGGGACGTGAACCGATTGAGGGCTGATCTTGCACGGCTCGAAGAAACGATCTCACAAAGGATCGTTGACCCGCACCACCCTTGAAGCGAGAGTGCCAGCTTCAAATCGCGATCTCGCTGCGCCTTACACCGACGACATTGATCGAAAAATCCGCAGATTAATTTGAGAACAAGCTGAACCAGAGTCTTTTACGATGAGAGATCTTTCTCCCCTCTCGCCAGGAACATTCGTCGCCGCATCTCGCGAGCGGTCGATCACAATCGGCCGCCACAAAATCTCGGATAAGACAGATGCCTTTGTAATTGCCGAGATTGGCCACAACCACCAGGGCAGTCTTGAGAAGGCGAAAGAACTCTTCCATTCGGCTTACATGGCGGGCGCCCACGCCGTGAAGCTCCAGAAACGCCACAACAAGACGCTTTTCACCCGCGCATTTTACGACAAGCCGTACGAGAACGAGAACAGCTTCGGAAGCACTTATGGCCGGCATCGGGAGGCTTTGGAATTTGGCCGCCGTGAATACGCCGAGCTCGCCGAATTGGCCAGGAAGCTCAAAATGGAATTCATAGCCACGGCCTTCGACTTTCGGAGCGCCGATTTTCTCCGCGAGTTCGACCTTGCTGCGTACAAGATCGCTTCGGGTGATCTGAAGACACTTCCGCTCATCCAGCGCGTAGCCAAGCTGGGAAAGCCCGTGATTCTCAGCTCAGGCGGCGGCACAATGGAGGAGATCCGGAACGCGTGCCGAACGGCGCTCGAAGTCAACCCGTATCTCGTTTTGCTTCACTGTGTGGCGACCTATCCCAATCAGGCGCACGAACTCAACCTCCACATGATTACGACGCTGCGTGAAGAGTTCCCCCAAGTCGTCATTGGTCTTTCCGACCACTACAACGGCATCGCGATGGCGCCTGTCGCGTATGTGCTCGGAGCGCGGGTTTTCGAGAAACACTTTACCCTGAACCGCGCTTGGAAAGGCACCGACAACGCATTTTCGCTCGAACCTATCGGTCTTCACAAAATGCTTCGTGATCTCCGTCGCACGCGGGAAGCCCTGGGAGACGGCGTCAAACGCGTTCTTCCCCAAGAAGCCGAGGCCATTCGCAAGATGGGAAAGAGTCTTGTGGCGTCCCGCGATCTTCCCGCTGGAGCTGTCCTGCGCAAAGCCGACATCGCCATGAAATCCCCCGGCACCGGCCTTGATCCTTCCCACTTCGACGCTTTGATCGGCAGGAAGACCCGTCGCGCGCTCAAGCAAGATGAATGCCTGTCATTAGATGCCCTCGATCAAGAACGCCGATGAAGGTCAGGGGCCTCAAGGCTATTCACTGTGACGCGGGATGGCGGCCATGGACATTTCTCAAGGTAGAGACAGATTCGGGCATCGACGGCTGGAGTGAATGTTCGGAATCGAATGGTTCGCCGCGCGGTATAGCCGCAGTTCTCGCGGAGTTCGAGCCGCTGCTCATCGGTTCCGACCCGCGCGAGGTGGAGCGAATATACTGGTTGCTCTATTCCCGCACGCGACAAAGCGCGGGCGGCGTGGTGCAGAAGGCCATCGCGGCGGTGGAGAACGCCTTGCTCGATATCAAGGCGAAGTCACTTGGCGTGCCAGTGAGCGACCTCTTTGGAGGCAAGTTGCGCGATCGCCTTCCAGTTTATTGGTCGCACTGCGGCACGACTCGTGTGCGCGCCGCGCCTCTCGTCGGCAAACCCGCTGTCCGGCGTCACGAGGACCTTGATCCTCTGTGCGAAGAGATCCTAAAATCCGGATGCTCGGTGATTAAAACAAATATTTGCCTTCCGGCAAACGACGGCGGTCTCTTTGTTTATATGCCCGGCTTTGCAAAGACCGCTGGAGGACCTGAGCTGAATACTTCGCCGGAGATTTCGAAAAATCTTCGCGCCTGGGTCGATGCTTTTGGAGAGCGGCTTGGGGGAAAGGCACGCGTGGCGCTTGATTTGAACTACAACTTTCGCGCCCCGGCGCTTCTGGAACTTGCGCACGAACTGAAAGGCGCGGGCCTTGCGTGGCTCGAAGTGGATACCGAGCCCGTCGGCGCCCTTCGCAGTCTACGGGGCGTTGCAGACGCGCCCATAGCGTCCGGTGAAAATCTCATGAGTGCCCGGGCTTATCTCGATCTGTTGAGCGGTGAGGGGGTGGACATTGCAAGTATCGACGTGCTTTGGAACGGGTTTTTGCAGTCCAAAAAAGCTGCCGATGCTGCACAGTTGTTTGGCGTCCCTGTTTCCCCTCATAATTTCAATGGCCACCTTGGGACGGCCATAAGCGCGCATTTCGCTGCGATGGTGCCCAATCTATTCTTCTTCGAATATGACTTCGACGACGTGCCCTGGCGTGATGAACTCTTCGGCTTTGAGCCGCAAATCGCCGGGGGCGCTTTCGCAGTTCCTACCGCTCCAGGATGGGGCGTCGAAGTCAATGAGGAAGTCGCCCGGAAGCATCCCTGGCCAAGACCTTGAGCGGCTCCGAAATCGACCTGCCCCTTTGTAATTTCTGAATCCGCAGATAAACGCAGATGGAAGGGCAAAGATGCAGAGGCGGTTGTGCCCGTCCCTTGTCTCTCAGATGCAACCGGCGAAAAGTGTTGCCAGATAGGATTGCTCCAACTCGCGCGCAGCGAGCGCCTCGCCTTGCTTTTAATCTGCGGTCATCTGCGTCATCTGCGGATCCCTATTTTTTTTGATCTGGGAATCATCCGCAGATGACGCAGATGGACGCAGATTAAAGACCAGACGCTTGTATTCGAGTCGCGGACTCCCGAAATTCAGTAACAGAGCCTTGGTCAAACGAGAGGCCTTGAGATAGTTGATGACCTGAGCCTCTTCGATGCCTGAAAGCTTTTGCAGCGCTTTCAGTTCCACGATGAGGCAGCCAAAGCAGACGAAATCCACCCGGTAAGTGGTCGTGAGAGGTTTGCCCCGATAAAGGATTGGCAAGGCGCGTTCACGCTCATAGGGAATTGCACGTTCAACAAATTCCCGTTCCAGAGCCTCGTGGTAGACCGGTTCCAAAAACCCGTGGCCCAACCCACTGTGCACAGTCATAGCGGCCCCTATCACCGCGTGAGTCTGCTTGTCCTTCTCTCCGTCTGCGTTAATCTGCGCCATCTGCGGATTGAGAAAACCTGCTGTTCTAGTTCTAGCGAAGCTGCGCCTCAAACCGAGGAGAATAATCCGCAGACGACGCAGATGCACGCAGATGGAAGGGCAAAGATGCAGAGGCGGTTGTGCCAGTCCCTTGTCTCT
>DATDAL010000084.1:0-3826 GCA_036525415.1 Terrimicrobiaceae bacterium | reverse complement strand
CCATGGTCCGAAAGAAGAGTAACAGGACGAGCGCTGAGATCAAAGCGATGATGGCCGAGGAGGGCGATTTCTGTGCCCGATTGTGCGAACGGTGAGTCAGGAGTTTCTGGAAGCCGAGATGAGCGAAGCGATTGGGGCGCAAAAGGGAGAACGAGTCGAAGGGTGCTCAGGCTACCGACGCGGCTAGTACTCGCGCAGCCTGACTTTCGGTGCCGCTCGCCCGGAATTCGGTAGGCGAATTCATCCCTCAACTATCACCTGTCAATCCGGCGGCAGCCGGATCCGGCTACGGCCGGACCATCAACCACCTTGAGGGCGGCAGGCGTCGCGGCATGGCGCGTATTTGATTGATAGAATGCGCGGGCCAAGCTATTGCCCGCTTGCAGGTTGCGCATGCGAAAGGGAGCCGAGATAGAGACCCCGGGAGAGATCGAACTGGGCCGGCGCTTGCTGTGGTCGGAGACGCTTCGCGCGGGCGGAATGGCTCTGCTCTGGCTTTCTTTGGCGGTGCTCCTCGCGGCGCTGTATCTCGTTTCGCATTCCCGCGGGTCCATGATGCCGGGCCACCTTTCGCTCATCGCCATCACGCTCTTTGCAGCCTTGCATCAAGGGGTTTGTCTGTGGATCACGCGGTGCCGGTTCGGCGGCATCAGCCCACCGTTCCGCGCGCTTTACAACTATATCAACAGCTTCATCGAAGTCACCTGCGTGAGTATCGCGATTCTGATTCTCCTTCGTTCCATCGAACCCGCGCTGGCCATGCTCGGAGTGCCCTTGCTCGGGTATTTCCTCCTGCTCATTACCTCCTCGCTGAAGCTTGATTCCGCTCTGTGCGTTTTCGTCGGCGTCGTTGCTGCCGCGCAGTATGGGTTGCTGGCGTGGCTTCATTGGCACGAGATCGTCGACTACTATCCCCCGGCCAGCCCAATCCCGGCGCTCGGCTATCCGATGCGGGTTGGAATGTTGCTGGTGTCGGGAATCGCAGCGGGCCTGGTCAGCTGGCTGTTGCGGAGAACGGTGATCGACACTGTTTCGACGGCGACCGCGCACGCCGAAATCGTGCGCCTCTTCGGCGAGCACGTCTCTCCCGGGGTGGTGGCCGAACTCCTCGCGAGGCCCGACGGAGATTGGTCGGAAGTGCGGCCATCCGCCGTCTTGGTCGCGGATTTACGGGGATTCACCCGATACGCGGAAACGCGTGCCCCCAGCGAATGCGTTGGAACCTTGAACGCGCTTTGGGCGGAGATGGTTCGCTGCGTCGAGGCGAGGGGTGGGATCGTCAACAAGTTTCTGGGGGATGGTTTTCTCGCCGTGTTCGGAGTGCCCTCTCCGTTGGAGCAGTCGGCTGCAGCCGCCGTGATGTCGGGGCGTGAGTTGCTCGAGATTGTGGAGAAGCTCAAGCGATCCTCGCCGCGTTTTCGTGAGCTCGACATCGGCCTTGCCGTGCACTACGGCAACGTGCTGTCGGGACTTGTGGGGGCGGCAAACCGCCGGGAATTCACAGTCATCGGGGATGTCGTCAATCTGGCGTTTCGGATGGAGCAGATGAACAAGGAGATCGGCTCCCGTCTGGTAGTTTCCGCCGAGGCCGCTCAAGCCGCCGGTATCAGGGATTCCGTTTCCTTTTCCGAGATTTTCGTGCGCGGCCGCAGTCACCCGGTGCGGCTGTGCCGCCTGGCCTGATGGCGGCCGCGATGGGAACGGCCGTCCGAAAAGCTGAAAAGCGGAAATGGCTGAAAAGCGGGAACTCTGAAAACTTGAAAAGCGGAAATGCTGACCCCGGGACGCCGTGCAGGGATCCTACGGCGCAGGTTTGGGCTGGTGGCGAAATGCCGCTGCGGCTTCTAGAATTTCCGGGAAATGGGAAGCTTCGTATTCCTCGATCAATTCACCCACCCGCCCCAAGAACGCAGCCTGCGGGTGATTTTCATCATCGCCCACCTTTTGGATCAACGCCTCGAGTAGCTCCCGAAGGTGGTAGTAATCGACGAGTGTCTTAGGGCCGGGCAATTGGCCCTCGGCCAGACTGTCTTTTCCTCCAGGTGGGTTCATTTCGATTTCCCCAAGGCATATTCATCATCGGTCAAGAGGTGCGCAGTGTAAACCGTCTTTCCGGTGGTCAACTCGCATCCAGGCGGCCTCAGGTCAGGGCGCAGCCTGCGGCTTGTGCCAATGATCTGCGGCTAAGGACGGTCAGGCAAGCACGCAAGCTGCATCAAGACACCAAATAGTCCGCCTGCCGCAGTACAAGTCGCTCAGCTGTTGGGGTATCTCCGAAAACAAGAACCGCTGGGAGCCCATTGCGGATCATCTCGAGAGCGAAGTCCCCTTGATCACTCGGTCGAGGTTGGTGGCGACCGTGGAGGGGTGATCTTCGGCAAGTCGTTCGTCGGATAATGCGGCCAGTCTGGCACGCGCATCTGCTCGATGTAAATCTCGGTCGCGAGGCGTATCTCGATGTTCCTAGCGGACCCCCAAAGGGGGCTGTTCGTGCGAGTTCTTGGATAGGGAGTCGTAAAATCGAAGCCAACTTTGTTCTGCACCGAAATTCACTAAGGTCTACGGTTTCTTGGGCTCAAGAACCTCACCGTTCTCTCGCGTGACTGTTGGAGTCCTCAATGTGACATACAGTTGACACGCCGACCTTCAGTCCATTGACATCCATTTCGCATCCGTTATGCTGCCAATATGCCGACGATCACGCTCAAAAAGGTGCCGGCGAAACTCCACGCCCGCCTGAAGGCGCAAGCGAAGGCGCATAAGCGATCCCTCAATCAGGAGGCCATTGTGTGCATCGAAATCGCGAACTCGTTCGGAGCGCCCCGATCCTGAGCGGTTCCTGGCCGAGGTACGTGAGCTGCGGGAACGGATTGCGGCGAGCGGTGCGCGACCTCAGAGCCAGAAGTTCGTGCGCAAGGCCGTCGAAGAGGGGCGCGAATGATCGTCGCGGATGCCAGTCTTCTGGCTCATCTCCTGATCCCCAGCCCCGATTCGGCGCTCGCTGAAGCCGTTTATCGCAAAGACCCGGAATGGAGTGCTCCTGTTCTCTGGCGTTCGGAACTCAGAAGTGCCCTGCTCAAGCACATCCGGCACTCCGGGATGAAGAGCGAGCTGGCCAGGGCGGTTGTCGAGAAGGCGCTGCTTGTCATCAGAGACCGCGAAACACTCCCCCCGACGCCAGCCGTGCTGGAAGCCGCTGTCTTTTTCAACGTGTCCGCTTACGACGCCGAATACCTCGTCATGGCACGCCAGCGCGGTGTCCCACTTCTCACCTTTGATCAGAAGCTTCAACAGGCCGCCCAAGAGTTCGCAATAGCGCCGGATGCATTCGCATCATCTTGAATCATGGCGATATTCTCGTTGCATGCGGGATGCGGTGCTCCGTTGACGATGAGTGAAGAACAATTGCTGCAATTGAAAGCACGCGTGCGAGTTCTCTCGACGCCCCAAAAATTGTTTGCGCTCTCGGATTTGTCTGTCGGCTGGGACGTCAACAAAATTTTCGGTCAGTAGCTTCCTCGAGAGAGTTAAATAGGCTGCGTCGCCGAGAATGTCTTCGGTAAATAGCCAGAGCATTTTAACCTTGAGTTCCATGGGACGCGCGTCGAACGTTTTTCTCAATGGAAGAGGGGCGGAATGAAGACGAAGGTAACTTCGGGGGAATCTTAATGAGTGGATACAAGCGCGAACGCTTCTCGACCCGATTCAGCAGGTCGGAGCGGCTGGCAACGACGGCAATGTATCGGGACTGGTTCGAAATGACATGGCATCGACGAAACTGAAAGTTGCTTGGGGGAATGCGCTTCATGAGGCAGCGAGCAGCTAT
>DATDAL010000083.1:0-10543 GCA_036525415.1 Terrimicrobiaceae bacterium | reverse complement strand
TGCGGACCTGACGGATGATGATCTCACGTTCGCGGAAGGAAAGGAAGACGAGTTGCTTGGCCGCTTGCAGCAGCGACTTGGTAAAAGCGAGGAAGACATTCGTCGCGCAATTGAAGAACCATGACAACCGTAGTTGGTATATTTGACACTCCCGAGGATGTCGAAGACGTCACGCAGCGACTAGCCGCTGCCGAATTGGATGCCACTGTTCTGGATAAGACCAGCTTGGAACAAGAACCAGGCAGCCTTGATCCGGCGGTTCCGGCTTTAGCGCCAGGCGCTGCAGCGAAAGTCATCGCGGGAAGAGAAGAACCGACTTTGCTTTCCAAGCGAGATCAACAGATCCTGGTGAAAGCATTTCGGGCCCGTCTCGCAGAGGATCATGATCTCCCCGATGAGGCGATCGAGGGTTACGCCACGACATTCTCTCACGGTGGAACGTTTGTGCTGGTGCGTGCGAATGACAAGGACGCCGAGCGAGCCATGCAAATACTGCGCGATGCCGGCGCAACGCGCGTGAGCAGACACGACTGACCTGGCGGTTGCTTAGCGGGTTTTCCGGGAGCGTTTCGATAACGTCTGTTGCAAGAGCATAAGCACCGCGGCCTCTTCAGGCCGAAGGTGTCTAAGGCCCGTCGCGAACCTTTCTTCAGCGTGACGTCTTAGACGTTCGACAAGGGAACCGTCAAGATAGCTATCGACCACGACGGGATGGACGTAACAGCGTCGACAGATAGCTGGCGTATTTCCAAGCATGCAGGCAACGGCCTCAACGGCCTTTAGCAGGTTTCGTTTCGCTTCAGTCTGGGATGCGAACTTCTCAAATTCCTGCAGAGCGCGTGCAGCCAGCACGGTACCCGCCCATGTTCGGAAATCTTTGGCGGTGAAGTCCGAGCCGGAAACTTGTCGCAAGTAGTCATTCACATCGCTTGAGGTGACGTCAACAGGTGTTCCCGATTCATCTAAGTACTGAAACAGTTCATATCCCGGGAGCTCGCGGCAACGTTTTACGATCCTTGCGAGTCTTCGGCTGCGCACATCAAGAACATGTTGTTTGCCCGACTTTCCACGAAACTTGAACGTGACAATGCCGGCGCGAACTTCGGCATGGCGATCCTGAAGCGTGGTAAGTCCATATGACTTGTTGTCCCGTGCATACTCGTCATTGCCAACGCGAATAAGAGTCGTTTCAAGCAGGCGGACAATGGTCGCCAACACCTTGTCGCGGGGAAGGCCGCGACGGGTGAGATCGCGGGCTACCCGACGGCGGATCTTTGATAAAGCGCGACCGAAAGCAATCACTCTGTCGTACTTGCTTTCGTCGCGGACCCTTCGCCAGTCGGGATGGTAACGATATTGCTTTCGTCCGCGAGCATCACGTCCGGTGGCCTGAAGATGGCCGATGGCATCGGGACATACCCAAACATCCCGCCAGGCGGGTGGTATCGCCAGGCGTTTAATCCGCTCGAGCATCCTTCGATCGTGAAGATGCCTCCCAGAGGCAGTGAAATATCGGAATGCGCCGCTCTTTTCTCGTTTTCGAGTAATACCCGGGCGAACGTCCGTTACGTAACGAAGGTCGGCAGTCCGGGCTGAGAACGTAAAATCGGCGTAAAGCTTCGGACTTCTATGCGAAGGCTGATCCAGCATTTTACCATCGCATGAGGGCAGGATCCGGGGCGGGAATTGGATACCGAGCTCAATACAGGCCCAGGAACTTGAGAATTACAGCAACAACAACGATCACGCCGATAATGTAGAATATATTGTAGCCCATACTTTTTAATCGAGGGACGCTGACCCCGCGCGTGTATTCCGAATGACAGAGAACCTACGTTTTACGTGTTCACGCGTCGCTCTTCGATACACACCCGCGAGGTTCTCTTGTAGAAATTCGAGATGGAGTCATGGTTTCAAGCTTGGAGACCAACGCACCTCCTTGACGCCTGAACGCGATGCAAGTTGCTTTACGAACTGGGGCGGCGAGTTATCCTGTGCCGAAGCGCGCCAGTTGACATCGAATCGCCATTCGTTTCCCGCGTCGCTGTATTTCGCCGCCGAGGAAGTCACTCTATGGCCGTCTGCCTCAACAGACGCGGCGAGCTCGCTTTGTGACGGTCCACCCGGCGCGACGAGAACCATCAATGTCGCCTCCTGGCGTTGCTTCCATCGGGCTTCGACCCATTCCATCAACCACAGCACGAGGACGCCCAGTCCCAGCATCCAGGTGCCAAGCAGAAACTCGCCGGCGCCAAAACAGAAGCCCATTAGGGTCGTAAACCATAGCGTTGCGGCGGTAGTCACGCCTGTAATTGCATTACCCCGGTGAAGAATGGCGCCCGCCCCAATGAAACCCATTCCAGTCAAGATCCCCAAGGGAAGACGCATGACATCCATGGTTACAAAGGAGTCCAGTCTCCGTCCCGAGGTGCTGAGCATCAGGTTTCCCAGGATCATGCTCGCGGAAGCTGTGAGGCACACCAGGATGGTTGTGCGAAGGCCCGCGGGTCGGCCGCGCTCACCGCGGTTCACCCCGATTACTGCTCCCGCGATGAAGGTTAACAGCAGACGAACCGCTACATCCGACGAACTGAGCTCAATCTGCATGCCACCGTATGTCTAGGTCGCGGTATGGACTCCATTCGTCGTTCTCGGGCCAACCTGAATCGACGAATCGCGGGAAGCTTGCTCCTGCGCATTCCCTCGCAGGTTTCTCTTTGCCAGCGATGGTTTAAACGATTTCTCCAGCACGCTCGCTATCTCTCTCCGCTCCCTGATCGTGCAGGAAGCGATTCGAGTTGACCCGCCCTTAGGATGCAGGCGGGGGCGCCGGAGTGGTCGCGGGAGTGGGTGCCGGTACGGCCTCAGTGGCTGGAGTCGGAGTGGGCGTTGCTTGAGGTGCGGAAGTTTTTGGCCCATCGCAAGCCACCAGACCCACGATTCCGAGTGCGAGATAGAGTATGTGTATGATTTTCATCGAAACTTAATGTTCACAATCAAATCGTTTTGAGTACTGGCGGCGTCCTGAGTGATATACCTGAATACCGCGTCGGGGTATTCACCGATGCCCCGGAGAAGGGGACTCTTTTTCTGAGTGTGTTCCTCCCGGCGCGGCCTTTCAAATTCCCCTATTGACGGAGTCTGTCGATGCCGCTCGCACAATCTCGTACTATATCGTCTCCGTAGTCTCACTCCAAGGCTTCTTCCTCGGCTCACTCGAGTGCCTTGTCCCCCTCAGGACGTGAGCTATCTTTGAAGTGTCTTCGGGATGTATCCTGATGGTCTTATAGGAGTGATTCGCGACGAAGGTTCAAAATCGGATTTCGTACTGTCGTTTGTGGGACTCGCTAACCTGAAAACGGTCGCGCTTTGAATAATGAGTTCGCTCTCACGCGCTTCTAACTTGACGTGAGTGTCCGTTACGCCGGAGACATTCGCACATTCTTACGCCACCAGCCGACTATCAGGCGCTTCCTGACGGCGCGCCTTGCTGCCTGCACGCGATTCTTCAGCATGACACCACTATGCGACACCCTTCGCAGTTTATATATAAGCGAGCTTCGCAATCTCTTTTCTGCAGAAGTTCTGCTTCTCCGATGCTTGCCCACAATATCGAAAGGTGCGACGACGCCCGCGCTACGACAGGCTTTCTCCAGTCAAATCGGCCAGACGCGGATTCATGTGTCGCGTCTCGAACGGATCTTTGAAGAACTTTCCGAGACGGTTTCAGATGAAACCTGTGAGGCGATGAATGCGCTGGTAGGTGAGGTTCAGCGGTACCTGGAGGCAGACGGCGACAATGATGTCCGAGACGCCGGCCTGATTGTCGCAGCTAGAAAGATTCACGGTTACAAGGCTGTCACCTGCGAATCAACGCGTGCATTGGCCCTTTGCCTTAGTGATGCTGGAGCAGCAGATCGTCTCAAAGCCACTCATGATGAGGAACGTGCCGCCGATGAGGAGTTCGCGAGGATCGCCGAAAGCAGCGTGAACGTTAATGCTGGAAATCGCAGCAAGGCGAAGGCAGAGGTTCGACGTATCGATATTCTAGGCAAATAGGACGGGTCGCACCTACGTGCCAGCCGCGGTCTCAGACGGCCTCGGGCGTGTGTCTGCCTCTCCGGATTTCCTCGATCATCTTTCGATTGAACGCCGGGATATCATCGGGCTTGCGGCTGGTGACCAGCCCATTGTCCACGACGACCTCCTCATCGACCCAGCGACCGCCGGCGTTACGCACGTCAGTCTGGATGGCCGGCCACGACGTAAGAGTTCGTCCGCGTATCACATCAGCCTCGATCAAGAGCCACGGACCGTGACAAATTGCCGCGATAGGCTTTCCCGCTTCCGCAAACCCGCGAACAAATTTGACGGCTGCAGGCGTTGATCTTAGGGCATCCGGACTGTAAAGGCCGCCAGGCAGAACCAACGCGTCGAAATCCTCGGGCTTTGTCTGATCGAGTGTAAGATCCACATCAAATTGATCTCCCTTTTCGCCGCTCACAGTCCCTTGGATTTTTCCGGCCTTGAGCGAGACAATTCTGGACATCGCGCCTGCCGTTTTCAATGCGTCGCGAGGGCCCTCCAGTTCAGATTGCTCGAATCCATCCGTGGCAAGGATGGCAACTTTCTTTTCGAGAAGACTTGAGTTCATAGCAGTAGAGATCGGGCTTTGACACTTTGCTGGTCGTAGTTTTGCGGGAATATTTGGATCAACGCTCGAGTTAAAAAGCACGGCAGTGCGCAAGCAGACCTTATTACGGCTGACTCGATGGGCTCAGTTCGAGGACATCTCGGGCTTAGGTGTTTCGACAGTGGGCGTTCGCGGCGGCCGAAGTGATTGAAAGTAGATCGCAACATCGCGCATTTGGTCCGGGTTGAGACGTTTCGCGACCGGCTCCATGAGGTGGGCGTAGGGCGAGCCGCCGCGATGGCCCTTCTTGAAGAGTTCGAGCTGCAAGAGGAGATAGTCGGCATGTTGCGCATCAAGGGAGGGATAGTTCGCGTTATAGCGTCCCCCTTCCGGAGCGTGACAATCGATGCAGGATGGCACGCGTTGGCCTGGAATACCGTGCCGCGCGATGGCCTTTCCGCGTTCTATCGCGGCCTCATCGCTCGAGTGAGGAGGAGGCGGGTTCGGGGAAGCAAGCCGAGCGTAATAGCGAGCGACCTCGCTTACCGTCGCGGCTGTCAACCCTGCGCTGATCGGCTCCATTATACCGCTGTGCCGTGCACCGTGCGAATAGGCAAGCAGTGCATTCTCCAAGTATCCTTGTCGTTGCCCCGCGAGTTTCGGAAACGCACCGTTTCCTCGACCAATGCCGTCTTCTCCATGACAGCGCGCACAACTCTGTGTGACCGCCGATGGCTTGGAAGTTAGACCGCCCAGCGTGTGAATCGGGGCGGTCGCAGGAGAATCTCCATTGACAAGTCGCCGATAGCCGGCCTCGTCAAGATGAGCTAGTTCTTGAAGGAATGCCACGACCGCCCAGACTTCGTCTTCGCGCTGAAGAGCCGGCCAGGCGGGCATACCTGTGAATTTCACTCCGTGCTTCACCACATAGAAGAGCTCCTGCGGCTTCGAATCGCGAATTCTCTGTGGAAGATCCGGTGGATGCGGTGTCATGCGGCCCGGAATGCGTGGTTGAGACATACCCGGGCTGCCATGACATGGTCGGCAGCCGATTTCGTAGTGCGTCGCCCCCTTGAGTATGAGGTCGGAATCGTTTAGCGGTGGAACCTGAACCCCCAAGCTATGCGTCGAGACTGATCGATGCATCGCAAACTGGAGAAACCATTCCGTGATTGGCCAATGACCCGAGCTTGCTCCGATTGGAATGATTCCCGATGCAACAACAAGAACTCCCCCCGATGCAGCGGCGAGCAGCAGCCCTCCAAGCGCGACCAGAATGCGACGCTTTGTTCCCTGAGGCACGTCTGCGGCGCGAATACCGACTTCGCGGGACTTAGGAATCGGTTGTCGCATCGAGAAGTGCGCTGCGACTCTCAAGAGGACACCCGCAAGACCGCCAAGGACGAATGCAAGGCCGAGCACCACTGAAACGAACATTCCGCAGATTCTAATAAGCCGGTGAATCATGCCATTTTCCCTTGGCTTTGCATGGTTGAGCGGACCAGCGCGGCGGTCAGCCATAGGCCGCCCGCAAGGTACGAAAAACCTCCGACAATAAGCATGATGGCGCCGCCCAAATGCTGATCTTCGAGCGGCGTCAGACTAGCAAAGTCGCCGGCATGCTGATAGAGCGGTCGTGGCGTGAGGGAAAGCAATGCGCCGAGCAGCGTCATATGCATCGAGGTTAAGAGCAGCGCGGCAATGCCGGTGGCTGCGCGCTCGTGACGTTGCGCAAGCGCGCCTCCAAAGACGGATAGCCAGACCAGCAGGCCGCTGAGAAGAAAAGCTGCTTGTTCAACCGCAAGCCCAGCGGCGCCATGCCTTGCCAGATGATGCAACGCCGGAGTGTGCCATGCCCAGACCACGACAAGTTCCAGCAGAGACAGCGGGATGGGTGGAAACAGACCAGGCCACTTCCGAACCGGATCGACCACACTGCTTGAGATGCCTAGAGCAATCAATGGCGCCGCGATCGCCACCACACCCATGTGCATTGCCATATGTGCAAAAAAAGCCTGACGCGCAAGCTGCGGCAGCGGCCCGAACCAAACAGCAGCGAGCACGAGGAGCCCGAGAATCAGTGATCCAGTACGCATCATCGCATCATCGGCAGTCCTCGAAGAATAAAGCGACAATTGCTACGAAGAGCGTGGCAATCGCGCCAAGCGCAGAGAGCAGCAGCGTCGCGAAACCAAGAAAGCGATGCCTGTCCTCGCGAGTATCGAAATCATGCGACGTCACTTCGACTCCGTATCGATGTCGTCTCCAGCCAGTCCAGCCATTGAGACTAATTCCAGCGAGAGCGAACGCCGTGTAGAGCGCGATTGCGACGCGGACGCCGCCCAACGTGTCGTGGGCGCCGCCAAATTTTGCACACCAGATGGCCGCAGTGAGATAGCAGAGCAGGAAATGCGCGGCCCAGATTGCTGGTGAGACGGTCAGAACCCACAGGCTTTCCTTTTCTTCGGGCAGGGGCTTCATCGCATTCATTTCACCTCCGGAAAGCCGGCGATTACTGCCACTGTCATTACGACTGTAACCGCAACGAAATGCCAATAGAGCACAACATTGGCGATGTCGATGTCATGACGAGCGGTCATGCGTCCAGCCAGTCGACGCGCCAGACAATAGAACTGCATGATAAAGCCGATTGCGATGTGCACCACAGTCCAGATGACCAAAGTCCACACGATCGCGGGGTAAACGTGGTCTGTTGGATCGAGTCCCGTCAGCCAGGGGCCCGCGATGAGAGAGGCGGCGCCGGCGACGGCAAGCGCGCAAGCCGCCGTCAGGCCAAGGTAAAACGCACCGGCTTTGCCTGTGCGATTCCAGCGTCGCGCCAACGTAGTTAGTGCCCACGCGCTCAGCAGCAGTGCGGCGGACACGCATGGCCAGAAGATTCCCGGACCTTGTGCCTGATCGGGCGGGAAGTCCTCGTGGATCGTCCAATAGAAGAAGTAGCCAAATACCAGGCTCACGAACGCCGTGAGATCCGCGAGCATTGTGATGAACATGGCCCACCAACCGACTGAAGCGGGCCCCGAAACGTAGAGTGGCAGTTTGAGACCGAGCCCGACGTCCTTTGCCGGCTTTTCGGGAATCGTTGCTGTCGCGGTCCACAACCAATACCAGATCACACACAACGCCGCGATGGCACTGATGCCTGCGAGCCACCAAAAATGATATGTCCCGAAAATGAAAAAGCCTCCCGTCGTCAGCGCCGCCAAGGCCGCCACGAAAGTATTGCCCGACAAGCGCAGGCACTGCACCGGCTCAGCGTCGATCGCTGTCGTAACAAGTGTTTCGCGCAGACCTTCTTCGGCGTCGGGCAAGTAAAATCTGCCCTGGTCAACATCACGTCGGAAGTTTGGCTGATCCCAAAGCGGATAGCGGCTGTCGATCTCCGGAATAGACCGGACCCCCCAAGGTTTTGACGGCATTTCTGAGAGCCATTCGAGTGTGCCGGCGTTCCATGGATTTCGTTTGGAATATGCCTGTCGTCTTCTCGGGCGAATGATGTCAAAAGCGACCACCGCAAATCCCACGCCAAGAACAAATGCGCCGGCGCTAGACACGAGGTTTATCAGGTCGAAACCCATATCAACAGGGTAAGTAAATACGCGCCGCGGCATCCCGCGCAGACCGGCAAAATGCATCGGAAGAAATGTGACGTTGAAGCCGACAAACAAGAGCCAGAACGCAATTCTTCCAAGCGTATCCGAGAGCTTCTTGCCGCCGATCAGCGGGAAATAGTAATAGCAGGCCGCGATGACAGGAAAGATGGCGCCTCCCACCAGAACGTAATGGAGGTGCCCGACGACAAAGAAGCTATCGTGGGCTTGAAAGTCGAACGGCGCGAGGGCCACCATCACGCCGGTCAATCCGCCAAGGACGAAAATTGCCAGGCCGCCGAAGGTGAAAAGCATCGGCACCGATCGGGTCATGCGCCCCGCAGCGATGGTTGCAATGAAGCAGAATATCTGCACACCGGTTGGGATCGCAACGGCCTCCGATGCGGCCGAGAAAAGCCCGAGCGAAATTCCTGGCAATCCCGTCGTGAACATATGATGCACCCACAAGCCGAAGCTGAGAAAACCTGTTCCCACCGCGGCGAGCACGATCCAGCCGTATCCGACGATGGGACGCTGCGCGAAAGTCGGCACAATCATCGCTATCAACGCAACCGAGGGGAGAAAAATGATATAGACCTCAGGGTGGCCAAAGAGCCAGAACAGGTGTTGCCACAGCAGCGGATCGCCACCTCCGTTCGGGTTGAAGAATGGCCACTGAAAGGCGCGCTCGATCTCGAGCAACATGCTCCCTGCGATGAGGGGAGGGAACGCGAAGACAACCATGGATGCCGCCACAAGAACGTACCAGCAGTAGGGTGGTATCAGATTGATGCGCATCCCGGGCGGCCTGCACTTGAGGGTCCCGACGATCAACTCTACCGCCGCTGCGATTGCCGCAATCTCAATGAACGAGAAGCCCAGCAGCCAGATATCCGCTCCGATTCCGGGTTGGTACGATGAAGTTAGTGGCGGATACATGAACCAGCCGCCGCGCGGAGCCGCGTCAAAAAAGATCGAGCCGCAAAGAAAGATACCCCCAAGAAGGAAGCACCAATAGCCAAACGCGGACAGTCTGGGGAAGGGAAGGTCACGTGCTCCCAGCATCTGCGGCAGGAAGATCACCGCGATGGCCTCGAACATCGGAATCGCAAAAAGGAACATCATTACCGACCCGTGAACGGTGAAAACTTGGTTATAGAAATCGGCGGAGAGGAATTGGTTTCCCGGCACCGCAAGCTGAATGCGAATCAAGACCGCAAGCACGCCGCCGAATAGAAAGAAGAGAAACGCGGTTGCGGTGTACCAAAGGCCGACTTCCGTATTGTTTACGGCCGACCAATAGCGCCAGCCCTTGGGCGTCTCCCATGCTTTCAGGAGGCGCTCCTCTTGTGCCAGTTGCAGTTCTTGAGGAGGCTCGTGCTGGAGCGGTTCGGGATCGCTGGACGATGTTTTCATTTCAGCGATTCGAGGTAGTCTGCAATTGCCCGTAATTCGTCGGGAGGCAGCATTCCAAAGTGCGGCATCTGCACACCCGGCTTGAGCTGGTCAGTTCTCTCGATCCAGCGATGAAAACTTTCCGAATCATTTGGCAGAATGCCTGCGCCGATGCTTAGGCGACTTCCCACATGGGTAAGATCCGGACCGACGACACCGTCGGCATGCGTTCCGCGAATTGTGTGACAAGCGGAACAGCCATTTGTAAAAAATAGGTCGCGCCCTCGCGTGGAGACGATCTCCGCAGGTTCGGGTGCAGGCAGTCGCTGATCATCAAGCCACCGGTGAAACTCCTCCTTCTGCATCACGATGACCGAGAACGCCATGAGAGCATGCGCCGTTCCGCAGTATTCGGCACAAACCCCTCGGAATCTTCCGGGCCGTGTTGCTTCGAGGACGAGTCGCGTTGTTCGTCCCGGAATCATGTCCATTTTCCCGCCCAGGGCGGGAATCCAGAACGAATGGATCACGTCTGAACTTTCGAGATGGAACTCGACCATTTCACCGAGCGGAAGGCGAATCTCGTTGGCCAGCACGACCTCTCCGCCATCCGGCGGTCGATAACGGACACGCCACCACCACTGCTCACCGGTGACCTCAATCTTGAGGCTGCCCGCCGGCGCGCGCGCCAGAAGGTCCGGCATCATCGCAAGTCCATAGACCAGCAGGGCGGTCAGAACCGCCGTCGGAACGATGGCGCCGCCGCCAATAATCAGAAGCCTCGCAAGCCGTCCTTCCTTCGCCGTCCTAGCGCCGCGCATCGCGTAAAGGGCGAGACCCGCCATCGCCAGCCAAACCAGCGCCGCGCCGGCGGCCATCGTCCAAAACAGGCGAGCAATCTGTT
>DATDAL010000082.1:0-13952 GCA_036525415.1 Terrimicrobiaceae bacterium | reverse complement strand
GTTATCACTGCTATAAACAAATGCCATTTGAGGAATATGCGTTCCCCATCGAAGTACTCTCATGACAACAGGGATCGTTGGGGAAGGCCGAGGAACACGCATCAGGAAGGAGTCGGCGACGGGAAAGCTGTCGTCGACACGAACACGTCTTGCACTCTTGGCTCTTGCGTTGGGCGGCTTTGCGATAGGTGCTACTGAGTTTGTGGCCATGGGGCTGCTGCCAAATCTGGCTGCCGACCTGCTGCCGGGGCTCTACGCGGCGAGTCCTGAGCATGCTAATGCAAAGTCGGGCTGGCTGATTTCGGCCTACGCTCTCGGGGTGGTCGTCGGCGCCCCGACTATCGCTGCCATGGCCGCACGCTGGCCGCGCAAAGAGCTGTTGCTCTGGCTACTCGCGGCGTTCACTCTGGGAACAGTCGCGTCCGCTCTCTTGCCAACCTTCGGTTTGGTGATGTTTGCACGATTCGTTTCCGCATTGCCGCACGGTGCCTATTTTGGCATCGCCTCGCTCGTAGCGGCCTCACTCATGGGACCGGGCAAACGCGGACAGGGTGTGGCCTTCGTGCTTTCCGGCCTGACGATTGCCAACGTCGTGGGAGTGCCTGCAATTACGTGGGTGGGTCAGCATTTCGGCTGGCGCGCGTCCTACGTGGCGGTCGCAGCGATCTTTGCCCTGACCTTCGGAGCTGTTTGGGCTTTGGTTCCGTGGCAGCCCGGCGATTCGGCGGCCACAATGCGGAACGAGCTAAAGGCGTTCGGTCGGCTACAGGTATGGATGACTCTACTGATTGGCTCCGTGGGATTCGGTGGCTTGTTCGCTGTCTACACGTATGTCGCGCCACTTGCGACTGAGTTGACAGGCCTTTCCGCCGGTGCTGTGCCCTGGGTTCTGCTGACGATCGGTCTTGGAATGACAGCCGGAAACCTAGCGGGTGGATGGTATGCTGACAGAAGCGTTGCCGAGGCGATGTTCGTATTTTTTGCCCTGCTCGTCACTGGATTGATAGGTTTGGCGCTGACCGCCCAGACGCTTCTTGGCCTCTTGGTTTTCGTGTTCGTGATCGGGTTCGCATCCGCTGGAGTTGCTCCGACCATTCAAACGCGGCTCATGGATGTCGCGAAGGACAGCCAGACAATCGCGGCGGCGCTGAATCACTCGGCGCTCAATATCGCGAACAGTCTGGGCGCCTACCTCGGCGGTTTCACAATTGCCGCGGGACTTGGCTACATCTCGCCTGTTTGGGTTGGAGCGATCTTGAGCGTCGCCGGCATCACTGTGGCAGCGCTCAGCTTCGCCTTGGACCGCGGTCGAGATCGCAGGCTCGCGAGAATTTGCGCTCCCGCACCAAGCGTCTAGAATCTGCGAAGGAAGCCAATTTAACACTTTTCGCTCCAACGCTTTGGTCTACAGAGAAAATCCCTCTGCAGCGAACTTACCTCGCGCAACACTAGGATGATGCCCTCGACTTGCGGCGCATTACGGTCGTCGATGGTGACCGCGCGCTTGCCGCAGCGTCCAGGCGCTTGTGGGCTCGCGGGAAACTGCCCAGGACTACTCCTTAAGGGCGGTTTCCTGCGGCTTTAGAGGCCTCTTGTGGAACGTCAGCCAATCCGTGCGAACCTTGTCCCAATCCTGAACGGATAAACCGTAGCCTTCGAAAAACTCACGGATCTGACCGGCGCTCCATTTGAGGATATCCTCAAGAATTGGCACAAAAACACTGGTCGCATTATCGCTTAGTACGGTCCGCTTTGCGATTCGGCCGATATCCTTCGTTTCCGAAACCGCAATGGTATGTCCGTCTCGGCTGTTCACGTGGTGCATCACGTAGAGATCCGAGCTGCCGTCGCCGATATAGACCGTGTGGTCTGGGCGCGTCCCAAACTTCTGTTCAAGTTCGTGAAGAACAACAACTTTTCCATAGCCAGCTGGCACTCGCTTGACCGAGATGATCTCCCCGCTGCGCGGGTCATAGTCGAACTCCGTGCCGAACACGTTTTCGGGCGGGACCATGCCGTCCAGCGCAGATCGTACCACTTCCCGCGGACCCGCTGATATTACGACGAATTGAAAGCACGCCGGGCCCAGTTCTCCGGCTAAAATTTCAGCCAACAACTTGACGTTGTCCTTGAGCCGGACGCGCTTGCCCGCTTCGACCAAGTGTTCGCGCCGCACGACCCGAAATTCGGGATCGTGCCGCAAAAGATACGCCAACTCCGCACCCGATTGCACCAAATAGGTCGAAGCCAGTGCGTTGACCCTTTCCTCGAAATTGCGGACACTTATGATTTCTCCAAGCACATGGCCAGAGTCGTTAAAACTCAGCGTCTTATCAAAATCGCTTGCGACCAGATAGCGGATCGGTTTTTTGGCATTCATTTGTTCTTCTTTTTTCCAAGAAGAACAGCGAGATGTGTCCATTGGTCAAGCGGTTAACGATCGAGCCTCACCCGGTGCAAGTCGCAACGTCACGCTCGCACCAGACCTCGTCTTCGCCTTCCAAATTGTCCTTGGAATTTTTCAGGCCGACTAATTGACGGTACCGCCTGACCCCGAGGAGGCCGCGACAAGCGCTTCCGTGGCCTTCGCGAGATCGGGTGCGACGATATCAGGTTCCGGCGCGAGAGGATAAAGCTGCTGTCCCGGACGTGCGAGGAGAAGTCCCATGCACAGGAGATGAATCGTATGGTTGTTTCTCATGGATTCAGAGCACACGATCTCGCAGGGGAGAGCCATCGAGGAATCGGCGAAAGTTGCCGAGGAAGTGCTGGACCAGGGTCTCGGGTTCGTTCCGATGGCCACCGGCGATATGGGGAGTAATGTGGCAGTTTTCCAGGTCGAGCAAGGGATGGCCGACTGGCAACGGCTCGGGATCGGTGACGTCGAGCCAAGCCGCGGCGAGGTGACCGGAGCGCAAGGCTCCCGCGAGGGCGGCCTGGTCCACGGTCGTGCCACGACCGATGTTGTAAAGGATCGCTCCAGGCCTTATCTGGCCGAGGCGGTCAGCGTTAATGAAATGCCGGGAGTCCGCGTTGTCTGGGAGAATGTTTACGACGTGATCGGCGCTGGACAGCCCCTTGGGAAGTTCCGCGAGGGTCACAACGGGCACTTCTTCGTCGCCCCGCGCTCGCCGGCGGAATGCTGTTACGCGGGCAGCGAAGGGAGCCAGTAGTTTCAGCAGATGTTTCGCGATGGCTCCGAAACCGAGAATCACGATGGATTGCTCGTGGAGAATCCGGCAGTTGCTTCGGAGCCGGTTCCACTCCTCGGAGCCGCTTTCACAACGGACGTGCAGGGCGCCGGGCAATTGGCGCGCCGCGGCCAGCATGAAAGCGAAGACATGCTCGGCGCACGGTTCGTCGTAAACGCTGGAACTGTTTGTTAGGATGAGTCCGCGTTCCACTGCCGCCGTCCGGAAATCCGGCGTGTCGAAGCGAGTGTACCCCGCGGAGGTCAGGTGAACCCATCGCAAGGTCTTCGATGCGAGGACGCCTGTCGGATCGGGCTGCCCGAAGGCGATGTCGATTCCCTCGATCGAATAGGGAGCGGTCGCCAGGACCGAGGCCACGGGCTGTTCTGGTAAAACGAGTTCGCTGGGCGCGAGGCCCGTCCGCAGCATGGTCAGTGTGGGCTCGTCGAGTGGCATGTCGGAAAGGATTTTGAGCGAGGTCATGGTTATATCTTTTGCAAAAATTCAAGCCGATTGCCCGGGGGTCCTCAGCAAAAAAACGTCGGACGCCTGGCAGATCACGGTCTTCACGGATGGGCCTGGTTTGTTCGAGCGGCAGTGAAAGATCGAGCGCCGTTTCCAGCGCGAGACGCAGATCCTTGTCCATGTGCTTGAGAGCGAATTGCGGGGAATAGTCCCGCGTGCGCAGTTTGGGCTCCTTGAGGTCGGCCAGGCCGGAGTGGGCGACATTACGCGACAGCGCTTTGAAATAAATGTCATCCGGGATGCCCGATGAGCGGCACAGAGTGAGGCTATCAAGTTTTTCGCCCACGCGCTTCCGATGATTCCTTGTCCCAAGACCGCGATGTTCATTGGCACTAAGTTTAGCGGCAGCGAGAAAGGGAAACAACGGCGCTCATTGGCACTTCTTCGGCTGGTTCTGGTGTTTTGCGTCATCGTGCGTGACACCAGCTCGGGGCTGTTCCCCTAACAGGGCAAGAACCAGAAGACTCCCAAGCCACGTTTCGTATCGATTGGACGGCCACTTCTTTTCCACGACCAGCATGCGATAAATGTCTCTCCCCGTTAGGGTCCATAAGATCTCGCGCGCCTGCTCGTAGCTCAATCCGGCGTGGAGAGCCCCTGCGTCTCGCAATAGCTGGACTGTGCTTTGCTGACGCTCGAAGCGGATAGCCTCGGTCTCCCGCTCTAGTTCGGTCAGATCGGGTGAGACGATAGCCGCTCCTCGAAGCAGGCCCATCTCTGCCTGCTCCGAGTCATAGACTTGACGGGCAATTGCGGCTGCCGCTTTTAGTCGCTTGCGGGGTTCCGTGATTTCAAGCGCCCGCGCCACCAGGGCCTGGTATTGGTCGTTAAAAAGCGCCCGAACCATCCATTCCTTCAAAATACCACGCTTGGAACCGAAAACAGCATAGACCGTCGGAGCAGAGACACCGGCTTCAAAGGCGATCTCGTCGATGGAAACTCCTTCAAACCCTCTGGATTTAAAAAGCTTCTTCGCGGCAGCGAGAATCTTTGCCGCCGTTCTTTCGCGTTGCTCCCTCCGAACCTCCGACCTGTACGTGCGAGGCTTTTTCCTGAGCATATTGACTATAGTACGCTATAGTGAATTTAAATGAAAATGAAAACGATCTCACCGGTTTTCTCGACGAAACCGCCTTCCGCTTTGAGTCAGTTCGTCAAGCGGATCTTCGTGGTGGAGTCGCCTCACGTGCGAAGACACACCGTGCTGCCCGACACTGGTTTTGTACTGGCGTTTCGATTTCAGGGTGATTGCACGCTTGACGGCTTTGTCCGATTGCCACGGGCTGTCATTACCGGCATGCGAGACACCGCGCGAAGTTTCACTCACGACAAGGGAAGCGCAGTCATTCTGGCAGCACTCACGGAGACCGGCGCCGCGGCCTTCCTTCGCGAACCGGCCAGCGATTTTTTCAACTCCACGATCGCTCTGGATGCGGTCTGGGGCACAGCGGCGGCGCTGAACCTCACGGTCGAACAACTGGCCGAGGCGAGAAATCACGCTCATCGTATCCGGATTCTCGAATCCTATCTCTACTCTTGCATTCGCGAAATGGAGCCGGACCCTAATGTGTCCGCCGCCGTGCAGGCGATCAAGGACGCCGGAGCGGATGTGCGCATCGGAAAACTTGCGCGTCACGTGGGGCTGAGCCAAAGCGCTTTAGAGCGGCGCTTCCGCAGGACTGTGGGAACGTCGCCCAGGACCTTTGCATCAATCGTAAGGTTTAGGAATGCCCTGCGTTTGCGGACCTCAGGTATGGATCTGACGACCGTCGCGTACAGTGCCGGCTACTATGACCAGTCGCATTTCATCAATGATTTCAAGCGCGTGACCGGTTTGGCGCCTCAGAGATTTTTCCAGGAACAGCCGGCCTTCTGCTGAAATTGCCGAATTTTTCCAAGTTCGCCAAAGGGCTTCGCGCCACAGTCATCGGATGACATACAACAAACCATTACAAGCGGCGGGCGTCCTCCCTTCCGAGCAGTCGTTGCCAAAAATGAAAAAAGAAAAAATCATCTACTGGACATCAACAGGGATCGTGGCGGGTGTGATGCTGTGGAGCGGGTTCAATTTTGCTTGGATTGAGAAAGGCGCTTTTGCTCATTTTGGCTTGCCCGATTGGTTCCGGATCGAACTGACCGTCGCTAAAATAGTGGGCGCGCTGGTCCTGCTCATTCCTGCGATACCGCACAAGATAAAGGAGTTTGCTTATTTCGGGTTTGCGCTCACGCTGATTTCGGCGCCGATCGCTCATTTGTCCAGCGGTGATAGCATCTGGCTCGTCATCGGGCATTTGACGTTTTCCAGTATTTTGGTCGTCTCGTATTTGTATTACTATAAGACTATCGTCGGCAAGAACGTCGAATTCTTCCGAGTCTCCTAGTGGAAATGGTTAACTCAACAGACCTTCGTTTGCTTTCTGCGCGCTTGCCCCGGCACATCGTCTACGCCCTAGTGGCGCTAGCCTTCAGCCCGATGTGGATCTACGCGCAAGCCGCAGCGCAAACGACTCAAACAGCCTCACCGATGAAGCAATTCGTCATCATCTTTCGCCAGGGACCGCGCACGCTTAGCGACGCCGACAAGGCGCGTCGCCAGGAAGAAGTGTCTGCTTGGGCCCGAATGCAAAACGCTGCCGGACACAAACTCGAGCCACGCATTCTCGCACCTGAGGGGCTGCGGCCCGGCACCGAGTCCCGCGCCGGCTCCGACGTGTGGCCGATCAGCGCCCTGCTTTTCTTCGAAGCCGGTGACCTCGCCGAAGCGGCAAAAGTCGCCGAAGCTCATCCTGCGATCCGCTACGGCGCAAGTATCGAAGTCCGGCCCTGGGCGCCTCCCGTGGTTCTCAGGCGGTTTTAAACCTGGGAACACCGTAGCGGAAAAGCGTAACTTCTCCGGAAAGGTGGTTTTACAGCCCGGACTAAGCAAGCTGAGCGCCGGCACTGCGGCGATCGTTGATGAAGATGCCCATGACGCTGCGGTTCCCGCTTTCCTCCTCGTCCTCGAAATTCTTCATCTGGTTGCGAGGACGAAGGACGAGTTAAGGCGAGGTGGAGCATGGTGATGAGCATGCGATCCTTCACGGCTTACATCGCCCGTTCTGCCAGTTCGAGCAATTTGCGCACGGTGTTCCAATTGCGGGCGGTATTGATCACGCCGATTCCCTTGTCGAATTTCTCGGCGAGCTTCGACCTGCCGAACCCTTCTGGTGTGTGCAGGTAGGCCACGTTGCCGACCACGGCGAACCCTTCGGCGGCGGAAGCCGCGACCGCCTTCAATGCATCAACGTCCACCGCGCCGGGGCGTTCCGCCAGCAAGGCTGCATGCAGGAATTTCGGCACCTTCACGGCGTGGGGAAATGGGTTATTCTCAATGAGATCGGACCACTCCTTCAGCGTCTGCGCAAAGATCGCCTTCGTGAAGCCGAACTGTTCCTTGCAAATCTCGGCGACGGTGGCGATCACCTTCGCGCGCGGCAACGGGCTGCGAAGCACGGCATTGCCGCTGTTGATATAGGTCGCGACGTGCTCGAACCCCACCGTCGTCAACGCTTCGCGCAAGGGCCCGGTCGGCAACTGCGTAGCGCCGCCGACGCCGCGAAAGAGCAGGATATAGACGGATTTTTCTTTCACGGGACGTGCTTTCCAGCACTTAGGCAGATACGCCCTTTCCCGTGAAGGATGTCAAGCGGGCCGCGCGGGAAAGTTCGGTTGCGGGAGATCTAGCGTTGCATCAGCCATCACAGCCGTGAAGCCCACAAAGGCGGGCAAGGATTGTCTTTTCCTGATGTTTCTCTTCTTGAGTGACTGTTGAATCAGGTGCCCTCAGACGATGCCTCCGTTGGCTCGCAGGGTTTGTCCGTTCACCCACGCTCCATCGGGACCGACGAGAAACGAAACAATGTCTTCGGGACGGCCGAGGCGCTCCAGCGGAGCCATCTTGGCCATGTGCGCGACTTGTTCAGAGGTTTTGCCATTGAGGAATAGGTCGGTGGCGGTTGGCCCGGGCGCCACGGCGTTCACGGAGATTTCGCGTCCGCGGAGTTCCTTGGCGAAGATGCTGGTCAGTGTTTCCACCGCAGATTTCGTGGCGGCATAGGGTGCGTAACCGGGCAATGCGAGCCCGACGACGCTCGTGGAAAAGTTGTTTTCGCTGATGGGGAAAAACTCTCGCTCACAACCTGCTTATTCGGTAGCCACGAAGTTTCCATATCGGTTATTCAAAAAGTGAATGACCACGATCGAGGACCTCTCGCTGCTCCGCGCCTTTGTGCGCATCGTGGAGAGTGGCAGCATTTCTGCCGCTGCCCGAACGCTGAAAATGCCCCAGCCCAGCCTGAGCCGGCGTCTGCGGAGGCTCGAGGAGAATTGCGGTATTGCGCTTTTACGCCGGGACACGCACCGGATGAGCCTGACCGAGGCGGGCCACAGGTTGCTGGCGGACGCGCGAGCGCTGCTGGCGCTCGCGGACGAGGCCGCGCAGAGATTGCACGAGGGACAGGCGGTGTTGCGGGGGCAGCTGCGGCTGTTTGCGACGATCGATTTTGGGCAGTTTACGGTCACGCGGTTGATCGCGCGGTTCTTGCACGCACATCCCGGCGTCACGGCGGAATTGGGTTACACGAACCGTCCGCTGCAAATGATTCAGGAGGGCTATGACGCCGGGGTGATCGTCGGGAGCATCACCGATGAGAGCGTCGTCGCGCGACCGGCAGGAAAGGTGGTGCGCTATCTCGCTGCAGCGCCGGATTTGATCAGGAAGCATACCACGGTGAAGGAGCCCGCGGACCTCAAATCCTGGCCCTGGCTTGCCTTGGCGGGCGCGCAATTCGGCGGGTCCGAAAGGGTGACACTCTCGGCGCCGAAGCGCGGGGAGCAAACGTTCCGCATCGCACCCGTGCTGATCTCCGAGGGAGTGACGAGTCTGCGAGAGGCAGCGCGGGCCGGGCTCGGCGTCTGTGTGTTGGCAGACTGGCTTGCGCGGGAAGACCTGGTCGCCGGGCGTCTCGTCCGGCTGCTGCCGCAGTGGAATGCGCCGGCTTTTCCGGTGCATGTCATCCACCCGGCGCAACGCAGCCTGCCGACCCGCGTGCGCGCATTTGTTGACTTTGCGGTCACTTACATGACGACCGAATGCATGCGAACGCCTGACCGGCCATTGGTGCCGGGATGTCGGGTAAAGCCCTGACTGCAAAATACCCAAAATGTGTTTTGGAATGGTCTTCTGCAGGGAAGACGGAACGACCCGCGGGATCTACTTAGCGGGTCACAGCTGCGGTCGTGACGGCACTCGCCTCCAGCTCCTTGGCGAGTTCGTCATCGATCTCGAGGAGCGCGGCGTTCGTGTTGCTTTCCAGGTGCTTGACCTTCGAGGTGCCCGGAATCGGTAGCATGGCCGCTGACTTGCGAAGCAGCCACGCCAGTGCCACCTGGCCCGGAGTCGCTCCAAGCCGCGTCGCCGCGTGAGAAAGCGGACCATCCGAATCGGCGAGGCTCCCGGTCGCGAGCGGAAACCACGGAATGAAGCCGATGTTTTCCTGCGTGCAATAGTCCAGCACGGCCTCGGAGTGGCGATCTGAAAGATTGTAAAGGTTTTGCACGGTCGCAACGGGCGCCAGCCGGCGCACTGCCTTGATTTCGTCGACATTCACCTCGGAAAGGCCGATGTGACGGATTTTTCCCTCGCGCTGCAGATCAAGCAGAGTTCCAATCTGATCCTCGAGCGGCACCTTGGAATCGATCCGGTGGAGTTGGAAAACGTCGATGCGTTCGACCTTTAAGCGGAGGAGGCTGCCTTCGCAACGCTCGCGCAGGTGCGTGGGCCGCCCGTCCCGCACCCATTCGTCGGGTCCTGGACGCTGAAGGCCCGCTTTGGTGGCGATGACGAGATTCTCCGGATAGGGATGCAGGGCTTCGGCGATCAGCTTCTCGGAAACAAACGGACCATAGGAGTCCGCGGTGTCAATGAGCGTGATGCCGAGTTCCACGGCGCGTCGGAGCACGCCAAGGCACTCTTTCCGGTCCGCGGGCTCTCCCCAGATGCCCTCACCGGTGAGACGCATGGCGCCGAAGCCGAGACGATGAATCGGCAGGTCTCCGCCGATGTGAAATGCGCCGCTTCTGGCGGCGGGTTGTTCGATCTGTGTGGTTTTCATGGTGATGGATGGGATGGCGTTTTCTATGAAAAAAATTCTATCTCGGTCTAGCTTCGCTGGCAGGATGTTCACCTTCGTCGACGACCGCCTTCTCAATCTCGGACTCTAAAAGATTATAGCCTCCGTCGGGCGGATCGAGGCTGTAAAGGGAAACGCGCCGCTTTGGGAGGCTTTTGAAAAGCCCTGCCAAAGCCGGCGCGAAACGCCGCACTCCAAGTCGAAACTCGTCGATCACGCGGACCTGAACCGTTTTCACTTTGCGAAGGGCTGCAGCGCGTTCAACCAACCTACTGTTTGGCGTAAACTGTATGTCCTTTGGCGTCTTTGACTAGTTACCTTTTTGCGATAGTGGGGCAGGCTGTTTGCAGCGATGAACTCCGGATTAGGTTTTGCATCAACAAGCCCAAGGCCATGAACAATACCTTCAAAGTCCCGAACGCCTTTCATTCCGGCTTGAAGGCCGTGGGCCTCGACCCGGCGATCGTCCTGCGCAAGAGCGGCCTGCCACTCAACCTGTGGGGTTCCGGCAAATCGATGGTTACGACCGAGCAGTGGTTCGATCTCTGGAACGCGGTAAGCAGGCTCAGCGGTGATCCGATGATAGGTCAAAAGATTGCACGCCAGACCCCACCTGAGCATTTTCATCCCGCGCGCGTCGCCGCGCAGCACGCCCGTAACTTCCGCGATGCGCTCTACCGCATCGCTCGCTACAAGCTGGTGTGCTGCTGCGAACAGATGCGCATCACCGAGGCAAGGGACGAATGTCGCCTTGAGTTCGACTGGATTCTCACGCAGGAGCGCACGCCATTGTCGCTGATCGACAGCGCTTTTGTATCTCTGGTCGAAATGGGGCGGCTCGGCACCAAGTCGCAACTGAGGCCGCTTCGCGTAGAGTTGAAACGCAAGCCCTCTCAACAGAAGGACCATGAATCCTACTACGGCTGCCGGGTGCACTTCAACGCCAGCCGAGACCTCATCGTGTTTCGTCTAGGCGATCTGGAATTGCCCTTCGTGACCTACAACGCGGAGTTGCTGGAAATGCTCAGTCCCGGAGTAAACAGGGAGCTTGCCGCCCAGGAGCAGAGGGGCAGCACCGCCGCAGGGCAGATCCGCTGGGTATTGCGGCGCCGTCTCGGCGGACGGCAGCCGGAGATTTCGGATGTAGCCAGGGAATTGGGCATGAGCAGCAGGACCCTTCAGCGACGCATTGCCAATGAAGGCACCAACTTCCGGCAAATTCTCAGCGAGGAACGCCGCGAGTTGGCAAAATACTACCTCCCGCAGCCTACCCTCGAACTTAACGAAGTGGCCTATCTCCTGGGTTACGAAGATCCTAATTCCTTTATTCGCGCCTTTCGCGGATGGGAAGGCACGACGCCCGGCGATTGGAGGTCGGCGCGTCAACGCAGCTCCTGAATCAACAATTTCATCATCTAACATTATGAACCTAAAACTCGACAACCAACTCGCCCTTGTCACCGGATCCACCGGCGGCATCGGACTTGAAATTGCCCGCTCCCTTGCTGGGGAAGGCGCACGTGTTATCATCAGCGGTCGCTCCGCTTCCAGCGTGGAGACGGCGCTCGCATCGATTCAAAGCGACTTTCCTGAGGCAAAACTCGAGCGGCTAGTCGCCGACAACGGATCGGCCGAGGGCGCGGCTGAGACGATCCGCCAATTCCCGGAGGTAGACATACTCGTCAACAACCTCGGCATCTACGAAGCCGTAGGCTTCTTCGATGAAACCGACGAAGCGTGGCAACGCCTGTTCGAGGTCAACATTCTAAGCGGCGTTCGGCTTGCTCGACACTACCTCAGGGCCATGCTCGAACGCAAAACGGGCCGTGTGCTTTTCATCGCCAGCGAGTCGGCAATCAGCCCTTCGCCGGAAATGGCGCACTATGCCGCGACCAAGACTATGCAGTTGTCAATCTCCCGCAGTCTGGCGGAACTCACCAAGGGGACCGCGGTCACCGTGAATACAATACTGCCCGGTTCGACGAAGACTGCAGGCGTGGAGAAGTTCGTGCAGGATATTTTTCCCAATGTGCCTCTCGAAGACGCGGAGCGCCGTTTCATGCGCGAGAACCGACCAACCTCCCTGATCGAGCGATTGATCGAGCCCGCAGAAATTGGCAACTTAGTCGCCTTCGTGAGCAGCCCTCTCGCTTCGGCGATTAACGGAGCCGCGCTCCGCGTCGATGGCGGCCTCGTGCGCAGCGTTTTCTAAGAAAAGCAGAGCCTTGGGCGCAAAATGCGCATCGGTTCGGCTTCGTTTACCACGGCCAACTTTGGCCGTGGTAAACACTTTCATTTCAAGCGAGGAGAATACCGCTCGAACTTGAGCACCGCTGGGTTCATGTGATCCCACGGCTGCGCGTCAGAAGTGAAGATATCAAAATGAGGATGAAACAAGCTTGGGTCATCCAAACTGGAAGCGCAAATTCCTATGAATGGCGACGCGGGATCGACTGCTCCCAAGAGCCGAGAACCGCAGTCGGGGCAAAAACCACGCGTATGGGTGCCGCCTGCGGCGCTCTGTGTGGCGTAGTATCTTGGTGAACCTTGCGTCAACTTGAATGCCTTGGACGGTAGCAGCATCGCTGGGGTATACGCACCGCCGCTGGCTTGCTGACAGTCTCGGCAGTGGCAGCAAAACATCTCGAGCGGCGCAGCCGTGCATTCGTAACGAATCGCACCGCAGGCGCAGCCTCCATAAAATGGAATCGTCATAAGTGCCTTCCTATTTGGACTTGGTGCATTTATTGTGCGACGAATGAGCTGGCGCGGTCAGGACAATGCGTACTGAATTTGTTCCCGCGCACGGACTTTCTTGTGTTCACGAGGGAGGTTTGGTGGCCCAGATTTTCCGGAGCGGACCATCCACACCGTGGATCGGGTCGGTTTCCGGCAGAGGCACGGAGGCGATATTGCGGTCGGCCTGTGGACGCTCGCCGGGCATCCCGCGCAGGAGGTCCCATTGGCGTCCGCCGGGATAGGCGCCGACCACGCCGAAGTCCTCGGTGCTCGCTATTCGCTTGTGCCCAACGCCGACCGGGATCACGATGATCTCACCGGGCTTAACGTCAAATTTTTGACCTTGTTCGCCGCCGAGTTGCAGGGTAGCGGAGCCGCGATAGACGCCAAGTACTACATGCGTCGTGCTGTGGAAATGGTGGAAGGTAAAAACGCTCGCGCGCCACGAGCCCGTCCAGTTGTTGCTGGCGAAGCGGTCTTCAATCGCGGAGGCGAGGGCAGGGATGTCCGGGGAGAACGCCTGCTTGTAGAGCAAGAGCGGTAGTCGGTTGTTTGGAATTGCGCCATCGTCCTTGAACACAAACTGCTCGGGCTGGACGGAAGCCTGCGGTTTGGCCATCAGTGGCAGGCTCCCAAAGGCAAGCGATGCGAGCAAGCTGGAAAATTTTCGTCGCGTCATGCCGGGGTTGGCGGGTTTTGGATTCATGGTTCTACTATTCATTCAAAGCTTGCCGGGCAAAGCGCTGGAGCCGGTGCTTTGTGCAGAAAATCCGGGATTTTGCGGCGAGGGCTATAGAGTGCGGCGCTTCGCACCGCTTTGTTCGTCTAGCCCGTCTTCGACAGTTTCGAAAATGTGGTAACTGATAATCAGCGACTTACGAGTGCTCAAGGAAGTGTTGGCACTACATCTGGCTCCGGCGTGGAGCGAGACGGTCAGGCAATTTTCTGTAGAACGGGCGGGAGGGCGACTTCGGCAGCGCGGATGGCTTGAGAGGCATCGCCCTTGAGTTGACTGCGAAGCAGAAAGCGGCTGTTTTGGAGGGAGAGTTCGACTTCTTGGAGATTGTCCAAGCCGCGGATGACCTCGGCCCATTCGGCTACGAGGCCCTTTTGTTCCATGCGGATTTCGAGTTCGCGCTTGAGAACCAGAGCAAGGAAGCTGCAGAAGACATGGCCGCGGATGGTTTCATCGCACTTATGAAAGATGGGACGGGTCTCCATGATTGACTTTGCCGTGCGGAAGCTGTCTTCAACCATCCAGAGCATCTTGTAAACGCGGGCGATAGTTTCCGCGTCGTGATCGGTGTCGGTGCGCAGCACGAAGAGG
>DATDAL010000081.1:0-19805 GCA_036525415.1 Terrimicrobiaceae bacterium | reverse complement strand
GATTGGGAAATTTCCGGCCCGCGCGATCACGTGAACCGTCACCGCGCCGCCCAGATAGCCGGTCAGCAGGATCGCCCCGAGGATAGCGGTTTTAGGAATGATATAGATGGCCGTGCAGGCGAGCAATAACAGGCCGATGCCTGTCACAAGGTCCGAAGCAATGCCCGCCTTCTGGCAGGCCTCCACCACGGGAGCCACGCGAATGACTTTCGTAATGCCGTCGAAAGCCAGGAACAGCGCCACCAGCCCGGTGAGTCCCGATCCCAGCCTCGGCATCGCCTTGGAAGCGGATGAGTGCCGAGCCGGCGTATGCATAATTGTGTCTTGATTCGTAGTCACAATCGCACCGTAGCGAACGACGCCGGCTACTTATTGTATAAAAGCGACAACTGTCGTTCGCCGCGCGCGATGAGGGCGGGGGTCTGCCCGATGAATCGTTGCAGCGACCGGGTGAGATGAGCCTGGTCATAATAGCCCACCTCGTGGACCACATCGAGGATCGGGGTTCCACGCTTCAAAAGAAGCGTGGCCCGGCGTGCGCGCTCGATTTGGCAAATGGTCCCGAGGGTCAACCCCGTGACCTGGAGGACGTGGCGTTGTTCGGTTCGCGTCGTGACATTTTGCAGCTCTCCGCGAACCGCACCCTCAACGGTGCGATCAGCCACAATCAACCCGGCCTGCACCAGCCGTTTCACGAACGTCTCCGCATTCTCAAAATCAGGAAAATCCCACGCCGACCCGTTCAGCCAGAACGACCGGCGGGTGGCGTTTGGCAAGGTCACGTCATTCCGGTCGCGCAGATCGTTGGAGCGCATCAGAGGCATGAAGGTGCCCAGCTTGAAGTGGATCCCGAACCACTCGCCGTGCGCAGGACAGTCCGCCATCGTGGCCTTCGTTTCCGGCCCGCGCACGGTGAGAGAGATTCGGCCCTCCAGACGCGTGACGACGATGTTCCAGTGAGATGCCGCGATCGAGTGAAAAACTCCCGTCCGCTCACTGTGACTGCGCCAGACCCTCTCCACTAAAAGCGAGTCTGATGGGCGATCTGCAAAAGTGATAAGCATGCTAAACACGTTGTTTAAGGCACCGCGGCCATTCACGCAGCAACTAACAGGCCACCTCCTGCGGGCTGATCCGCGATCAGTCTGGCTCGGCCATCGTCAATGGCCAACCGAGCCGCCCCAACGCCTCGGCGATCTCCTCCATCGCGGATGATCGTGGACGGGTGTGCTATGCGAAAAGCTCGTCTCGAATCGGCACGGGAATCCACGTGTTTGGCCGGATTCGGGAAAGAAAGCATTGGTTCTTTGTCCATTACCTGCGCGGACATGCCTTTCCGTTTGCGAGTCAAAGAGCTGAGGGCGGACGATCAGGTTCGCCTGACGGTGGAAGCCGGTCGCAATGGCCGGGGGGCTGGTAAAGGATGTGATCCCCAGGGTGGCGGCAAATTGAAACCGCCGATTCGTTGCGCCTGGAGCCGGGTGTCGGGGCCCGGAACAAATGGGCGGGCGAAGCCAGGCCGGTCGAAACGTTGCGCTGGTTTGCAGCCGTCCCGAAGCTGGGCGATGGGGATCGATGGACCGAAGCGCCCGGTGTCTTCGCGGCGATCCAGGATGACTTTTCATTCAACCTGACCTTTTCTTGAGGCTATATCGGAACTCGCACTCGGAAAAATTTCTTGTAAGTTCGGGCTCTGAAACACACCATCCAACTCACCTTAAGACTTCGGGGACACATGCGGGACCATTTGCTAACTCATTGGTGATCAGTTGCTTATATTGCCTCGTGGTGTAACGGTAGCACAAGTGACTCTGGATCACTTTGTCATGGTTCAAATCCATGCGAGGCAGCCACTCCAAATTCCTCTGAGAATGGCTTAAATAAGGGATCTACGGGCCATCAGAGTAAAAACAGCCATTCTAATTGGTACTCAATCGTATTCATCGGATCATACCGAAATTTAGTCACTAAAATCGCGATCTGATCCTGAATCCGACGAAGTCCAGCCCTCCGGCAAGCTCGGCCTACCGTTTCTTCCCGATCGCCCGGTGGTGGGAAAGGATGTCATGATCAAGCCGCAACGTTACCTGTCTCTTTGCCGCTGCCTACTGAGACATCTCTGCCCCTGCGGCGCTTGATGGCCTCTCGGTACACAACGGAGGGCAACACCTCACGTGCAACCTTAACCTCGGCAAATTCCTCGTGGCTCGCTTCGAAAGTCTCTGGGTCGCTCTTGATGCCACGATTGATCTTTCTTTCCTCGGCTTTGGAGGGCCTTCTTAACTTTCTATCCAATTGCTTCTGACAGCCTGGTCGAACGGAACGTGCCACGGCGCATTCCTCTTTACAATCGCGCCTCATTGCCAAGTCTTCCGCCAGGCTTCATATTCTGACGGCCGCAGCCGATACCGAGCTATGTTTCCCTCGTGAAGACTCATCAACTCGGTCTCCACCACTTCAGCGAACCGCGCGCGATCCGCCATAGGCACGCCGTCGTCGGTACGTTGTTGAACAAGCGCCCCAGCCGATTTTTTGTCCATGCGTCCGCGCACCGCTTCTGCAACAATCTCCGCAATCTTCTGCCGATAGCGCAGACGAAACGGGTCCGGCTCCCCTAAGGATTGCCGCACCGCGGAGTAGCGGGCGCAGGATCGTTCATACGCCCAGACGAACACATCGCGCAGCAACTCGACGCGGTTCAGTTCATAGACGCCGAGAATTCCGTCGATGTAAGCCCGTTCCGGAACGTCCACGAAAGAAAGCGGACAAAGGTTCTGGCGGATGAGCGGGATATTGGCCCCAAGGCGCGAAACTCGCTTATTTACGTCCTCGAAAGGTTGGAGGTACGGTAGATGGACCATTACAAAGAAGGCCTGCTCGAAAGGGTCGGCGATCGCTGTTGCCGTATCGAGAATTTGCTGAAAGCACTCTTCAATTAACTGCGGAACCGCAAGCGGCTGATAAACGGTTCCACCGATCGCGACAGGAATTGCCCGCAAACGCCCACCGGCCTGAGGATCGGAAAGCAAATTGTCCGAAAGCAAAGCGTGCAGGTTGAGAAGTGTGTAGCGATTGAAACCGATTTCCTCGGCTTGTTCGACGAGAAGCTCGATGGCTGCCTTATGATTCAAGATCATCTGCGCGTCCCGCGCATCTTTTCCCTCTGCACTTTCGCCCAGCTCCAACAGACGTTCCGTCTCAAGCAACGAATAGGTATTGCCTTCAAGGCGACTTGAGTTCCATGACAGGTCAATAAGAAGGCGATGAAAAATCTGTCGCGCATAGGTCCCCGCTGGACGCTCGCCATCGCGTGAGCGGCCCTTATCGTCGAGGCGTTTTCGGATTTCACCCGAGAGGTAGAACGTCTTGTTCGGACGGTAGGCGTCCAGAAATGCTCGGTTGTAACCGACTGGATTACGCTTCTGGAGCGGTTGCCGAACGGATCTTTTGATCGTTTCCGACTCCGTGGAGATGGGAATATGATCTTCGCTGACGAAGGGAGGCTCCTCGCCAATGCCGCCCAATCGATAGAGGCTCCCGCGAGCACGCCCCTCCAAGATGAGTCGTTTCTGTTCAACGAGATAAGCCAGACGACGCTGCAATGTTCGACGAGGCAGGGGAGGGGTGATGTGCTTCGCGATGTCCTCGAATGACGCGCCATTCGGAAACCGCCTTACAGCTTCCAGAATCTCATCAAGCTCTTTCCGCGGAATCTGCCTAGCCATGGTTTGACGATAGTGGCGCAATTGAGTGAATTGCGCCACTAAAATGGTCGATAGTGGCGCGATTCACTCAATTGCGCCACTAAAACACGCTATGTGGCGCAATTTTTGGGATTGCGCCACCTTGAGCTGAGGTGGACTCGTGGTCCGGGTGATTCCGCTTTCAAGCTCTGTGATGAATCGAAGGCGTGCTTGATGAATTCAAAACACACCTGCGAGGCGGCCAGATCGTCCTGCGCAGCAAGACCCCGGAACTCATCGAACAGGAGTTTTACGGCTTGATGCTCGCCCATCGAGCCGTGCGCACTCTGATGAACGAGGCCGCCGAGCACCAAAACATTGATCCCGACCGATTAGGGAGCTTCCTCCGGGTCCAGAAGCGTCGTGATCAAGCGGTAAACCGGCTCCGCATCCTCCACGTTTTCCAACTCCATATTCGATGACACGCACCACGACGCCGTCCTTCCTGCGGCGGCGCGCCCTGCTCGGAAGGATAAATCCGCGAAAGATAAGAGCCATTTTCCAAGACCTTTTCTACCGGCAGCAGCGCGTTGCTGCGTGTTCTCCACAACAGATGGGCTCCGGTGGAAGCGGCCTTCTGCCACAGCGCGAAAGAAGAATACATGCGGTCGGCCAGACACAACATTCCCGGCTTGAGATGGCCGAGAACTTCGGCTGCCATCGTGTTCTCACCGATCCGATAGGCTCCCATGCCAACAGCAAGAATCGCGTGCGGTCCGCACTCGCACAAACTCACGAAGCGCAACTGCGGGAAAGCCGCCTTACCCCTTCTGGAACTCTGCTTTCCAAAGTGGGCGAGATTTTCGGCCGTATCCGGCACGTCAAGCGTGCTGCCATCCGCGGCCATCAATCGCAGTCCTCGGTAAAAGCAACCCGGCTGGCCCTCCTTGCCCAGTGGTTGGGCGCTTTCCTCCCAGAGCGCCTTCAGCGCAGAGGCCCCCAACCGGCTCCGGGCCTGTGAAATCGCCGCTTTTCCAGCCACTCGCAGGCCCTCTCCACCGCAAGACCTCACCGGTGAAAACGGCCATAAACAATTCCAGAGCGATCACGTAATACACCAGAGCCTCAGCGGGAAGATCCCGCACTCTTCGGCTCTGAAGCCCGGTTCGCTCCAAAATCGCCCGAATCCGCTCGCGCGGATAACTCCGGGCCAGAATCCCCACACTCAAGTGCTCGGCGATCCGGCCCCCGGCGCTCATTGTCATTGCTGTGCGCGCCATACCGCACTTCGGAAAGCCTTAAGTGAACAGTATTGTGTCTAGCCTGATTCTCGCTACACCGTGGGCCTCTCCCAGTGCATAGTAACCTTTCCATGCAAAAATGTGCCCTATGCCAAAAGGACGCTGAACTGCGCAAGTCTCACATTATCCCTGAATTCCTTTATCTACAAAGAATTTACGAGCCAACCCGTACCGATTCGTGATGAGGCAGGACGCACTCATTACCGAATGGGCATGGCCGGCTTCATGTGGTTATTCTTCGTGGGCTTTCAGCCGCCACCGCCGGTCATTTCGAAGCTATTCTTGCAGGAAGATGGCAGCCTGATTGTAATGCGACGTCAAGTGCACGAACTCGAATTCTTACGAGAGTACGAGCGGCAATTGGGAAATGCAGGCAAGCTGGGATAAACCATTCATACCGACCGAGCCTGTTTTCCATTAAGTTCGGTGTTGAAATTCGGCTCTGCCGCCTACACGGCTGCGCAATCGCCTAATCGCGCCCTATGTCAGTCCCCTTCCCCGCCACGAACGGAGAGCGCAATTTTGACCTCGGCCTGGATCCTGCGGAGTCCGTCCTTCGACAACTGTGGTAACAGGGAGGTTATATCTGCGATAATTGAGCGCTCCGATGGCTTGGGGCGGTTTATTCTGCGCCACTCTTCGACCCAGGCGTCGATGATCTCCTTCTTGAGCTTCTTTTCACGCAGCGGGTGAGATTCGATCGAGTCCTGATACACGGGACTGGTGTAAATGCCCTCGAGCTTGTCGAGGTAGGCATGGCTCAGTGTCGTATCTCGCGAGATATCAGAGAACGCTTTCTCGACAGATTTGCCCTCTAGAAGGCCGTGGACCAACTCACGGTTGTGAAGATTGGTCACTTCGATGAGACCCATGAAGGCCCAGCCGTCACTCTCCAGTTCCTTCGGAACATCCGAATACGGATTGAAGGCCTCGGCGAGTTTCTTCTCGCTCTGGTATTGCTCGATCCTGGGGATGACGACCTTCTGCCGATAGTCGATTACGAAATTCGGCTCGTAGTCGGGATCTTCTCTTTCGAGGGCGAGGATTCCCGCGGCGATCATTCGGTTCGCAAGCTCGTTGGGTTTGGCGCCAAAATACTTTGCCATTCGCCTGAGCTTTTCCGGCCAGCGTTCCACTCTCTCGCTGCCCTCCGCCCCCTCTTGAACTTGAAAGACGACCTTCAGATTTGCTTCTCCCGCCCGAAACGCTCTCTCGAACTCTTTGAGCTTTTGCTGGGCCTGGCGGTACTGGCCTTGCTGCAGCGCCATTGCGCGCTGAATGGTCGGACGACCAAGAGGCGTCTTGAACGTCTTACCCTGCCGTAACTTCCAAATGTTCACAAAGTCCCATTGGCGGGGCGCTACATCCCGCCACACATTGAGTCCACGCTCCATGTTCTGCAGGGAATAGCCGACGCATAGGCTGCAGAAGGTGGGAGTCGTTTGGCTGAGCCGAATCGCCCAGCTCCGCGCTGCCGATCTGCTCAAGCGCGAAGATTCTCCTGGCTCGTCTTCACAACAGCAAACGCACGCTGGAACGAGTCAAACGCGGAGAAGCAGGGCCATTTACCTTTCCCTGGGAGCTGCAGGAAATCGCCCGAACATTCGGTCGGGCCAACTCGGCGGTAACCAAATGGCGTGCTGAATTGGAATCCTGCGGAGCAGCCGTCTACGGGTCTGGCTCATGGACACTTCCCGTGCCGGAGTTCTTCCGTGAGACTCGCATCACCCATTTCACTAAAGTGAAATCGGATTTCACTTTAGTGAAATGCCCTTCTCTGTTGGAGGAGGGAGAAGAATATAAAGAAGGAACAAATACATACTCGCGCGCTTGCGCGCGCGATAATGGGCCTGTAGGAAACAAGAAACTTCGGGCCAAGGCGCATACCGTTAAGCGCCGGCTTGCGCATCTTCATTGGGACAACTGCAAGGTTCGGTTCGACGAGGCGGTGGTGTTCTCCTTCGCCGCTGCAGCCCTGATAGCCGGCTTTCTCGAAGCTGACATCATTGCCGCCTACGACCGCGCCCTGCACGGCAACCATGCTCGCGCCACCGACTGCCAGGCCATATGGGACAACGGATCTACCGTCAGCCACGCCCGGGAGTTGCTCGCCACGACCTCGCGGCGCTTTGATCCCGGCCAATTTGATCCCAAAATTGCCCGCCAAGTCCGAGAGAGCCTGCTATCAGTATCCGCCCCGCACGAACGGCCGAACGCCAACAAAGGATGGAAGTTATGATGGCCTTCCTCCAACACATTGGCGCATCCTCGCCATCGCTTGGCTCGTTCGTGCAGTCAGTCCGCTTATGGTGCCACGAACAGTGCTACCTCGCCTCAGACGCCGAACAGCGAGTTTGCAAATCGGCTTTCCAGCGAGAGCAGACTACCGGCTTGGACGCCATTTTCGGAGGCCTTTACCTGGGCTTCCGGCTTGCTTCAAATCGGGAGTCCGTACCTGTTCGAGTCCTCAGTCGGAGTCTTGTCACAACTGCACAAGACTCCCTGCCAGACATCTCCGGATCCAACGGGACTTCTGACCTTTGCGCGCCTTTTTCTAGGTCAAAGACGCGACGGGATAGCACTTTTCCTAGGGGAAGTGCCGTGCGGGTCGCTGCCGCTATTTTCCCCGCTTCTCCCTTCGCGTGTCGGGCACGCTGCGGGAAGCCCATCGGCGGCTCGCCTCAACTCACAACGCATTCGCTCAAGTTATCCTCACCCTAAAGACCACTATGGCTCACCAATCAAAACCGGGAACCACTCAGTTCGCGCTCGACCTGCCGCTCGAAACGAAGCTGCGCTTTGAAACGCTCCACGCGTCCATGGGATTCAAAACCAAAGCCCAGACCTTTCAAGCCCTTCTCCATTTCGTCTCAACGAAGGACAAAATCGATCCCACTATGCTGCAGCGTGTGGAAAAGAAGATCGATTACTCGATTCAACTCCTCGAATCCCTGATATGAAAAACGGGCAGATCTTTGCCCATAAGTCCACGGCCCGAGGCAGCCTCGACTTGGAATATCTTGACGAAACATCGCGCCGGAAAGTTTCGCTTCGTGAACGGGCCGACATGGATCAACAGGTCGGCAGAAAACTTAAGCACTTCACTGACTATGCGTCGAAGGAAACGCTCGGACAGGTCCACGCCGGCGGATTCCTGCATCATAGCATTCGAATAAATTCGGACGGTACGAGCACGGCGCCGTCTCAGCTCTCCAACGTCGAGCGCAAGCACCGCATAACCGAAACCTGGCAAAAGCATTTGGCGAAATTTCCTTCGACTGCGAAACGTACCGTAATCGCCCATCGGCTCGTTTTCTCGATGTCCAAAGAACAGCACGATGCGCTGACAGACGCAGGCATCAACCCCGACCAAGTCCTGCATTCGACGATGAAGAAGGTCATGCGAAGGTTCAACGAGAGATACCATCCCAACGATTCGATCGGAGACGCGTACGGCATCCATCACGACACGGCCAACCTCCACGTTCACGTCGCAATCTGTCCGCGCACAGCCAACGGAAGTTATGTCGGCTGCAGCACGTCGCGATCCACCTGGTCCAAGCACAAGAAGCAGATGGACTGCATCAAATCATGGTTCGAGGTCGAGAACGCTCGATGGGAGAAAATTCTCAGCTCCGCACAGAAATTGGACGAGACACTTTCCAAGCGCCTTGACGCCGACAAGCTGGTTTTTTCGCCGAAGCTGAATCACTTGCAGATCAACGCGCTGCAGATCGTCCAGAATTCCGATTGATTCCGGCTGCAGCGGCTCTACCAGTCAATTCGCAATCTGGAAGCATCGCTGGCCAATAAACGGCGAGCACTTGGAGCGCAGCGCAGTATCAGGTTTGTTTCGCGGCTGATGGGACATCGCAAGTCCGCGCAGCCATTCCCCCAACCCCTGTTGGTCAATCCTGTGTGCCTCCTTGCAGCCAGAGACATCACATCCCTGCCCCAATCTCCGCTGCGCTCACAGAAATTTTTCACCATTTCCCCTGCCTTCCCTCCAATTCCCAAATGTCATATGTCAAAAGGTGAGCCTATTCTTCTCTCACAGACGGTATTCCCAAATCCATGGATTTTCGTCCTATGCCCATCGAACCGCTCAGTATCAACACTCCTCGCATCGCACCTCGCCCTCTCTTTGATCACGCGCGATGTGGAAACTCTCCGGCATCCTGCCCAACGGCGGACGGCTTGCCGCCGACGCAGTACGCGGCGCATTTTTTTTAACAGTAAACTTGATGGAGTTTGGATCACACGGATGTGGGGTTATCTTGAGGGGCCCGGGGTAAGTAGGCGCAGAGTTGGAAAGTATCTTCGTAGATACCCGCGGTCCTCTGTCGCCAGGGAATCCGCTTGGCTAGCCGCATGAGCGGCTACCAAGAAATCGGGCAGGATCGTCTTTCGGGGTCCGCCCTCGTTGCGATAAGTGCGGAAAAGCTTTCCCGCGAGGAGCGAGGCTTCTTCGGTAAACGGACTGTGCCTAAGGTCGATACTGCGCAAGGCCTTGCGGCATGCATCATCAGATGGAAAGAACGAACGGACCTCTGCAAACACTACCGACGAGACGAGCAGTGTAGCGATTTCCGCAGACGATTGCAGGCATTCCAGCCAGCCCTCGCCATTTCGTTCGCCTTTAAAAATCGCCAGCAAGACCGAAGTATCGACTGCCACCGCGCTCACACCCGCTTTTCCTTCCGACGCGCTGATGGGAGTTCGACCGGCCCGCGCAAATCATCGAGCAACTCCTTCACGCTGCGTCCGGCCAGCTCTTCTTTCAGACAGCCAAGCACGGCAGGCCGTTTGGTCCGATTGATGACTTTGCGCAAACGAATGCCATCGGTCCCGGCAACGAAATCGACTTGCGACCCTGGCTCGATGCCGAACTTTTCTCGCAATTCCTTGGGGATGGTAACTTGCCCCTTCGTGGTGACCAATGCCTTCATATCATCAGAGTAAGAATGTTTAGTAAGAATCGCAAGTCATACTCGCAGGGAAATCCCATGTCGGTCCAACGAGTCGTGCGGGCGACGAGCCCCTTGTCGCTGCCCTCTGAAGTTCGTTTAAGAGGAGGAAATTCCCGCCGATGTGATGTAGCAAGACGACCCCTTCGAAGATCTATAACGCCTATGAAGCGTGTCCGGTCAAGGCCGTAGGTGTGGTAGTCTTGCTTTTTGTATTCCCTCCCTATGAAGACTTCAACGCTTACCATTCGCTTCCCCATGGAGCTGCGCGAAGCGCTTAGACGATCAGCAAAGGCTCTGAAGAAGACGGAATCGGAATTGATCCGGGACCTACTCGCCCGCAATCTTGACGTTCCGGCACTGGGAGAACGGGTGGGACATCTAGCAGGCTCGATCGATTCCAGCAAACGAACTCGCTACCGTCGAAACAAGCTCTTCCGGCTGCTCTTGCAGGACCAGACCTACCCGAAGGAGTGCTAATCAGCTTGCTCCCACTTGCGGTGTTCGTTTTCCAGCCGGCAAAAATTGCGAGGACAGTTCGTCTCCACTGGAAGACGATCACCCACGATTGCAAACGATTCCACCCGCAATCAACGCTGCAAAAGCCAACTCGAAAACGCTCTGGCTGAGGAGCCACGACTCGTATTGCGGCTAGAAACATTTCCAGCGGCTGAAGCTCAAGTCGTACCTTCTCGGGATCGCAATATATCATGACTGACACCTTTTCTCGCACCACGCGACTCTGCTCGAGAGCCTGGATCAAAATCTCTACGCGCTGGGTGTCGCCAAGCTCGCGCTCGAAGACACCGGACCAGCCAGCGAGCGGACCGGAAGCAATTCGCACCTCGTCGCCGGCGACAAGCCGGTGTTCTGCCAATTCCACGAAGCCATCGGCGCCAATTCGCGCGCGAATGCTTGCAATGATCGCATCCTGCACGGGAATCGGACGGTCGCCCGCGCCGACGACGCGCACTACACCGCGACTGTAAGTAACCGCTCGAAGCGAATCTGCCGCGCAGAAGCGAGCGAACAGATAACCGGGGAAAAGCGCACGGGCAATTAACCTCGGCCTGCGAGTCGCATGGCGTATCGCCCGGTGCACCACGGGAAGGAGCGTCTCAATCGAAAGCAAGCTGAGATTGAACTCGGCCACGGCCTCCGCGGTCGGATGAGCCTGGATGGCGAGCCATTGCATGTCGGTCGATATTGTCATTAGGTTATCAGTTCAATCTCTGACCGCGCGGGCTTGTGTAGCGAAGGTGCAGAAAGCGAGCGGCCTCATACTTGTTTATCACGGAAATGGGGGGAAAGAGTTTCAAGAAATCGCGAAAGCTTTCACTCTAATATTAAAGTTGGTCGGGGTCTGCTCTACAACCGAGAGTTCGTAAACGCCCACCCAGCTATTAAAGCTTGGGGTATGAGGATTAAGAAATGACGCACGATACCTACGATCTTATTTTCTGCAGGTCCTTCATGCCATTGTGCTCCTTAATGTCCTCCCGTAATCTCATCCTACAATAAGAGGGGTCCGTCGCTACCAAGAACGGTAAGATGATCTAGTCTAAGCGGGCTCGGGAAATTTCTCGTCGGCTTCAAGCGCGAAGTCACCGGGTTCGTTAAACGACTCTCGATCGGCCCATGGGAATAGCAAGAACAGCGCACGAATGCGGCGGCCGCTGTGGCCGAGGGTGTCCACGTCGGGCAATGGACCGGATTCGAGTTCGAAACCTCGCTTTATCAAGCGCTCTGTGCTTCCTTCGTGTCCACCATCATCGCGGCGCGCGTAAGCAGAACAGAAGCTTTGAATGATCTCCCTCTCACCGCCACTAGGGCCGACCTCCTGTCGCGCAGCGCGGAGCCTGCCCGCCATGCCCGTAGCGCCGAACGAGTTGGCGACGCCGACCATCGCGGCGAGGCTGAACGCGAGGCGGAAGCCGGCTTCGTCGAAAATCTTTCGGCTTGGCACGACAGCTTCGCCGATGAACTGGTGCAACTGCAGGCCGTGAAACCGACGATCGCAGAGAATCTCGTCAAGACCGCGGCGTAACCAGCCGATAGTGACAAGGCCTCGGTCATTGCGCTTGTCAATGCGCTTATTCAACCACTGGCTACTTCTGAGCTTATCCGCGTGTTCTGCGAAGACGGAATCGATAACGCCAGGCAACGCAGCATCGAGTTTCGCGAAGAAGGGATGCACGCTGTCGCTAATAAAGTCTTTAATCCCCCATGTTAGCCCATCCTGTCCAGTGATTGTGACAAACTGCTTGCTGCTCCCGTGGCGGGTGATCATTAACAGACACTTCGAAACAAACGAGCCGTTTCCTGCGACGCGGAGGACATCGGCGCGCGCCGTATCTTGATCAGCCGCATTGCGCAATTTGTATTGCGTGTAACTGTTCGGCCCCGCGCCTGCATGGCTGGGAGCGGTGTTGATGTCCGGGTTTCTAAGCGGGGCTGGCATATGATTATGCGATAGCGGGATGAGGTTGCACAATAAGTTCACAGTCATACCATACGCGAAGACCTTGGCACAACTGCTCGGGGAACGCGGGTGCTTCCACTGAAAGCCACCCGCGACTGCGGCCCAGACGAAAAACTGGAACTTCGACGGGTCGTAAGTATCACTTTCCTGGTCAAGGAATAGCATTGTCCTCGCAGAGCATGGATGACCGTTAATCGTATAAGAGCTTTTGATCTACCAATCATCTAAATTGGTAGCCTAAGATGATCGCTGCCACAGTCGCGGCGAGTTCGGTGACTTGCCAGCGGTTAACTTTGGCTACGACGATTGCGTACGGTTCTGAAACCCTGTCGGCTAAGGATAACTGCGCGGTCACAGACCCATTATGAATCGGCGAAGGGATTCAAAAGTCGAGCTGCTCTCCCTTGCGCTTTACCACGGTATTCTTTGTGTCCGAACAACTTGGACCGTGCTGCCTGAACGCAAGCTGTTTGACCGTCGCTTTGTTCGGTATGAGAGAGAGTTGCTGTATAGGAACTTTGTTAAGCTACTTAGTCAACTGGAATGATGGACCAAATTACGCCAGGAGTGGCGGCGCGGTGTGCCGATCATGAAGCTAAATGGCGGCTGAGAAATCGCAATTTCGGGGAACCAAGGGAGTCGGATCGAGAAAGAGGCGACGCGATGTTTTCTATTGACTGGGGTGAAGACGCCGAACCGGCACTGGCTCGATCGACGGGACAGTCAGTATCTCAAAACCTCGTTAAATGAGGCTCGCCTCATACTCCAGAGCTATTATCAGGTCGGTCACGCGGCTGAAGTTCACACCTGGATTGGCGGCCCTGCTAATTGATAGGGTGAAGGTCTGCTCGGGGTCTTGGCCTGCGAAGGCGTTCAGCGGGGAAGCCGGAAGTACCGGGAGCGATGGGTCTGGCTGCAGCGACGAGATCGCGAAGCCGTCCTTGAACTCCACTGCGACAGAGGTGGCAGGCGTCGTCGAGAACAGCTTGGCCTTAAACTCAAGCGTATCTGGTGTGATCGCCAGCAGCGCCACGTTCTCGATCTTGCGGCTCTTCTCCTGGCGCGGCAGCTTCACCTTGCGAAGGTCGTAGGCCACGTCCACCGTGCCGGCCGCTGCGGCCAGCGCAGTAATAGCGGCAGGATCGTATTGGGCCGCCGAGACGAGTACCCACTTTCTCGTCTTCGATGGAAGCGCCGCCAGGTCCGCGCCAAACCGATCCGGTGCGAACTCTGCGAAGAGGTCGAAGGTGAGCAATATGTCCGTCAGCCCGTCCAACCCCGTCGGGTTCGCAGCAGGCGGGAAAGAGAGTTCCCAGAATGACTCTGCGCTGCTTCCCTCAAACGTGAGCAGTGTTTCGCCGGGCAGACCGTAGAGCGCCAGGTCCTTTTCCAGCCGAAATTCGGTGATTGGCAGCGAATCGGTGGGCCTCACCAGCAGGTGTTCACCGGGTTGCTGCGGGTTCAAGATGGAGACCCCAAAATTAATAAGGCTACCGCGCAACGGCTGCGACATGTTCATCTGCTGAACCGTAGCGGAGACGGCTCGCAGCCGGTAGGAGCGCGTTCCCGGATGGGCTTGGCGAAAAACCGCCTCCTCCGTACGGAAGCTGCAGCGACCCGTCTTCTTAAGCTGGCCGTACTGCATCGGGAAGTCCCGCGCCAGCGAGAGCGTTCGCCGCACAGGCACGGTCCGCTTCATTCCCTCGATGCGCGTGGCTTCCAGTTCCGCGAGATCGGCCATCATCAGGTCCGCGCCGGAGACGCCTTGCAGCGGCGCCGGGAAGTAGTCCAGCCGCACGATCCGCAGAAGGCGATCCTGCTCATAGGCGAGGGCTCGCTCTGCCAGCCAGCTCATGCGCGCGCCCATCTCGAGGTAGCGCCGCAAGAGCCGCCGTGCGATCTGTGACATCTCGTTCCAGAAGTTGAGGTTGAGCGTCCGATTCTGCTCGAAAGCGAGGAGCGTCTGCGCCAGGTCGACGTCCGCCTGCGCAATCTGCCGCTGGTATTGGGTGATATTGACGCCGTGTTGCCGAGCTTCAGCCGCCGCCTTCGCTGCCGGCAGCGCCCTGGTGGCCAGCGTGTGGAGGTCCGCCGAACGCTTGGCCGCCGCGTCGGCCAAGCCGTTGATCGTGACATAACCCACCACGGCGAAGATGCCGAAGCCCGTCATCAGCGAGCCGGCAGCGCCGAGGCCGAACATCCCTTGGCCTACCATCTCTTTACCGGTCGCTGCGCTGATGACGGGGGCGCTTACTGCAGACTTGGTGTCGTCCGGCAGGCTCCCGATCATCCCCTTAATGCTCTTAAACGCATCACCTATTTGTCCGAAGAAGCTGTCGGCTTGGGCGATCTCGTCCTGCTTCGCCTTGATGCAGGCCTCGACGGCAGTCACCTGAATCTGTGCAATCTTCACGTCGAGCTGTGCAATGGCCGTCGCCTCATCCGCCATCGAGGCCTGCATCTTCGCCTTCTGTAGGAAGTTGGCGAGCTGCAGCCCGGCGGTGATGGCGGCCTCCACCTGCTGGGTATATTGCAGGAAGTCCTGCTGCGCGCCGCGCGCCATGGCGGCCATCCGGTCCGCGGTGTCCTTCAGCGGGCGATAGCGGAGGATTGGGACGATGTCGTCCCGTTCGCCGAAATAATTCAGACCATGGTCGATCTGGTAGGTGCCCACTCGGAGCGGCCGGTCTGCGAGAGGAGGGCGGGGTTTTCCACGTGATGGAAATAGAACGGCGGGAAGGAGAATGGCGGATTCACGGGAGTGAAAATCTTAGGCCAGTCAGGGCAGATGTCTGGCGTCCATCCGTGCAGCCATAGCGTGCCCTTGTAAAGCTCGCGGGCGCGAGCCATCGCAGTGGGCTCGTTAACACGGTACAGCGCGTCCGCCCACTCCAACATTGCGTTCGCCTGTTTCAGCTTAAATAGCTTAAATTCCGCAGCGTGCGGAATGCGGCGACTCCATTCGGTTGCGAACTGCTCGACCATGTTGGGTTCGGACCCATAGAAGTTATCGTAGCTCTCCTCGCTCTCTTCGATCGGATATCCCTTCAGCAGGTTCACGGTGTACGGTCTGTCTCCCTTGGAGTACATCACAAAAGCCGGGTTGAAACCCTGGAGTGGTTCCGGGCGGTAACCACCGCTGTCGCTCTCTCGCGCGACTCCCACTTGGAACCGGGTCGCCTGCCCGTAATGGAAGACGGCCTGCTCGTAATCACCCAACGCAAGCTCCGCTTCACCGAGGCAGACGGGGATTGTGAAGAGCGCGTAATAAGCCAGCCGGAGGCTCATCATATCCCGAGCGTTGTCTGGCAAAGTCGGAAACCCGAAACTTGGCGCTGCTAGCTCAGGCGGATTCGAGAAGCGCGGTATGTCTGTCATGCTCTTCAAGGGCAGCTTACCCCGCAGGCTGATTAGCTTGGTCGGGACACTCCTGTGCAGGATGTTATCCGCCATGGCGTCTAGAGCGATCGCTCTCGCGTTCTGGTAATCGATTTTCGCGAGGGCAAACTCTCCCTGATAGTAGTGAGTATGGCCTTCCTGCAGCTTGTCCCAGATCGCCACGACCTTCTGGCAGAACTTCCAGAGCTTAACGTTAGCGAGCTCGGAGCTGACTTTGCCGGTGGCCAGGTTGTTTAGCAAATTGCGCGAATTCTCTGAGATCTCCGACGGTAGCATCCGGCGCACATCCAGATAGTTCTCTGGGTAGAAGGGTGCCTGCTGCCGTAGCCACTCCTCAAAATATAGGAAAAACGGTGCATTGCCCTGTAGCTTACTCGGAATGATCGGCTGGTCGTGGCGATCTGGATCAATGTGAAAGGGCTCCGCGGCACACTGGAAGCTATCGCGGAAGAAGCCCTGCAGCGCGGCGATGTTCTCCTGGACGGGGCTAGATAGCTCGGTGTCGCCGCGGGTGAAGTCCAGGCGGTAGCGAAAACCCAACTCCTTCGCGGAGATCCCGCTGAGGGCGATCAACTCGTCGAGATACGCACGCGGGGTCTTGACGCCCTGTGGCGGAATAGTGCCCGGCGACAGTCCAAATCCGGCGCCGCTCCCAGTAGGGGAGACCAGAATCGTGGTGAGAATACCGATCAGCACGGCGTTCGCCGCCACTAGTGCATCCTCTTGGGTCTGAAAGTTCTGGTGGAACCGAGTCGAGAGCTGCTGGAGCGCGTCGGATGCGGACAGCTTCACGTTTTGGGTGAATTCAACGCGCTGGGCGAACGTTGTCCAGATCTCTACCAGATAGTCGCGATAGCGTGTCCGATCGCGGTGGGTGGCGAAGGTTCCGCCGAATTGATTGCCCTGCTTGTAACGGTCCGAGAAGCGGCCGAGCGCCTCTTCCGGTTTACCTTGAACGAACGGTGCGGGATCGATAATCCAGTCCACTGTCTCCAGGCTATCGAACCGATCGGCGCGGCCGAGGAGGTCCGCAAAAGCGGCAGCCACCTTCGGATTCTCGCGGAAGGGCTTGACCTGACGCACATAGTCCAGCATGAAGTCGGGGTCGTGTATCTCCCACAGGGTGGGTGCGAATCCCACGCTCTGCCGCAAAAGACCCGTCGGGTCCAGAAATGCCTGCTCCATTTGCTCGAGCATTACCTGACGCGTGAGCCACGGGATACCATCCACCTCTGCAACATCGTCGTCACGGTTCATCAGGCGAACGACATCACTTAGATGGCCGATGCGTGCGCGTTTAAGAGCCTCTCCAAGGGCGGCCCAATCCTTCGTTGCGATAGTTAACTCCGGCAAAAGGACCGGCACGATCATCTCGATGTTGTTCCGGTTCAATGGAAAAGTTTCGCTGGTGGCCAGCTCACGGCCGTCGGCGGTGACAACCCGCAACCTTATCTTTGTGCCCGCCAAGTGTTTTAAGAGCAACAAGCGCTCGCCCGCTTCATGGGTTGCGTCAAATCGGATGTGGAACCATCCGTCCTGATTGGACAGGCTGCTGCCGAGGAGCGTCTCCGGATCCGTAGATAGTGCCGCCAGGATACGGAGGCCGCATAGGCCGTTTCCTGTGCGCGCTTGAATTACGCGACCCGTGATACGGATCATCTCGGCATTGCTTCCATTATCCACGATCTTAGTCATCAACCGTGTGTGGAGCGACATGTTCATAGCGGAATTGCCAAAGTCACCAGTAAAGCCGAGCTCCGTGGCGAGTTTCTCGCGAGCGGCACGGCTGCTGTCCATGCCAAAAAGCTTCATCAAATCGACGACCGAATCGCGCCAGTCCAGCTTCTCGGAATTCGTTGCAGCGAGGTCGTCAAGAATTGCTACCACATCCACTGCATGACTCTTCACGATTGTAATGATCATCCGATTTTGCAGGAAGATGTTCATTGTAGCGGTATCACTAAGGTCCCCAGTAAAGCCGAGCTCCCTAGCGAGCTTCTCGCGTTTGTCAGGGCTGCTGTCCATGCCAAAGAGCTTCATCAAATCGACGATGGAATCGCGCCAGTCGAGGTTGTCGGAACTTTTTGCAGCGAGTCCGTCAAGAATTGCGCTCAAGTGGGATGTGGCTGCAGTATCGTTTTTGAAGAACTTTGAGAATATGTCCGTTAAGAAGCTCATTGTGGTATTTAGGTTAGTGGTATTAGACCGAGGGTTAAGGAAGAAAAGAGGCGGCTAGTTTCATGTGGCGGCATGTGAGGAATGCACTGCACACCATGGTATCAGCGATCGGTTCTTCGACATCGCGCCGCGTTACGCAGGTTTGGAGGATGCCCGACAAAGAGAAGGCTTGAGATGATTGCCGTACGTAAACCGCATGATTTTGTTCGATCGCGCAAGGGCTTTCCGGAGATCATCGATGTTTGGGTTGAGGAGTGGCGCAGAGTGAACCGATCCAAGCCGGCCAAGGCTTTCCGCTCTTGCGAACCTGCCTCCCGGCTGCGTTCGCTGCGTGCGCCATGCGAAGAGAAGGAAACAACCATGGAAAATGGAGCCCCTGCTAACTGGAAACTAAAATCCGTCCCTGTCCAGAGATCGGAACAGGCCAGGAGCCTTACTGATCAGGAACTGAAATCCCCGCCTGTCCAGAGATCGGAACAAGCTCAAACTGGCAGTCCGCGCTCTGTCCATCCGGGTTAATGATCATAAGCGTGTGACTGCCTGGGGCAAGCCAGCTAGCCTCAGGTTCGTCAATCGCCAGCGTCAGAACTCTGTAAAAACTGGGGCTCGCGGACTGCTCGTCTGCATCGCTCGCGCCTGCGTCCACCTCGAACCGGTGTTTTCCTAGCTCCATCTCGATGTCGTCTACCTTGAAGCTTGCTGTCCTCGAAAGCTTACGGCCCGTTAGGGTGAGCTTGAGTCGGGTTAACTTGGGTGCACTTGCATTAACCGCTGCCGCGATGTCGTTGATAATCGGCCCGGGCTTTCGTGCGACCTTTCCTGCGAGATAACCAAATGAGCTGATGCCCATCAGCTGTAAAAAACCGGCCGGAATTGAAGGGAGACCTTGAATTCCGCTAGGATTGCTGCTCATAATTAAAAACAAGAAAGTCACCGCTCCGACGAGGGTCCAGACGAAGAATTGGAATCGCTCGGCCACGACCAGTCCGCCAGTCGTTATGAAATCCGCTGGACTCGGATTGAGCGAGCCGGCCCCCTTGGGGCCTTTTATCCCAGTGATCGCAGGTGCAAGTACTCCGGTTCCCGCACTGATCGCGATGACCCCAGTTAGATTCTCAGGCAGGTCGGAAAAGACAACAGTATCCTGCATAAGACTCTTAGCAAGCGTCAGAAAAATATAACCGAAGAGCGAGACTGCTGTCCAAACGAGAAACTGGAATTTCGACAAGCTGTACGTATCGGTTTCCTGATCAAGGAAGAGCGTTGTCCACACAGAGCATGGGTGACCGTCTCTTGTATAAGAGCTCTTGATTCTACCAATCATCCAAATTGGTAGCGCTAAGATGACGGCTGCCGCAGCGGCGAGTCCGGTAACTTGCCAACGGTTCACTTTGGCTACAACGATCTCATAGGGTTCTGAAAACCTGTCCGCTAAGGATAACTGCACGGTTACGTACCCGTGATAAGGTCCCGTGGGAATCCATAGGTCTAGTTGGTTGCCATTTCGCCTTACCACCACGGTGTCCTTCGCGTCGGATGGCGCGGGACCGTCCTGCCTGAAAGCAAGGTTTTCTACCTTCGCCTTGTTCAGCATGAGAGAGAGTTGCTGGCTTCTTCGGGGATTTCCGTGGGATTTTCTTCAAGCGGAGAGGGGGGGTTGGATGTCGAGTTTGCCGCAGAAGAAAAGGATGCGGATTCTGTAATGGTGGAAGTTTCGGAAGCCGCGGGCCGCGGATTTCAGATCTTGAATCCTGCTATTGAGTCCCTCAGTCACAGCATTAGTGATGTGGTGGGT
>DATDAL010000080.1:0-2974 GCA_036525415.1 Terrimicrobiaceae bacterium | reverse complement strand
GGGCTCGTCGAGGGCCTCGCTCGGAGACTGAGGATTGCCGGCCTCGGCCTTGACTGTCTTGGGCTTCACCTCCACACCTTACACCCGGAGACGGTTGGGCGATCAGCCGTCTGGTCGCCGGACGGCAGGGTCGAGATCCAGGATCGCGCACATGGATTCAATATCGCGGATAACTCCACATGGTCCCTCCTGGACCGGGGTGAGTGGGTCGTGGTGCCTCGCGACGATCCGCGGGCCGCGGCAGGGGTGTTGCACGGCCTCTTCACGCGATGCAACCTCAGCGAACTTGTCTTAGTGCCGCTGATGGGCGCGTTCGAGCACGTTGGCGGTGCGGGGTTCGGGACACAGCGCGCGGCCGGATTCACACCCGATGAGCTTGCGACTGTCCGTCGCATCGTACCGGCTCTGCGGACCGCCTGTGAAGTTCGAGCGGTGCGCCGAAGGGAGGCGAACCTTCTCGACACTTACGTCGGATCGCTTACTGGTCAACGCATTCTCGCCGGAGACATCCGGCGGGCGAAGCTTGAGAGCCTCGACGCCGCATTGATGCTTTGTGATATGCGTGACTTCACTGCGCTCTCCGACCGCTTGCCAGAAACCCGCGTGCTTGAACTTCTGAACATCTACTTTGATCAGATCGTACCCCCGATCGTGGACGCAGGCGGGGAGATCCTGAAATTCATGGGCGACGCAGTGTTGGCGTTTTTTCGGAGCGAGGCCGATCCCGCGGCGAACTGCTCGGCAGCGTTCGACGCCGCGCTCAGAGGATTGGCGAGGCTTGATGCCGTCGCGTTGCGCGAGCCTGAATTGCGCGCCGGCATCTCGCTACACCACGGCACGGTCAGTTACGGCAATATCGGTGCGGGAAGTCGGCTCGATTTTACGATCATCGGGCGCGATGTGAATTTAGTAAGCCGAATCCAGACGGTCTGCAGTGTCGTCGGCCAGCGGTTGCTGATATCGGCTCCCTTCGCTTACCTGCTTGCTCGCACGGACGTGCAGTCGATCGGACTCTATCAGCTTAAGGGCTTCGACCAGCCTCGTGAGCTTTTCGCCTGGATCGGAGGAAAGTGTCTCTCGAGACATAGCTTACAAGAATCCTGAGAAGCGCGCCTATTACGAGTCAGCGGTGTCGCGACTGAGACTCGTGCCGCCAACGTCGACCGACTGACGTCACGCTCGATAACCTGCGCTATCTCGGAACGCTCAAGCCTATGGGCGCCCCACGCGAGCCAGGCTCCTCGGCCTGGTTGAGCCTGGGTTCGCCGGTGCGGACGGTAATGCTTGAAGTGCTTGTGACGGAGAGATTACGGCCCACGGGCTGCGGCATTCCGAGCGACGGCAAAGGGGTGATTAGTCCAGTCCCGCATCAAGATCTGGAACGATGCACCTGATCGGCGTTCGACACGCTGGGATTATCTTCGGTACGCAGAAGCGTTTCTGACGGGATTATAAAGCCCGTGTCCATTTCGGGTGGGCGCATAGATAAATCCGTAGCGATCTTTCTTTACATCCACGGGCTCAAGCAGCAGGCCTTTGATAGTAGCCCCCTCGGTATATTCGATGAGCACGCGGGCCGTGCCATTGAGGCCCCACATCTTAAAGCCCGTCCCGAAGATTCCGCCATTGGGAAATAGCTCGGTCAGACCGGCGATGGCGTGAAAGCAATTGATGGCGACTCGATCCTTTCGGTACAGGCGGTCGTCTGCCCGGTACTTAATGGTTCCTGTGTCGAGGAGGCGCTTGCGGTCGACGGCCAGATCAAACCCCTTCTTATCGATTTCGTAGGGTCCCCACATGCCAACGGCGTATCTTTCATTTGCGGCCAGCTTGATGGTCTCTTCGAGTGTAAAATTTCTCCCAGGCAATAGAGGACATTGGTTCGCTTTGGCAAAAAGGCGGGCGCCGGTGCCTTTGAACACGCAAAGATCGGGATTTGTCATGAAATCGCCCGGGAGCCAGCTAATGGTGAAGGCTTCAAATTCCCTACTCTTATAGCGTCTTAACTTCAGGCCCTGGGTGAGTCTCGGCTGTTTGTCATCAGCAAACACTCGAATCACCGACATGAAAGAGTGCGAAAATTCCGGATCGTTTCCCTCATTTTCATACGCAAAAGCAATAATAAAATAACGATCGCGCGTATTCGCGCCTTCACCAAGGCGATGCGAGATTTTGGCTTTGATCCGATTTACGATCTGCTCGTAGAGAGGCACATCGTAGTTCGAAAAATCGACATCCGGCTTCAGCCAGCCCGCTTGTGCAAGCAGGGATAAGGAGAGAAAGAGGATGAATGTTCTGAGCGCCATCTCTGCCGATTATCAAGCAACGATCCGAAGTATCGAAGCTAAAGCGAGCGTTTTCGGCAACACCGAACCAGCACCGTAGCGTTCTGTGCGGCAGTGAAGCCCTGGCTGATGTGCCGCGGATTGCCGCCAAACTTGGAAGCCTTGCGGAAGTTGGTCTGACCCCCGGAGGCACCGCGAAGAGATGCATGTTTGTCCGCAAGCCGATTCCGTACGAAAATCGCTATCCTTTGCCCTTGGGAAGCGATCCCACAAGAAGGTGGGAGTGCAATGAAAAGCGGACTTTACAGCCCCAACAGCTTTTTCGTTGGCGAGGTGAATCTGACACGATCAACCCCGTTAGCAGAATGGAGAAGGATAGCTCGCGCTTGGAAACTTGGCCGCTTCAGCTTACGATGCTCTTTATGGGCCTTCATGCGAGAGTTCGTTCGGATTCTCCACAAGTGCCGTTCGGGGAAGCGTCCTCGGCCGATGCTGACGAGATTCTAGAGTGGCTAACGAGTGACGAATGCCAGGGTCTCGACGACGCCGGGCTCGTCGAGGGCCTCGCTCGGAGACTGAGGATTGCCGGCCTCGGCCTTGACTGTCTTGGGCTTCACCTCCACACCTTACACCCGGAGACGGTTGGGCGATCAGCCGTCTGGTCGCCGGACGGCAGGGTCGAGATCCAG
>DATDAL010000079.1:0-7745 GCA_036525415.1 Terrimicrobiaceae bacterium | reverse complement strand
GGCGTTTTGCGTGCCGGAGGGCTGGCGCGGTCAAGGGCGAGCGTAAGCGAGGCGAAACGGAATAAATCGAGGGGACCCGCTTGCGGGGAGTAGGCGGTTTATGCCGGATTCGCTTTACCCTTGCACCGAATCAAAGCCAGCACGTAGGCAACCGGGCGAGCATTGCACGGAGGGCAATGCGGTGGCGAAAGCCACGCACGGGACTTTTCAGCCCCGGTAGGGGCGTGCAGCCGCGAATGTGATATCAGGATCTCTTTCGCGGCTTACTTCGGTCCATCGGTAAGATGGTCGGGACGGAGTGAGGAACCCCCGCCAGGGCCAGGAGCGCAGCTCCCGTCGATCTTGCCGTCGAAACGGGGACTTTTTCAACCGGATCTGTGATTCATCAGAAGCACGTAAAAAGTGTTGCAGTATCCCTAACATAAACTTGTTAAGCGATCTGCGTCGTTCTTGAGCAAGAGGCTCACCACAAGAAAGTGTTTCGAGTGCCACGTCCACGATTGTGGAAGTTCTCTACCCTAAAAACATTGTCGCCGCAGTACCTCTCGGACACTGCGGCGACAGCTGTCTCCTCCCTGTCGAGACCCTATCGACCCTCATTGGAATGACGAAGAGAATAGCTTAAAAGCAGCTGCGCGCAAGATGCTTTTCTCGCGACCAGTCAGCGCCGCGGCTCCGAGGAACAGCAAGTCGCCGCGACCTGTATGTTTCGCGAGTCGCTGGGCTTCGAAGAATTGACTGTCTCCTTCGAGCGCGCTTACGCTTCTTCTGACGTGGAAAAAAGACACCCCCTGCGCCGTCAGAACGAATCATCATTTCGGATCCCTCTTGATGTTGGCCGTAACAGCTGGCGCTTTCATGCTGGTGACTTGGTGTGCCACGAAGGTGCTTTTGGTTTTTCTCCAAGAGTCTCCTATCCCTTGAAGGCTAGTTGGCAAAAGCAGGTGCTTGCTTCCAGTGGGTATCGCGAGCTGGGAATGTTTGAAGATGCCGCTCAGGCCCTTGAAGAGATCGAGCCTGAGGACAAGACGCGTAATGAGGTTCTCTACGCGCGAGTCGATCTCTACCTGGCAGCCAAGAAATGGGATATGGCCGCCGCGGTCGCTAGGCATCTTGTAAAAGCAGATCCCGGAAATCCGGCTGCGTGGATCAACCCTCGCGTATGCAGTTCGGCGCGCCGAGAGTATCGAGGCTGCGGAGGCAATCCTTCTCAAAGCGCGTAGGCTGCATCCCAAGAGTGCTTTGATAATTACCTTTAACCTCGCCTGCTACGCAAGTGTCGCGGGCCACATGGAGGAGGCGAAAGCGACTGCAGCATGCCATCGATCTTGATAACGACATTCGGCGTTTGGCCCTCGATGATGAAGATCTCCAGCCTCTGTGGGATTGGATCAGTCGGATTTCTTGACTTCGGAGTATGAGTCTCCAATTCGAAGTAGGTGCTCCCATTGGCGAAAGTCGCCGCGGAAACCCAAGCTTTCCGCGATCTGGAAGGTCGAAATTACGCAACGTTCGATGCGCTTACCGGACTTCCCGGTTGTCTCGGATGCCCTCCGATATTCTCTGCGGGATTGGTAGAGATGGGCAGCGAAGCGGTCCCGTTCGGCCAGAATGGATTGCAGCAGGACGTGCAGCTTTTCCGTGCTGGCCATCGTTTCCTCCAACTGCTGGAGAAGCGGGCGGGTATTCACATATCGTGAACTAACACGATATCCGAAGCAACCTCAAGGCCAGGCATTGCCTGGCACCTTTGTCTTTGGGAGGCGGAATCAAAAAATCCGCTGGAAATCCGATAGTGATAACCGGGTCCGCCGGTAGGGGCGTGCAGCCGCGAAATGTGATCTTCGCGGCTTCCTTGGAGTCATTGGTAAGATGGTCGGGACGGAGTGAGGAAGGCCCTAACGGGGCCCCGGAACGCAGCTCCCGTCGATCTTGCTGTCGAAACGGGAGCTTTTTCAACCAGATCTGTGATTTATCAGAAGCACGTAATAAGTTGCTGTAGCATCACTAATCTAAAGTAGTTAAGTGATTGCCGTCCTCGTTTAAACAAAGATGTTCATCGAGGGCCACCTCCACGAATCCGCGGGTGCAACCGTCGCGGCACTACCATTTTGGAGAGAACGTTCCCTTACCCTAAAAAGCATTTGTCGCCGCGGCACCTCTTTCTTCCGGCAGGAGGTTCGCGCGGAACTGCGCGCCGTGGCGGCGCTCAACAACGTGGAGTTAATTACCGCGCTCATTTCTTTCAACTGGCAGCTCGCCCTTGTCGGTCGTCAGTTGCGGATCCTCAACGGGGTGGTTTCCCTGCTGACTACAGAGGTCCACAACAAGGCGTTGGCCGCCTATTTGAGCGAACAGAGTAGCGCGAGCGGAAATCTTCAAATGACAACGGCGAGCCTTGAAGTGCTGGCGTGCATCGCCTTTAGGCAGCCAGTCAGCCAAGCGGAAATCGACCGGCTTTTCCACGCCGACAAGCGCGGGCTCGTTGTGAAACTTCGGGATCTCAAGCTTGTGGAAGAATTCGCCGGTGCCGACGGCCGGTTGCGCTTCGCCACAACGCAAGCGTTCTTGCAGCGCTTCGGCCTCACAAGCTTGCAGGAATTGACCGCGGCTTCGCTCTCGGATAAGCAGACACCCACACACAACCTTTGATCTGAGCGGATTTGCCTGACCAGCCAATGGGCGTGTCTGGAGCCAGAGCGCCTGGCAACTATGAAAGCAACCCGTTTCCGACTCATCCTCTCGCTATTCGTTATCGCTGTCGCCTTTTTCGGCATAGGTTTCTCGGTGGGCAACAGAAGGGCTGCGATATCCGGTCACGATGAATACGTGAGGGCGGCCGAGGCCATGCTTCGAGCACAAGGCGACTCCGATCAAACAGTTCGAACTCAGGTCGACTTGATCAGAGCTCAGAAAAGTAACGAGCTTGGTTCGGATAGCCTCCAGTACTTTGCGATCTGGTTTCCCAGTATGTTGGTAATAATTAATATCGCCGTTACCGTCATTTTCGAGCTTCGGAAGGGAAGGAACGATGCCTAAACCTTCGTATTCATGCGCCACCCCTCCGCAGTGGCTGAGCTCGGGGTCAGGAATCACCCCGGTCCCGGCAGATCGTGGGGTTCAGTCGTCCGAGAGCAGCTGGCCATCGAACTGAAAATAGAAGCTGCGAAGATGGGTATTTCCCTGCGGAAACTGTTCGGCGAGATGTGGACTTTGTATAAAACGAAAATGTCCGCGTGAGTGTGAATGCCCGTCAATCTCGATAAGCCGCAGCAATGGAAAGCCGATATCGCGCTGTCGGTCGATATGTACAACGATTGGTTTATGATCTTTGCGCCGGATGCTTTTCGCACCACGCGCGTCCAGACCACGAAGGATGTTGAAGCGGCGCTTCACGCTACCGGCAACCTGACGGACATCAAACCGGCCCTTCTGCGCCAACATCCTGAAATCCTGCCGACGCTGCGCATGTCGACCTGCCCGCCGCTGGCGGTCGACCGGCTGATCGGCCTGGCAGGGGTGTCGGCCGGTGTCGTCAAGAGCATGGAGTTGGACAAACGCCTTCCGCCGCGCATGAGCGTTGCTGATATAGAGGGGTACAAGCAGTACGCGTGCGGAAATTTACTGTAGCGTATTGTATGCAATGTTGACCCCCCAGTTAGAAATCATTCGGATCGTGAACCGCCTGATTGAGAAAATACGTACCGTTGGGGATTACATGGCGGTGAGCTAACGGGGACACCCTCGCCAGATCGACATCCTCAATTTGCTCACCTGCCGCCCGCAACTGTCCGACGATGTTGCCGATCTTGGTCGTGTTCCACACAAGGACCGCATTCGATAGCAGACTCAGACAGCTCGCCTTGTTCATAATCTCCTCGTAGTCCCCGGTGCGAAATTCCCCGCGATTGGCAAAGAATATCCAGCGCGCCAGTTCATGACGCGATTCGCCGCGATTGAGTTGCAACTGCACGCGCCGCCGAATGTCCTCCTCGTGGATGTAGCGCAGTATGAAGATCGTCTTGACGATTCGGCCGAGCGTCGTTAGCGCCTTGGCAACGCGGTCAGACGGTGATGCGCTGCTCAAACGTTGGAGCACTATGTGGGCCGGAACTACGCGGTTCCGAAGGCTCGCCCCTACTCTTACTAACTGGTCCCACTGCTCTGGGATGCGATCCAGATCGACGGAGGAGTGAAATAGCGGCTGGAGCCGTCCCAATGGTAGCGTGCGATCAACCTTGTAGAGTTGTTGGTCCGCCAGATCGCGAAGTCGCGGCATGAAAGAGTAGCCCAACAGAAAGCACAGGCCAAACAATTGCTCGGTAAACCCGTGTGTATCGGTATAGTGCTCCCTTGGGCGCAGAATCGTGTCGTTCTCCAGCAAGCCGTCGAGCACATACAATGCCTCGCGCGGCGAGCACGAAATCACCCGAGTTCCAAAAACACTGTACTGGTCGGAGGTGTGCGTATAAATCGCGATGGCTCGCTCGTAGTAGCCGAAATATCTTGGGTAAAAGGAGGCCAACAGTGAACTGGCCTGAATTCCGAACCGTTGCCCGTCTGAAGAAGACGCAATTCCTGCGCCATATATCGAACTGAGCTGGAGGCGGTGATGATAGTCAACCAACGCTGCGTTGGCCGTCTTCAGGCTGGTTTCGGTCAGAAACATCTGCGAGACATATTGCAGCAGATCGACCGAGATCTCTTCGACACTGTGAGCCATAGCCGCGATACCCAGGTTAGTTCCATGAGCGATCAGCGCCGCTAACAAAGTCTGATAGAGGTTACCTCCGCGCGGCTCGTATCCGCTCAGCGGCCTCAACTCCCTGGTGAAGCCACATAACCGATCCACCTCCTGCAAAAGATCCTCAATGCGAACGTGTGGTAGACTCGTCTCGATGACACGTTTGATCTGCTTAACACGTTCAGGAATTTCCAGCGCATCGGGGCGTTTCAGATGCAGTCCTCCGTCTGTCACCGTTGCAAACGGATTGTCCGGTAGACCGCGCTCGGCTTGCTCGACCGCTTCGACGTACTCCTGGCGCAACTTATCCAGCACCCGGTCGGCATCGTTGGGGAGAACCAGCGCCGTGTATGCCTCTTCACGTTCGTTGGCCCACTGGTTTTCATCATAGACCAGGTTCCAGAACGAGACATGCCTGCGGCTCTCAGCAAGATGCAGATTGCCCGCCCGTAACGCATCGCGGACTGCAAGGCCAAGCGCGATTTCCCATATGTTGCGTTCCAGCGAGCCGTCCTCACGTTCAAGGGCTCCATGCCACGCAGTGGGCACAAAATCGTAGGGCGCATCCACCGGCAGCACTTTCAGTTCATCCGAATCAAGGCGACGCACGAGGTCAATCGCAGCAAGTAAGGACTCACTTCCGATCTCGGCTTGGAACGACAGGCCAAAAAATGTCGGCAAATAGCGGCGAAGGGACGCATACCGTGCACACAACTCGTCGAGATAGCCGCGCTCTTCCAATCGCTTAAAGTGGCGACAGCTTATCACTGCCTCGCGCAAAGTTTGCTCTTCGATCTGTTGATAGAATTTCTCGAGCCTGTTCTCGCGTGCGTGTGCTGAGTCCAGCAAGATATCGACTGCGGCGAGGACCGTCTCCAAGCCTTCCTTGGCCTTCCGGCGGAACTGTCGATGCTGTTCCTCAAAGGCGTTACGCGCCCGGCGGCACATGTCGATGAGGTATTGGTCGTGCATGTCCACGACGTGGTCGAGCAACGTCTTTCGTGTTTCAACCAGAAAACAGGCGACGAGCGCGTAGCGCTTAGCTGCCGCGAATCGTTTCAGCACCTGTGCATCGTATCTCTTGGCCAGCTGCGCCAAGTAGTCCACCAGGCGCGGGTCAATGCGACCAAGCGTGATTCGATTGCCCACTATCTCCTCGAGCAATCGATACCGCTCGATGTACTTGAGAATCGCTGGAGCGGAAGCTTGGGGTGGGTACTCTTTGAGTCGAAGCAATCTTGAGCGGTTATCGCCTTCGGGCGCCTGCAGCAGTTCGTCGATTTCCTGTTTCAGCTCCGACGGTAATTCACCAGTGATACGCTGCTGAGCTCCAGCAGCAGTCGAAGCGACCAAGCGTTCAATCGTTGAGCGTCCTGGCAGCACGACGCGCCAAGCACGCAGCTCGTCCTCTGCGCGGCGAAGGAGATCTCGCGCCAGGATCCCTTCGCTGGCGCGTGCCTCCAGCCAGTGCGTGAGACGCTCTTGAACAGCGTGGTCAAACTGCCGGTAGCCAAGATACTGGCGTATACGCTGCTCGTGTTCGCTGACCGTGGCGTCGCGGTCCGGGCTCGTGACAAAGAGCACCGGCGGCCTCGAGCTGGCAACTGAGGTGGTTGAGGATACGCACCGGTACCACTTCGGAGTCGTCTAGGAAGCGACCGTAGTTGCGCAGCGTGCAGAGCTGGAGCGCAAATCTCCGGCGATTGTTGTCGCCGCGACAGTGCCGCACCTCTGCCTTATCAATCTCTGACAAGGTCCAGTCACGCGCGAGTTCTTCGTCGACGGGGTCTGCCGGTAACACCAGCTTGTTTGAGCGCATAGATGCTGCCGCCTTCCGTTGGTCGGATGGACGATCTCTATTCGCAGGCATTAAAGCGAATTCGGTTCCAGATCAGCCGCCAGCTTCTCTCTGGAGGGCCGCGTATAAATCGCAGTCGAGTCGAGTGCCCCGTGACCGAGCAGGCTGGCTAAGTCAGCCAGTTTGCCTGGATTCTGCCGCAGGTAGTTCAGGGCGAAAGTATGTCTCAATGTATGAGATGAGACTTTGACGCGCGAGATCTTGGCGCGCCGGGCCAATTCTGTGATCACAGCTTGAATCGTCCTGGTGGAAAGGCGGTTGCCGCGAGCGCTAGTGAAGAAGGGATCGGCGTCTCCCATCCTTCGATGGGATTCCACATAAAGACCCAAAGCTCGCCGGGCCGTTGCGTTGAGCGGCACCTCTCGTTCCTTGCCCTGCCGGATCCGTACTACTCCCGAACGTCCCCGAATCTGTACATCGGTGATCGACAGCGCCGCGACTTCGCCGACCCGCAAACCCGTCTGGAGCATCAACTGTATCAACGCGTAGTTGCGCTTAGCGAGCCCATGGCCCGACTGACCGGCAGCCCGCAGCAGCATATGAACCTCGGGTTCGACCAATCCGACCGGGCTGTAACCTCGCATCATCCGGATCGCCTTAAGCTCGTGTGCGACGTCAGTTTTGATGAGCTTTTGACTACGGGCCCACGCACAAAACCGCCGCAGCGCTTCAAGCCGTCGATTGACGGTCGCCGGTTTGAGAGCTTTGGCCGCGATGAGATGCTCGCGATAATTGATCAAGTCACTCTTGGTGAGCCGGTTGAGTCGAAGTTTGTCCCCTCGCGATTGCGTTAACCAAGCGACGAACATCCCCAGATCGGAAAGGTAGCCCCGCACTGTGACCGGCGATAGGTCCTCATGGCTCAACGCTCCCGAAAAGTCTCTCAGCCACTGAGCAATCGTCGATGCGCCGTGTGTTTTATGCAATGTCGACCCCTGCGTTAAACGCTTGATTATTGCGTGAAATACAGGCTCGTCAAGTTGGAAACTTGCATACAATCTGTATTGAACTAAACCGCTGCGCGGAGTGGGTGTGCGGGCGGTGGTTTGGTGGAAGCGCGGGGGCGAGAGCGGTGGTTGGTTGGCGGATGACCAAACTACGCCAACAACTCATCGATGTGCTCACGCTGCGCAGGTATGCGCC
>DATDAL010000078.1:0-7811 GCA_036525415.1 Terrimicrobiaceae bacterium | reverse complement strand
GTTATCATGTAATGTGCCGCGGGGATCACCGGGAGGCGATTTTTCGCGACGACCAAGACCGCGAAAGCTTCATGGAAGCGCTCGGCGAGATGTGCGCGAGATGTGGCACCGTGATTCACAGCTACGTGCTCATTGGCAACCACTACCACCTACTTATTGAGACCCCGAGGGCCAACCTGGTGGACGGAATGAAGTGGTTCCAGGGAACCTATACGGCGCGGTTCAACGCCAGGCATCGCTTGCGAGGGCACCTTTTTTCAGGGCGCTACAAGGGCGTGGTGATCGAGGGCGATGAGCCCGCCTACGGCCGAATGGTCAGCGACTACATCCACCTCAATCCGGTGCGGGCGGGAATCGTCTGCCCGGAGAAGCCAAGACTTCGCGACTATGGCTGGAGCAGCTTTCCCGCTTTGTGCGGCCAAGGGAAGCTTCCCTCCTGGCTTGCTGCGGCCGAAGTGCTTTCCTGGCACCATCTCGACTGGAGGCGATCCGCCGAGCGGCGCCGCTACGAACGCTACCTGCAAAAGCGCGCCCAGGAGGCGTGGACAGAGAGCGGGAATCGCCAAGAGGCGGCCGAACTTGCGGAGTTGCGCCAAGGTTGGGCGTTGGGCAGCCAGGTGTTCCGGGAGCGAATGAGCGATATTGTGGACGCTCTCATGCTGCAAAGGAAGCGGGCGTCCTATGCTGGCGAGGAGCTTCGTCGCCATGATGAGACGGCCGCTCAGAGACTGCTGGACAGCGGGCTCCATGCCCTCGGGATGGAACTGCCTGACGCACGTCAACTTCGCCAGAATGATCGTCGCAAGCAGGCGCTCGCCTGGCTGGTCAAGACACAGACGATTGTCGGCGATGAGTGGGTCAGGCAACAACTGGATATGGGCGATCGCAGCAACGTCAGTCGCGCGGTCAGCGCTTTTCGAAAGGGAACCCAACCGCAAATTCGTCGGCTCAAACGTCATCTGCACGTATGCACGGACTGACCCCTTCGCTTTCGCTTTGGTATTTGCAGCAGCTTGATCTCGACGATCATGCTACGAAGAGATCCTCTTAAATCTGTGAATCGTCCGATCCTTTCCCCCACGATCGTGAGGCTGCATCGATGAGCCAGCAGTTCTATCCGTGTTTAATCGGTGCAAGTCTGTGGCGGATATACCTCGCTCGGTCTGAGGCGACGTCTCGCTACGCGGTCGAAGTCGACGCAGTTCCGGAGTGAACACAATGGCCGGCAAGTTGACGAAGAAGACCGTGGCGAAGGCCGCAAAGAAAGCCACCGCCAAGCGGGTCGCTTCGAAGGCGGCCAAACCGCGCAAGGCGGGCGCCGGGTCGTCAGCCTGCAAGCCCACGAAGGCCGCGGCGAAGGAACTGCCGGCGTCCTTTGCGGTTCCCAAGGCCGCAACGAAGAGCAAGGGCCCCGCGGGGGCCGCGAAGCCGACCCTCCTCGCAGGCGGCAACCCGCAGATCGCAAAGGCCTATGGCGACGCCCCCGTGCAGGCCTACATAGCGGCCATACCAGGCTGGAAACGCGACCTCGGGCGCCGCCTCGACGCGCTGATCGTGCGCACCGTCCCCGGCGTGCACAAGGCAGTCAAATGGAACTCGCCGCTGTACGGACTCGAGGGCCAGGGCTGGTTCCTCGGGATCCATTGCTTCACGAACTACGTCAAGGTGGCTTTCTTCCGCGGCACGTCGCTGCATCCTCTCCCGCCCGGCGAGTCCAAGACCAAGGAGACGCGCTATCTCGACATCCATGAGGACGACCGGTTCGACGAAGCTCAATTCGCCGGTTGGGTAAAACAAGCCAGCCAATTGCCCGGCGAACGGATGTGAGCGACCAGTGCGAGGTGCTTGGCGTGGTCGCCCAAGTCATCAGCCCGCAAGCTCACGCAGGTCGCGACGAAGGAACTGCCGGCGCACCATGCGGGTCCCAAGGCCGACGGCGACGGCGCGGTGCAAGCCTGGATTGACCTTCTGCCGGGCGGGCAACTGCGCGCTCGCCCGTCGATGCCGTCGTTGACGCGCCAGGCGCGTATCGCTGGCGATCACGTCGGAGATGATTATTCCATTCTCGCCATGATCCGGTGTAACTGCGACCAAGTTATGATGCTTACACACCAGGCACCATCGGAGTGGAACAGTGGATGACACCGAAAGTGAATCGCGAACCGACGACCCAGCTTCTACCTCGAGATCCGCAATATCCCCATGCGAGCAACCAAGACTGTAGCAACCCGAGACGGCCGTCATCTCACTTATCTCGAAGTTGGAGATCCCCACGGGCCGCTCGTTATCCACAATCATGGGGGACCCAGTAGCCGGTTTGAGGCACGCCTCTTCGCAAATTCCGCATCGAAGAATCGGCTACGACTCATATGCGTAGACCGACCCGGCATGGGACAGTCCAGTCCCCAAAAAACACGCACCTATTCTGACTGGGCGGACGACTTGATAACGATCGCCGACGCGTTGGGATACGACGAGTTCGGAGTGACAGGCTGGTCGGAAGGTGGTCCATGGGCACTTGCGGCAGCTGCTTACATTGATCCCCTTCGACTGCGCCACGTCAGCAGCATCGCGGGTGGAACCTACGGAACATTTGGGGACAACTGGGCAGCGGATTACCTTTCTAAAGCCGACGCGCTGGGTGGATCCCTCGCACTGCGCTTCAGACCTGGCTTTCGCCTCATGTACGCGACCCTTGGCCTGGTCGCGAAACACTTCCGCGGCACCTTCATTAAGCAATTGCGGCAAGCCGTCAACGAGTACGATCGACAGATCTTGATGCAACCGGATTTCGAAACCGCCTTCTGCGAAACATGCGCCGAATGCTTCGCCCAAGGTAGCGACGGGCTGGTTCGCGACAGTGAACTCCTCTATCGGAGTTGGGCTTTCGACGTGACAACAATCGAACGGCGAGTCCACATGTGGCAAGGAATGGATGATCGACTTGTAGCAGCTTCCATCAACAAGACGGTGGCTGACCGGATGCCTGGAGCGGTATGGCATCCAGTGGAGGGAGCCGGTCATTTTGTGGCTATCGGTTCAGGGGACGAACTGTTTAGAATCGCTGCCGAGGAACTGGGGGTCGATCCATCCAAAATCGAGACGCGAGACCCAACGTAATAAGCTGGTCCGACGTCGAAGACCCTGATGGAAAGGCAATGCGATGGGACCAAGTGCTGACTAGCGATACTCAAGTGACGAGCGAGCGACGACAAACCATGAAGAAGACGAACAGCGACTCGAAGGAAGGAACAGGAGGCGACTCTCCCTCTCAGCTGATCGATGCGAGGATCAAGGAACTGAGTGATTGGCGGGGCGAGACACTCGCCCGGGTCCGCATTCTCATCAAGCAGGCCGACTCCGAAGTGGTCGAGGAGTGGAAGTGGCGAGGGGTTCCGGTGTGGTCGCACGCCGGAATCATCTGCACCGGTGAGACGTACAAGAATGTCGTGAAGATGACCTTCGCCAAGGGCGCCTCGTTGGAGGACCCTTCAGGCCTCTTCAACTCCAGCCTCGAAGGCAACACCAGGCGTGCCATCGATTTCCATGAGGGCGACAAGATTGATGAAAAGGCGTTGCAGGCGCTCATTCGCGCCGCTGTGGCACTGAACACCTCGGCGCGACCTACCGCTCGCCCCGTCCGCTCTCAGAAGAGACCAAAGAGCGCTTAGAGAGATACCCCGCCGCGACCGAACCCAGGAGGACGGCCGGCAAAGACGAGCGATCCGCCGCAACCAAAAGCAAGGTAGGATCGGCATCCAAGCTGATTGACAGCAGAATAGAGGAACTGGGCGATTGGCGAGGGACGGCACTCCAGAGATTACGCGAGATCATCAAGGAAGCGGACCCGGAGATAGTCGAGGAGTGGAAATGGGAGACCCCCGTCGGGTCCCACAAACAGTCTTGTCCGTACGGGTGAAATCGACAACAATATCGTCAAGATAACGTTAGCCAAGGGAGCATCTTTGATGGATCCTTCACGTCTATTCAATTCCAGCCTTGAGGGGAAAGTCAGGCGTGCCGTTGACCGTCGTGAGGGTGACAAAATCAACGAAGCCGCCCTCAAGGACTTCTTCCGTGCAGCCGTTGCGCCAAACCTCAAGAGCAAAGGTCCCTCGACCGTGAAGCCGACCCTCCTCGCAGGCGGCGACCCTCAGATCGCGAAAGCCGATGGCGACGCCTCGCGTGCAGGCCTACATCGCGGCCATGCCGGGCTGGAAACGCAACGTCGGAGGCCGCCTCGACGCGCTCATCGGGCCCAACGCGCAGAAGGCCGTGCGGTGAAACTCGCCCTTCTATGGCATCGAAGACGCCTCCGCCGCTGCACGGCCTCGGCGCCGCTGAACACGGCGTTCGACTGTATGGATCATGGTTGAAGCGGTAAATCGGGAGGAAAGATAAGATTTTATTCAAGTTTCAGAGTAACGAAATCTAAGGAGGTTCCATATGAAGAGAAGAATATCGGGTTGGCTATCGATATTAACGGTCGTGATCATAGGATCTATGATGACGGATGCGATGCTTGCATCAGATGCCGAAGAAAAAGCAGTCCGGAAGTCAGTGAAGCAGTTTTACGCTGCCTTGAACGTGATGTTTACGGGTGATCTGGGTCCGATGAAAGAGGTTTGGTCGCATGCGAGTGACGTTACCTACACGGGTCCCGGTGGTGGGTTTCGGATCGGCTGGGCTCAGGTACTTGCGGATTGGGAGGCACAGGCGGCCATGAAACTGGGAGGCAAGGTAGAGCCCGCGGATCTGCATGTTGTAGTAGGCAAAGAGCTTGCGATCGTACAAAATTTCGAGAAGGGAGAGAATACCAACGTAGAAGGCAAGACTCAGCGGGTATCAATCCGGGCCACAAACCTGTTCCGCAAAGAGGACGGGAAGTGGAAAATGATCGGACATCATACGGATTTGCTGCCGTATTTGAAGAAGCAGTGAGGATGGAGACCCCTGAAGGTCGGACATCGTAGGTGGAGCGGACGGCCCATCTAAAAGCTCCAGCCGAACGAGAGGAGGCGCGCGCCTAAGGGACGGGGGAGAGCGTGCGTTCGATCCCTCCGCCGGCGAAGCTCATAAAGAGAGGGTCTGCGGACGATTTGTCAAAGTTTGGCACAGCCGGACCCAGTCATGTGCTTTGACGAGGATCGAGCCGGTTGCCGTTTGGTCGTCCAGATTGGAGTTCGCGTGGAATTGCAGGCGGGCGGATTCCTTGTGGAAATTTTCTTGTTCGTTGAAACTTCCTCGCCCCACCGCGCGAGACATCCCCGAGCCGCGGGCTTTTCTGTCCGCGTTCTGAGTTTACGGGACAAACGCGAGGAACAGATACGCCGCGAATAGCACCAAATGCACCGCCCCTTGCATCAGGTAGGTGCGACCGGTGCCCAGCGTGACGGCACTCACCAGAAAGGTCACCGCAAGGAGGACCATTTCCTTGGGCGACAGACCCAGGACCAGAGGCAAGTCGAAGGTGATCGACGCCATCACCACGATGGGCACCGTCAGCCCAATACAGGCCAGCGCCGAACCGACAGCGAGATTCATGCTCGTCTGAAGACGGTTAGCCCGGGCAGCAAGCATCGCAGCCCATGTTTCCGGCAGCAGCACCAATGCCGCGATAACGATCCCAACCACCGCCCTTGGCGCGTTCGCCGCCTCGACCGTTCTTTCGATTGTCGGCGAAAGCATCTTGGCCAGACCCACCACCGTCACGAGGGAAAGCAAGAGCAGCCCGAAGCTTGCCCATGCCCGCCCCGCCGTCGGCGGCTCGGCGTGTGTCTCCGGATCGGAGGAATTCTCCACGGGAATAAAATAGTCGCGGTGACGCGTGGTTTGAATCGAGATGAAGATCACCCAGAGCAACGCCGAGCTCACCGCGACGAACGTGAGTTGGGATCGGCTATACGTGCCGCCGGGTGCGCTCGTCGTAAACGCTGGCAACACGAGCGTCAGCACAGCCATTACAATCAATGCCGCGAGTCCAGCTCCCGCGCCTTCTACTCGAAAGGTCTGCTCGTGGTGTGCCAGGCCGCCTACCAGGAGACACAAGCCTACGACACCGGTGCAGATGATCATGACGGCGGCGTAGATCGCGTCGCGCGCGAGAACCGCCATATCCTGGCCGCCTGCAACCATCATCGAAAGGATGAGGGCGGTCTCAATCGCAGTAACCGCCAGGGCGAGGACGAGCGTGCCAAACGGTTCGCCCAACCTGTGGGCGACAACTTCGGCATGGTGAACCGCCACAAAAACCGCCCCGACCAGGGCAGCACCGCACAGCATGGCGAGCCATGGTCCCACACCGAGCGCCGACGCCATGAGCAAAGCACCGAGCGCCAGCAGCGGGACAAACCAAGCCCAAAGCGGCATCTTCGTTTTCACCTCAGATAGCGTTTGAGTATCGCTTGACCTGTCATCTTTTCAACGCTGATTTGCCGAAGACGGCTGACGACTCCGAGATCAGCAATCGGGATTGCCAAGAGGCTGCGTTCTTGGCTTAACGGCAAACGGAACCACTAAGCAATGAATGTAGATTCCTCTCCCACTCCCCAACGGCTGATGCAGCTTGCCTGGAGTTTTGCCCCGGCCCTGGCCGTCGAAGCGGCGGTGCAACACGGTGTCTTTGAACGACTGGATCAGGGGCCTCGTAACGTGGCCCAGCTCGCGGCGGAAACCGGCGCCTCGATTCGCGGGCTCACGGGAATCCTGAACGTCCTGGTTGGTCTTGAGCTCCTGGGCCGGGACGGCGACCGCTATACCCTCACCCCCGAGAGCGCGACATTCCTGGTGCCATCGCGACCGGGATATCACGGTATGTTTTTCCAGCACATCAGCGACCACTTGTTGCCGCGCTGGCTGGAACTTAATGAAATCGTCCGCACCGGCCGGCCTGCGAGCCACGTGAATCAAGAGGAAGAGGGGGCCCGGTTTTTCGCCGCGTTCGTCGAGTCCCTTTTCCCGATCAGTTTCCCCGCGGCCAACGCACTGGGCGAGCACCTGGGCGTTCCCGAGGCCACCTCACCGGTGAGCGTGCTGGACATCGGAGCCGGCTCCGGCGTCTGGGGCATCGCGCTGGCAAAACAATCGCCACAGGTCCGCATCCGCGCGGTGGACTGGCCGCGCGTGCTTGAGGTCACGCAAAGGGTCGCGGCGCAGCACGGGATGGCCGACCGATTGACCGTCGCTCCGGGCGACTTCTTCGAGGCCGATTTTGGCGCCGGGCACCAGGTAGCGACGGTCGGCCACATTCTGCACAGCGAGGGCCGCGACCGCAGCCGGCGTCTCTTGAAGAAAACCTGGAGCGCGCTGGCGCCGGGGGGCACGATCGCAATCCAGGAATTCATGCCGAATGACGAGCGGACTGGACCGTTGCACACGCTCATCTTTGCGGTGAACATGCTGGTGAACACCGACGAGGGGGACACGTTCACGTTCGCAGAAATGAGTGCGTGGCTCGAAGAAGAGGGTTACGTGAATCCGCGCCTGCTGGAGGTACCCTCGGTTTCTCCGCTGGTGCTGGCGGACAAGCCGCGCTCCTGAAAGCGTGAGTCGTCCTGGGATCGTCGAGAATCGCGAGCCCTGCGGACGCCTGTCACATGATACTATCCCACGACGCAACCGGCAGCGGCCCGCACCCTTTGGTTTTCGTCCACGGCTGGTGCTGCAATCGCGCGCATATGGCGGGACTTTTCCACCATTTTGCGAAAACTCACCACGTGATTGCGGTGGACCTTCCGGGACATGGCGGCACGGAGCTGGCCGGCGTGCCGGCGACTTTTGACGCGTTTTCTGGTGTCCTGGCGGATTTCATG
>DATDAL010000077.1:0-145387 GCA_036525415.1 Terrimicrobiaceae bacterium | reverse complement strand
GCGCAATCGGCGCGAGCTCGGTCTCCTCGCTGCTCAAGGAAGAACCGCCCAAACTTCCACCACGCGGTTCTTATCGAGATCCTTGGCGTCGAAGATATCGGAACTTCCCATGCCTACCGCGTGGATGAGGTTCATGATGCCTCCACGACCTTTCAATGTCTTGACGACGCTGTCAGCCCGCTGCAAGGAGATGGCGAGATTCTTTTTCTCGTCACCCTTCTTGTCGGCAAATCCCAGTACGACGAAAACTACGGTCGGATCCTCCGCGAATTTTTGGATCTGGGGCAGCTTGAGTGTTTCCTCGAGGGCTGCCACCTCGGCTGGGCCGACGCTCGCCTTGCCGGTGGCGAATGGTATGGTAACGATCTTCCCCATTCCGCGCGCTCGCTCGACCTGAACATAGAGCTTGTCTTTTTCCTCGGGACTCAGCGTGGGCATCAAGTCAATGCGCGCGAGCACCTCGGCTTTAACGAGCCGGTTCTCGGCATCTGCTGCGTCCATATTTACTTCGGGAGGCGCCTCAACGTCACCGGCAGGCTCCGCTTCGCGAGCCGAAGCTTCCTCCGCCTGGGCATCGGCCTGGTCCACCAATGCCGGTGACAAAGTCGGCGACGGGCTTTCATTTTCTGGCTCCGCCTTCGAGGTCGGCGGGCGCTCGCAAGCCACCAAGCCAAAGAGAACGAGAGCTAGCAATGTCTTGCGCATGGTTCGACAGCCGTCGATTCGCGGAGGACTTTGCGGTTTCGCGCCATTGATGTCAACTCGTCCGGAACACCAGGAGCGCGTTGAAGGGATGGGCCCGCCTTGCGTGCAAAGACGTGTCGCGAGACCTCTCTCATTCAAGGGAACCCGAAGCGGCGCTCGTCGGAGCCGATCCGAACGCGCGATCCAAAGATACGCGCAGCTCGGGCAACAGCATCTCGCGATCGACAGGCGCGAGGACTCGACGCGCCTCGTTGCCGCGACCGCAGGCTGAAAGAATGAGCGCGTAATAAGCCGCCTCATCGCCTCCGAGCTGCTCCAGGTCCTCTCGCGAATCGAGGAGGTCCACGCCCTTCTCAGGGTGTCCTTGCAGATATAGGCCGAACGCATAGAGAGCGGCATTTCCCAAGGATCGAGGATCATCTTCGTAAAGCTCTTGGGCTAGGCGCCCGGCGCGTTCAATCTGGTGCGCGGTTGCCATAAGCAGACTCGCCACATTGAACTGTGCCGCTCTATCGTTGGGGTTCTCCTTCAAGACGAGCTCCATCATGCGAAGCATACCCTCCGCGTTTCGCTCCTGCCAGTAGGCTTGATAAAGCTCCCTCCGCGCGGACACCTGCTGGGGGTCTTTCTCCGCTATCAACCACAGCAGTTGGCGGGCATCCCTCTTGTCAGCTCTCGCCATTGTCAGCAGAGGCGCCAGCTGTTCGGGCTGCCTTTCCGCTGCTTCGACAGCGAGCGTCCATGTTTGCTCCGATCTCTTGATGTACCCCTGTCCCGCCTGCGCTCGTGCCAAATAGGCCAGGCGCGATGGATCCATCTCCCGCCATGCGCTCGAGCTTGCGAGAAATTCGAGATCGCTCCAGCGCTCGAGCGCACTGTAGCAATCCGCGAGCATCGCTCGAATCGCCAGATCGTCCTGCACGTTTCTTGAGACGCCCTCCAGCCAGGCGACGGCCTTGTCGGGGCCAGTTGAGACGAGCTTCCATTTTGCGAGTTCGAGAGCGTACTGGGGTTTTTCAAACGCACGCTCCTCGAGATCCGAAAGCCAGTGGTCGCACTCTGGGGACTTCGCGGCAGACAAGGCCTGGAGCCGCAGCAGCCGGTCCGAAAACTCCGCTGACGGCATTTCAGATACGCGATCGGACCATGAAAGGGCCGCGGAGAAATCCTGCCTCCGCAACGCATCCTGTGTGAGGGCGCGAAGCGCGACGAGGCCAAACTCCTCGTCGGAGGCCAGTGATTCCAAGGCCAAACGGGCGGAATCGCGAGCCTGATCCGAACCACTCTCCAGTTCGAGAGCCGTGAGCCGCGCGCGAGCGCGCCGATTCTCGGGATGCAGTTCAATCAACTCGCGATAGACCTCGAGAGCCAGGTCGGCGCGGGCGCGGGCAATGAAAAACTCCGCCCGGAGTTCGAGAAACTCCGGAGTCCGGCGATTAGGCCCCTTGATTGTATCAAGAACCTTTGCGGCCTCCTGCGGTTTGTCGAAAAGCAGTGCCGAGCGCGCATACGCCAGCTTGGGCTCCAGCAGCCGCGGCTGCAGATACATGAGCCTGCGCCGGTGGACGAGTGCTTCGGACGAACGAGACGCCTCGAGCAGCAAGGCTGCCACATGATTTGCTTCAAGATGGTTGGGACAATCCCGAAGCGCCTCCCGCAAGCTAAGAATGCCGACTTGCAGCCTATTGTTCGTAAGAGAGAATCTCGCCTGTTTAACAGCACGGTTTGCCTTCCAATTGCAATACGCATGATACGCGAAGAGCCAGACAGCAGTAACGAGAAGGACAGCGGCGACAATGGCCGAGATCCAGAGGCAGATCCTTATCACCCGCCTTTGTGGCAATCGGAGATCCCAAATTCTCGCGCCCATGCGCCATCTTGTGTTTGCTTTCAAGCAAGAGTCAAGGTGAGAGAACGTGGCCCGGTTTTCCCTGGTGGCATGTTTCCTGTATCCCTGAGCGACTCGACGAACACGGGCCGTTTGGCAACAGAGCGATCAGGAGTCCCGCAATCACAAGAAGAATGGGAAAGGGAAAACGGACTCTCTCGGCCACGACGGCCAGCACGCCGATGATGCCCAAGAGCACGAGAAGCGTCTGGATTTTCTCGACCATTACGCGCTTGGCAGGATGCCGGAGGCGAGGGCGGAAGGTCAATGATGGTCGAAGCGGCGCTTCGCAACGTTCTTGCAAGGGCGCTTGGGCAATGCATTAGATGTTTCATGGTCGCCATCGAACACACCGACCCGATAAATGCCCGTATTCTTGCTGTTTCGGAGGACAAGATTGCCGGGTTTATACGGGAACCTTTTGCCGAGATTGCCCGGAAGGCCGAGCTACCACTGGCGACGGTGCTCGAACGCATCCGCGAAATGCTCGAAGCGGGAACGATCCGCCGCGTGCGCCAAACCTTGCTTGCCACGAACCTTGCCTCTGGCGCCCTCGTCGCCTGGAAGGTCCCTTTTGGAAAACTAGATGAGGCTTTTGATTTCATGTTTCGAGAGGATCCCTACTCGGGGCACGTCGTCATTCGCTCGACGGACGCCAAGATCCCAGGCGAGGCCTACAAGCTATGGACGACGCTGAAGGTCCCTGCCGGATTTTCGCTCGACACGCATTGCCGAGCCCTGTGCCGCCGGACTGGAGCGGAGGCCTATCGTCTCATGCCCGCCAAGGGAATATTCGCCCTCGGTGTCGGCCACGTCCGACGCAAGACAATCAATCCCGGCGACAAGGCGCCTGAACCGGCGAAAATGCACGTCGTCGAAACAATCACTCTGAGTGATCACGAATGGCGCGTGCTCACGCCACTAAAGCGCGAGTTTGCCCCAGAGGAAATTCAGGAGCCGGTCTGGACCGCTCGGGCGGCTGAGGCGGGCGTGCCCCTCGAGGAATTTTTCGCCGTCGCTGAAGATCTGGCCGATCGCAAGCTCATCGGGCGATTTTCGACTTTTCTCGAGCACGTCAAGCCTAGCCAGACCGGCATGCGCGTTACACGCTTCAATGCGTTGTTTCATTGGGCTGTCCCGCCAGGCCGCGAGATAGAGGCGGGCGGTGAAGTGGGGCGTCATGAGGTCCTAACCCATTGCTATTGGCGCGAGGCGGGGCCCGAGTTCAACGATGTGAACATCATGGCAGTGGCTCATGGAACAGAGAAAGACCGCCTGCTCGAGCACAAGGCCGCCATCGATCGGCATCTCAACGCCATCGGAATTCCTGTCCTCTACACTAACGTCTTCTGGGGCGGCCGAAGCGAAATCAAGCCTTCGGAAATCTCGCCGCTTGGCTACGCCGACTGGCTGCGCAGTCTGCCGCACGTGAAAACCAGCGCTCCCGGTGAGAATTCGAAAATCAGCGGCTCGATCCTCGCCACTTGAAGCGATCATTCCAATCGCGATCGAAGGTCAGCCCGGTTGATTTTTCCCCGAGCGTTTAACGGAATTTCTCTTAAGAAAAACCATCGCCTCGGCACCTGCCAGGGGGAGAGGTTACGGAAGCAAAGTTTCCGCAATTCCTCCTCGGTTGCTTCGCCCGCGACGCAGGCGGCAACGTCCTCCCCGCGGGGGCTGGCTGGGATGCCGAGCACGACGACATCCCTAACGCCTGCCGAGAGCCTCAGGACCCGCTCGACGTCCCCGGGATTGACTTTCCGGCCGCCGACGTTGATCAAATCCGAAATCCGCCCCGTGATGACATAGCCGTCTCTGTTCCTTACCAGGAGATCGGATGGGCGGAACATGCCCGCACTCAAATTTTCATCGGCGCAGTCGGGATAGTATCCGGAGCCCACTGCGTCGCTGCGCACCTCGATCTGCGCTGGCCCTTCCTCTGGCATCTGGACCTCGACGTTCTTCAACGGCGCGCCGACATAATCCGGCGGTACATCTGGCGATTCATTGGAGTCATAGCAAATTCCGCCGCATTCCGAGGCGCCATAAAATGAATGAACCTTGCGTCCCCATCTTTCGAAGAATTTCACGGCGACCTCTTTTTCGAGCCGGGCGGCGGCCGAAATGCACAATCGAAGGGCATTCCCGCCGCCCGAAACTTCCGCAAGCGACCGGAAAATCGCCGGCACTCCGGGAAACACCGTCGCGCCGCTGGAAGCAAAGCCTTCAATGAGTGCCCGAGGCATGACGTCCATCGCGGCTATCAGTGGAATCCCCCGGCACAGCAGTGGCGTGATCAGATTGCTAAAGCCGTAGGAGTGCGCAAACGAAATGACTCCATAATTGCGGTCGTCTTCTCGCAGTCCCATAGTGTCACAGACGTTGTCACAATCAGCAAGCAACTGCGCACCCGTAAAGCGTATCGCGCGGGGCTCCGCGGTTGTTCCCGAAGTCAGTTTGAGCAAATCACTCTGCAGACCAGGGTGAGCGGGCGAATGCTCTACGGGGCAGAGTTTGAGTCCCGTCTCTTCGCGATCGAGCCATAGGCCGGCGCCGCAAAGCCGCTCGATCTCCTTGCGACGGCGCTGAGGCATGTCTCGCTCGATAGGCAAGGCCGTTCGCCCGCTGCGCCACGCTGCGAGGAGGATCGCGGGCCATTCGGCGCAATTGCCGATTTGCAGGCAAATCACCCGGGCGGTGGAAAGCCGGGTGAAACGGTCCGTCCAGACCTTCGCCTCCTCCTCAATCGTGGCAAAAGTCCGCAGGACGCTTCCATCGTGCGCAAATACGGCCGGCTCCTGCTTTTTCGTGAACGCGACCTGCTCCCACCGCGCTAGGACCGGGTTGTTTTCGTGATTGCACGGCGCCCGTTCCTTGCTAAACTGGATGTTTTTCACAGATAATGAAGTCCGAGATTCATCCCAACTACGTCGAAACCGTCATCGTTTGTGCCTGCGGTGCGACGTATCGCACGCGCTCGACCCGCGACAACATCAAAATCGGCATCTGCGCGGCATGCCATCCCTTTTTCACCGGCGAGCAAAAATTCGTGGATACCGCCGGGCGTGTGGACAAGTTTAAGCGCCGGTATGGAACCGTGCGCGCAACGCGTTCGGTCAAGCCCGCAAAGAAAGTCTAGATTTCCCTCCCCGCCGCGAAACGGTGATTGCGCCCCCGCGCGCCGTCACCGTTTCGCTTTTTCTTGCCCGAACACGCCATGGACTTCTCTGTTCTGATAGAGAAAAAGCAGAGACGCTTCGAAGAGCTCGAACACGAGATCGGTCAGGGATTGCTCTTTGAGAATGCCGCCCGTGCGCGGGAAATCCTCCGAGAGCATGCCCGGCTCAAAGAGCTTATGGCCATTTGGAGGGATTTCGAGAAGACCGGGCGCGAACTCGAGGAAAGTCGACTCCTCGCGGCCGGCGAAGACTCCGAGATGGCTGAGTTGGCCGCCACCGAACTTCCAGAGCTCGAAAAGCGGCTGCCCGAACTCCAAAAAGACCTCCAAGTCGCTCTACTGCCTCCAGAACCCGGCGAAGATCGCGATGCAATCGTCGAAATCCGCGCCGGAACCGGCGGAACGGAGGCAGCTCTTTTCGCGGCCGACCTCTACCGAATGTACTGCCGGTTCGCGGAAGCCAATGAATGGAAGGTTGAGGCTTTGGATTCCAGCGAAGCCGACCTCCGAGGCTTGAAGGAAATTATCTTCCGGCTCTCTGGCGATTCTGTCTTCCGCAAAATGCGTTACGAATCCGGCGTTCACCGCGTCCAGCGGGTGCCCGCAACCGAAGCGCAGGGACGCATTCACACTTCCACCGCGACGGTGGCTGTCCTTCCCGAGGCCGAGGAAGTCGATATCGAACTCAAGATGGACGATCTGCGAATCGAGGTGTGCCGCGCTGGCGGTCCCGGAGGACAAGGGGTCAATACCACCGACTCCGCCGTCCAGATTCTTCATATCCCAACCGGGCGCATCGTGCGTTGTCAGGATGGCCGGAGCCAGCAACAAAACAAGGAGCGCGCTCTGCAGATCATGCGCGCGAGGCTCCTGGAGGATAAGCGGCGCGAAGAGGAGGAAAAATATTCCGCCCATCGCAAAAGCCTCATTGGCGGAGGTGGACGCGAAGAAAAGATCCGGACCTATAATTTTCCGCAGAATCGTGTGACTGACCATCGCATCGGTCTGACATTGTACAACCTTGACCGCTTCATCGAGGGCGACATCGAGGAAATGATAGATAGCTTGCAGGCCAGCGATATGGCGCAAAGGCTAAAGGAGGCCGATATTGATTGATGGCTTTGGTGGGATCCAGGACCCAGTTCAATCAACCCTCAACTCAACCATTCCGTGACCGTCCTTGAGGTTCTGAGCGCCGCCTCCGGATATCTTAGGGAGCATGGGGTGGAAAGTCCGCGACTCAACGCCGAGCATCTGCTTGCCCATGTCCTTGGCAAAAAACGTTTGGATCTTTATCTCGAATTCGACCGCCCGCTTTCCGACGCCGAGCGGAGTGCCCTTCGGGAATTGGTTCGGGATCGGGGAACGGGGAAACCCCTTCAGCACCTGCTCGGTACGACCGCGTTTTTTGGGCGATTGTTTGTCAGCGACAGCCGGGCTCTCGTGCCCCGTCCCGAGACCGAGCAACTCGTCGAGTTGGTTCTCGAAGATCCGCGATGCCACCGCGGCGCCGGAATGGCGATCCTGGATATCGGCACAGGCTCGGGTGTGATTGCGATCACATTGGCCCTCCAGCGTCCCCTCGCCGCTATTGCGGCCACAGACATTTCCTCCGCGGCGCTGAGTCTCGCCCGGGAAAACGCCGCGCGTCATTCACTAAATGGAAAGATCGCTTTTCACGAAGCGGATCTTTTTCCTCATGACGAGGGCCGCTTCGACTGGATAGTCGCCAACTTGCCATACATAGCGACGGCCGAACTTGCCATCCTTCAACGCGAGGTCCTCCACGACCCGCTCGTTGCCCTTGACGGAGGACCTGATGGTCTTCGCCTTATCCGAAGGCTGATCGAGGTCGCCTCACCACGTCTCGCGCCGGGTGGAATTCTCGCCATGGAGATTGGGCACGATCAGGCGGCCGAAGTCGCTGGGAAACTTGCCTCGCAAGGCTATTGCGACATCAGTTTGCACCAGGATTATCAGGGCCGGGAGCGTTTCGTCAAAGCGTCGTGCCCGAGACCACATTTGAGGCGAGATTGATCGAGGATGCAAAGGGAGAATTTTCGCGACACCTTGGGGAGGGTCTATCAGAATCTCTGCCTCTTGACAGATTATGGATAAGATCATCGTGCACGGGGGACATCCGCTCAGCGGAACGGTCCGCATCAGCGGTTCCAAGAATTCGGCCCTTCCCATTCTCGCGGCTACCCTATTGACCAAGGAACCCTGTGTGATCTCGCGAGTGCCTGATTTAAGCGACATCCACTACATGCTCACAATCCTCAATGAGCTTGGCTGCGAAGTCGAACGCGCGAGCGGTACAGTCACCGTCAAGGCAGAAAAGGTTCTCACCGAGGCACCGTACGATATCGTGCGTAAGATGCGTGCTTCGGTATGCATCCTCGGACCATTGCTAGGCAGGGAAAAGGAAGCCACGGTCTCGCTCCCCGGCGGTTGCGTCATTGGCGACAGGCCGATCGATTTGCACCTGCGCGGCTTTGAAGCCCTCGGGGCCGCGGTGCGCGTCAAGGGAGGCAATATAAAAGTGCTCGCTCCGGAGCTCCATGGCTCCACTATCAATTTACGGGGCCGGTTTGGCTCGACGGTGCTGGGTACCGGCAATGTCATGATGGCTGCCGTGCTTGCCGAAGGAACGACCGTCATCGACGGCGCCGCCGAGGAGCCGGAGGTGGAGGACCTCGCCAATTTTCTCATTGCCATGGGCGCGAAGATCGAAGGGGCCGGCACGCGACGGATCATTATAGAAGGGGTGCAGGAGCTGCATGGTGCCGAGCACGCCGTGATTCCAGACCGCATCGAGGCGGGAACCTTCTTGGTCGCTGGTGCGATCATTGGAAAGGAAGTGACCATCACCCGTGCGGAACCACGCCATCTCAAGGCGGTCCTCGATCCCCTCGCCCGAGCAGGCTTCTCGATCTCGTGCGGCGAAGACTGTGTCACCCTGCGCTCGAATGGTGCCGGTCGCCCGGTTAAGCTCGAGACTCTCCCCTACCCCGGCTTTCCGACGGACATGCAAGCGCAGATGTGTGCGATGCTCGCGACGGTCGATGGCATAAGCGTCATTACTGAGAATGTTTTTCCCCAGCGCTTCATGCATGTCGCGGAACTCAAGCGCATGGGCGCGAATATCGAACTTCAGGGATCGACCGCGGTGATCAACGGGGTCGAGAAACTAAGCGGCGCGCCCGTCATGGCAAGCGACTTGCGTGCCTCTGCAGCTCTTGTTCTCGCTGGCCTGCAGGCGGAGAATTCCACCGAGATCAACCGTGTCTATCACATTGACCGAGGTTACGAAAGCCTCGACGAAAAACTCAACTCGCTCGGCGCGCAAATCGAACGCATGAAGGTGTGACCTTCTCTTAGCGGACCGTTTTGCGGTGAATCCAAATGCTTTGAAGTATTCCCAAGCCAAAAAGAATCATCATAAGAAACGAGCCGCCGTAGCTGATTAGAGGGAGAGGCAAGCCGGTGATCGGTGTGATCGATATGGTCATGCCGATGTTTAAGAATGTGTAGGTGAAGATCAGCACCACAACTCCCACCGCCAACAATTGGCCAAGGCCATCTTCCGCCTTTATCGCTATGTAGAGGCCGGTCAGGAGCAGCAAGGCGAGGACCGCTATGAGCAGAATGCCGCCGAGAAAGCCGTGCTGCTCACCCAAGACAGAAAAAATGAAGTCGTTGTGCTTGATCGTGGTCGGCAGATAGCCCAACTCGTTCAGCGTATTGGGCGCCTTGAATCCTTTCCCATAAAAGCCGCCAGAACCTATCGCGGTAAGTGATTGAATGATATTCCAGCCGTTGCCTTGAGGATCCAGATAAGGATTCACGAAACTGGTGATGCGGGCGTATTGATAGGGTTTGAGCGCGAAGTTTACGATCAATGGCACCATTGCCAGGCCAAGGATGATCATCGACAAGAGCCATCTCTTTGGAATGTCTCCTACAAAGAGAAGCGCGAGCACCATCGGAACCCACACGATGCACATGCCCAGATCGGGCTCGACCAAGATAAGCAGCCATGGCGCTCCCACAATCGCGCCGCAGCCCAGAATCCGCAGAAAGGGCATGATCTTTTTCGTAGCCTCCAAATACACTGCAAGCGTCATGATACCTGCTAGAACCGCGAACTGAGACGGCTGAACGCTCATGAAACCGAGATTCAGCCAGCATTGGGCTCCATATCGCCTCTCCCCAAAGAGCAGCACGGCTACCAACCCAAGAACGCCGACGACGTAGCAGGGCACTGCACCAAGGCGAATCCAGCGGTAGTCGATCAGAGAGATGACCAAGAACGCGGGAAGTGAGGCCAGGATCCAGACGATCTGCGACTTCCAGAACTTCTGGTCGGGTATCATCCAAGTCGCGCTGTAGATCGCATAAACTCCGTAAATCATGAGCCCGAGCATCAACAGGAACAAGATCCAGTTCATGCCAAGAAACTTTCGAAGCCAGGAATGCATTTAGGGGCGAAGAACAGCTACGCCAGCTGCGGCACCGCCGCCAGCAGGGTTTTCGTGTAATCGTGCTGGGGATCTTCGTAGATAGCCTCGGCTCGAGCCGCCTCGACGATCTTCCCGTGATGCATCACGAGAACATAATCGCTGATGTGCTCGACAACAGCAAGATCGTGCGCGATAAAGAGATACGAAATGCCAAGCGCTTCCTGCAAGTCTTTGAGGAGATTCACGATTTGTCCCTGCACGCTGACATCGAGTGCGCTAACAGGTTCATCGCACACGATGAAGCGCGGTTTGACCGCCAGTGCTCGCGCAATACCAATGCGTTGACGCTGTCCGCCACTGAATTCATGAGGGTACCGTCCCGCCATTTCAGGCTTTAGGCCGACTTGCTTGAGAAGCGCAGCGACGGCATCTCGCCGATCTGCGGAGGAAAGCTCGCGGAAGTGGATCTCCAATGCTTCCCCTATGATTTCACCGCAGGTCATTCGAGGATTCAGCGAGCCATAGGGATCCTGAAAAATCATCTGCATCTCCCGGCGCATTGGGCGAAATTCCCGTTCTTGCATAGGCAAGATATTCCTGCCGTCGAAGACGACCTCACCTGCCGACGCTCTCACGAGCTTGAGCAAGGCTCGTCCGACCGTGGTCTTGCCGCTGCCGCTTTCACCAACCAGTCCAACGGTCTGGCCGCTCTCGACCTTGAAACTGACACCGTCCACGGCCTTGATGTCATCGACCTTTCGGCGGAGCAAACCGCCAAACACGGGAAACCACACCCGCAAATCTCTCACCTCAAGAAGCGCCATCGGGCAACAACGTGCCGGGTTGCCGTAAAATATCAAGAGGGGATGGAGTGGGAAGCCTACCAATCGGAAATTTTTCGTCCGGACTTTGGGATTGGCGAAGACGCGCATTGCGCCGCCAATCGTGTTGTGATGCATATGCGGGCAGCCGGTTCTCATGAGCAAAAAGATTCGCAATCGCTTCATCGCTTTGGGCTGTCTCATTGCCTTTATCGGCCTGGGAGTATTGTTCTACGCAAACTGGGTGGTCCAGAAGCCGTTCGCGATCATCCTCTTCCTGACCGACAATTTAACGACCTCCACCCTTACAGCGGCCCGCATTTATCAGAATGGTGCCGACACCCGGCTTAATCTCGAGAAGCTGCCAAATCTCGGTCTGATCACTACCCATGCAGCGGATTTCGCTGTAAGCGATCCCTCTTCGGCGGCAACAGCCATCGCCACCGGACAGAAGGTCAACAACCGTTCCGTGGGAGTGGACACCTCCGGGAAGCCCTTGATAAATTTGCTCGATCTGGCTCGCAAGCACGGACGGGCAACCGGTTTGATTTCCAACGCCGCAATCTCTGACACCACGCCGGCTGCCTTTTACGCGAGGACCGGCACTCCTCAGGACTCGGAAGACATCGCTGCGCAGCTGGTCGACGCAGGAAACATTGACGTCATTCTCGGCGGCGGGGAAGCGGACTTCCTTCCCGAACACAAGGAGGGAAGACGCAAGGATGGCCGCGATCTTCTGCTCGAAATGAGCCGCAAGGGCTTCGACATTGTTCACAACAGATCCGAGATGGAAAGCATTCCCTTGTGGCGCGCGCCCAGACTGCTTGGAATTTTTTCTTCCGGAAACCTCGCCTTCGCGGACGAAATCCAATCCGCGGGGTCGCAACCGACGTTGGCCGAAATGGTACGGATGGCAATCCAGCTCTTGCAATATAACCGCAAGGGCTATCTCCTGGTGGTGGATTGCAGCCTCGCGGGAAAGGCCGCCTCACAAAACGAGGGAGAACGCACCCTGCGCGAACTCCTGGCTCTTGACGAAGCTGTGGCATCCGCCCTGGCTTTTGCGGGCGAGAATTCTCTCCTCCTTGTCGCCGGAAAGCAGAGTGTCGGGGGCCTTAGACTCAATGGATACCCGTTTCGGAACGATAAGGGAGTTGCTATCGTTGGAATCAACTCGCAGGGCATTCCCTCACTGACGTGGTCAACTGGCCCTGGCACCCTCTCTGCCTCGGCCGAAGCCGGCGTTGTCTCTCAGGCAAGCGAACCCTCAGCCGTTCCGGCTCCAGTCGCGATCGGCGTCGCCGAAGATGGCATTATCGTGGGCGCCGGGCCAGGTTCCCAGCAGCTTCAAGGCTTCCGAGACAACACCGAAATTTTCCGCGTCATTGCGGCAAATCTCTGATCACCCCGCGGTCTCTCCATCATCCGCTTCTCAGGAGCCGTAACTCTTGGAGAACTTCTTTTTGCTTTCGGCATCCGCTGCTGGCTCGGCGGCCGTCTCCTCAGGTCCTTTGGCTTCTTCCGCCTGGGACGTTGATCCTGCCGGTGCAGAGGCTTTCGCCGCCGAGGAGGCCTGGACAAATGCCATGCGCAAGTCCGTGAGCACGCTGTCGAGAATTTCGGTCTCCTGAGAGGTAAGATTTCCCCGAGTCTTTTCGCGTAGCATCTCGAGGTGATCGATGAAAAGCTTCGCAGGATCGAGAAGCACGTCGGATTGGCCTGATTGTGGATTGGGAATTCGACCGAGGAACAGCGATGCCTGTTGCGCCTGCATCATTACGAATTCGATGAACTTCTGGGACAGTTCTCCCGATTGTGTAGAGGTTTGGACTTCAGCCATGGTCAGGATTGTGGAGTGGGAATGTGGTTTGCAGCGGTCTTTTCAGGAGGACGGACTATTACCTCCACGCGTGAAGGAGTGCCAAAGTACTTGGCCGCGACGCGTCGCACGTCGTCGATCGTCACCGATTCGACCTGCGCCTTGCGCTTGAGATAGTTGTCAAAACCAAGGCCGACAAGTTCGTCGACTGCTACGCTCGCGGCAAAAGAGGAGTTACTCTGATTTCGGATGGCTTCGGCACCGAGGAGTTTCTTCTTCGCGCGAAACAGCTCGTCTTCTGTAAGGCCGTCCCGGGAAAGACCGCCAATCTCATCCTGGAACTCCGCAGTCACAGTTCCAACCTTCTTCGGGTCCGTGCCCAGATAGAAAACGAAGGAACCCGGCGCAAGTCCGGAGAAATTTCCGGCTCCGACGAAATACGCGAGACCGAGCTGCTCGCGGATGCGATTGAAGAAGCGAGAGCCCAAATCATTCGAAGCTTCGCTCAGAAGATCCAGGGCAGTGCGATCCGGACTCAGGATATCGGACCCGGGATAGCCGATCATCACGACGGCCTGCTGTTTGTTAAGCTCTTCATGGGCATTGATTGGCGAACTGGGCGCGACAGGTTGGGGCGGCTCGGACAATGCCAGTTTGCCGGATGGCATAGCGCCGAAGTCCTTTGCGACGAGTGCAAGAACTTCTTCGGCCTTCACGTCGCCGAAAACCGCAATGACCCCGTTTCTGGCCACGACGTAATCGTTTTGAAAAGCCTGCAAATCGGCAGACGTGATCTTCCCGACCGACTCAGGGCGTCCGCTGCCCCGAAGGGCATAGGGGTGAGTCCCAAAAAGCTTTTCACGCATGACATTCCGAGCCACCGCTGTGATCTGTTCGTCTTCCGCCTTGATCGCCGCGATTTGAGCGGCCTTCTCGAGCTCGACGTCCTTGTCAGGGAAAATGGGATTCTGGAGGACATCCGCCAAAATATTCAGGCCAAGAGCAAGATCAGGCTTCATCACGTCGACGTTCACGCTGAAGCTATTGTTCCCGCTGTCTCCGCCAAAGCGTCCGCCCGCGCTCTCAATCTGTTCGGCCAATTGTGCCGCGGTCCTGCTTTTGGTGCCCTTGAGAATGGTCCGAGACAGCAACCGCGTGATGCCATTGTTTTCCGGCGTTTCAGCGAGCAGCCCCCCACGGAACGCCGCGTAAATCGACACGAGCGGCAGGCGGCCGTCCTCACGCACGAGCAAACGCAGTCCATTGGGAAGCACGAACCTCTTGACCTCTGAAGCGATGGCCTCCGAACCCGCCCTGTTCACTCCGACAAGAGAGCCAGGAGGATTGAGGGAAGTGACACTGAGCCTGTTTGAACGAAGATACTCTCGCGCTACACGCTTGATATCCGCCGTAGTCACCCGCGAGATTGCATCGAGGTAATCCTTGCTGAAATTGGGATTTCTGGTCAGAAGCCAATTGGAGCCAAGGTCGGAAGCCTTTCCGCGCGCGGTGGCTAAACCCGAGAGCTGGTTCGCCAGCATCGCGCGCCGCGCTTTGTCCAACTCCGCCTGGGTGCCCCCGCTTTCCTTGATCCGTTCGACGGCGGCAAGCGCTTCCTTTTCCACCGCAGACCGCTCCGCAGGCTCGCAGAGCGCTTGGATGACGAGAACGCCATCTGTCTGCAGGGAGAACATTCCAGCGCTAATGGAGTGCACGATATGTTGCTTTTCGCGAAGCTCGCGATTGAGGATCGAGCTTCGCCCAGAGCCCAGCACGTCGCCAAGAAGTTCCAGTGCCGGCGTGTCAGGGTGTGTCAGACCAGGCAGCCGCCAGGCCAGCGAGAGGCGTGTCAATTCCGTTGGAAACTCCTCATGGGCCTCCCGACGGCCGATTTGCTCGGGCTCGCTTGCCACATAAACCGGCTCGAGGGCCTGGCGGGAATAATTTTTGAACAGCTCTTCAAGCTGCTGCCTCACTTTCTTCGCATCGACGTCACCCGCGACGACAAAGGTCAGATTGTTTGGCGCGTAACGGGTCTTGTAGTATGCCATGACATCGTCCCGCTTGAGCTTGTTATAGACGTCGAGGTAGCCGATCACGGGATGCCGAAATGGACTCTCCGAAAAGACGGTGCGCAGCATGAGTTGCGAGCTTTGGCGCCCGGGGTCGTCGAAGCCCATGGCGAACTCACGGCGAATGACTTCCTGTTCCTTGACGTATTCATCCTCAGGAAGCGTCGAATTCGTCATGGCATCGGAGAGGATTGCCACGGCTTCCGAGACTCCGTCAGCGGGAACATCGATCCAAAACACGGTCCTATCGAAACTCGTGTAAGCGTTGATATACCCCCCTCGGTCCTGGATCTGCCGGGCGATATCCCCGGCTTTGCGATCCTGGGTGCCCTTAAAAAGCATGTGTTCGAGAATATGCGAAAGCCCGGCGCCCATCCATTTGCCTTCGTCGATGCTGCCTGTGGCGCACCATGCCTGCACGCTCGCGACCGGCGCGCTATGATCTTCCTCGACGATAAGAGTGAGGCCGTTGTCGAAGGAGAATACCTGGGCACGGTTCGCAGGTAAGGTCGGAGTGGCAGAAGATGAGTCCTTCGCAGGAGCGTGCGCAAGCGTCATAAGAAATAGAGAGAGGGACAGAGCTAAATACGGCTTCATGCTTTCTTTCCGACAACACCAGAGCCGGTGGCGCTCAATTTCTCCGGCTCGGGACGGAAAGGAAGCACGAATGCGTCCGCAAAGTCATACCCTTCGCGGAAGCTCTCGAGGGTGTCTTCGTCTGTTTTCCCGAATATCCCCGCGTCAACGAGATTAAACACCATGTTGCCAACGTCTTCAGAAGAGCGGACGCCCCAATACTGGAGGACCGTAATCGCCATCGGCCCAAATTCCTGCAGGCTATGGACTCTGAACCCATCAAGCAACTCGATTGCCCCCACATGAGAGGAGGTCTCCTTGCGGGCTTTTTTCCTGCGCTTCAGGGTCGCCTCCAGGGCATCGCGCAAAAACACGTACGCCTCCGCGTGATATCGGGAATCGGCGCTAGAGATCTTCTTGAGGGCTTCGTGGAATCCAACTGTCTGCATATTAGCGTCCGACTTGAACCCCCGCCTGCAACGGTGTTAGCGCCTGAGCTTGGCGCCACTGCTTTACGCCGAAACCGGCGCAGAACGCAAGCAACACGAAAGCCACAAGCAGTTGCTCCCGGCGAGTTAGTGAAGACATGGTCTAAAAATAGCGAGGCTCGCCATTCCTGCAAGTGCACAGCAAGCCCTACCATCCCCTCGCCTCGACATCGTCCAGATAGCGGCTGACTGCATCGTTGCGCCGGAAACTTAGAGAGCTGAGTTGCGGATCGGAGGCCGAATCGAACTCCCTGCTCGGAGTGTCCAATCGAGTCGCTTCAAACCAGTTCAAGTAATCCTCCATCTCGCCGGAGCGCTGAACGACGGCCTGCTGCAACTGCATGTTCTTCCGGATTCTGGTTCCCAGATTCTTCTTTGGTTTCGCGGCAAGCTGGCCCGCGATCATGCGATATTCCTCGACGATGGGACGCATGAGAGGATGTGCCCTCACCTCGAGCCGCAAGAGGTCCTCGGCCTTTTGCCTCAGGATGTAGCGCCCGCCGGTTGTCCTCGCCACGGCTTGAAGACCCTCTGGACCGGTAACCGCGCCCGCCTCTGGTTTTCTTGGATCCATCGGAGCGCTGATCTCGAGGATGAGAGAAAGCTTCTTTTGGGTCTCGCCGACGCCAAGGGGCATTACGCGATTCGACGCGGACGCATCCGCAAGCGAAAGCGTCCATAATTTCGATAGAGCTGCGGGCTGCTCGGAGAGTGTAGGGAAATACTCCAGCAGTTTGGCGGCATCAGCCCCATTAAGGGATGGCAGGCCGGAGCAATATTCGGCAAGATGTTTGGCTCCATCGGGCGTGCGAAGAAGCGCGCGAAAGAGACCTAGGGCTCGAGCGCGGTACACCGCGCGAGAGGTCGCGTCCAGCATTTCAGGGCGCTCCTTCAAGAATGCTTCAAGTTTTGGCGGGCGTTCCTCGTTGATGAGCCGTTCATACACGCCTGTGGCGATGCCCTCGTCTCGAGCCAGGACATCTTCGTACAAGCCCTCAATGAGCCAAGCCGGGGGCTGATGAAAGGATTTGCCCGCTTTGGGCGGCAGATTCCGGTAGGCGTATTCCAGGAACAAGGCCCTATAAACCTCCATGTCCAACTCCGCCCCCTTGAGCGATGCCGGATCGCAGATGTCGATCTGGACCTTGAACTCGCCGCCGTCGCTCTCGTACAAGCCGGTCCGGATGCGCGGTGAATCCGGGCGCCGCAATGGAAGTATTTGAATGATGATTGGAGATTTCCATTCGTCCGAGAGCCGCAAGCGGCGCAGCCACTGCTGCTTCAAGTCCTCCACTTTCCGCGCCAGGCGGGACCGAAGCGCGCGGTCGGAATGATAAATGAAGAACTGCTGAGAGGAGCTAGTGGAGCGCTGCAAGGGCGCGGGTGGTTCGACTTTGGTTTGCCCCATTGCCGCGAGCGCCCACATCGACCCTGCCAACAACAGGATTCCGCGCTTCAAGGAGCAGCAGGCTTTCGAGCGTGCCAGCTCAGTTTCGCCACCGATGGAGAGAAGACGACTTCATCCACAGTTTCCAACACAGCCGCGGCTTCCGAGGTCGATGCAATGACAGGGCGCATGACGCTTTCAAGGAGCGGAATCAGTCGCTTGGTCAATCGCATGCGGCCCACACCCCCCCCGATGACTCTCAAACTCGACTTCTGGGCCGAATTGTCGGGGACGGTCGTCAAGTACATGTAGAGCGGCCACCCATGAAATCGCTGTTCGACGAAAAAATCGAGCTCTCCTGATTTGATGATGACAAAGGCGCGGCTAAAATCCGCCCGAAACGATTTTCCCGTGGCCGCGGGGTCCGGAACGATGCTCGAGGCGAGGTAGTTGTTCGTTTGGGCCTGGGTGACGTTGATCGCCCTGGCGTATGGGCTGCCCGCAGATGCCTGCAAGGTTTGCAGGAGTTGCCCTGCCTGCCCCTCGTTGGCTGGTTGGGCGGGTGGAATGCCGTCGGGCTGACGGGCCATTTGGATAATCAAAGCCAGGAGTGCCGCGAGAACCGCCGTGGAAAGGATTCTCCGGATGAACCAAAACACCGCGCCGCCAAAACTTGCCCGCGCTGGTCGGCCTTCCCGCGGCCGGATGGGGGCTGGGGCTTTCGCCGGGCCCGAATCTTTCGGATCCTGGCCAACCGGCCGTTCCAGCCGCTCACCGCAATTCTGACAGAAAGAACGCGTCAGATCATTCTCGTGGCCGCACTGGGCGCATTTGATGCTTTTCACTCTTTGGTGGATTTTGCGGATTTGGAGGCCTGAGACGCCGGCTTTTCTGCGGGCTTCGATGCCTCTCCCGCAGGCGAGCTTTCCTTCTTGGCGGCTTGCTTGTAGCCCTCACTTCTGTAGTCGGTGATGTAAAATCCACTTCCTTTGAAAATCAATCCCGCGCCGGTTCCGAGCAATCGCCGCACTCGTCCCTTGCCCCACTTTTTCATGCGACAATGAGATTTCGGACAAACAGTTAGCGAAGAATCCTTCATCGATTGAAAAACTTCGAAGGTTTTTCGGCATCTCTCACATTCGTATTCGTAAGTTGGCATCGTGGAGGCCGCATTATCGGAATTTGCCAATTTGTGCAATGCTGACTCTGTCAGCTTGACGTTTTTGCAAAGCATGCTCTCTTAACACGCCCATGAGACTTCTGGGTCCGCTTTCTCAGATTGTTGCGGCGCTGCTGGCGTTCGCTCTTGGTGCCTGCGCAGGTTATGATCCCAGGCTTACGAACAGGGACATCAAGTATCTCGGCGCGGGCGGCCCCATCATCGATCCCGCTACAAAGGAGAGTCTGGCCTTGAAGAAGTCTTACTGGGACGACAACGGCATCAGCGGCCCCCCTTCCATCGTCATCAATCTTGAGAGGCAGACCGCTTCGTTCTACAAAGGCGGAAAGCTCGTCGGAGTTTCCGCAATCTCCAGCGGGCGAGAGGGCTTTGACACCCCGCATGGAAGCTACAAAATCACTCAGAGAGACCTCAACCATGCTTCCAACCTTTACGGCGATTACGTTGACGCCTCCGGCACAGCCGTCGTCAAGAATGTGGATGTGAAAAAAGATCCGCGGCCTACCGGATTGACCTTCCGAGGCGCTCCGATGCCTTACTTTATGCGCATTACCGGAGGAATCGGAATGCACCAAGGCTTCCTGCCGGGCGTTCCTGACAGTCACGGCTGCATTCGCATGCCTGAAAAAATGGTAACGCTCTTCTGGAATAACGCTCCCTTGGGAACACCGGTGACTGTCGAGCAATAGGCTAAGCTTTGCTTTCAAAACGGCTCGTTCCAGCCAGGGACGGGCGGCGAGATCTCCCATGTTTCGAGCAGCGTCTCAGGAATTTCGCTTAGAAAGCGCGAGGGTCTTTGAAATGTCTCGCCGTAACCGGCGTTGAGTCTCATTTCCGGATAGGTGAGATAGAGTTCGTCCTTACAACGAGTAAGACCCACGTAAAAGAGCCGGCGCTCCTCCTCGAGCCCTTCCGGGTTTTCGGCACTTCGCGCGTTGGGAAACATGCCTTCGGCTAGCCAGATGAGAAAAACGACCTTCCACTCCAGCCCCTTAGCCTGATGGATGGTCGAAAGTGTGATCTTTTCCGTATCGGATTCATCGCGAAAGGCGTCCGCCGTTTCAACCGCTCCGAGCAGGGCAAGCTGCGCAAGAAATTCCTCGGTGCTTTCAAACTGGCGGGCAAAGGCCGAGAGCGTGTGGATATCCTCCCGCCTCGCCTCGTAATTCGCGAACTTGCTCTTCATGTAATCGTCGTAAATGGCGAACGCGACGCTTTCGATCATTACTGAGGGCGCTGCGACGGCACCGGCAGGCGCCAACTCCGCTAAGGTGTGGACGAGTTGCTCCCAGGACACCCGCGCCTTCGGCGGCGTTCGCAGCCCCTGCAGAAGGGCAAACTCGTGCCGTCCATCGAGTTTGGCACTGGCTTGGTCCCATAGAGATTCCGCGGCTTTCGGGCCAATGCCCGGCAGCAGCTTGACGATGCGTTTGAAGGCAACTTCATCGCGCGGGTTGACCGCGAATCTCAGGAACGCCGCCACGTCCTTGATGTGCGCCTGCTCGAAAAAGCGCAGCCCGCTGGTGATTACGAAAGGCACGCCTCGGCGTGTGAATTCAAGCTGCACCTCCATCGAGTGATAATGGGCGCGGTAAAGCACCGCCATCTCGTGCAAGGCGACGCCCTCCTCATGCAGTTCGAGCACGCGCTGCGCGACAAAGGCCGCCTGCTGAGAGTTTGTCGAGAGGGGAACGAACGCCGGCTTCACCCGATGCGACGGGCGAACCGGGGCCAGTTCCTTGCGAAACTGGCGCTCGTTGGCGCGAATCGCGGCGTTCGCGACGTCAAGAATCTCCGGCACGCTCCGATAATTCGTCTCGATCTTGAAGACCTGGGTCTGGGGATGCTTGACGGGAAATTGCAGAATGTTCTCGAAGTTCGCCCCCCGCCACGAGTAAATGCTCTGCGCATCGTCGCCGACGACCATGACGTTTCCGTGGCGTCTGGCAATCGAATCCACTAGCTCCGCCTGAATGCGGTTGGTGTCCTGATACTCGTCCACAAGGATGTGACGAAACTGGTCTTGGTAATTCTTGGCAACGTCCTCCGCCGTCTGAAAGAGCTCCAGTGTTTTCGATAGCAGGTCGTCGAAATCCATCGCATTCGCTTCTTTCTTTCGGGCTTCGTAGGCGACTTGCACTCGGGCGATCTGCTCGGAAAGGAAAACGAAATAGGGATAATTGGTCTGAAGGACGCGCGCCACAGGAGCGCCGGTATTCACGGAATAGCTAAAAATGCCAGCCAAAACCTCGCCCTTCGGAAACCGGCGATCGTTCGTCCGCAACCCTTCCCGCGCCACGATGCTTGCGATCATGTCATCCTGGTCCTCGCGGTCCATGATCGTAAACCCCTGCCGAAAACCGACGCGCTCGGCGTGCCGGCGCAGGATGCGATTACCGATGGAATGGAACGTTCCTCCCCAGATGCCCTCCGCGCCCAGGGGCAGCAATGACGCCACGCGATCAAGCATCTCCCTGGCAGCCTTATTGGTAAAGGTCAGAAGCAGGATGCTGCGTGCAGGCACGCCCTGCTCGAGTAGCCACGCCACGCGAAAAGTCAGGGTGCGTGTCTTTCCGCTGCCAGCACCCGCGATGACAAGGGCCGGGCCCGGTGGCGAGGTGACGGCAGCAAGCTGTTGGGGATTGAGCTCAGCCGCATAGTCAATGCCGGTGTGGAAGCCGGCCGGAACGTCGAGGGTATATTGTCTGGCCACCTACTCCTCGGTATCCCGAATTGCGGGCGGAGCGACGCGGAGCGAGGCAAGCTGCGTATCCTTGATCCCCAAACCATAGGCAAGAAGCGAGGCTGACTCCTGCCAGACGCGCGCCTTGTTGCTGCCCAAAATGACAGCGATAACGTCCCTGCCGCTCCAAGAGCCACTGGAGATCAAGCAATGGCCCGCGGCGTCCGTGTATCCCGTCTTCATGCCATTGCAGAACGAATAGGTCCGGAGAACCCGATTTGTGTTTTGCAGGGAAATCGTCTTCCCGCTGGCGTAGTGAAACATGCAATGCTTCGTTCCAATTATATCGCGAAGCAGCGGGTTGAAATAGACCGCTCTCGCCACGCGGGCCATGTCGCGAGCCGTCGAGTATTGGTCCTCCGCCGGAAGGCCGTTGGGATTCACAAAATGAGAAGAACTCCCCCCCAAGCGCGCCATTCGTTCGTTCATTTTGACGGCAAAGTCCTCGACGCTTCCCGCATTGTCCCGCGCGAGGGCTCGAGCGGCGTCGTTCGGACTTTTGATGAGCAAGGCGCTGAGCAGCTCCTGGCGGGTATAGACGTCGCCGGCTTTAAGATAAAGCTTGGTCGGGGCGGCAAGCATGTCGGACCTGTCTATGATTATCGGAGCTGAGAGCTCACCCGATTCGGCAATTATGAGGGCCGTGAGCAGCTTCTGCGTGCTGGCCACGGGGCGGCGCTCATTCTCGTTCTTCTTGAAAATGACCCTTCCAGTATTGGCGTCGAAGAGGATCGCGCATTCCGCCGTAATGATTGGCTCTTGGGCTCGGAGCGCCTCCACCAAGCCGAGAAACGCGCAAATAAGAACCGCCGCCGTCTTCATCGCGCGGGACAATACTGCAAACTCCGTGAATTAAGAAGTTTTTTTGCGCGCCCGAATCGTGATTCGCTTGAGCTTGGCATCATCCGGAGGGCTCCACGTCATCAAATCGGGATCGTCCTTGAAAGCGTTATGAACAACATAGCGGTCGTAGGAATTCAGGGGCTCGGTCTGCAGCGGTCGTCCCGTGCTCTTGACGGCCTCAGCGAGATGCCGCACTTTGGCGACGAGCGCGTCGTCTCGCATCGCGCGATGGTGATCGACATCGACAACCACACGAGGCGCCTTGGGATTGCTAGCTTGAAGAATCCGGTTGAGGAGGAACTGCAGATCGTCCAGCGTCTGCTCGCGGCGTCCGATCAGTCGGTCCGCTTCGTGCGTGAAAATCTGCAACACCTTATGCCCGTCGCGCTCTTGCTCTTCGATTTCGAAGACAAAGCCCAGATACCCAAGCATGGTATCGAGAATCTCACGTGGGGACAGATTACTGCTCATGAAGCCGCTCGCTTTTTCCTCTTCTTTCCGGCGGCCGCTTCCCTTTTGGCAACGACGCTCTTTTTTTCCAGCGTGGGGAGCGGTTTGTTCCGCGTTAGATAAAGTTGGACGATAGAGAAAAGATTCTGCGTTGTCCAATAAAGCGCAAGTCCGCTTGCATAGTTATAGCAGAAGACCAGAAAAACAACCGGCATGAAGTAAAAGATCCGCTGTTGCATCGCGTCGCCGCTTTTCGGCGAGATCGCCATCTGCCAAATCATCGTCCCCGCCATCACTATCGGAAGGACATTGATGGGAAATCCCCAGACCCGGAAAACGGTATCCGGCTGCGAGAGGTCTTGCACCCAGAGGAAGGAGCTGTTGCGCAACTCGATGGCGCTTCCAAGCATTGCGTAGAAGCCGAAGAAGATCGGAATCTGTATCAGCAAAGGAACGCAGCCGCTGAACGGGTTCACCCCGTATTCCCTATACAGCTTCATCACCTCCTCATTCATCTTTTGAGGGTCGTCCTTGTACTTCTCGCGAAGCTCGGTCATCTTCGGAGTGAGCAAGGACATCTTCTTCAATTGATTCGTCGCCTTGTTCTGAATCGGCCACAGCAAGGACTTGATAACAATAGTGAGTACGATTATCGCCGCGGCATAACTGTGGAAAACGGCGTTCAGGCTGTTCATCGCCCAGAGCAGGAACTCGCTTACAAAGCCGAACATTCCGAAATTCATCACGGCCTCCTGTCCCCCACCCAGCTTGCGAAGTTGGGAAAGGTCCTTCGGTCCCGCATAAATCTCGAAGGACTCGACGACACTTTGGCCCGGCGCGAGTGTGAACGCCGGCATGCCAAGACCGCCCTCGATTCCATACACGGGCACGTCGTTGAGCTTGCGGGTGTCATACCGTGTCGCCCATGCAGAAACGCCCTTGTCTTTCAGCGTCGTGACGATCGTGCAGAAATACTGGCTGGCCACGCCTGCCCAGGTGACGTCCTTTCGTTCCTCTTGATACAGCCTGCGCGCGTCGCGGATTGGGATACCCAGAAGAGGAACCGAACTCGGATTGAACCAGTTCACGTCAATGGTCTGGAACTTGCCCTCATGCATCCAATCCAACTTCGTATAGATCGGCAAATCGTTTGGGTGAATCGGAGCCGCTCCCCCGGCGCTTACGAAGTAACCCTTCCGCTCCACGTCGCTGTTTCCTGCGTTGTTGAATGTAAGCTCCATCCGTACGACGTAGATTCCGTCCCTGGCGGCGCTCTGCGGGAGAATAAAGCGCTTGGTGATCTCGAGTCCGTCGGCGTCCTTGCGCGTGAAAACGGCCTCGCCTTTACTGGCATCGGTCTGCATCGTAAAGTCGCCCCATGCTTCACCGGGGTGCTCTCCCACGGCGCCGATTGGCATGGCGCGGCTGCCATTGAGAAAGACCGGCTTTTCATTTTCACCGAGATGTAGCAGCAGGTTGGCCCGTTCGATGCCTCCCTTGTCATTGCTGAAAACGTACTCCGCACTGCGACTATAGAGGCTTTGATTTTGCGCAACGACACGGGCCGGCTCTTGCGCCCGGGCAGGCGTCGCCACCGGTGCCACGGAAGGGGCCGGGGTTGCACCGGCCCGCTGCGAAGCGGGCGCAGGCTTTACACTATAGGTCTTTACGTAGTACCATTGCCAGGCCACGAGCCCGAGAACGGAGAGAACAATTGCGATCCAGGCCTTGCGATCCATTTATGAGGTGCGGGAATTGAGCGTTTTCGGCACAGGGTCGTATCCACTGCCGCCCCAGGGGTGGCAGCGGGCAATTCGCTTTAACCCAAGGAGTAGCCCGCGCGCAGCGCCGTGCCGCTCAACGGCTTCGAGACAATACTGAGAGCAACTGGGCTCGAACCGGCAGCCGCAGGCCCCTCCGCAGAGTGCGCGCAGAAGCGGAGAGAGCGTCCATCGGTAAACGCGAATCAGAAAAATCAACAAGGCGCTCGTCATAATTACATTCTGCGAGGACGCGACATGAAACGGACCCCAGTCATTCTCACCGCCGGTGTCCGCGTGTTGTGTCGTTCATAGAGAGCCGGACAAAATAGGAAGCCGCCGGGCGAGAATCAACCATTCCTCGCGCAATTCGGAAAAACTTGCTTCGGCAGCAGCCGATTTCGCGACAACGACTACCAGCCAGCCAGGGGCTACCATCCCCCGATGCAGCCGGCAGATCTCACGCAGTCTGCGCCGCACCCGATTTCGAATCACCGCTCCGCCGACCCGTCGCGAGGTGACGAGTCCGAATCGAGTTTCGCCGCCGGCGGGATCTCGCGCGGCACTTAGACGCAATAGCCGCCCTTGCACCGAGCGGCCCTCCGAGCGCACAAGACAAAACTCCCGGCCAAGCCGGATGCGCGCAGCCCGCGGAAACCGGAGCCTTTCAGGCCTCGGTATGCCGGGCGTAGGGGATTTCGACACCCTTTGGCAGCAGGCGCTTGCGGCCGCGCTGCCGGCGGCGGCTGAGGATGGCGCGCCCGCCCTTGGTCTTCATCCGGGCGCGAAAGCCGAACTGCCGCTTGCGCGTGCGCTTGCTTGGTTGATAGGTGCGTTTCATAGATTCTAAAAAATTTGAGCCAAAAAGAATACGCTTTTGAATCCCTCCGTCAATTGAGGAAATCGCACGGAGGCTCCTTGCGCGAGCCTGTCCTTATGGATTGGCGCCTTCTCAGCCTTTTCACATTTCACTTCCGGAGAAGCTCGACGCTCCGGCAGAGCTCGACGAAATCGTTCCAGCGCAGCTCCAGGTAAGGGTCGCTCTCCTTTACCGCCTGCAAAGTAAGCTCAGCGATTTTTGCTTCGGCGCGCTTGATGTGTCGGCTCACCCGGCTTTCATGCCACTTCCAGAGACTGGCAATCTCTCTCTGCGTGATCCCGTGCATATGCACAAGCTGGAGCAAGATCAACTCCTCGACCTCGCAGGCGGCAAACGCACGCCGCAACGCAGGACCAAGAATTTCGATGATGGAGGAATCAGACTGCGCCGATCGGCTGGGTGGCTGTGAACTTTCCGATTCAATCGAGAGATGCTGAATCGCACGGGCGTGCTGTGTCTCACGCCGCTTGAGAGAAATCCAACGATTTACGGAAATCGCGGTCAGCCAGGATTTCAATGCGGACTTGCCATTAAATACGTGGAAAAGCGGTCGGGATCCCGTCAGGCAGTCGCCCCAGAGTTGGGCCAGGATATCGTCGATTTCATCCTTCGACGCGCCGTATGACGCCAAGACCTTGCTAAGAAAGGGCGTCAGGTTCTTCTTGAGCTCGCTAATAGCCTCTTCGTTCCCCTCGAGGCATTGTTGCACCGCATCGACATCTGCAAGGACCGGCGCCTCTTCACTCCTCATTTCTCCTCATCTAACGGAATGCCTCGGTGCGAACACAAGGCAAAAACGCAAAAATTCTCGTCGCGGTGACAATTTCTTTACAAGCTGGGAGACTCGAAGCGTAATGAGTACATGCCTGCCGATTTTCAAGTTCTCTTTCGCTTCCTCGATCTCACCGAAGGCGAGGTGCAGGGACGCCAGTCCGCTCGCCCTCCTCCGCAGGTGGAGAACTCGTTGAGGGCGCTGCTGTCGGGTGAACTCGACGAGAGGAAACGCAGACAACTTTGTGAGATGCTGCGCGACCAACCCAGATGGCTGGCATGGTTTGCGGAGCAAATCAAGCACCGCCGCAAGGGCGCAAGCGGTTTGAGCGAAGCGTCGTCAGCCTCCTAAACCGTCCTTGGAGCTGTCCATTCCCTGTGCCGCCAGTCTGCGAAGCAGGGATTTCGCCAGAAAAGGGTCGATCTCTGGATATACCGAAAGCAAGCGGGCAAGCATCCCGGAAAGCCACGCCGCTGCAAAGCTGCTTCCAGTCATCACGCGGTGGCCGCCGTGTTTCCAGGGAACGCGCACCTCAGCCGCGGGTGCCGCAAATTCCACCATGCGTCCGGGAAGGTAACGAAGCCCTCCCTCGTTCGACAGGGCGCAATCTACGCCAATTACGCTGGAGAGATGGGCGGGCCATTCGGAGACCTCCGGACTCCCGGAGGCAGCGACAACATGCACGCCGGAGAGCAATGCGTTATCCGCCCACTCCTTGTAGAGCGAAAGGTGCCCTGAAATACCGCATCCAAAGCTGCAGTTCAAGATGTGATAACCGAGCGCGATACATCGCCGTGCCGCAACCGACACTTGGGCCGTCCGCGCGCTCAAGCTCGATCCGAGCACACGAAAGCTCCCAATTTCCGCCTTCGGCGCAAGCTGCCAAATAATTCCTGCAATCGCAGTTCCGTGACCATAGAGGTCCTCGCCCTTACCTGCGCGGATCTGACCACTAGCTTCCGGCACGAGGTCATCGTGGAGCCGCCGTCCCGAGAAATTGGGGTGGGAGGTTTCAATTCCAGAGTCGAGCACAGCAATGCGTACGTTGCGGCCGTCGCCCTGCTCCATTGCTTGCGCAGCTTGCGCCGGGCTGATCCAGTTGCTCATGCTGCCTCGATAAGCCGTTCCACCTCGCGAACGGCGTCAGTCACCACTGCAAGGTCCGTGGCGGAAAACGGCGGCGGTTCGGGCGCAGCGGCATCCGCTGGCTTCAGCCGCACGCACGACACGCCCCCATGGATTGCGTCGCAAAACCGAAGCGGGACGGCGATCATCGCACACGTCAGCACGCCTAGACGCCGGTCAAGCGTTGGATCCTGCTGAGCATTCTGATAGACTGCGTTCTCGCAAAGCGCCTGCTCTGTGATACAGATCAGACTCATAAGCCCAACTGTCAGAGACTGTCGATGGATGCCGACGAACCGTTCACCGTATGGCCCCGAACTCCAGACCGGCACAAGCGCCTCCTGCTTCTCATCCAAGAGCCAAATCGTGCCCTCGTCCGCGCCGACGGCGGCGAACGCGTTTCGGAGCACGGCTGCAATGCTTTGCGTGCACTGAAGGTGGTGAAGATCCAGAAGGGCTGCGATGACGGACTGAGTCAATTTACAGGGTAGCTTATTCCCGCCGGGTCTAATTACGGCAAGTCGATGGGGTTGTCTACGTGGAAAAAAGCCGCCCGGGGCGAATACAACGTGTCCAAAACTCCAGAAAGGATCATCGGTACCCGGGAGAGGAGCCGAAGCAAATGCGCGCAATGTACTGCTGCAGAATGGCTTGGGAAGCTCCAAAAGAAGGCTCCCGAGAGCTCTCTGAGAAGTGTCGGCTTTACGATCGCTCATGGGAAATTTTCTCGCGCATTTCCGAAAATCCCAACCTTCGATCGGCCACATCTTCCGTATAGAACCCATATCTGCCGCTTATCACAAAAAATCTTGTAGAAAGGCTCCGCAAGTTCCAAATATTAATGCGTACTATCTTGTGGAGAAAATTTGCCATAGGCCAGAGGTATAGACAGAGCAACGGAAACTTTTTCAAGCCATTGTCAGCCAAAGCCCCAGGCATTTTGCCACCCTTTCTAACCAATTAACCTCCACCCATCCGTTCGTCCACGAACGCTCATGAATGAAAGATTCTCGCCGTCGTGCTTCTGACAAAAACGCCCCGGCGGATGGACACCTGACAGCGGAGCAAAATCAGTTCCCAGAGGCACCCGATCCCCTTGATCCCGGCGGAACGGGCAATCCCAACCTGGAACGCGACGATCGAACACTTCGTCTGCATGATTTTGTCTTTCTGAGCGACAACAGCAAGTGCTGGCTGATCCGAACAGCTCACATTTGGTTTCTTGAAGCTTGCGGCGACAATACGCGCGTCCACCTGCCAGAAGGGACTGTTCTGATCCGCCGTCTGCTCCGGGATTGCGAACGCAGGCTGGACAGCTCCACATTTTTTCGCGCTACACGCGATTTTATCATCAACCTCACCCACGTGAAGCAGACGCGTCTCTTGGATTCATCCCGCGTTCTCTTCGTGCTTCCAGATGGAAGGGAAGTCATTGCATCAGGCAGGCAAAACGTCCTCTTCCGCAAGCTGCGGGCGCTTTAGGCAGCGCAAAGGGATGCCGCTACGATGTTTCATCTTTATCTGCAAGCCCAGGACTCCCCCGCGTATAGCAAAAGAAGGCAGATCATGGGCCGGCAACGCACACTGCCTCCCGGCGCGATCGCTCGATGGGCGGAATAAGAAGCCATTCGAGCGGTAGCGCGGCGCTAAATGTTTGCTGGCGCTGGAAATGTCGGCTCCTGAGCCGCAGGTGACACTGTCTTAAAAGTCGAACGGTTGGGCAGGAGAAAGCCCGGCGACCAAGGGCGGCAGCTTGCCCGGCAGAACCCAAAAGCAAGAAGTCAGAGATGGGAAGTCAAACGTACGAGATCAGCTTTTTTCTGCATACCCCCTTTGCGCCCTTCCGCGCAAACAGCTTTTCGAGTTGTCAGCCCTTTCCAGGACTCGCGCAAAGAACCTCAAAGTCCGCTCCGACGTGCCCTTTCAACGTTTCCAGCTTTTCTTCGCCGAGAGGACGATGGCTCACCTTTCTGCAAGGTTTTCCGCTTTGGGGAATTCCTAGGCTACCGTTTGCCCAGCCACTATTTCCCTTGGAATGGCTTTTCAGCCGCCGATCACATTTCAATTTGCGCGAAAGCACAGTTCGCGCTAGCGTCAAGCCGTGTTTGAAAATTGGGCCAGCGAACCAATACCACCCCCGCGTTGAGGATCTCTAGGTATCAAAGACGTACGGGAGCGCCAGTTGCAACTCCCGCCCAGAGCAGTCCACAAACTCAACTCACTTTCGGCATCCGAGCGCTGCCTCTATATTTTTTGTAACGCCATGAAGGCGAAAATTGTTCGAAAAGGTTTCGACTCCGCGGAGGAGCCACATGATCCTGTAGAAGAAGCCCCGTTGACCCTGCAAAATGGCACCCAAGCCGATCCCGGTCACGTGCTTTATGAGCTCAAAGGCGAGACACCGCTGAACAACGACGATTTCGTCGTGTTAACTGACAACATCAAATGCTGCATACTTCGGATGTCCGATCTGCTGCGTTTGGAGGCGGAGGGTAACTACAGCCGCGTCTATTGGATTGGCTCCTCGATGCTCATCCGCCGCCCGCTTCGCGAATGCGAGAAACGGCTGGACAAGTCGAAGTTCTTTCGCGCCCGGCGCGACTGCATCGTTAACCTCGAACACGTCAAGCACACGCGCATCGTGGACTTGATGCGCTATGTCTTCGTTTTGCAAGACGGAACCGAAGTCACCCTCTCCCGTAGACAAAGTCTCGTCCTTCGCAAGTCACGAGCGCTTTAAGCGGAAGCCCTCCTCCGTCCTACCTTTCCTTTGCGGTCTTCGCGTCCTTGGCGCGAAACCGACTCCCGGCAATACGTCTCACCAATGAACGCAAAGTCCACGAGCAATTTCTCAGCTCGCCTTCCTTTTGACGGCTGATCTCGCTGCTCTCCGTGCCCTACCGTTCGCTAAACCGTAGATCCATTGGCCCCCTTATTTCGATTACCTGTCACATTTCGCTTCAAGTTCATAAGCGACAGACGTAGAAGCATTATCGCAATTTCAGAAAGGCATAAAACGATCAGGGCACAGAAAAGACGCTTTCAACTCACGACGTATGGAGTCGAGGATAAGACATTGGGTTACTGATTGTTAGGAACTGGGAGAACCGAACGCGTTCGTTCTCAATTGCATCCCCCCTTTAGCATATTGACCGACACGGTTGCGGCTATTCGCCTCCCGGCGCTTCGTCGAGGCGGATACACACTTATCGAGGCATGTAGGGTCCATGCCCACGAACGATGAGCGCAAAGGATACAATTTGAAGAACAAGGCAAGGTTTCGGTGCAAACGAATGCAAAGAACGACCAAGGGCGGCAGCTTGTTTCTTAATGCGACAATCTAAGCGATAAATCAAGGCTTTTAGGCTAATGAAGTCGGCGGCGTATTTTCCTCAGGGTCTAAGGCTTGGATCGCGAAAGCGCACTTACGCGAGGCAGGCCCTTTCGTTAGCAGGCAGCAACCACGTTGACGAATGACGAATCATCCTATGAGCCTGAATTCCTCTCAGAACGGTGCCGCGAATGTAAACGGCTACCACTTCCCCCTGAATGAGGCAGGGGAGCGATCGCTTGGAGATTGCCGCCTTAATGGCGGTGACGAGTTATCATCGATCCTGGGCAGTCCTGTCCCTTTTTCCCCCGTCAGCGAAACTGGAACGGTTCCCAGTGAGAATCGGCGAAAAGTTGTTCTCGAGCAAACCGAAGTTGAAGCGGCCCGGATTCCCCGCTGGAAGCACCTTCTGGATCTCGTCTGTATTTGGCTCACGTTTCCGCTTTGGCTAACAGTAATGGCTTTGGTCGCTACCTGGGTCCTCTTCGCTTCGCCCGGCCCTCTTCTCTATCGTCAGGAGCGCATCGGCTATCGGGGGCGTCGCTTCATGATCCTAAAATTTAGGACTATGAAGATAAACGTCGAGACCCAGAGCCACGAGGGTTACTTCGAGCGGCTCATGCAGACCGACTGTCCAATGACGAAGCTTGATCGCCACGACGCCCGCCTCATCCGTGGAGGGCGCGTCCTCCGGGCCCTGGGATTGGATGAGCTGCCACAACTCATTAATGTGATGCGTGGCGAAATGAGCCTCGTGGGACCCCGCCCCTGTACCCCTCACGAGTTCGAACGTTACAAGCCTGCACAGAAAGAACGCGTCAATGCGCCGCCTGGGCTTACCGGCTATTGGCAGGTCAATGGCAAGAACAAGACCACGTTCAACCAGATGATCGCAATGGACATCTACTACGCGAGCCACATGTCGCTTTGGATGGACCTCGCCATCATGCTAAAGACGGCTCCCGCGATCGTTGCGCAGGTCTCCGAATCCTTAACGCGCAAAACAGGTGCTAAGCTAAAACCGATCCTGAAGGCTTGGCGCTCTGGGGGCAGATGAATTCGTTAACGAAGAGTTAAAGGCGACAAAATATACTAAGTATGAAAAATCCAATCTCACTGGGCGTAGTCGGATGCGGCTATTGGGGTCCGAACCATATTCGGAACTTCCGCAGTTTGCCCGACTGCAATCTCAAGGCGATGTGCGATATGAACGAAGCGCGCTTGAAGCACTTGAAAACATTGTATCCGGAGGTTGAAGGCGTGACCGGCTACGAGCATATGCTTAATGGCATGAATCTGGATGCGGTCGTTATTGCCACGTCGGTTAAGCATCATTTTCCGCTCGCCAAGGCCAGCCTGCTTGCAGGGAAGCATACGCTCATCGAAAAGCCCATGGCATCGAGCTCGGCGGAATGTGAAGAGCTGATAGATCTCGCGACCCGCAATGGCCTCGTCCTGATGGTTGGCCATACGTTTCTCTATTCCCCTGTCGTGCGCAAGATCTTCGATATTATCCAGGCGGGCGACATCGGAGACATCCGATATATCAATTCGCGGCGTCTTAACCTCGGCTTGTTTCAGAAGGACATCAACGTGGCCTGGGATCTCGCGCCTCACGACATTTCAATCATCCTGCACATTCTCGAGGAATTTCCCCTCTCGGTTAATTGCCAGGGCAATGCCCACGTAACGCCAAACGTTGCCGACGTCACCAACATGTCGCTCTCATTCCGCCACAAGCGATTTGCCACCATACAGAGCAGCTGGCTCGAGCCGCGAAAGGTCCGCGAAATGACAATCGTGGGAACGCGGAGAATGATTGTTTACGATGACCTGCAGACCCTCGAAAAGGTTCGCATCTACGACGTTCGGGTCGAGCGTCCGCCTCATTACGACACGTTTGCGGAGTTTCAATACTCCTATCATTACGGGGACAGCTACATCCCGCACATCAAGCAGGAGGAGCCCTTGAAACTGGAATGCCAGCATTTCCTTGACTGCATCGAGAAAGGCGCCAAGCCATTGACTGGAGGCCGGCAGGGGCTCGAACTCGTGAAAATTCTCGAGGCCGCATCGGCTTCGCTCGAGGATCACGGTGCTCCGGTGACATTTTCCCGCGCGCACGAAGCGCTTCCTTCTTTTGAGCGCAGAGAATTCACGGACTTGCTGCACGCGGAGCCGATTTCGCGGTGAGCAGCCCGGATTCTGATTACAAGCGTATATCTGCCGACGTCAAACTGGGTCGGAACGTGCAGATTTTCGCTTTCGTGAACCTGTACGGCTGCGAAATCGGGGACGAAACAAAGATTGGCACTTTCGTCGAGGTGCAAAAGGGAGCAAAGATCGGCGACCGTTGCAAGATAGGCAGCCACAGCTTCATCTGCGAAGGGGTCACCATCGAATCCGAAGTGTTTGTCGGACACAGCGTAACGTTCATAAACGATCGCTATCCCCGGGCGACCGGCGTCAGCGGGCAGCTTCAGACCGAAGCAGATTGGTTTTGCCAGCGCACAGTGGTTAAGCGTGGCGCCTCGATTGGCTCAGGCGCAACGCTGCTGGGAGGAATCACCGTCGGGGAAAAGGCCGTTGTTGGCGCGGGCAGCGTCGTCACCAAGGATGTGCCGCCCAATGCGATAGTAGCAGGAAATCCCGCGCGCGTTTTGAAGCCTTCAGCATACCAGACATGCAAATGAAAGTTCCGTTTCTCGATCTTGCCGCTCACCACGCACCGCTCCGTCGTGAGATCGACGCCGCCATCGCGGAGGTTATCGATAGCGGCGCATTTGCCGGTGGACCATTCGTAGCCGCCTTCGAGGAGGAGTTCGCAGCCTACTGCGACAGCAAATATGCCATCGGTGTCGGAAGCGGGACTGATGCGCTTTGGCTGGCACTGCTCGCATCAGGAGTTGGACCCGGAGACGAAGTCATCACGGTGCCCAACACATTTATGGCGACGGCGGAGGCCATCACTTATTGCGGCGCGACGCCGGTGTTTGTCGATGTCGACGAACGCACCTCCACGATGGACCCAGTGAGGCTAAAGGAGGCGATAACACGCCGGTCAAAGGCCGTCATTCCCGTCCATCTCTTCGGGCAGCCCGCAGACATGGATCCGATTCTGGATATCGCGCGCGCACACGGCCTGGTTGTTATCGAAGATGCCGCACAGGCTCATGGCGCCGAATACAAAGGACGCAGAGCCGGCTCGATCGGTGACGCAGGCTGTTTTAGCTTTTATCCCGGAAAGAACCTGGGCGCATTCGGCGAGGCCGGTGCGGTGGTGACGGCCGACCATCAGTTGCAGGAGAAGATACGGATTCTGCGGGACCATGGTCAGATCAAGAAATACTATCATACCATGGTGGGTTGGAACGCCCGGATGGATGGGATACAGGCGGCCGTTCTGCGTGTCAAACTGCGACACCTCGAGAGGGGAAACGAGCTCCGGCGCTCGCACGCTGCGCTCTATGAGCGGAACCTGGGCGGGTTTGAGGAAATCGCGACACCCTTTGAAGCCTCTTACGCGCGCCACGTGTACCACATTTACGCAATCCGTGTTCGGAGAAGGGATGAGTTGATGCAGTGCTTGGGCGAAATGGGAATCGCATGCGGTATTCACTATCCGGTCCCGGTTCATCTACAAGAGGCCTATCGAAGCCTCGGATACGAAGCGGGCGCGTTCGCGATCGCTGAGCAAGGCGCGAGAGAGTTTATTTCCCTGCCAATGTTCCCGGAACTGAGTCCCGCGCAGGTCGAGACGGTGGCCGCAAGTGTGAAGGAGGCCCTCCCAACTCGCAACTCGCAACTCTCAACTCGCAACTCTCAACGCTTCGCGCTCGATGCTCAACTCGTAACACAGCTCTAGCCCCGACCTCCGACGCTCCAGCATGCCATCTCAAGCTCTTCCGAGGATCTCCCGGCGATCCGACCCGCAAACGACTCGGGTCGACCGGAGGCTGTCTTTACGACCTCTGGAAGTCAACGTCGTTGATCCGACAGCCGACGCCGATTGGGATCGACTCGTCGCTTCGCATCCGGACTTCACGTTCTTTCACTCAGCCGCATGGACAAGGGTCTTACGCAAGACCTACGGCCACAAATCGGTTTCTCTCAACCTTTCTCAGCTCGGTGAAACAAAGGCGCTGGTCCCACTCCTCGAGGTGGCGAGTCCTCTCACAGGCCGCAGGGGCATTGGCCTTCCTTTCACCGACTTTTGTGATCCCCTCTTCTTCGGCGAATACGATCCGCGCATAGTCGAGAGTCTTCGAGCGCTGGCCAGGCAACGAGGCTGGAAATACTTCGAAATCCGCGGAGACAAGACCTCCGCGTTATCGGCTCGCCCCTCCCTCGCGTTCTACGGGCATGCGCTGGATTTGCGCAGCGGCACGAAGGCGCTTTTCGAGGGCTTCTCCAGTTCCGTCCGGCGCGCGATTCGCAAGGCCGAGAGCCACGGCCTCGATGTCCAGCTGAGCGAGTCGGAAGAGGCTATGCGGGAGTTTTACCGGCTGCACGTTCAAACGCGGCGCCGGCATGGCCTTCCGCCGCAGCCGATGGCATTCTTCCGGAACATTCACAGCGAGATTATCAAGCGCGGCTCGGGCTTTGTCGTCCTTGCACACCGTGGACCGACGCCTGTTGCCGCGGCAGTTTTCTTCCAAATGGGGAGAAAGGCCATTTACAAATTCGGAGCATCGGACGAGAAGCACCAGGAGCTTCGAGGAAACAACCTGGTCATGTGGCATGCGATCCGCTCTCTTGCAGAGAGGGGCTTCGAATCGCTTCATTTTGGTCGGACCTCGCGTGAAAATGAGGGTCTGAGACGATTCAAGCTCGCTTGGGGCGCGGTGGAAGAGCCGATTGAATATTTTCGCTTTGACACCCGCGCGAACGACTGGATTGTCACTCGGGACAACGTTTCGGGTTTCCACAACTCCCTTTTCTCAAGGCTGCCTCTCGCCCTCAACCGTCTGATCGGCGCCGTGCTTTATCCTCACCTCGACTAAATGATCCGCAGATGCACACAGATTGGCGCAGATGGAGAAAAGGATGGGCAGACGCATGCGATGGCCGGAACCGCAATGACAGCGCGCAATCTCAATGCCCCTCGGCTAACGTACGCTCCGCTCGCGAGTATCAGCCGCCCGCGCCACAATCACGAGTCCAAGATTTTCTATCTGCGCCTATCTGCGTCATCTGCGGAGTCTTCGATCAATTTTCACTTCGTTAGTTAGCCCCCACTCGATTCTCGAGTTGTACCTATGTCCCAGCCAAAACCAACAGCATCTGCTCCAAGCTTAAATGTGCAGGACATCCTTCATATCCTTTTCAAGCACAAATGGAAGATCATCCTGCCGTCGTTGATTGGAATCGGCGCAGCGGTGGCGGTGCTTTTTACTGTACCCGCGGCCTATGAATCGCAGGCAAAACTACTCGTGCGCTATGTGGTGGACACGAGCGCTATCGATCAGGTCGATTCCAAGGCGACAGCGAGTTCTAGCGAAAACATTCTAAATTCGGAGGTGGAAATTCTGACCAGCTGGGATTTGGCGATGCAGGTCGCAAAGGCATTAGGGCCCAAGCGATTACTGCCTGAATCGCAGGGCGAAGGGGATCTGACCAGCGCAGCCAGCGTCGTGAACTCGGGATTGACGGTGATCGCTCCCAGACGAACTAACATCATATCAGTCTACTACAGGAATGCTGATCCCGAGCTCGCCACCCTCGCTCTGAAGGAACTCGTAAATCTCTATTTTACCAAACATCTCGAGGTCCATCGCTCAGCCGACGCATTTACCTACGTTGCGCAGCAAAGCGACCAGGTCCTCGCCCGTCTCAACCAGACCGAAGAGCAATTGAAGCGGCTCAACAGCGACCTGGGAATCACGTCGCTCGCAGAGAGCAGAGCGCTTATCAATGTGGACTTGGCTGGTCTCCAGAACGCGCTTCATGCTGCCGAGGCTGAACGTGCCGAGCAGGAAGCACGCGTCGCAGAGATCCAAAAGTCGTTCGATGCGCAAAGCAAGGAGGCGCCGGCTACCGAGCGGCCCGCGGTCGATCGGGATCTTCTTCAGCGGTACCAGGTGCTGCTTGGGCAATTGGATAGCTTGCGCAATGTGCAGATGGAGTTGCTCGTCAAATACAACGAAAAGGCAGCTCAACCTGAGTTGCCGGACGACGTTCAGCGCGCGCGGCAAATTCGCGGTCAGGATCAGGTTGGCACCGACATGCGCGGCCAGGGCTTGATTCCGACCGGTCCAACCACTCGACTGGGTTTCATGGGAGCCGAAAGAGAAGCGGCGCTGACACTGGCGCGAGAACGTTATCGCCGACAGAATGACACGGGCTTCGGTTACCAGGCCGGCAAGAAGGGCTTTGACGCGCTTGTGAAGCAGGCACAGGACGAGATACTCGGAAGACGCCTCGGCACCTTGGAACTGGGCAAGGAGTCTCAACTCGAGCTGGTTAGAGTCAACCAGATGCAAATTGCAAATCTCGAGCAGCAGTTGGCTGATCTAGAGAAGCGAAATCCAGAGCTCGCGGCGGCATTACCAGCGGGATCACCTCAACGCAATCAGCTCAACCTTCAGAGTGAACGCGCCCGCCTCGCGGGCGTCGAAGCGAGAGTCAGAATGCTGAAGTCCCGTCTCGGCGATCTCCGGAAGCAGAGCGAGTCGCTGTCGGAAGTCGCACCTCGAATCGAACGCCTCGAACGGACAAAGGAAATCGAGGAAGCCAACTACAAGTATTTCCAGGCGAGCCTCGAGAGAGCTCGCGTCGATGAGGCCTTGGACTCGTCCAAGATACCCAACATCAGCGTTGTCCAGAGTCCTTCAACGGCATTCAGAACCAGCCGCGACTTGAAGAAGATCATAATCGGACTCGCCGGTGGAGGAATCGCGGCGGGCCTCGCATTTGCCTTCCTCATGGAAATGCTACTGGATCGGAGCGTCAAGCGACCACTCGAACTCGAGGCGTTGCTGGGCATTCCTCTCTTAGCGTCCATACCCTATCTTAGTGGCCGTAACCGTTTGCGCCTCCCCTGGCCTCGCGCGACTAAGAGCCGCACTCTCGCGCTCAGGAATACTGCTGCCGCACCGTGGGACTCCGAACACTTCATACGGTCCTATTCGGAGGCGATACGCGACCGCCTCGTTCTTTATTTCGAGCTCAACGGACTGAATCACAAGCCGAAGCTCGTAGCTGTTACGGACGGTTCGTCCGGCGCAGGAGCTTCGACGCTCGCTGGAGGCCTTGCAGCCGCTCTCTCGGAAACTGGAGACGGCAAAGTTCTGCTTGTGGACATGAATGTCGGACGCCCTGAGATCCAGCCCTTTTTCCACGGGGCGCCCGCATGCTCGCTGACCGAAGCCCTCGTAGGAACGCCGGCTCCGGCTGGCGACAATCTTTATCTCGCGGTCGGAACCCCTGCCGACGCGCCGCAGGCGTCAGTCATTCCAAAGAAGTTCTACGACTTGATGCCACACCTCAAGGCCAGCGACTTCGACTACATCATCTTCGACATGCCGCCCCTTGGCCAGACAAGCATTACGCTTCCCATGGCGCGGTTTATGGACAAGGTCATCCTCGTTGCCGAAGCCGAAAAGAGCAATCGAGACCTCCTGAAACGCGCTTACGCGGAGCTTCTTGCCTGTCGGGCAAGCGTCTCGGTGATCTTCAACAAGGCGCGCTCCTACACGCCAAAGTGGCTCGGGGCGGAGACGTAGGAAAAGCTCGGGGCGGGGAGCAAAGAGCTTGGCTCCGGCAGCGCTCAACCCAGCTCACGACTGTTAGTTCGTATCTCGGTGCTTCGCGCTCCCTGCTTTTTCCATGCAAGATAGCCAATTTCGATTTGAGCACATGGAGATTTGGCGAAGGGGCGCCGATTTGAGCACGAAACTGTTTTCGCTTGCCGAGCAGCTAGATGACCGGAAGTTCTTTCGCTTCGCGGAGCAATTACGCGCTGCTACGCTGAGCATCACAAACAATATAGCAGAAGGCTCAGGAAGTGCGTCCGATGTTGACTTCGCCAACTTTCTCAATACGGCCCGGCGCTCCGTCTTCGAGGTCGCAAACATGCTCCTTCTTTTGGATCGACAGAGGTATTTGCAATCCTCCGATGTCGAGCCCTTGCTGAGTGAGCTCGCCGAGGAGAGTCGCATGATCCACGCGTTCCGCCGCAGCCTTAAGTCCTGACCGCTCCCTGCTCCCTGCTCCCCGCTTTTCAGAATCTCCTATGTTCTTCACTCGTCTATACTACCACCTTAAGCCGTTCGTTCCTCGCCGTCTCCGCTTGGCTCTCCGAAGGGTTCATGTAAGTAGAGTCAAGAGGAGGTCGGAAAGCGTTTGGCCGATTCACCCGGGCTCCGAGCGGCCTCCAAAGGGCTGGCAAGGCTGGCCCGAGGGGAAGCGCTTCGCCTTTGTCCTGACTCATGACGTCGAAGGCCAGCGCGGACTCGATCGCGTCAAGGAACTCGCTGAGTTGGACATGGAGATGGGCTTTCGATCGTCGTTTAATTTCGTGCCGGAAGGCTCCTATAGCGTGCCCGAGTCGCTTCGCACGTGGCTGACCGATAACGGTTTTGAAGTAGGCGTCCATGACCTGCATCACGACGGTCACCTGTTCGCGTCGCAGGAATGCTTTCTGCGCAAGGCTCAGCGGATCAACAGATACTTGGAGGAGTGGAACGCGGTCGGTTTCAGGCCGGCCTATATGCTCCGTAACCTGGAATGGACCCAGAATCTGAACATCGCGTACGACTCCTCCACTTTCGACACTGATCCCTTCGAGCCTCAGCCCGACGGCGTCGGCACAATCTTCCCCTTCTGGATACCGGCGAGTTCTCTCAACGCTCAACGCTCAACACTCAACTCTCAACCCTCAACTATCAACGGGCTTGGCTATGTCGAGCTTCCCTATACCCTTACTCAGGACTCGACTTTGTTTCTTTTGTTGGAGGAAAAAACCAACTCAATTTGGAAAAAGAAGGCCGATTGGATTGCCGAGCACGGTGGCATGGTCTTGTTGAACACCCATCCGGACTACATGCGGTTCAATGGCCGCTGTGACTTTCTGGAGTTTCCGGCTACATTGTATAAGGACTTCCTGCAGTATGTGAAGTCACGATATGCAAATCACTTCTGGCACGGTCTCCCTCGCCAGGTCGCCCGGTTCGTTTCCAAGAAACAAAGCACGCTCATAAGCCGGGGAAAAAGACTACTGGAATCCGGAGAAAGATACTCAATTGGCTTGCTGAGCACGGCAGTATGCTGTTGTTGAATACGCGTCCTTTGACCTCAGCTTTTCAGCCTTTCGACTTTTCAGAATTTCCTACCCTCCATGCTTCGCATCATCTACGAGAAAATTCTTCGCCACGTCAGAGCCCATGGAGGCCGTTCCCAGCTCCGCGAAAGGACTTCACGCTGTGCAAAGGAGACACCATACAGGAGCCAAAAGCGTGTCTGCATGGTTTCTTACTCGTTCTACGAGTCAGATAATCGCGTCATGCGATATGCCAAGGCGCTCGCGGGTCGTGGGGATCACGTTGATGTGATTGCGCTGAGCCGCACAGATGACGCTCCGATCCAGGAGACGCTCGACGGGGTTCACGTTTACCGCGTACAGCGAAGAGAGCGTAATGAGAAGAACAAGCTCGCTTACCTGACTCGTATCCTGCGGTTCCTTGTCGTTTCCGGAGTAGCGCTCTCGCGAAAGCATCTTAGGCAGCGCTACGATATCGTCCACGTCCACAACGTGCCCGACTTTCTCGTTTTCTCAGCCCTTCTCGCCAAACTCACTGGCGCCGCTGTAATCCTTGATATTCATGATATTGTCCCGGAATTCTACGCGAGCAAGTTTGCCAGCAAGGGAGGCGACGCGCTTATCAAACCGCTGATATTCCTGGAGCGCATTTCGGCGCGCTTTGCCGATCACGTGATCATTTCCAACCATCTCTGGCACGAACTTATCACCTCACGATCGGTAAAGAGTGAGAAATGCACGGTGTTCATCAACTATGTGGATGCCGAGGTCTTCAAACGAGTAGAGCGTGAGCGCAAGGACGATCGGTTGCTCGTCATTTATCCCGGCGGGCTTCAATGGCACCAAGGACTCGACATAGCGATCCGCGCGTTTGCAAAAGTCTGCAAGGGCATTCCGTCTGCTGAGTTTCATATTTACGGTGAGGGTCCCGAGAAAGATCGACTGATCCATTTGGCCCATTCGCTAGACCTTAGCGACAAAGTGCGATTCTTCCCAAGCCTCCCTACCCGGGAAATCGTAGCATTAATGGCCCATGCGGATCTGGGAGTCGTTCCCAAGCGAGCGAATTCCTTCGGAGATCAGGCTTATAGCACCAAAATCATGGAGTTCATGTCGCTCGGGGTGCCGGTCGCCGTCTCAAGAACCCGGATCGACAGCTTTTACTTCGATAGCTCGCTTGTGCGCTTCTTCGATTCGGGTGACGACGATGCGCTTGCCGATGCGATGACCGAATTGCTCGGCAACCAGAGTCTTCGGGAGCGACTCATTCGCAATTCGTACGACTATGCAATGCGCAATAGCTGGAATACGCGAAAGCACGAATACTTCGCGCTCGTGGATAGCCTGACAGGGCGCACTGGGACGAACCTCACTGAGAATAGTCAGTCGACGTCCAAGACATCTCCGCTATTCGAAGGACGCGAAAGCGCGCCGATACGTTAGGCGTCTTTTCAGATTGCCGGTCGACTCGAAATGCTGAACGTGGATCGTTGGTTTGCGCTCTATTGTTTTCGTCCACTCCGTCGGGTGTTTTCCTCTGCGAGTCGATGCCGTATTCCCATTCTGATGTACCATAGCATCTCCGATGACCCCGAGCCAGGAGTAGCGAACTACTATCGGCTCTGCACAAGTCCTGCGGCATTCCGTCAGCAGATGACATTTCTCCATGAGCACGGGTATCGCACAGTGGACCTCGACCGTCTTGATACTCTAAAGTTTGTTCCGAATGCCCAGAACAACCGACTCGTTGCCATTACTTTCGACGATGGCTTTCGCGACAACCTTACCGAGGCTTTGCCGGTCCTCGAACGGTTCGGGTTCACCGCAACCATCTATCTCGCCACCGCGTATGTTCGCGAGCAACGCACCAGTTTTAAAGGCCGTCAGTGCCTCACTTGGTCAGAGGTTCGCGAGATGCGCGACCGGAAAGTCCACTTTGGATCTCATACGGTAAATCATCCGGTACTTCACGATCTCCAGTGGAAGCGCATCGAATCCGAAGTCCGTGACTCCAAGAGCTTGTTGGAGGATCGTATCCAGGCAAGTGTTACTTCCTTCGCATATCCCTACGCGTTTCCGCAGCAAGACGCGTTGTATGTGAGACGCTTTAAATCCCTATTGGGTGAGAGCGGTTACCACTCTGCAGTGACTACCACCATCGGTTGCGTTCGGTGCGGTGATGATCCCCTCGCGCTGAGACGATTACCTGTGAATACCGGCGACGATCTCGCGCTCTTCCGCGCCAAACTCGATGGAGCATACGACTGGTTTGCACTTCCGCAGCGCTTCTTTAAGACGATCAAGCATTTGCGACGACATTCGCGCGAAGGCCGAAATGGTACGTATAATGGAAGTGCCTTCTGCACATACAGGCGATAGACCTCGTTGCCACTGCTATTGTTAGTCCGAGTACATTTCACTCAATAAGTACATCCCGGGCACATGAGAGCTTTCGTCATAATTACCCCTGCGCATAACGAAGAAGAGTTCATTGCGAACACGATCGAGTCGATGCTATCTCAGACTATGCGTCCGTTGCGCTGGGTCATCGTTAACGACGGGTCTATCGATGGCACACGTACGGTAGTTGAGCGGTTTCTGACACACTCCTTTATTCGCTTAGTAAATATTGAGCGACGCGAGGGGCGCCACTTCGGGATGAAGGCGGAAGCGTTCCGTCGGGGCTTACTGGAACTGAATGACATTTCGTATGATTACATCGGAAATCTCGACGCTGATATCTCGCTAAGGCCCGACTATTTTGAGAGCATCTTAAACGAGTTCGAGAGGGACCGCTCTTTGGGTCTCGCAGGCGGAATAGTATACACCAAGATGGGCGAGACATTTGTCACTCAGGACAAGACCCTCGATAGCGTGGGAGGGGCCGTTCAGTTGTTCCGACGGTCCTGCTTCGAGCAGGTAGGCGGGTACATATCGCTTGAATTCGGAGGAATTGACGCAGCGGCGGAGATTACAGCTCGAATGAAGGGCTGGCGAGTTCGCAAGTTTCTCAATTGCCGTGTGTACGAACACCGTCGGACCGGAACCGCCAGTGCGCATCCCTTTGCTGCGCGAGTGAAAGAAGGCCGACGTTTTCATTCGCTCGGTTATGGGGTTCTTTTCTATTTCTTGCGCTGCCTCTATCGCGCAAAGGATCGGCCCTTATTCCTTGGCAGCGCCGCCGCATTTTATGGCTTTCTCGAGAGCATATTCCGTGGACGGCCAATCGTACTGCCACGGGAAGTTGTGCAATACCTGCGTGAGGAGCAACGACAAAAACTCAGAGCAATACTCGGCATCGCGAAACAGTGTCACACGCGTCGCCCAGGCGCCAAGCCATATTATGATAGCACAGCACCATTGATATGAACACCGCATTGCTGAATTTTCTTGCATGTCCGAAATGCCATTGTCGACCAAAGCTAGAGCGCTTTGAGCAAGGCGATCATTCAAGCAGCAACTCTCGATCCGCCAACGGCGAGGTCGTCTTCGGCGTCCTTCAGTGTGAGTGCGGAACGCTTTATCCTATAATTGACGGCGTTCCGCGCTTCCTCGAGGGAGGACTTAGGTCGTTTCCGGAGTTCGTTTCGCAACACCGGCTCGATTTGGAGAAGCTTGGACACGTTGGCGCGTGCGAACCCAGGAATCGTGGGTCGGTAAGCGACAACGACTATGACAATATTCGAAAGTCTTTCAGCCAGGAATGGGGAATCTTCGATTACGAGGGTGACAAGACCTGGGGATGGACACTCGAAGAGCGAAAGAGAGTTTTTCTTGGCGATGTCGCCATGAAGCCGGAAGAACTTTGTGGAAAGCGTCTTCTGGACGCGGGTTGCGGCAATGGAACCTTGACCGCTGCCCTGAGCGACTTCGACCTCGAGATAGTTGGCTTGGACCTGAACGACGGGCTCGGCCGTGCCTGGAGAAACCGAGAAAAATACGCCGCCAAGGCGATACCGCAGGTTCAGTATGTCCAAGGAAATCTCGTTGATCCTCCGCTAAGGGAAGCTTCCTTCGATCTGATTTACAGTTCTGGCGTGATCCATCACACGCCTAGTTCCAAAGGGGCATTTGACAGCCTTGTTCGACTGACTAAGCAAGGGGGACGACTTTACGTTTGGGTTTACGGGAGGCGGGGACTCCCGGTGCGTCTCTTTTTCCTTTGCGGCAGGAGCCTGAAGCGCTGGATCTCGCTGAGGTCGCTGCTTGGAGTTTGCCGAGCCCTCTCTCCCGGTTACAAAGTCGCAGCCGAGGCTCTCAATCGCCTGGGTGTTTTAAAGTTCCGTTCGCGGACCACGCGAGAGATTACTCTCGACCTGTTCGACGCCTTTGCGCCAAGATACAACTTCTGGCACACCGAAGCCGAAGTCTATTCATGGTTCGTTCAAAAGGGTTTTCGCAACATACGTGTCTCAGGAGTGCAAAAGCACGGTTTTGGCATGTATGGGGATAAGATTTGAAACTTTCGACCGCTCATTCCGGCTGACCGGCAACTCGTCGGTTCGCTAGAGGGAGATCCATGTGCGGCATTTGCGGAATCTTCGATCGTTCAGGAAGCCCAGTTGACGGATCGCTCTTGGATAGGATGACTTCGGTCATCCGCCATCGAGGCCCAGACGGTGACGGTCGATTCATCGATCGCGAGATTGGCCTGGGGCATCGCCGGCTCAGCATCATCGACGTTGAAGGGGGTTCGCAACCGATTCCCAATGAGGACGGAACCCTCCAAGTCGTTTTTAACGGCGAAATCTACAACTTTGTCGAACTCCGAAAGGAGCTCGAATCGAAAGGTCATCGTTTTGCGACACGATCGGACACCGAGGTGATCGTGCATGCTTACGAGCAATGGGGCATTGATTGCGTAAAGCATTTCAACGGAATGTTTGCCTTCGCGATCTGGAACGCTAGCAGGCGCGAGCTTTTCCTGGCACGCGACCACCTTGGTATCAAACCTCTCTACTACGTCACGCTTGGCAACCGATTGCTCTTTGCCTCCGAGATCAAGGCGCTTCTTCAGGATCCCAATTGTGCGCGTAATGTGGATCATGACTCGCTCGCTGAGCTTTTCACTTTCCGATTCGTCCCCTCGCCGAAGACGCTCTTGAAGGAGATCAAGAAGCTTCCGCCCGGGCACTCGATGCTTGCGACCAGAGCTGGAATCGAGATCAAGTCTTTCTGGAACCGGATTCCGATTCCGCGGACAAAATGGCGTGAAGTTGAATTGATCGAAGAATACCAGAGCCTCCTCGAGGATGCAGTTCGGCTGCAACTCCGAAGCGACGTGCCCCTCGGCCTGTTTCTCAGTTCCGGTATCGACTCAGGCGTTCTGCTGGCTCTGATGAGTAAATATTCTTCCGGGCCCGTCCAAGCATTCACCATCGGATTTGAAGAAGGGGAAAGGACAAACGAGGTCGAAGATGCCAAGGAGATGGCTAGCATGTTCGGGGCGGAACACTCCTTCATGACTGTTTCCGCCCAGGACTACATGAGGTACTACGATCGCTATATGTGGGACCTCGAAGAGCCGGTCGGTAACGAGACCGCGGCCGCATTCTATTTCGTCGCAAAGATCACCCGAGAACGCGTGAAGGTTGCATTGACCGGTCAGGGTGCAGACGAGCCATGGGCGGGTTACAACCGATATCTTGGCGTCAAGCTTTCAAACGCTTATCGCCGCATGCCAAGCCTCATCACCGATCACGTCGCTCCGTTGGTGGCGAAAATGCCTGGTCGCATGGAACGGCTCAAACGTGGTGTCGAGTCCCTGGCCGAACCAGATACCCTCACGCGTTTCGCGAAGATCTATTCGTTCTTCAGCGCGGAGATGAAGGCGCAGCTCTATGAAGGCGCGCTCAAGAGGCGATTCGAAGCGGATGCCTATGCGCCCAAGGAGGCACTGAGACGGCTGCAGTCGGGCGTCCAGCATCTCGATCCGCTCACGCAGATGCTCTACATCGATACGCGCGCGAACCTGCCCGATGACCTCCTCATGGTGGCCGACAAGACCTCCATGGCGAACTCCCTGGAATCGCGAGTTCCGTTCCTCGACTATCGACTAGTCGAGTTTATCGAAAGTCTGCCCCCGACGTTGAAACTCAACGGACTGACGGGGAAGTATCTTCACAAGAAGGCGCTCGAGAAATGGCTCCCGCGCGAGGTGGTCTATCGAAAGAAGAAGGGATTCGAGAACCCTATTGAGAAGTGGATGCGAACAACCATGAAATCGTTCGTCGAGGACTGTCTCCTGAGCCCTGATTCTTCGATGGCTCGCTACTTTAACCAGGACTACATCCGTCGCATTCTGCAGCTCGATCGCCAGGGGAAGGAGCAGTTCCGACGGCATATTTATCTTCTTGTCTCCCTAGAGTTGTGGCATCGCGCGTTCATACGCAATTAGCACGACAGTAATCGGTCTTACAATCCGCAGATTACACAGATGGACGCAGATGGGAAAATCAGACGCTGGGGAGCATACGTGTCTCGCGTGTGCTGTTCGGCGTTTCGCCGAGCAGGGTTTCCGGCAAGACGCCGGAAACTACACGCGGGGACGCGTGCGCTCCCCCTTCGATCTGCGCCATCTGCGGATCGACAGGCGGTTGACCTCCGACCTCCGACCTCATCTGTGGACCTCTCCATAATCATCGTCAATTGGAACTCGAAGGATTACCTCCGCAACTGCCTCGCCGCGATCTTTAGGGAGACGCATGGTCTGCAGTTTGAAATCATCGTCATCGATTCTGCATCGTTTGACGGATGCGACGCGATGCTGCGGGAATTGTATCCCGACGTGAAATTCATCCAGAGCGAGAAGAACGTTGGCTTCGCGAGAGCCAACAACATGGCCTTTCGGGCCTCCAAAGGTGAGGCCTTGTTGTTTCTAAATCCGGATACCGAGTTGGTCGGCCCCGCGATCAATGTTCTGCTAGATCATCTGCAGAAGATGCCAGGTGCGGGCGCTCTGGGTTGTAAGTTGCTGAACTCGGATGGGACCGTTCAAACAAGCTGCATCCAGTCGATACCCACGATTGTAAATCAAGTGTTGGACTCTGAAGCTTCGAGAGCGAAGTGGCCGACCTCCGCATTGTGGGGGATGGCCCCCCTTTACAGCCCGTCCGAGGATGCGCAGGAGATCGAGGCGATCACAGGTGCGTGCGTCATGCTGAAGCGGAAGGTCTTCGAAGACGTCGGACTCTTCAGCGAAGACTATTTCATGTACGCGGAAGACATCGACCTCTCAGACAAAGTTCGCAAGGCGGGATACAAAAACTATTACGTCCCATTGGCTACGGTTACTCATCACGGAGGCAGCAGCACTCAACAGACGGTCAGTAATTTTTCCGTGATCATGATGAGAGAAGCAATTTGGAGGTTCATGCGGAAAACGCGTGGGGGATTGTACGGGTTGGCCTATCGTGTCGCAATGTTCACGTCCGCGTGCGGCCGGATTGTGCTTCTCTTCCTTCTCTCGCTCAAAGACTCGTTTTTTCTCCGGAACGATGCGCGCGAAGGAGCATTCAGCAAATGGTTCGCGATTCTTCGCTGGAGTCTGAAACGCGAAAAATGGATCAAACAATACTATCCTTCATGAGGCTTGCAGTGACCGGAGCGTTGGAAAAGTGGATCTATCCTTCGGATTTTGCGATTTGCACGTCTGCCGGATTTTGACGCCTTATGTGCGGTATCGCTGGAAAACTCTATCTCGACGGTCAGCAACCGGTTGATCCTCAACTCATCCAACGCATGACGGACGTCATCGCACATCGCGGACCGGACGGGGAAGGCAAATATGTTTCCGGTTCAATGGGTCTCGGGCACAGGCGGTTGTCGATCATCGACCTCAGAACCACGGGGGCGCAACCGATGTGCAATGAAGACGAGACCGTGTGGATCGTCTTCAACGGAGAGATCTACAACTTTCCTGAACTGCGCGACCGTTTGATCAAGCGGGGTCATTCCTTTCGATCGGCAACCGATACCGAAGTGATTGTCCACCTGTACGAAGAATTAGGTGTGGATTGCCTTCAACATCTTCGCGGTATGTTTGCCTTCGCCATCTGGGACTCAAAGGAGCGGACGCTGTTCATGGCGCGGGATCGGGTAGGGATCAAACCGCTCTATTACTGTCAGACGGCCAACGCGCTTATTTTTGGATCCGAGATCAAATCGCTACTCCGGGACCCAGAAGTGCAGCGGCAAGTGAACCCTCAGGCTGTGGATCGGTTTTTGACATATTTCTACCTTCCTGGCAATGAGACTCTGCTTAAAGGGATATTCAAGTTGGAGCCGGGGCACTATCTTTTCGCTAAGGAGGGCCGAGTGACTTCAAAGCAATACTGGGATCTGCAATACTCGTCAGGCGAAACCTGGCGAGATATCGATGAGGCCTCAGACGCGTTGAACGACTTGTTAAGGCAGACTGTCAAGGACCATATGATTAGTGACGTTCCTGTTGGCTTTCTTGCAAGCGGCGGCGTCGATTCCACTGCCCTCCTGAGCTATGCGGTTGAGGAAACGGACAAGACCATTAAGACCTTCACGGTTGGATTTGACGGCGAAGGATTTGCAGATGAACGTCCCTACGCTCGTCTCGCATCAAAGCGCTTTGGCACCGCCCATTACGATATATCAATGTCGGCTGAGGACTTCCGAACTTTTCTTGAGGGTTTCACGTGGCATATGGAAGAACCGGTCTGTGAGCCCCCTGCGATCGCCCTATATTATGTCTCGAAGCTCGCCCGCCAGCACGTCAAGGTTCTCCTGTCGGGAGAGGGAGGCGATGAAGCGTTCGGAGGTTATCCCGAGTACAGAAACTATCTCGCTTTCGAGAGTTGTAAGGCACTGACGGGGCCGTTTCGTGCACTTGCAGGTGCCGCTTTGAGGCAGGCCAGCCGACTCGGCAGGCTCAAGCGCCTCGAAAAATATTCGGCCTTCGTGAATTTCGAGTTGCCGGACTATTTTTACAGCCGGGTTGCCTCACCGCGCGATTACTTCAATCGTTCCAAGTCTTCGCTTTACACCAACGACTTTGCGAGTATCACGCAAAACAGCAGACCGGAGAACCTAACTCGACAGCTCTTTGATCGCGTCCGGACTCAGCACAAATTGAATCAGATGCTGTACGTGGATACGAAGACGTGGCTGCCGGACGATCTCTTGATAAAGGCCGATAAGATTACGATGGCGACTTCCCTCGAACTTCGCGTTCCTTTTCTGGATCACAAGATCTTAGAGTTCGCCGCCACCCTCCCTCCAGACTTCAAAGTAAAGGGACGGCAGACAAAACGGGTTCTGAAGCGTGCCTTCCAAAGCAGAGTGCCCAAAGAGATCTTGGCGCGCCGCAAGACCGGATTCCCAGTTCCGTTCGGTCGGTGGCTGAACCACGATCTCCGCGGCTTTGTCTCAGAGACACTGCTCAGCTCGCGAGCAGCCTCGCGCGGCTATTTCCAACGAGAGGGCGTTCGGCGTCTGCTCGATCCTTGCGAAGGCAATGGCACCTTTGCGAGTGAAACGTTCTCCCTCCTGATCCTTGAGCTGTGGCACAGACAGTTCGTAGATGGCGAGGACTTTGCGCTGCCCTCGAACTGAACCGATCTCTCGTTTCCCATTTTGAAAGCAGATAGTTTGAATCAGGAGCCACAAGTGTGCGAAGCGAAGGCCGGTCGATCGAAAGCAGAGCTCACATTCTGCCTCCTTGGCGCCTCCTACGATACCGCTAACCTTGGAGTCGCAGCCCTAGCATCTGGCACAGTCAACTCGGTGATTCACAGTTTTCCGGGTGCTAAGGTGTTTCTTCTGGATTACGGAAGGAGACCGGCATCATATAACGTACGCTGTTCTGGGGGTACCGCCCAAGTCGAACTTGTCAACCTTCGGTATTCCTGGCGGATATGGCTGACAAACAATATCGCCCGGTTGCTACTTACCGCGCTGGCACTCCGGTTCGTGCCTTTGAAGTTCCGTGAACCCTTGATCGCGCGGAATCCCTACCTTAGTCGAATTCAAGACGCTCATATCATCGCCTCAATTGCGGGTGGCGACAGCTTCAGTGACATATACGGTTTGGGCCGCTTGCTCTATGTATCACTGCCGCAGGTGCTCGTAATCGTGCTGCAAAAGCCTCTGGTCTTGTTGCCCCAAACGCTTGGCCCGTTCAAGAGCGCATTCGGGAAGTCCATTGCCCGGTGGATCATCCGCCGCGCAAAAGTCATCTGTGTTCGAGACCGCGAAAGTACCGCCGACATGCAATCGATTGTCGGTCAGCAAACGTCTCGTTTCCGATCGTTCTACGACATGGCCTTCGCCATGGAATCCTTTTCCCCCTCAGAGGTACGCCTGCAGCGGCTAAAGAGACTTGATGCCTGTCGGCCATTAGTGGGACTTAACGTCAGCGGGCTGCTTTACATGGGAGGTTACAGCAAAGACAACATGTTCCATCTTAGGGCGGACTATCGCCAGTTAGTCCTCGACATTATCCGATCCTTTCTCGAACTGAACGCGCATGTGCTGCTGATTCCTCATGTGTTCGGACATGACGGGGAAAGCGACACGACAGGATCCGCCGAGATTTACGACAAACTGAAGAGCGTCTGCAGAGACCAACTGCACCTGCTAGACGGGGACTACGACCAACACGAAATTAAGTTTGTGATCGGACGATGCGACTTTTTCCTCGGATCGAGGATGCACGCGTGCATTGGCGGCCTGTCCCAATGCGTGCCATCTATCGGGCTCGCATATAGTAGGAAATTTCAAGGCGTGTTCAGATCGATCGGCATGGAGAGGCTTGTTGTGGATATGCGCGATTATGATTCAGAGGAAATTCTGAGGCGCGTTCTTGCGGCTTATGAGTCGCGTGAACGGACTCGAGAGCAGCTCGAAAGGACTATGCCTCGTGTACGCGAGGATGTGCTCAACTTATTCTTTAAAATGGGTTTGGACTGATGCGGGGCCTTGGAAGCCCGTTCGACACAAAACGTTTGCGCAGGCACTTTTTTCTGCGAGGGTCGCTTGGTCGTCTGCGTGTTCCTCCACACTTTCTAGCGTGAGAAAACACGATGCGAGCGAATTCAAAAAAATCTCGATGAAAAGATTACCCCTAGCCCACTGGTTCTTGTTGCTCCTGACAACGAGCTTATTCCCCTTCCTTAATATTCAGGCGCAGAACGCCTATTGCGTCCGTGCGGGTGCGGTTGGTAACGGTTCAGATTGGAACAATGCTTTCGGTTCATTGCCAGCCACTCTCGAGCGCGGAGCGACCTACTACATAGCCGACGGAGACTATCCGGGGTACGTGTTTGACGATCCCGTGAGTCAAACGACGCTCATCACCGTCAAGAAGGCAACACAGGCGGAGCACGGAACGGATGCCGGCTGGAGTTCCACTTATGGCGATGGCGTAGCGAGGTTTACTGGAGGTCTCGTATTCGCGACAAGGCACTGGCATTTCGATGGCGCGGTCGGCTCAGGCGAATCTGGCCACGGGTTTCATGTATCCCTGAGCACAAAGGACAATGGTATAACAATCCAAGACTCATTCGTCACGATTGAACACACGAAAGTTAGTTGGCCAAGTAAGGAGAATCTTAACCACGTTCCGTCCGTAGCTGGCGAAGTTATTTTTTGGACGGGTAACGGCTATCGTGCAATGTCCGACATCACTTTCCGCTATTGCTTCTTTCAAGAAGTCCCAGGGTCTCCCTGGCGTTTCATGAAAGTGGCAAATATTCTCGTTGAGAACTGTGTGGTGGACGGCAATAACTCCACGCCTGAGGAACACGCATCACTAATGGTAATGCGAGGTGGATGTTTCGGCGCTGTCGTTCGAAACAACTATTTCAAGCGTGTGGAGGGAACCGGAGGAATTTTCTTTTACGATGAGGCACATGGAAATTGGGATATATACGGCAATGTGTTTCGGGCTACCAGTTTCGGGAATGGAAACGTTGGGGTCAATGTGCACCCTACCACTCCTGGAGCTGCGATTAACAACCTCAGGTATTACAACAACACGCATGATAACCTACACACTGGCGGTAACTCAGGACCGTATCCCCTGGTCGGCAGCAACCACGACATCAAGAATAATATCTACTATCGTTGCCCCTCTGTGATCGTGCAAGGGGACTACAATTATCATTCCGATTCTGATTTCTCGTTTGCTTACAGCCCGGCAGCCCATGACTCTTCGGTGTTTCAGGATGGATCCGGAAACCATTCGACGATCGTGGCGAGCCCTTTCGTGAACGCCGATGCTGAAGACTATCGCCTGAGGGCGCCCATTGCTGGCTATCCGGGCCTCAATCTCGGCTCGGGTTTCAGCAGCAGTCCGACTGGAGTTACGCGGGGCGCAGATGGCGTCTGGGACCGCGGTGCGTATGAATATGGGTCGGGTGGAGCGCCTGCACCAACACCGACAACGCCAACTCCGGCACCGGCGGCGACTCCGGCAACGCCAGCACCGACACCGGCGTCAACTCCGGCCCCGGCAACGCCAGCACCGACACCGGCGGCGACTCCGGGCCCAGCAACGCCGACACCGACACCGGCGGCGACTCCGACTGCGACACCGATTCCGGCTGCCGCGTTGTCGGAAGGTCTTATCGGCTACTGGCAGCTAGACGAGGGGACGGGGGCGCTGGCAGCAGACTCTTCTGCCACCGGCAAGACTGGGACGCTGCTAAAGACGGCCGGTTGGACAACCGGGAGATTAGGCAGTGCACTGCGCTTTACGACTGCGGACGCGAACGATCGCCTCAATTTGGGCACATTCAGCGTGCAAGGTGATAAGCTCACGCTTTCGGCGTGGATACGACCAGACGCGATTGGCGCAGATCCGCGGATCATTTCAAAGTCGGCCGGAACGCTCTGGGAAGACCAGTATTGGTTGTTGGAGGTCGACGAGGCCCCGCCACACCGTATCGGCTTTCGAGTAAATTCCGGAGGGACGGTAGCCCGACTACTGGGAGGAACGGCCGACCTTGGGCAATGGATTCACGTGGTCGGCGTGTACGACGGGACTTTGATGCGCCTGTATCAAAATGGCGTGGAGGTAGCCCGCCAGGCGCAGACCGGTGACTTGAAGACTGGAACTGCCTCGGTATGGATAGGTGACAATCCACCGGACGCCCTCCGTCCTTTCGATGGGGTCATTGACGACGTGCGGGTCTATTCCCGAGCCCTCTCTGCCGCCGAAGTCCAAACGCTGTTCAATGCGACCCCGAGTACTCCAGGGCAATTCCCGACGCCGACGCCGACGCCGACGCCTACGCCTACTCCAATCGCAACCCCGACGCCTACGCCTACTCCAATCGCAACCCCGATTCCTACGCCTACTCCGGTTGCGACCCCGGTCGCAACTCCGACTCCTACGGCGGAAGCAATTGATGTTGGCGATCGGGTCCTCGTTCTGATCAGCCCATCACTCCGTGTTCGCTCAACACCGGCGATTGCGGGCACGGTAGTCGGTGTCCAGCCGCAGGGAGGCTCGGGAACGGTCATTGGCGGTCCGATCTCGGCTGACGGCTACACGTGGTGGCAAGTTAACTACGATAATTCACCTGACGGTTGGTCAATTGAGGGCGCCTCATCGGTGCCATTCTTGATCCCCGACCCATCGCAAACACAACCAACTCCTACGCCAACGCCAGTCCCGACCCCAACTCCGACGCCGGTCCCAACCGCGACGCCCATCGCGACTTCTGAACCTACTTCGGGAACGATTGCAGTTGGCGCTCGGGTCGCGGTCGCCGTTGACCCTTCGCTGCGCGTTCGCTTAAATCCGCAACTTGCTGGCAGTATCCTCGGGGAGGAACCAAAGGGCGCGCTCGGCACCGTTACTGGCGGCCCAATTGCGGCGGACGGTTACACATGGTGGCTGATCGACTACGACAGCGCGCCTGACGGTTGGTCGATTGAAGGGGCCTCATCAGCGCCATTTTTGATTCTCGCCCCACCCACTCCAACAGGCCTCCGAATCGTGCAGTAGCGGCGGCTAGCGGTGGAGAGCAGGTTCGGAGGCCGCGCTGCATTGCTGAGTGATCGATATATCGAGTTCTTCATAAGCCGCGAACCGTCTCGGAGTTCCGTTTGCGGAGCTTTGGCGTGCTTGGTTTTTGGAGTGCTCCAAATTAACGCAGCGACCTATTACGTGGACTTCGCTTCGGGCAGCGACTCGAATTCGGGTCTTTCGCCCTCAAAAGCGTGGAAACGTTCTCCCGGCGATTCCGCAGCAGCCGGTTTTGCGGGAAACACCGTTCTCAAACCGGGCGACACGGTCCTGTTTAGAGGCGGAGTCAGTTACCGCGGATCCATCTGTGTCAACAGTAGCGGCAATGGTGGCAGCGCGATTATCTTCAAGGGCGACGGATGGGGAACGGAAAAGGCCCGCATCGAAGGAGCGGACGTCTTGCATGTGAACTGGACCGTATCTCCTTCGCAGCCGTCCGCCGGAGGCAACCCCAACTTTGCAAAGATTTACTACGCATCGGCCCCGGCGAGTTGCTCCAACTTCCTCACCGGTCTTTACGAAGACGGCGATTTCCTATGGTACTCTCAGAGCCCGGACCTGCCTGATCCGTTTTATTACGATAACAACAACGAGTACTATCAGATTCCGCAGGGAAGCAACTTGGTCTGGCAGACTCGAACCTCTGTTACAGACACCACACGGTTGACACAGGCTGACAGCGGCTTTTGGAGCGGAGCCCACGTCGCGACTTGGATTCGAGGCAATCTCGTGGCGATCAAGCCTGTGGTTTCCTTCGATCCCGCCACGGACACGGTGTACCACGAGGACCTCGGCGGCGACCCCTATACGGATCGCACGAGCTTCTATTCGATGCTTAACCACGTCTCACTGATCAGCCGGCCCGGAGAGTACGCTTACGATCCCACGCAGAGACGCCTTTACGTTTGGCCGCGAAACTCGGACAATCCCAGCCTCCACGAGTATTCGATGCAGGTGAGAGACACGGCGTTTACGCTCCCCTCGAGAAGCCATGTCACGATTGAAGGTTTCGTCATCCAGCATTTTGCTCAGGCGATTTACGCCGACAGCACCTCAGCAACCGGCGTAACTGTCCGCAACAACGAGATATCCAAATTCCGCTCCGCAAATAAATACGTGATTTTCGTCAATGCCGGAAACTCACTGGTGGAAGGAAATCAGATTATCGACTGCCAGCGGGCCGTCGGCATTCTTTCGAGTGCCACAGGCATTGTGATCCGGAATAACTTTGTGAGCCGGACATCGCGGCAGGGGATCTGGTTCATGGGGGCTTCGCGCAGCGAGATTTCAAATAACGTCATCACAGACATCCGAGGAAGCCACGCCAACGCGCTCTCGGTGTACAGCGGAGCCTCGGATATTCTCGTAGCAAACAATATCATCTCCCAAGCGAACAGCCCCATCACCTACGAGGACAGCGGTAACATTACGTTCTTCGGCAACGTTGTGGACGGCGGAGATCGAAGTCGTCCTGTCAGCGAATGGTTTGGTGCGAGGGGCCGGATTGCATTCCTCAACAACACGTTTGTAAGAAATCCGGACTCGACTTGCATCTTCGTGCTCACTCCCGGCATCGCTCAATACGTGATCGTTAACAACATTCTCGATGGGGGTGGGCCTTCATCGAGCAAGCACGAATGCAACCTATTCGTTGGGTCGCCTGGCTGGGCCCTTGCGTCGCACGAAGAGCTGAGAACAAACCTCTCCGAGGTTTTTGTCGCGCCAGAAAGCGGGAATTGGCAGCCTAGGCCTGGTAGCCCCGCAATTGACTCGGGGACAAATCCATCCCAGTACCTGCCCAGCGCCGTTTTCCCCGACTTCAACTTTCTTGTCGATCTGAACGGCAATCCACGCGGGGCAAGCGGAGTTTGGGATAAAGGCGCCTACGAATCTCAAGACGCGAGGACCTCGACGCCAACTCCTACTCCGACACCGATTAAGACTGCTACTTCTGCTTTGGGAACGTTTAACGTTAGTACCAATCGCGTTGCAGTCGCCGCCAATTCGTCGCTCAGTGTTCGCTCAACGCCGCGACTCGGGGGCGCGATCCCCCGTACGCGGCCTTAGTCTCCGACGGAGGATCGCACTTTATTGTGCTACAACCAAAGTGGATGACTACGAATTGTGGCAAGTCAATTACGACAATGCAGCACCGTTGGGCGGCATAAGCGTTGATCCCTTCCGTCGACTCGTCTCCCATTGTCTGGTAATGCGTCGCGGTTCCTGGGTGCTCTTGGCTGAAATCTACGCGTGAATCCGCTCTTCTCTTCGCTCGCCCTTGTATTGGTCCTCGCGCAGGTTGTCCTGCCGCTGCGGCTAGCGTTTCTCCCACTCCTGGTGGCGGTTTGCCATTTGCCTAATATTTCCGTCCTCGGAGTTGGCGGGGGCGATTTCTCGATCACCCGGGTGTTGATTGGCGTGGGCTTGATTCGCGCAGTTGTCTCCCGGGTCCCGATTCGCTCTCCACGCCACCCTTTGGATATATTCGTGGCTGTCTGGTCCTGCTTTGCGGTCCTCACTTCCTTCGCTCACAGCAGCGAGGATTCCAATCCGCTCGTTTTCAGTCTGGGGCTCGTCTATAACGCTGCCGGAACCTACCTCTACGCGCGAGCCTACGTTAAGGATTTAGACAGCTTTGCTCTTTTCATCAAATGCTTGGTCGCTGTCCTGCTCCCGTTGGCGCTGCTCATGATGTTGGAAAACGTGACGGGTCAAAACTTCTATGCGGTGTTGGGGGGCGGGATCGACGCGCAGGGTTTCTTGCGAGAAGGCCGGATCCGAGCGCAAGGCGCTTTCGCCCACCCTATTTTGGCTGGGACCGTCGGAGCAAGCTCACTTCTGCTAGCGCTAGGGCTTTGGCACCAAGATCGTCGCTTGGCCATCACAGGCGCGGTGGCATGCGTGGTCATCACGCTATCCTCGTCTTCAAGTGGTCCGTTGATGACTCTCTTTGCCGGCTTGGTGGCGCTGGGACTGTGGCGCTGGCGGACCAACTTGCGCGGGATCAGATGGTGCGTCTTCCTCTTATTGGTCTGCTTGCATTTCACAATGAAGGTTCCTGTATGGTATCTCATTGCGAGAATGGATATCGTCGGGGGCAGTACGGGTTGGCACAGGGCAGAGCTGATCACCGCTGGCCTCGAGCATCTTAACGAGTGGTGGTTGGCGGGAACCGACTATACGGTTCACTGGATGCCTACCGGTGTTAGTTGGAGCCCAAATCATACGGACATCACCAATCATTATCTTGCAATGGGCGTGAATGGTGGTCTTCCATTGATGCTCACCTTCATCGCCATTCTTCTAAAATGTTTCCAATCGCTTGGCCGGCGGATGGCCGAACTGCGAGACGCTGACGATCCTTCGGAATTCGTTCTCTGGCTCGTCGGCGGTGCGATCTTTGCGCATAGCCTGACATTTCTTTCAATTTCGTATTTTGACCAAACCAACGCATTGATTTGGATTGTAGTGGGCATCGTCCCTGGAATTTGCTCCGCGGGGACTTCGGCGGGGGATGGGAGCACACCGAATGAGGAAGAACTCGCCGCTCCGCAGCCGATTCATTTTGCAACACATAGTTAGTACATGAGGCATACGTTTCGCGTAATCCAGGATTTCAAGGAGGTGGAGTCGCTGCGTCCCGTTTGGGAGCAATGGCAGCGGCATCCGAACAGCGATCTCGACCATTTCCTACTGGTATGCCGGCTACGACAAAGCCAGCCATTTGTGATCGTTTTGGACAACGAGAACGGGCCAGTTGCGATCCTCGTAGCACGACTGGAGGACGGGCAGATTGCGCCCAGCGTAGGCTACTTCGTACCATTCCGGCTTGCCGTCAAGAGGCTCGCAGTCATTAATCAGGGATTGCTCGGCGAGGTAAATGCCTCGGTCGCTATCTCGCTAATGGAGGCGCTCCACGAGGCAATGGCCCGCGAGGGGATCGATGTCGTCGAGTTGTTCCACTTACCCGAGGATTCTCCTTTGTTGCAGGTGGCAGTCACTGGAACTCCGCAGCTTTGGCGCGACGGCCAGCCTTCCTGGTCCACCCACTGGGACCTCGTACTTCCGCGCGAGGTAGGTGGTCTGTTAAAGAAAATGAGTTCGAAGCACCGATACTGGATACGCCGAAAGATGCGTGAGCTGGAAGGCGCCTTTCCAAAAGGCGTGCGGTATCGAACTTTTGCGACGAGTGACGACATAGAGCCGTTGTGTGCCGAACTCGAAGAAGTAGCGAAACTGACTTATCAGCGCGCTCTTGCGGCGGGTTTCATTGACGATGCTGAACAGAGGGAGCGTTTCGCCCTCTTCAGTCGGCGGGGGGGACTGCGCGCATGGACGTTGCACTTGGACGACGTTCCGCGGGCCTATGCCGTTGGAATCGTGTACCAGGGCACTTTCCACTTCGCGATGACAGGATACGACCCGAACTTCCGCAGTTTTGAGATAGGAACGCTCTTGTTTCTTCATATGACCGACGAGTTGATCCGAGAAGGCCTGACGAAGTTTGATTTCGGTTTGGGGAACGCCTTCTACAAGGAACGTTTTGGCGACAATTCATGGCAGGAAGGCTCCCTTCGGCTCTATCGGCGCAGTGTGAGAAATCTGCTGGCAAAGACCGGAGTGGCAATTGTGGATTATGGTGGGGCAGCAGGTCGGCGAATCGCAGAGCGACTTGGAGCGATCGACAAGATCAAGACCAAGTGGCGAAGTCGGATCACATCGACTAAAAAAACCGCGAACAATGGCCACACGCCGTAGAAATCATCCACGATCCTCTTGACAGTCGTTAAGAAAGCTCGGCCGTAGTTCGAACAGCGGACGCAAACAAACTGCGGCGTCGCGTATCTGGTTTACTACCAAGGGACAATTTTGAAGACCGTCAAGGATATCACCGACTGGCGACTCTGTTTGGGCTGCGGCGCGTGCGCCTATATCTGCCCCAAACAAGAGATCCGGCTGGTGGACTTTATCGAGCAGGGCGTTCGACCTGTCGTCGAAGCCAATGACTGCGGCTCCTGCAGACTCTGCCTGGACGTCTGCCCGGCTTACGAGAACGATCACACATCGATCAATTCGACGCCCGGCTTGATCGAAGAGGTAAAGCCATACTACGGACCCGTGCTGGAGATCTGGGAAGGACATGCTGCCGATCCGGAAATTCGCTCGGCGGGTTCATCGGGTGGATTGATAACCGCGCTCTCGTTGTATTGCTTGGAGAAGGAGGCTATGCACGGCGTGCTTCACATTGGGCAGGACCCCGACGATCCGCTCAGAAACAAGACCACTCTGAGCCGTACACGGACGCAACTTATGGCCAAAACGGGGTCGCGCTACGCGCCGGCTTCGGCCTGTGATCGACTTGATTTGGTCGAGTCTGCACCCGGACCGTGCGTTTTCATCGGCCAACCGACCGAGGTCACGGCGCTTCGAAAGGCGCGCGCTCTGCGACCCGAGTTGGACAAGAAGGTGGGTGTCAGCATTTCCTTCTTCTGTGCAGGCTCCCCGGCCCGGAAAGGTACCCTGAAGCTTTTGGAATCCATGGGCGTGAATCCAGCCGATGTACAGGACCTCCGCTACCGGGGAAATGGCTGGCCCGGCATGTTCGCGGTAACTCTCAAAGGTGATTCTTCGCCGTCGCATTTCAAAACGTACAAGGAATCATGGGGGTTTGTTCAGGCCTATCGCCCATTCTCAACCCATCTCTGTCCGGATGGGACAGGCGAAGACGCCGATATTTCTTGCGGCGACCCGTGGTATCGCGAGCTTAAGGAAGGCGAGCCCGGCAGCTCTATCCTCGCGGTTCGCACGGAGGCAGGCCGACGCGTTGTGAGAGGCGCGATCGAATCCGGCTATGTAAAGCTTCAACCCGCCGAGCCGTGGAAGTTGTTAAAATCTCAGGAGAATCTCTTCCAGAAGCGGGGCGCCATTTGGGGACGCTGCGCAACACTACGGGCCTTCGGCCTCCCGGCTCCGAAATTGAAGGGGTTCTCGCTGTTCAAAAACTGGTTGCGCCTGTCCTTCGAAGACAAGCTTCGTTCCACCTTGGGAACCGCCCGGCGCATCATCCGCCGGAACTATTTTAAACCCCTGCGATTGGACGATCGCGAACGAAGCGGTTCATTTTCGGAAGCAAAAGTGCCCCATGCGGTGAAAGCAGAGTGAATATCGATCTTCCGGCAACTCCTCAAAAGGCGGAATCTCTGGAGTATACCCCTTCAGTGCTTGTTGCGCTTGCAAGCTACGGCACGGCCCAGGACCATTACCTCGAGAGGGTCATCGCGGAATACCGGAAACTCAAGATGCGGACAAGAGTGCTGGTTCTCTCGGACAAGGACAAGCCAGTTCGAGACGCTGAAGTCGTGGCCGGCCTGCCTTCTCGCGACCCGCATTCATTGCCTTTCGCACACAGAAGAGTCTTCGCCGAGAATGCGCAAGAGTATGACCTTTTCATCTACGCGGAAGATGACACGCTTCTCACCGAGCGGCATGTCGATGCCTTTTTGTCCACGCAAGCCAAGCTTGAAGCGGATGAGATCTTAGGCTTTGTGCGCTCAGAAACGAGTCCCGAAGGGCAAAAGTACATCACCAGCATTCATCACCACTTTCGCTGGCGGCCGGAGACTGTAGTCGAGCGCCATGACGATTTGTTCGCTCAGTTGACCAATCTTCATTCCGGTTGCTTCATGGTCACCCGCCGCCAGTTGTTGCAAGCGATTGCCTCTGGCGGATTCCTCGTCGAACCGCACGCAGAGAGGTATGGGATGCTCGAGGCTGCGGCGACTGATCTCTTTACCCAATGCGGCCTCCGACGGATGGTATGCGTTTCGCGAATCGACGATTTTATCGTTCCGCATCTCCCGAATAAATACTACGCGAACATGGGAATTCCGATCGAAGACCTGCAGTTTCAGGCAAAGGTCCTCTGCAATCGGTATCGTACCCGCACTTGGAACGGGGCTCTCTTCAATGTAGAAAGCAGTGCCCCGGACTTTCGCTGGTCAAAAGTACTTTACGAGCCCGATCCCGAACTGCTTGGTGAAATTCCCTCCTCAATCAAGAGCGTGCTGTCGGTCGGCTGCGGCTCGGGGGTGGACGAGATTCGGCTGAGCCGGCTGGGAGTGAATGTCTGTGCCGTGCCTCTGGATGGCGTTTTCGGTGCTAAGTTGAGACGCGACGGGATCCGTACAGTGGAAGGACCAATTGATCGCGCAATCGCCGATTTGAACGGCGAACGGTTTGATGCGGTGATGCTGGCGGATGTTCTGCACCTGGTGGAAGACCCCTCGGCCTGGCTGCGGAAACTTCGCCTCGCGCTTCTGCCTGGGGCACTCCTGATAGCCAGCGTCGCCAACACCTGTGAGCCCGCATCCTGGATTAGAGACTGCCTTAGTGGTCGCAACAGACCGTTAGTCCCCACATTTCAAACGAGCGGGCTCCAAGCTGTCAGCGTGAAGCGCTTGCGGCGCTGGTTTCGAGAAGCGGCATATGATATCCAAAGAATCGTTCCCGTAATGGAAGGATCCAGAATCCTCTTGCGGAAAATCGGACTCAAGGCATTGGAGCCTGCACTTGCGACGAGGTTTATCGTGAAGGCGAGAACGGCCTGAGAGACTCTAGCTCTTCAATTGTGAAAGCCGTAGCAAATAAGACAAGTTTTCTCAATCCGCAGATGGCGCAGATTGACGCAGATGGCGAGAGGGACAAGCAGACTCACGGGGCTCAGGTCATCAACGATCTCAAGGCCTCCAGTTTGACCAAGGCTCTGTTACCTAAATTTCGGGAGCCCGCCACTGGAATACAGGCATTTGGTCTTCATCTGCGCCCATCTGTGTCATCTGCGGACTATTCCCAATTCTTGAGATCGTGAGATGAGCAACCCAAGAGTTAGCATAGGATTGCCGGTGTTTAACGGCGCAGACTTCCTTCGTTCCTCTGTCTCGTCACTCCTGAGCCAAGACTACGAGGACTTCGAGCTAATCATCGCGGACAATGCCTCCACCGATGAAACGGAATCAATCTGCCGCGAACTCGCCGCAACCGACCCGCGGATCCGATACTATCGCAACGAAACGAACATCGGAGCGGCGGGAAATTACAACAAGGTTTTCGAGCTCGCGCGCGGAGAGTTTTTCAAATGGGCCGCGCACGACGATGAATGTCGCTCCGGCATGATTCGACGCTGCGTCGAAGTCTTGGAGCGGGCGCCTGATTCGGTGACCATGGTCTATCCCCTAGCGGAGCTTATCGACGAACACGGCAAGACGCTGGAGGCTCCACTGGATCGCATTGCGTCTTGGAATCCGAGTCCTCACCGCCGGCTGGGACACCTCCTTTGGGCGCTGAATATGTGCGACCCCGTCTTTGGTTTGTACAGAACGAAGCATCTCAAGAGGACACAGCTAATCGGCCGCTTTTTTGGCGCGGATTACGTTCTGTTGGGCGAATTGGCGATGCTCGGCGAGATCTGGGAAATTGACGAGGTGTTGTTTCGGTTGCGCGCACATCCCAAGCGTTCGATGAAGGCCAATCCGGGCGCTCGGGCGCGCGCTGCCTGGTATGACCCTTCCGCCGCTCGGAAGCTCTTCGTTCTCCCAAACTGGGAGCGAATGGTCCTTGAACTCATGAAGTCGGCACTCCGTTCCCCGCTTCCGCCTGTCGAAAGGCTCAAGTGCTGCTTGGCGATCCCCGCCGTGCATTACTGGCGGCGCTTCCGAAACGCCGGCGGCCGGATTAAGGATCGAGTGAAACGCCAACTAGCCACCACGAGAGAGAACAAGCTCGCGCGCGCCAACCTCTGATCGGTTGGAGCGACTCGAACGGTTTTCTGCAAAAAAATCGATCGGCGGCGTAACCAATTGAACCCAACATGAATCCCGGCAAGAAGAGAAACCTCCAGTTGGATGTGCTGCGCGGGGTAGCAATTCTGCTGGTCTTTGGCCGCCACCTTGAAATTCCGCGTCCAGATGGAATGCTCGGGGCGTTCGCCGCGTTCTGGTACCAAATCGGATGGCTGGGCGTTGAACTATTCTTCGTGCTGAGCGGTTTCCTGATCGGCGGGTTGTTGATCTCGGAATTCGCCAAAAATGGAAAGATTGATGTGCCGCGATTCCTCGTCCGGCGCGGTCTCAAGATATATCCTGCGTATTTTGTCTTTATTGCGTACCTGATGCTGATGCCGAGTGCGAAGGAGTGGATCCGGGGAGGAAGCGCATTGGCAACTTTCGGAGCGGAGTGGGCACAATACTGGCCAAATCTGCTGTTCTTGCAGAATTACGTGGGAACCAATCCGGCCGGGCACACATGGACCTTGGCGGTGGAAGAGCATTTTTATCTGATACTGCCAGTCGTGTTGTTCGCTCTGGCCGCGATGGGACGCATGCGGATGATTATCCCGTTATGCGGCGCAATCGCCCTCCTGTGCCTGGCACTTCGCGGTCTTGCCGTCTGGACCAGCGATCCATTTGCCGTGAAGATGTCCGCGAGCCACCTGCGTCTGGACGCCCTCTTATTTGGAGTCGGCCTCCGTGGGGTTGCGCAATACTTTCCCGAGCAGTTCGCCGCGGCGCGGCGCTGGCGAGGCGCCCTGGTCCTTGCCGGTATCCTCCTCTGGCTGCCAAACTGCTTTATCGAACCGGGAACTGCGCTGATTCGCACGCTCGGCTTGACGGGGACCTTCCTCGGTTCGGCCGCCTTTCTGCTTGCCGCGTATCACACTCGGGCGACTGATTTCGGACGTTGGTCCTTCTTTACTTCACCCGCCGCCTCTCTCGTCGCGTGGATCGGCGTGTATTCTTACGCGATATACCTGTGGCACGTGACAGCAATGGGCATTCTGGAGCGAGAATTCGGTGGTCGCATGCTCGCTTTCACCGGAACGATGACCCCGCTCGCGTGGGTGATCGCCGCATTTTTTATCTGCGCAGGAGCAATTCTTGCCGGTGTGGTGGCTAGCAAGCTTGTCGAGTGGCCCGTGCTGCGTTTGCGGGACAGGTTCTTTCCGTCGCGCTCAAGTCCATTGCCGGTACCCACAGCGGAATCGCAAACCGCCCCAAGGCCTGCTGCCCCCGTCTTGGCCACAGGTGTGGAAGCGAACTGACAAGAGAACCAATAGATCAGGGCACCGCTCTTATTTGCTTAGACAATTAAACACAGAGTCCATAGGATTTATGTTTCAATCCAATAGCCGGTGGCCCTTGACGGCCGCGCAAACGCGACCAGGTCCCTCGCCCACCCTCGCCTCTCACCCTGCGTAAAGACTAATCAATGAATAATGGAACGATTTTGGTGACCGGCGGGACTGGCTATATCGGCTCCCATACGGTGGTCGAGCTCATGCAATCCGGTTTTGAGGTGGTCGTTGTCGACAATCTGGACAACTCTGACGCGTGCGTCATTGAGCGAATAGGCTCGATCGTCGGCCGCAAACCGACGCTTGTGGTCGCCGACATCCGCGACGTACCGAAAGTGACTGCGGTTCTGCAGGAGTCCCGAGTGGACGCCGTTATTCACTTCGCCGGATTGAAGTCGGTCTCCGAGTCGTGCACCCAGCCGTTGCGATATTACGACGTGAACGTAGTCGGCACGCTGCGGCTTCTGCAGGCGATGGCGGAGGCTCGAGTGACCAAAATGGTGTTCAGTTCATCAACGACCGTTTACGGGAACGCAACCGCTGTTCCGATAACCGAAGACGCGCCTCTCAACCCCGCCTGCCCGTATGGGCAAACCAAGCTAGTAGCTGAGAACGTCCTACGCGACGCCGCGGGAATACCCGGTTCGAATTGGAAATTCGCCATCTTGCGTTACTTCAATCCGGTCGGCGCTCACGAGTCGGGAACAATTGGTGAGGATCCCCGCGGGGTTCCGACCAACTTGATGCCATACGTCTCGCAAGTCGCCGTGGGACGGCGTAGCAAGCTCTCGATTTGGGGGCAGGACTATCCGACGAAAGACGGAACTGCGATTCGCGATTTCATCCACGTGGTCGATCTGGCGAATGGTCATTTGGCGGCTTTGCGCGCCCTGGCTGCTAACGGCGATAAGGTCTTAACCGTCAATCTCGGAACGGGTCGCGGCACGAGCGTGCTGGAACTGGTCTCCACTTTCTCAGAAGTCACCGGCGTCCCGGTGCCCTACGAGTTTGCCGCCCGTCGCCAGGGAGACGTCGCGATCAACTTCGCAGATGCGAACCGGGCCCTGAAAACCCTTGGATGGAAAGCCGAACTCGACCTGAGAGCTATGTGTCGCGACGCGTGGAACTGGCAGTCACGCAATCCAAACGGGTACGCTAGTCAGGGCTGAGCGTCGCATTAGAACTTCTTCGGAGAGCGTAAGATTTCACGCCGCTGAAAACAGATCTCTATGCGTATCAAATTCTTTGCGCTTTTTGCGACCTTTGCGCGAGGCACTGTATGGGATCATGGTCTCGCGCTAAGGACGCGGAGGACGCCAAGGTTGGAGAACAATCTGAAAAAACTTTACGGCCGACCTATGAGTCTTGGCCTCCGGCTACAGTTCCTTTGCGTTCTTTACGACCTTTGCGCGAGTCTGGGGGGAAGGGAAAGGCTGAGATGCTAGGGTCGCGCAAGGACGCGGAGGGAAATGCTGAGGAGACGAAAAGGCAGAAAATGAGTGAAGTAGAGGAAGTGAAGGCACGGCCGCGCGGGGCGTTGACCAACGCTGCCTGGAATGCGTTCGGAACGCTGTTTGGCATTGTAATCACGTTTCTGCTTGCTCCATTGCTGATCCATCATCTGGGAGCGGATCAGTGGGGACTTCTACTGCTTGTCTGGTCCATCACGGGTGTCCTCGGTCTGGCAAACTTCGGAGTCGGGGAAGCCACGTTGCGATTTATCGCTCATTATTATGGCGACGGGGACATGGCGGGCGTGAATCGAGTCTTGCGTGCCACAGTAACTTTCTACCTTTCCATCTGTTCGATAATTTCTGCGTTTCTGTTCGCCGGCGCTCCAATGGTCGCACAATGGGTCAAAGTGCCAACGGGCGGGCAATACCCGGTTGAATGGTTGCTGCGTCTAGCCGCCCTGCTGTTTTCTTTTGGAATGATCACGAATGCTTATCGGTCCATTCCGATGGCCATGCAGAGGTATGATATCAGCAGCAGGATCGGTTTGGCTCAGAGCATGGTCCGTTCACTCGGCGTGATTCTTCTCGTCTTGGCGGGTTTGGGTGTGGTGCACATAGTCGCGTGGGAAGTGCTGGTGGCTGGCGCGATGCTTGGCGTGCAGATCGGTGTAGCGCGAAGGCTTCTCCCCGGCGTTCGCTGCTTTCCCGCTATGTCCTTTTCGGGAATGCGGGAGATCCTCGGCTACAGTGTCTTCTCCTTTCTAACCCATATTTTTCTTACGATCTATCGGGAAGGCGGCAAACTTATCCTGGGGAATCGGGTGGGTACAGCCAGCGTTGCATACCTTGGAACCCCCGATAATATCGCCCATCGCCTTCACACGGTTGTTGTCAGTGGCATTGAGACCTTGATGCCGAGGTTCAGTGCCAGCCGTGATCCCGAAAGCATGCGAACTCTTTTGGTAACCTCCACCTGGACTGCTATTACTTGCGGTGTGGTTCTTTATTTTCCCCTGGCGGTGCTGATGCCCGATTTTTTGCGTTTGTGGATCGATCCGGACTTCGCTCGCAAAAGTGCGGCCGTAGGGCAGTTGCTCACCCTTAGCTTTATCGCGCCTTCGGGATTTGCTCCGATTGCGACCCTTTTCCGCGGAATGGGGAAGCCGAGCTTCGTCACACTGGTGATGGCTCTTGCGGGGCTAATCGTGCTCGTGACCACACTGCTGCTCGTATCGTCGCTTGGACCTCTTGGAGTCGGCTACGGTTATGTGCTTAGCGCGATAGCGTGGTTCGGTGGACTTCTCGGCGGCTGGTTATACCTGTATGGAAAAGAGTCCATCGTTTTATTGATTCGAGTGGCTGGGTTGCCCATAGCGTTGGGCTGTGGTCTAACGGCTGGTCAAATTGCGTTGCGCGACTGGTGGGGAGGGCCAGGCTGGATCGGCCTGTTCGTCATGGGCGGCCTCTTTGCCATTGTGAACGCCGTGGTGATACTGGGCGTGGATCGTGCTCTGGGCGGCGACTCACCGGCCGAATACCTCCTGGGACGGATTCTTCGTCTGGCGCCCTTCGCCGCATTCCGCCGGCACGCCGACATTGGGTAAGATCAACTGCTCGAACATTAGAGAGACGTTATGAGAAAAATCCTCAAAAGTATCAAACGCGCGCTAGCCGCTGTCTTGAAGCGCGTCATCGTTAGCTTTCCGCTGCCTCTGTCACTCCAAACATGGGCCATCAAGTGGCTGTTGCCCATGGATCCTTGGCCCAAATCCTTGGTTTACCAACAGTGCCTCGCGAACCGTGTCATTAGGAGCCGCGGCGCCATCGTTCAGAACGGACCCTTCAAAGGAATGGTCTGTATTCGAGACGCAGATGAGGGATGCTTGGTTCCAAAGCTATTGGGTTGCTATGAAGAAGAGCTTGTCCCGGCGGTTGAGACCTTTATCCGGAAGGGTTGCGATCGCATCATGGATGTGGGCTGTGCTTCAGGCTATTGGCTAACCGGCTTAGCACTCAGAATGCCGCGCGCCCAGGTATTCGGCTTCGATATCGATGAAGAGGCCCTGGAGCGTTGTTCTAAGCTGCTCGCGCTAAACAACGTTCAGTCGCGGGTCAAGTTGCTTGGCCTTTGCAATCCCGAGCGACTTGAAAAGCTCATAAATGGCCGAACCCTTTTGTTCATGGATTGTGATGGACCGGAGTACGACTTGCTGGATCCCCAACTCGCACCCGCTCTTCGCAAAGCGGACATCATCGTTGAGATCCACGATTTCATTAATCCAAGCATCTCCTCCACTCTCTACGAGCGCTTTAGGGAATCTCACGCAATCGAGAGAATATCTTCCCGGACAAGAGAACCGGCTTCTGAGCGCTATCCGGGACTGAAGGCCCTACCGCGGGAGCATTGGCCCGCCGCTCTAGACGAGCGTCGGCCGTGTGTGCAAGAGTGGATGATCATGCGCTCGAGAGTCTTGAACCCGCAGACTGAAGTCTCGATCGCGGCGGGTTCGGCGCTATCATGACAATCCGCAGATGACGCAGATTGACGCAGATAGAGAAAGGGACAAGCAGCCGCATGCGGCAATCGGGGCTGCCATGACTGTGCCACTAAATTTCGGGAGCCTGCGACTCGATTACAGGCGTCTAGTCTTCAATCTGCGCCCATCTGCGTCATCTGCGGATCGCAAGTGAAAGTCTCGACGATGCGCCACTTATATCGAAACCTTTCCCTTGGCGTGCTGGAAAGCCGGGCGCGCCGCCAGGCTACGATCGAAATGCGGGATTCGGCCGTGGTCTTTTCGCCTCACTACGATGACGAGACCCTCGGCGCCGGCGGCACGATCATACGAAAACGCAAAGAGGGGGCAACCGTTTACCTCGTATTCATGACTGATGGAAGCAGGTCGCATGCCCACGCGATGGAGGGAGCCCGCTTATCTGAGCTGCGGCGGAATGAAGCTCTTCAGGCGGCGGCTTCCCTGGGTGTAAACGAAAGCCATGTCAGATTTCTGAATTTTCCCGAGACTCGCCTGACGCAATACGCTGACGAAGCTACCCAACGCGTTGCGGATCTTCTCCTGGACCTTAGCTGTCAGCAGGTATTTGTTCCTAGCACCCTGGAGCCCTTGCTCTGGTCTGCTGACCATAACGTGACGACCGAAATTGTGTTCCGGGCACTCAGCCGCGTCGGACAACATCCCGAGGTTCTGGAATATCTGGTTTGGTTCTGGTATCACTGGCCCTGGGTTCCGTTACTCAAATGTGGAGATACACGTCGGTTGCTGAAACTCACCTGCCGAAACTTGTTCGGACTGTCAGCTTTGATGAATCTCAACACGGCCGTGGACATCGTGAGCGTTAGATCGCAAAAACAGGATGCTCTTACGAAGTACGAGTCGCAAATGACGCGCCTCGTTGTGGACAAATGGTGGCCCGTGCTCGCCGACGTATGCCAAGGCGAGTTCCTCCCGCGTTTCTTTGAATCCAATGAGTTCTTCCGAACTTACAAGTATGCAGGGCGCGCACAATAAATGAGCGAGGGACCGGTGAAAATGAAGAGGCGTGTCGCTTTCCTATCCCAGGGGCTCGGCCGAATTGTCCCGCCGAAGGCGCATGGCTCAATCGCAACGTGGACCTATGAGACTGCGAAACGTCTCAGTCGAGAGCACTCCCTAATGTTGATTGAGTTTGGAGAGCGGCGATTCGCGACGACCCGCAATGTTCATGAAGGCATAAGTTACTTGTATGTGCCGACCGTAATTAACCGGATTATCAACGCCGTACACACCAGGGTGTTGGACTTGTGGCGGCGCATCTCGCACGCGAATCCGCAAACTCTCCGCCCTGCGTATGCTTCGACATTGCACAATCTCGGATTCGCTGTGCAAGCCGCCTGGCACGCCCGGAAATGGCACGCCGACGTCATACATGTTCATAATTTTTCGCAGTTCGTGCCGATTGTGCGCGCATTAAATCCTTCCGCCCGGATCGTTTTGCACATGAATTGCGAGTGGCTTTCTCAGCTCGATCCGAAAATGATCGCGCGGCGAATCAAATCGGTGGACGCAATAATCGGGTGCAGCGGTCATATCGTTAACAAGGTATTGGCACGATTTCCCTATCTCCGGCAAAAGTGCCATGTGGTCTTCAATGGCAGCGATGTCGAACATTTCGTCCCTTCGATGGAAGCGGTCGTTGCGAACCCTCCGGACCCGCTGCGAATACTCTTTGTTGGTCGCATCTCCCCGGAGAAAGGACTTCACTTGCTTGTGGACGCGTTTAAGACGGTCGCTCAAAATGCTCCCACAGCGTGTCTTGACGTCGTTGGGGGGGCTGGAAGTTTACCAGCCGACTACATTGTGTCTTTGAGTGATGATCCGAACGTGAGGGGATTGGAATCCTTCTACCGCGGGGACTACTTTGCGGAGATCCAAGGTCGAATACCTGATCATCTGAAGGAGCGCGTAAAATTTCACGGAAACGTGGCCCATCGGGATTTGGCGGAGCACTACGCCAGGGCAACGGTATTTGTAAACTCTTCGCTCTCGGACGCATTTCCACTGACTGTTGTTGAGGCCATGGCCGCCGGTCTGCCCATCGTAGCGAGCGCTGTAGGAGGCGTCCCGGAAGCGGTTGCTCACGAGACTACCGGATTTCTGGTGAAGCCCAACAGTTCGGACGCTCTTGCTTCCTCGTTGTGTGACCTTCTCAATGACAGCAGCTTGCGCAGGCGGATGGCCGTAGCAGCACGCGAGCGTGCCTTGAGCCTGTTTTCGTGGAACGCGATCGCCGGCCAGGTGGCCCGTGTGCATGATCAAGCGGCAGCGGTCAATGGCACGAAATGAGAAGCAGTCTTTCCAGCGAGCCCCTGTCAGCATTTCGGAGGAATAAAAAAAGAGAATCATTGCCTAATATGGAGCGTCCTGCAAAAGATCTCAGGATCTTGCCTTTTTTCTTAAGAATTCAAATCTTTGGCATCTAATCTCTCTTAGGCTTAAAACTTATTTGTCTAGGTTCACTGGTTTTCCTTCGCTCTAATGCATGCTTCCACAACGGATCTTCACACGGCGCAATCGAACGTGAGTGTCGATCGGACTGTTCTTGTTATTGATAACTTCTCGGAAGACCTGGCAGCCGGCCGAGTGATTGGCACGGATCTTCGCAATGGGACTGTGCGAAAAGGGAAGGACGAGGAGGGCATCATAGGTATCGACAACGGCGCTCTGCGCATCCAGCCTCTCGTTAATCCCGGCTGGGGGAGATCAGGGATCGCCTATGGGCCTTTCACACGGCGCAACGGCTTGGCGTTCGGCGCCTTTCTCGTCAACGGCCACAATATCTCTCGAACCTTGGCTCTCCCCGATGGTTTCAAGATGCGGCTTTGGCGCTGGGCGATAGGAACCGAAACAGAGGTACCGATCAAGCGTCTCATTTCCTGGACTCAGAGCCCTCAGAAGCGATTCATATGGCGGCGCTTAGTGCAGTGGATCAGAAGCGGAACGCGATTCTTCCAGGTGACTCCGCTCGACGAGAATCTTGCGGTGGGATGGTTTCCGAGCGAAGCACCCGTGAATCCTTTGGAGCGAGGGAATGCCCTCATTGTGCACGCCATTGTGCCCGAAGGAGGCGAGCTCTGGGCGCGAACGGGATCCACGTGTGTGCCGACGGTTCGTGGCGTTCAGAACATCCAAATGTACTACATCGTTGTCCTGCGCGAAAAAGGAGCCGCTTATTACGCCGCTTCGATGGCAGGCGCGTCTGGACTGGGAACCTATCCCACATTGCGACTGCTAGCGATCGACGCCTTTAACGCTGACGAGAAGATTTACGCGGGAATTCATCAAAGCGTGCTTGGCGAGATAGGCTTCCGCGCTGATACGAGAGTTTATCAGACGCAGGTGGCGCTACTTCCGGAGTTCGCCAACTGGTATGGCTCGGCACACGGAGCGGATACGCTCACGGGCAATGGCCCACTCGACCTCTCTGCTGCCGAGACCGACGGAATTTGGAACGTTCACGAAGGAGAATTCCAGAGGACCGAGCGAGGGGCAGTCGGAGTGGGACCGGCGAATTTGGCCTTACTTTCTCTCAGCGCTCCGGTCGGCCTCGTGCATGTAATAATCGAGTCAACGCATAAACTTGTCGAGGGTATCGCAATCATTTGGCGCGCCAAGGATGAAGACAACTTCTGGTGCTTTGAGGTAGGCAGCGAGCAATGTCAGCTTTCAACTAAGGAAGGCGGACTTTTGAGCAAGTTTCCTGCAACCAAGAACGCCCGTCTCACGCCGAACATTGTCAATTCCCTTCAGGTTTTTGACGACGGTGAGAACATCCGACTCTACCTCAATGGCGATCTTGTCTATGGTACCACGTTTTCCGACACTCGCCTGCAGGATGCGACGGGTGCAGGAATTCGAGCGATTGCCACCGAGGACAGCGCATGGCTGCGTTCGTTCGAAGCCCATCCACGAAGCATCCCAGTTCCCCAAGCGTTCACCTTCAACCAACCGTGGCATGCGGAGGGAAATCAGGTTGTCATAAGTGACGACTTTCAAGGTCCTCCGGGTGACCTTGCCGGGCATCAGACGTCATTCGGCGGCAAAAAGTGGAGGAAAAATATAGGACGGGGAGTGATTCAGTTGACCGGTCATGCATCTGCCAAAGTCTTCGGATCGGTCGAGCAGCCTTGCCCTGGTCGCACAGCCTACACCCTCGAATGGGCCAATCCACGTTTTGCCGACCTGGAAGTCACGATCACCCCTCCGGGGACACGGAAGGGGTTCGGCGAAAAGGGACGAGCCGGCTTGATCTTCTGGCAGGATCCCGGCAATTACTTTATCCTGAGCGCGTTCATAGGGGACTGGCCCGCCATGTCGATCGCGGCTTTCTTCCAGATGGACGGCTTCGAAGAACTGTATGACGCTGTCTGGAGCAACGTTGGCAATCGGATGCATTTGGGGGTGCCGCACGACTTTCGCATCGTGTTCGACGGCAGGCATTTTCTTGCCTTCATCAACCGCGAACCCGTCCTCTACAGGGCGCTAAGCGACGTTTACCCAGAGTGGGACTCTCTCGCGATTAACCGGGTAGGAATCGTTGCGAACTGGGAGTGGGGCAACGACACCGGCAGCGTCTTCCAGGATTTCGTCGTGAAGGATCGAGTATCCTGAAGCGACGAATAATTGGCCCGTATCATGACATATCAAAGAGTTCTATTGCGGTTGTTCTCATCGGGTTTTTTGCAGGGCCTAGGGCAACGGCTTTTGCAAGAACGAGTGTGGACAATTGAAGGAGGTGAAGGAGCGGGAATCAAACTTAGGCTTCCACAGAATCGTGAATACATCACCGGATCGAGTGAGATCCCTGTGCAGAAGGAACTCGCCCGGCTTCTCAGCGCAGGCAATGTGTTCTACGATATCGGTGCAAACGTCGGATTCTTTTCGCTTATTGCAGCAAAACTCGTCGGTTCAGCAGGCCTCGTTTACGCCTTCGAACCTGTTGCCGAAAACGCGGCGTCCATCCGTGAGAATGCGAGCCTCAATAATCATCGTAATCTGTTGCTCCTCGACGTCGCCGTGGGGAGAGTTTCCGAGAACGCAGAGCTGCTCTTGACGGGATGGGACGGAGGCTCCTCGCTATCTAGCTCAGTCGTCAAGCCGTCGGACCCTCGCTTAAAGAGGAATGTCCGTGTCGTCGCCCTCGACGATATTATTGAACAGGAAAAGCTGAGGCCGCCCAACGTCGTGAAGATCGATGTCGAGGGCGTCGAACTCGATGTCATACAGGGAATGACAAAAACGATCGCAAACTCGAAGCCCGTCCTGTTATACGAGATCGACGACGGCGACAAGGCGTCATTTGAACGGCGGTGGACGGAGCTCGATAGCTTCGTTGCGGAATTCGGCTACAAGATAGTCCACTTGGAAAAGTCTTATCCAACGATGAAGTGGAACGTGGGTCACACTCTTGCGCTACCGCTCAGCTAGATTCAAAATCGACCTACGGACGCATGATTTTCGACAAGAACTTAGGACCTCTTAGGCACGCTTTTAGTTCTATTCGACTAGGTTCGATCGAAGCATCGAAGACATCGGGAATGCGCCTCTCCCTTCTCTCTGAGCTGCACTGTCCCTATTGTGGTTCTGGCATCGAACTGGCGTTTCGACTGCCGGATCAGAAGCCGAATGCCATCAATTACGGAGTCCTTCGATGCGCCTGTAACGATTATCCGGTTGTGCAGGGAATACCTATTCTCCAGCACGTTGATGGGCTTTCGAGCGTGGTCGACCTTATAAGACAGGGCAATGGGCATCGGGCTCTCCTCCAGGCGATGAACCTATTTCGGGTGAAATGGGCACACCGCTCCCGATGGCATCAACTTAGATACTATTTGAACTGCCAGCGACTGGTGACCGGACGGGATCTCTCGTTCGAGGACGCTGTCAACCTGGTCAGGAAACCGAGTGTTTTCTCGGACTATCTTCTCCACCGATACGCTAACCCCAGCTTTTTGGCAGCTATCGGCCCCCTGATGCTGCTGGACCGCCTCGAACAGCGCCGACGGAGTGCTTTTCCCGGGGGGGTGGCTGACGGTCAGGACTCTCACGCACCGTTCAATGGTCGCGCGAATTCCTCCACGAAGACAATTCGCGTCCTGGATCTGGCTTGCGGAGCGGGACACACAAGCTTCCTAATGCGGCATTTGTTTCCCGAACTATCCGTTGTCTCGGTTGATCACGATTTTGTAAGCCTTTACCTTGCAAAACGCTTCCTGGCTCCAGATTCCATTCATCTTTGTCTCGACGCAGAAGTTCTAAGCCCATTTGTCGATCAGCATTTTGACGCGGTGTTCTGCTTGGACGCGTTTCATTACCTCCACTCAAAGAAGGCCATTGTTGCCGAGCTCAAAAGAGTGTCAAAACCAGGCGCCTTGTGGTTGTTCCCCCATCTCCACAATGCGCTGCAGCAGAACATGGTGGCGGGACTTCCGCTATCCCCTGACGGATATTTGGAGTGCTTTAGCTGTGCTTCACCTAGGCTTTTTGACGAAACCGAGATCTTGCACGGGCTTTCTAAAAAGTATCAATTCGATCTTTCAAGAAACTCGTCCGTTTCAGAGCTGAACAATTCGCAGACTTTGACTCTAATCGGCGGCGACGAAGATCTATGGCGGGTGCATAATCGCTTTCCCGCGTCATTTTGCGAGAAGAGGTCCAGTCTTGTCATCAATCCAATTTACCATAATACTCCCACGGAAAATACGGTCGAGCGCACGTTGAGATGGCCGAACGAGGTGATGAGACGCGAATGCCGCGGCGCAGAGGCAATCCTTCCCGGGAGTTGCCACTTGAGCCAAACCGAAATACGGCAATTGACCAAAGGTGATTCCGTACCGGATGGAGCGCGACTTGAAAAACTCGTCGCGAAATTCGTTCTCGTTCCCCTCCCTCCGCACTACACCCACAGCGATCTACCGGCGTGAGAACCGGGGAAGGTACAGTTGGAAGCCACAACGTGCCCTTTTCTCAGGAAGTATCAGATCCTGTTTGGCACTTCCTTTCGCAATTTTGGGAAAAAGCCTGCGTAGTATGGGGGACCGCCGGAGAGGCCCAGAGCGGCGCCTCCGGACCAGGCCTACATAGCGACTTATGATAATCGAAATAGTAAGATAAACTTATGGCAACACATTTGATCACAGGGGGAGCCGGCTTTATCGGCTCGCATCTAGCCGACTACTTAATCGAACGCGGCGAAAAGGTTGTTGTCATCGACAATCTGTCCACCGGGAGGTACAATAACATCCAACACTTGGAAGGTCGGAGTGGCTTTCAGTGTTATATCGAGGATGTGCGACACGAGACACTTATCGACGAAATCATCCGACACTGTGACCGCATCTACCACCTGGCAGCGTCCGTAGGGGTCCGACTCATCATCGACAAGCCGACCGAGTCGTTGATTAATAACATCGTCGGAACAGAAAGAGTGCTGAGCAGTGCTTCAAGGTACCGCAAGCCCGTGCTCATCACCTCAACCTCAGAAGTCTATGGAAAGAGCAGGAAGGATGCATTTTCGGAAGGCGACGATCGCATTATGGGCTCAACAGACAAGGCCCGCTGGGGTTATGCCAACTCAAAAGCCACCGACGAGTTTCTCGCCATGGCATACTATCAGGAGACACGGCTTCCCGTTGTTATCGCAAGACTCTTTAACACGGTCGGACCTCGCCAGACTGGACAGTATGGCATGGTTATTCCTAACTTTGTCTCCCAGGCACTTCGAGGTCTGCCGATCACGGTTTATGGGGACGGGTCTCAGACACGCTGCTTTTGTCATGCCAAAGACGTCGTCCCGGCTCTCGTCGAATTGTTGACGCGGCCAGGCGCTTTCGGCAAAGCTTTCAACGTGGGATCAAACCACGAGATATCGATGCGGCAGCTTGCCGAGTCCGTGGTCGAGAAGACACAGTCCAAGTCTGAGATCCGGTTTATACCTTACGAGGAAGCTTATCCAGCGGGGTTCGAAGATATGCAGAGACGCGTACCCGATACGACACGAATCTCGTCCCTGATCGGCTTCCGACCAAACAGAACGCTTGAAGATATCCTAACCGACGTCATTGACGACCAGCGTTCTCGTCTTCAGGAAACCGCGCAATCAAATGGGAAACGAACTGCCTGAAACACAAAAATGTTGAAATGCTGAAAGCGCGGTTCGCGGCTAAGGACGCAAAGAGCGCAAAGGGAACACTGAAATTCCTTTGCGTTCTTGGCGGGCCTTGCGCGAGACGTTCTAAACGCGGGATCTCCTGTCCGACTTCCGATCTCTGACTTCCGTCTCCAACTTTCGATCTCCGCCCCGACCTCTCTCTTTGAACGCCTGAACGCGCAATCTCAGCCCGCGACGACGATGCCGAAAGCACTTTTCCGAGCTTCCCAGCTCCGTGCTCCTCGCTTCTTGCTCCCCGCTGCCTGCTTGCCAGCCAAATCCTCGCAACTGGCTCCCGAACGTTTCTGTCTCCTGGTCGTGATCACCTTGATCACCATCTATACTCTTGCGCCGTTTGAGTTTTCGGGTTCGCTTGCGGATTTGCTAGGCCGGATGAGTCTGGCGCTGCAGTTCAGCTCCGCAGACACAGGAATCAAGCTGCTCGGGCACTTCGTGGCCTTCTTCATTCTAGGTGCCCTGGTTGCGGTTGCGCATCAACGCACACTGACCCGTCACGGGCTTGTTCGGTGGGCGCTCGCGGCTGTGGTGTTCTGCGCGGGGCTTGAATTTACTCAACTCCTCCAATCCTCACGGCATGCTCGGTTGACTGACCTCCTTTGCAATACTGCCGCAGTTCTGGCCGGCGCGGCGTTGCTGCGATGGCCCGGCCTGCGCGTGTTTCGATCGATTTTGACGGAGCGGCTCCGCCGCCACGTTTTCCAGGTTCAAGCGGGGACTCTGATCCTGGGAATTGGCATTTGGCTTGCAGCCGGGCTTTATCCGATCCCCCGCTTGTCGAAGCTGAACTGGAGCGCCGATTTTCCCTTGGTTGTCGGAAGCGAACTCGATCACGAGGGGCCGTGGCTAGGAGAGATTCGCTACATCGGCATTTACGGGCGTGCCCTGACCGGCGAGCAGATCCAGCGGACCACTGACACGACACGGGGAAACGATCGAAAGTCCGATTTGCTCGTCGGATACGATTTCGCAGAAAGTCACGGGCCTCTCCTTTGGCCGCAAGGTTCGCTTCAATCGGCGAACCTCTCGATTGAGCTTCCAAAAGCGCCCGATCGGCTTGCGAACGGCGAGGGTATCGCCTTAAGGCACCCGTCCCTATTGACAACCCGCGGCCCTGCTTCCGGTCTGACCGAGGCCATCGAGTTATTGAATGCGTTTTCCGTAGAAGCCTGGGTTCGTCCCTTTGGGATAGACCAAAGCGTAGGAGAACCCGCTCGTATTGTGAGTGTTTCCGAGGGAATCTGGCAGAGAAACTTTACATTAGGGCAGGAAGAAGGTGATTTAATTTTTCGAGTCCGAAACGGAATCAATGGCCCGAACGGCCTCACGCATGCATTGCGTCTCAAATCCGTCGTTCAGGATTCTCTTCAACGTTTCATTGCAGTCTATGATCACGGCGTCTCAACAATTTTCCGAGACAACCAGCTCCTGAAGCCCGTGCTTGATCTTCGCGAACCCAACATCTATTTGAGTCTTGGCCCAACGTCCATCGGCCACGCTGCGGCTGGAGTCCTTCTCGTCCTAGTGATTGCTTTGCCGGTTTACTCAATCCTTTCCTTCATTCAAGACAATCGCTTCCGCCATTTCGTGACCATATCGGCTACGTTCCTGATCGGCAGTCTCCCCTACGCGGTTTCGTGTCTGCTTGTCGGCGGGCCATGGCGCGTTGGGCTTTTTCTTTGGCTTGCCGCGGCCCTTCTGGCGGTCTATCCACTGAGCTTCGCCTACGTTTTCGGGGGAAATGCTGAAAAGACGAAACGCTGAAATGCTGAATCAGGGCGAGGTCGGAGGTCGGAAGTCAGCGCCTTCCCTTTGCGTTCTTTGCGACCTTTGCGCGAGCATGTTTGGGTTCAGGGTTTCGCGCAAAGAACGCATGGGAAGCGCCGACCTCCGGCCTCTGACTTCCGCCCTCCGATTTCGGATCTCAGCTTTTTCAGCTTTCAGTTTCTTCCTCTCTACACGGTCTTTGCGTGCAATATTTTATAAATCAACCACTTAAAAGCAACTACCCGCATGGTCTTAAATCTGTTTCCCTCCGCGTAATCCGCGGTCGCTGAAAACATTCGGCTAGCGCGCGTATTAGTACAGTATGAAAGTAGCCATCCTTGCTGGCGGTGTCGGAAGCCGCCTTTCTGAAGAAACCCAGCTCAAACCCAAACCGATGGTCGAGATCGGCTCACGCCCGATCCTTTGGCACATTATGAAGCACTATTCCAGCTTCGGGCTGAATGAGTTCGTGATCGCCTTGGGCTACAAGGGCGAATACATCAAAAAATACTTCGTGGACTACTGCTCCGTGGAGAGCAATCTGACGATCAATTTGGGTTCTGGCGAGGTGACGCGTCACAACAACAACCACCCGAACTGGAACGTCGAGTTGATCGACACTGGCGTCGCTACCCTCACGGGCGGGCGCATTAAGCGACTGGCTCCCTTTATCGGCAGCAACACCTTCATGCTCACATGGGGCGATGGCGTGTCCAATGTCGATTTGAACAAACTCCTCGAGTTCCACAGGTCACACGGCAAACTGGCAACCGTAACGGCGGTCCGTCCCCCTGCCCGATTTGGCCACATGACGTTTGACGGAGACCGCGTGCTGGAGTTCTCGGAAAAGCCGCAAGCAGCTGAGGGCTGGATCAACGGAGCATTCTTTGTGCTGGAGCCTCAGATATTCAGCTACATCGACGGCGACGAGACCCCCTGGGAGAGAGAGCCCATGGAGCGTCTTTCGCGCGAGGGCCAGTTGATGGCATATCGTCACACCGATTTCTGGCAATGCATGGATACTCTTCGCGACAGGGTCCTCCTGGAATCACTCTGGCAAAAGGGTGACGCACCCTGGAAAACCTGGAAGGAGTAGAAGGAAAATCTGAAAGGCTGAGAAACTGAAATCTCGAAAGGCTGAATGATCTCGCGCTAAGGACGCAAAGAACGCCAAGAAGACCTTACAGCCTGAATTCATAGGGCCCACCGCCAAAGTCTATCAGTAGTCCAAGTTTGAAGCGGGTAATTGACCACCGATGCAGCAATACTAATTTTCGTCGTTCCGCACATTCCTTTGCGTCCTTGCGCGAGATCACTCAGCCTTTCCGGCTTTCAGCTTTTCAACAAATAAACTGACCAAATTATGAGAGTTCTAGTTACCGGCCATCTTGGCTATATCGGCACAGTGCTTACCCCGATGCTCCTCAGAGAGGGGTATGACGTGATAGGCATGGACAGCGATTTGTACCGCGCCAGCACTTTCTGCGACGGCATCGCGGAGATCCCAAGCATTGAAAGAGATATTCGTGAAGCAGTTGTTGATGACTTTGAAGGCGTCAACGCCGTGATCCATCTGGCTGGGCTCTCCAACGACCCCCTGGGTTCGATTGATCCTGAGCTCACCTTTGACATCAATTACCGGGGCTCCGTACGGGTGGCACAGTTGGCCAAGCGGGCGGGCGCAAGTCGCTTCGTCTTTTCCTCCTCTTGCAGCACCTACGGGGCGGGCGGTGACGACCTGAAGACGGAAACTTCGGGATTCAACCCGGTAACACCCTACGGCGAGTCGAAGGTTTACGCGGAGCGCGACATTGCGGCGATGGCAGACGATAACTTCACGCCCACCTACCTTCGCAACGCGACTGCGTATGGCGTATCGCCCCGTCTCAGGTTCGACCTCGTCGTGAACAATCTGACCGCGTGGGCCTTCACGACCGGCAAGGTGCATCTAAAGAGTGACGGAAGCGCCTGGCGTCCAATCGTGCACATCGAGGATATTTCGCGCGCGTTTGTAGCGGTGCTCAAGGCCGAACGTGATGAGGTGCACAATGAGGCCTTTAATATTGGCGCGCCTTCGGAGAATTACCGTGTGCGGGAGATCGCGGAGATGGTACGCGATGTCGTCCCCAATTCTGAGCTAAGGTTTGCTGAAGGTGCCTCGGCCGACACCCGATGCTACCGAGTCAGCTTCGACAAGGCAATGGAGCGGCTCAAGCACTATGAGCCTCGATGGACTGCCCGCCGGGGCGTTGAAGAATGCTACGCTGCATATCAGAAATACGGCGTCACGCTCGATCAGTTCGAAGGCCCGAAATACCAGAGATTGGCCCACATTCGGGCTCTTATCGACGAAGGAGTGCTCGACAAAGACCTTCGCTTTGTCCAGACAGCGGCTCTTGCGGCGTAATTTAATATGACAAATAACCAATCCTTCCACCACAGATGCGAGGAGGCCACCTGCCGCGGCTGCGGACGGACCGGTCTCGAACCCGTTCTGGATCTCGGTCAGATGCCGCCCTCCGACCGACTGCTCGCCCAAGAGCACCTTGCGCAGGTCGAAGCGAAATTCCCGTTGGACGTCGGGTTCTGTCCGGATTGCTCGCTCGTTCAGGTTCTCGAGACCGTGCCTCCGGATCTCCTCTTCGGAGAGGAATACCTCTATTTTTCTTCGTTCTCGCCAAGCCTGCTCGATCATTCACGGGCCAACGCGTTGGATCTCATCGCGCGTCGCAAACTTAACGGCAGCAGTTTGGTTGTGGAACTCGCGAGTAACGATGGATACTTGCTGAAAAACTTCGTCGAGAAGGGAATTCCTGTTTTGGGCATCGATCCGGCACCGAAGCAAGCGGAGGCCGCACGCAAAGCCGGCGTGCCGACCCTGCAAACCTTCTTTTCCAATGAGGTGGCCGCGCAATTGAGGAACGAGGGTAATGGCGCCGATGTGATCATTGGAAACAATGTCCTCGCGCATGTTGCCGATACCCATGGATTCGTCGAGGGCATCCATACGCTGCTAGGGGACAATGGGATCGCCGCTCTCGAGGTGCCCTATGTCAAAGACCTTGTCGATCACCAGGAATTCGACACCATCTATCACGAGCATCTCTGCTACTTCTCCGTCACGGCCTTGGACAAACTCTTCCGGCAGCACGGGCTGTTTCTCAACGACATCAAACGGCTCCCCATCCACGGCGGGTCGCTGCGGCTCTATGTCGAGAAGATCAGCTCGCCTACGGCGGCGCTGAAGGAAATCCTCGAAGAAGAACATAGGTGCGGACTCGACAGGCTTGCTTATTACCAGGACTTTCGACAGCGGGTGGAAAAGATCCGAGAGGATCTGCAAGCGCTGGTTCGGAACATCAAGGCAGACGGAAAGCGAGTAGCTGCCTATGGCGCCGCAGCAAAGGGAACCATCCTGCTCAACTACACCGGACTCGATTCCTCAGCCGTGGACTATGTAGTGGATCGAAATACTTACAAACACGGCAAGTATATGCCCGGCGTGCACGTCGAGATCCTGCCGACAGAAAAGCTCGTTCACGATATGCCGGACTACGTCCTTATGCTGCCCTGGAACTTCAAGGACGAAATTCTGGAGCAACAGGCGGAATATCGCCAGCGAGGCGGCAAGTTCATCATTCCGGTGCCAGAAGTGCGGGTGGTCTAGAGAAGTAGGAAATGCTGAAAAGCCGAAACGCTGAAACGCTGAAGGAGTTTTCTTTGCGTCCTTCGTTCTTTGGGCGAGGTCATAACGAAAACGGCTAGAAAAGGCTTTTGAAATATGACTGAGTTGAAAGAGGCTGTCGAACAAGCGAAGACTTCCCGCCGGGATGTCACCAAAACGGGACTTTCGGCGCCCGAATCGCAAAAACTGATTTGTCCAAATTGCAATAGGGGGCGGATGGAGGACTTCTACGAGGTTGGAAATATCCCCGTGCACAGCGTCCTCTTGATGCCGACTCGCGAGCGGGCGCTGGATTATCCGCGGCGCGACCTCAAGCTGGGATTCTGTCCGAAGTGCGGCTTTGTGGCGAACACGATCTTCGATCCTACGGTGCACGAATACTCAACCTCGTGTGAGGAGTCGCAGGGATTCTCTCCCACGTTCAACGCCTTTGCGCGGAGCCTCGCGAAACGGTGGGTCAAGCAATACCACCTTCAAGGTAAGAGCGTTCTCGAGATTGGCTGCGGAAAAGGCGAATTTCTCGTGCAGATGGTGGAGGAAGGAATGGCCAGAGGAATTGGGATCGATCCTGCGTTTGTTCCGGAACGGCTGAACACGTCCGCGCCCTCCCGCTTCGAATTCATCCAGGATCTCTACAGCGAGAAATATTCCTATTTGCAAGCGGATGTCATTTGTTGCCGGCATACCCTGGAGCATATCGCGCCAACGGCCAAGTTTATGCAGATGATCCGCCGAACCATCGGAGATCGCGTGGATACACTTCTTCTGTTCGAGCTTCCCGATGTCTTCCGCGTCCTCACAGAAGCTGCGTTCTGGGACATCTACTACGAACATTGTTCGTACTTCACGACAGGATCTCTCGCGCGCTTGTTCCGCCAGACTGGGTTCGAATTGTTGGAGTTGGATGTGGAGTATGACGGACAGTACATCGTCATTGCCGGCAGACCATCCTCTCAGGATACGACTGCTTTCTTTCCCGGCGAAGCGGATCTCGAGGTGGTCACCCGCGAAGTCGCGCGCTTCGCGTCGCGGTTTTCCGACATCAAGAAACACTGGTTGACCACGATTAATGGCATGCGAGCCGAAGGCAGAAAAGTGATTGTTTGGGGCGGCGGTTCAAAAGCCGTCTCGTTCCTTACAACGCTCGGCTTGAATGGTCAGATCGACTACGTAGTGGATATTAATCCGCACAAGCACGGCAAATTCATTCCGGGCAGCGGTCATGCAGTCAAGAGCCCGGAGTCGCTCAGGGATTTCCGGCCCGATTGCGTAATTCTCATGAACCCGGTTTACGAGGTAGAAGTGCGCGAAATGCTCTCGGGGATGGGACTGAGTCCGAAAATCCTCCCGGTGTAAAGCCGGGCGATCCCAGAGATGCGCCTCAGCCGGCAAGGAACTATCCGCAGATTGCGCAGATGAGCGCAGATGGAGAGAAGGCTCAAGCCATCAACTATCTCAAGGCTCTGATGCTGAATTTCTGGAGCCCGCGACTCGATTACAAGCGTCTTGTCTTCAATCTGCGCCCATCTGCGTCATCTGCGGATTTGTCACATGATGCGCAGTCTTTCCCTCGAGGGAGCCCAACCCCACGCTGCGTGAAGGTTTTTTGCGCCACGCGGGGATTGAGTTGTACGCTGACCGTGCTCCTGTGGACGCTCTTGATGATCTCGGGCTGGGCGAAGCAAGGAACAGGAACCGAACTGAATTTCGAACCCGTTATCCTCGACAAGAATTACTACGCCTACGAGCGGGATGTGGGTGATATCGACGGGGACGGCGACAACGACGTCGTCGGGGTTCAAGAGGGCGATACGACGGTGCAGGTGTTTCGAGCGCCAATGTGGAAGCGTTCCACCTTGATCACCTTCACAGGCACCGATAAATACCCGCGGGCGGATGACTTCAAGCTCGCCGATATCGATGGGGACAGTGACTTAGATGTGATTACACGACTGGGACCCGGCCCCGCCGACGATCGCCCCGGGATCGCGGTCTGGTGCGAAAATCTTGGCGACGGCTCGAAGTTCACTCAACACGTAATCGGGAGCAGTCCCGAATACGCAAAGGACATTGTCGTCGCAGATTTCGACCGCGACGGGCGTCCGGATGTGGTGTTGCGGATGGACAGTAAGACACAGCTGTGGCTGCAGGAAACCAAGGGCAACTGGACTGAAGTGCTTCTCTCCCATCCCGCTCATGAGGGGATGGAAGCGGGCGATCTCGATATGGATGGAGATCCCGATATCATACTGAACGGGTTTTGGTTCGCGACGCCGAACACTCCTGTCGAAGCCCGTGTTGCCGCAAACTACGCCTGCCACACCATCGACGACGCGTGGTTCAATCAGGGTGGAGACTGGACCGCCGATTCGTGCAAGGTGGTGGCTGGCGACTTCGACGGCGACGGCGTCAACGACGTAGCCTTCTCTCAGTCCGAGCGAGCTGGCCACGAAGTCGCATGGTATCGTTCCTCGACACCGAACGGCGCCGGCCCATGGATCAAGCATCCGGTCGGGATTGTTGATTATTGCCACAATTTGCAGGCGACAGACTGGAACCTCGATGGTCACATCGATCTACTTGTGGGCGGTATGATCCAATCCAACCAGCGCGGTCTCAAGCTGATGCTCAACTCGGGAGACGGGACGGAGTGGAAGGAACTCGCCATTCAAGCCGACGGCAGTTACAGCGCCGAAATCGGTGACATCGACGATGACGGCGACATGGACATCGTCGGGATCCGCAACTGGAACTCCCCTCCGACCTGGATTTACCGTAACAATGCCGCTGAAGTAAGAAGCCGGAAGTCCTGGATCGGAGGTCAGATGTCGAAATAGGAAAACCGGGTTTCGCGCGAAGGAAAGAGAAATTCTGAAAAGCTGATACGCTGAAAATTCCTTTGCGTTCTTGGCGTTCGTTCTTTGCGCGAAACCTTCGCCCAAACATGCTCGCGCAAAGGGCGCAAAGAACGCGAAGGAAAGCGCTGACCTCCGACCTCCGATCCTACACGTCAACAAGCTCTGCCACCACCCCGAGGTCTCTCAACTTGCCTTCGACCTCACTGCGATAAATCGGATTCATGAGGACGATCTTTTCCGGATTGAAGGCCTTGAGAAAATCGGGAGAGACGATCTTCTGACCGGTCCCGGAAATATGGCGGCCCTGTTTGTGAGGATTGATGTCAACAATGTAAGGGATTGTATCCTTGATCCCGAGCATGTTGAGAAAGCTGACCGCCTTAGCTCCCCCGCCCCAGACTACGACTCTCTGCTTCTCGTCCGCCATCCTCTCAAGCCGCTCCCGCCAAAGTTCAAAGCGAGCCCGGACTCGCTCGGCGAAAATGCGCGTTGCGGCGACCAAATCCGAGGCGCTGTCGAAGCGCTCATCGCTCGAACTCCTTAGCCTTGCATCAATCGACAAGAACTGTCCGCCATAGGCTTCTTCCAGGCGCAGCACCTCGAATCCGCAGGAGCGAAATACATACCCAAGAGATTCGCGGCCAAAGTAGTTGCAGTGCTCGTAGATGATGTCCCAAACCGAAAATTTCTCGAGGATGAAACGTACATTGGGAACTTCGAAGTAGACCACGGCAGCCGTGCGGTCTCCGATCGTGCGACGGACCGTTGCAAGAAACCCCACCGGGTCAGAAATATGCTCAAAGACGTGACGACAGCAAATAAGGTCTGCCCGATGCGAAGTGTACTTCTCGCCATAAAAATCCTGGTAATACGTGATGCGGGAAGCGACGGCGCTCTGCACCCGCGCGCCTTCGTAGCTTGGGTCAAATCCGACTCCGCTGTTGTTCCCGGCTTCGCAAAGCAGATTTAGGAAATGGCCCTTTCCGCAACCAAGTTCGGCGACTTCTTTTCCGCGAATTTTGTACGTCTCGATCAACCGGCGGGCCAAATCTCGCGCGTAATTTTGAAAGACGGGGGAAAAATCAAGCGAATTGTCATATCGCTGCGAGTACTCGATTCTGCCGGGATCGAAACTTTGGTTCCAAATAAATCCGCACTGGGAGCAGACGACGAGGCGCACACCGCCTTTTGCGCAATTTCGGGCATCCGCCGCCGACGGCCACTGCACTCCGATCGAGACTGGCATGTTCGAAAGTTCAAAGAAGATGCTCGGTTGCTTGAATCGACAAAGAGGGCAGGAGTCGGACATAGGCTCTTCAGCTTCTTGATAAAGCAGACTGCGGTGCCTGACAATAAAAGCAATTTTACGCCGAGAACGCGTATGATCTTTAACGTATGAGGTACGATTGCGCCATTATTGGCGGCGGCATTGTAGGCCTAGGCGTCGCCATGGTCTTGGGAAGGCGGCAAAGCGGCCTAAAAGTCGTCGTTCTGGAGAAGGAAGCGCAGGTTGCACTTCACCAGACCGGACGCAACAGCGGCGTCATTCATTCGGGTATCTATTACAAGCCGGGCAGCCTCAAAGCGCAATTCGCGACGAAGGGCAACCGGACCATGGTGGATTTCTGTATGGAGCACGGGATTCCTTGCGATATCTGCGGCAAGGTAATCGTCGCGACCCAGGAAGCCGAACTCCCGCTCCTGGAGAACCTGTATCAGCGAGGGTTGGCGAACGGACTGGCGGTCAGCAGGCTCGTTAGCGAGGAGGTGCGGGAAATCGAGCCGCATGTCCGCTGCCTCGCAGGCATCAGAGTTCCTTCCACCGGGATCGTCGCTTTTCGCAGCGTGTGCCTGAAATACGCCGAACTGATCGAGAACCAGGGTGGAATAGTCAGGACGGGGACCCGCATTGAAGCAATTCAGTCTAAGGCCGGCAATCACGTCTTGGAGACCGCCGGTGACACGATCGAAGCCCGCTTCCTGATCAATTGCGGAGGTCTTCACAGCGACCGCATAGCATGCCAGACGGGACTTAAGCCGGAGGCCAAGATCGTCCCGTTCCGGGGCGAGTACTATGAACTCGTGCCGGAGAGGCGATACTTGGTCAACTCCCTCATCTATCCCGTGCCGAACCCAGCGTTTCCTTTCTTGGGGGTTCACTTCACACGAATGATCGACGGGTCGGTTCATGCGGGCCCCAACGCCGTGCTCGCGTTCAAGCGCGAGGGCTATCAGAAGACGGATATCAATTTTGCCGATCTCTTTGAAACGCTTACCTTTGGCGGTTTCTGGAAGCTCGCCCGGAAGAACCTCAAGGAAGGTCTGAAGGAGATGTATCGCTCAGTGAGTAAACAGGCCTTCGTACGGAGTCTTCAGCAACTCATCCCTGAAATCACGGAAAGCGACCTGGTTCCCACGCATGCGGGAGTTCGTGCGCAGGCCTTGATGCCTGACGGAAAGTTGGTTGATGACTTTCTGATCCTGAACGCGCCGAACGCAATCCACGTGTGCAATGCCCCCTCGCCGGCCGCCACCGCCTCCCTCGAGATCGCCAGAGCAGTCGCCGAAAGGGTTCCGGAACTCCGAAAGTTGGTCACCTCGTAGGTGAAACTGTCAGAAGTCAGAGGTCCGCGGCAGCTTTTCAGCTCTTGCACTTTGCGTCCTTGGCGGCCCCTGCGCGAAATCATTCCTATTACTCGCGCAAGAAGCGCAAGGAATTTCGTATTTTGTCAAAGAACCATTCACGAGTCTCCCAGCCGGCCGTCCGCTTTTGATTGAAATGCTTGGCGTTCTGGCGGCCTTTGCGCGAAATCCAATCCTTAAGTTCAAAAAGAGGCTCGCGCAAAGTTCGCAAAGGACGCAGAGTTTTTCAGCTTTTCAACTTTCCAGCCTTTCAGCTTCTTACCGTCACAACAACTATGCACCTATCAGCCATCGACACTGAGCCATCCACCTCAAGACCAACTCCTCAACTTTCGCCTCGCAATGCTCGGACCGCGTTGGCGGACGTTGCGGTCGTCGGCCTGGGTTATGTTGGTCTTCCGCTGTCCCTTCAATTCGCGCGCTCCGGTGTCGGCGTTCTCGGACTCGACATCGATCCGGAAAAGGTCAACTCTTTGAACAAAGGGGAGAGTTACATCAAACATATCTCTCCCGGTGAAGTGTCAGAGGCAGTCGATGGCGAATTGTTCTCGGCGTCCACGGACTTCAGCAGGATCAGTGAGGTCGAAGCCATAATCATCTGCGTACCGACGCCCCTCAACAAGAACCGCGAGCCCGATATCTCCTACATCCTGGAGACTGGACGCGCCATAGCTCCGCACCTGCAGAAGGGCGCTCTTGTTGTTCTCGAGTCAACAACCTATCCCGGCACGACCGACGAGGATTTGCGAACCGTAATTGAGAGCGGATCGGGCTTCAAGGCTGGGGAGAACTTTCATCTGGCTTTCTCGCCGGAGCGCGAAGACCCTGCCAATCCTGACAGCAAAGTCGGCGAGGTGCCCAAACTTGTCGGTGGTCTTACGCCCGCTTGCCTCGAGAAGGCCGTGCAGCTCTACAGCCAAGCGATAAAGGTCGTGGTGCCTGTTTCCACTTGCCGCGTTGCGGAAGCTGCCAAGCTCCTCGAGAATATCTTCCGGAGTGTGAACATCGCGTTGGTAAATGAATTGAAACTCGTTTACGCATCGATGGGAATCGATATCTGGGAAGTCATTGCGGCGGCTAAAACGAAACCGTTCGGGTTTATGGCTTTCTATCCGGGGCCGGGACTCGGCGGGCACTGCATTCCAATCGATCCGTTCTACCTGACTTGGAAGGCAAGAGAGTTCGAACACAGCACGCGTTTCATCGAGTTGGCCGGCGAAATCAACACCTCGATGCCGGACTACGTCGTGCATCGCGTTGCGGAGGCGCTCAATGAGCGTGGTAAGGCAATCAAGGGAAGCAAAATCCTCATCCTAGGCCTCGCCTATAAACCCAACGTTGACGACGAACGCGAGTCGCCAAGTTACAGGCTTCTCGAGAAGCTCAAGCATCGCGGTGCGCTCGTGGCTTATCACGACCCGCATGTGCCGATTATTCGCCCAACGCGTGAACACCCGCACTGGGCGGGAACTGAATCCGTGCCCTGGGAGCAGCCTACAATCGCGGAATTCGATCTCGTCGTTATTGCGACGGCCCACGCCTGCGTAAATTATCACGAACTCGCCGATTGGGCGCAGTGCATCGTGGACACCCGGAACGCAATGGCAGTCATTCCGGGCGCAAAAGGCAAAGTTTGGAAAGCGTGATCGCATTTTGAGTTCTACCTTTCACTTCGATAAGCCATGATTTATCTATTGGGCGCCACCGGCTATTTGGGCAGTGCGTACGAAAAGCATTTTCAGCGCGGAAAGATCCCGTTTCGCAGCCTGACTCGCTCGCAAGTTGACTACACCGATTTCGCAACTCTGCGTGCCGCATTGCGTGCAGAAAAGCCCGAGTTTCTCATTAATGCCGCCGGATACACGGGAAAGCCGAATGTGGATGCCTGCGAAATTCACAAAGCGGAGTGCCTGGCTGGAAATGCCGTCCTGCCCGGAATAATCGCTCAAGCTTGCGAAGCCGCCGATGTCCCCTGGGGTCATGTTTCATCAGGTTGCATTTACACTGGATCTCGACCCGACGGTTCCGGCTTTACGGAACAGGATCCTCCAAACTTCAGCTTCCGGCAGAACAACTGTTCTTTTTACAGCGGGACCAAGGCGCTTGGAGAGGAGGTTCTGGCCGGCTACCCGAATGTTTACATCTGGCGCGTACGCATTCCTTTCGATCAAGTCGAAAGCCCGCGCAACTATCTCACCAAGCTAATGCGCTACCCCTATCTGCTGGACGCCACGAACTCGATCTCCGAGCTCCAGGAGTTTGTGGATGCAAGCCTGATGTGCTGGGAAATGCGCATCCCCTTTGGCATTTATAACATGACCAATCCAGGGACCGTGACCACACGCGAGGTTGTCGACCTGATCAGAAAAAGCGGTGTATGCGACAAGGAGTTTACCTTCTTCACCAGCGAGGAGGAATTCATGCGGCTTGCAGCCAAGACTCCCCGCTCCAATTGTGTGATGAACTCGGACAAGCTCTATGACGCGGGGATCCAGCTGACCGAGGTGCATGAAGCCATCGAGCGCGACCTGCGCAATTGGACGGAGATCGGTTCCGTTGAGTCCTCCTCAGAGAGTCGAAATCACCAGCAGGAGCCGCGCTCTGGGCGGCCCGCACCCCAACTCGCACGATGCTGAGGGAGTGGTCGGAAAATCCGCAGATGTAAAAGATGGACGCAAACTGAACGCTTCAACGTCTGTATGAATTTTCTCTGCGTCAATCTGCGGATTCCATCAAAGTATCCATGAACCGCAAGGGAATCGTCCTCGCGGGGGGTTCCGGGACTCGTCTCTTTCCCCTGACGATCGCCGTCTCAAAACAGCTGATGCCTGTCTATGACAAGCCGATGATCTATTATCCGCTTTCTGTGCTGATGCTGGCCGGAATTCGCGAGATACTCATCATCTCCACGCCGCCGGACCTGCCGTTGTTTCAGCGACTGCTCGGTGACGGTTCGCAGTTCGGACTACGACTTGAATACGCGATTCAGCCTAGACCCGAGGGTCTCGCCCAAGCCCTCATTATCGGCTCGGAATTCTTGAACGGCGCATCGTCCGCTCTAATCCTGGGAGATAATCTCTTTTACGGCGAGGACTTTACAAGGTATTTGCAGCGCGCAAACGATCGCCCGAGTGGTGCCACAATCTTTGGCTATCACGTCGCTGATCCAAGCTCCTACGGGGTCGTGGAATTCACATCGGACCGGCGCGTTGTTTCCCTGGAAGAGAAACCGAAGCATCCAAAATCCAGCTATGCGATTCCCGGCCTCTATTTTTACGATAGCCAGGCACCGGACTTTGCGCGCAGTTTGAAGCCGTCTGCCCGAGGGGAACTGGAGATTACGGACCTCCATCGCATTTACTTGGATCACAATGCGCTTGAGGTCGAACTGCTCGGCAGAGGCACCGCGTGGCTCGATACGGGAACCCATCAGTCGCTGCTCGAAGCGGCCGAGTTTATTCAGGTCCTCGAAACTCGCCAGGGACTCAAAGTGGCGTGCCTGGAAGAAGTCGCCTGGCGCCAAGGTTGGCTAGACAGGAGTGCCCTCGAGGACCAATCGAAGAAATTAGGAAAGTCTTCCTACGGCGCCTATCTGCGTCGCCTCCTCGATGAGGAAGCTATCGTGCACAGTGTGTGAGCGAAACAGGTCAAATACGTATTTCCCCGCAGCACGCCCCGAAACAGGCGGCCGAGTCGCTAGGCTCGCGCCGCCTGATCGGATTTCTGGCGTTCGCGGCTCTCCTGGCGCTTATCTTCGTCCGCCCGCTGATGTCACTAGCGAAGTACGCAATCGGGACGGATATCCATGCCCACGTCGTGATGATACCCTTCATCTCAGCTTACCTGATCTATCTTCAGCGCAAGCAACTGCCGAAGGATTACGTCTTTTCTTTGGGATGGGTGTCGATCCTTCTTGTGGCAGGCCTTGCGGCATTGCTCGTAGCAGGCAGCGTGATCAAAATCAATCCCCCTATAAGCCAGAGCGATTATTTGTCTCTGATCACATTCTCATTTGTCTGCTTGGTGTCAGCTGGGGGATTTCTCTTCATGGGTCGAAAGTGGATGGCAGCCGTTGCCTTCCCTTTTGCATTTTTGATTTTCATGGTCCCGCTTCCCGACGCAGTTGTGGCCGGGCTGGAGACGGCATCGAAACTGGCCTCGGCGGAAGCAGCGGCTCTGTTCTTCAGCATCAGCGGCACGCCTGTACTGCGAGATGGCACGATATTCCAATTGCCGGGGATCATCATCGAGGTCGCGCAGGAGTGCAGCGGGATCCGCTCAAGCTGGGTGCTTTTTATCACCAGTCTTCTGGCATCGTATCTCTTCCTCAGAAGTCCCTGGAGACGCGCCGCTCTCGTTTTGGTAGTAATTCCGCTCGCAATCCTGCGCAATGGACTGCGCATTCTGGTAATTGGATTGCTCTGCGTGGAAATCGGCCCGCAAATGATCAATAGCATCGTTCACCACCAAGGCGGCCCTCTGTTCTTTGCGCTTTCGTTGATACCGTTATTCCTCTTGCTCTGGTGGCTGAGAAAGGGTGAGGGAAGAAAAGGCTGAAACGCTGAAAAGCTGTATCTCGCGCGAAGAACGCAAAGGAATCTCAAGCTTGTTAAAAATTTCGGACTTTTAGACTTTTCGGACCTCCGTCCCAGCTCCCAGTTTTTCAGTTTTTCAGCGTTCCTTTTGATCGTGACCACGAGTTCCTTGCTTGCGTTTGCTGCGGCGCTCTTTAGCGGCGTTTTGGCTGTGGCGGCTCTTTTCCGCAAGCAGCGCTCGCTCGCGCGCTGGTGTTTCTTTGCCGGCATGGCGACGCTGGCGATTGAAAGCGCCTTGGAAGGGATCAGCCTGCAAGCATCGCTTCCCGAGAAGGTTGCCCATTGGCAATCGCTTGTTCTCATGGCGGCGTCCTTCTTACCAGGATTTTGGCTGGTCTTCAGTTTGACCTATTCGCGGGGCAATTACCTTGAATTTCTGACAAGGTGGAGGTTTGCGCTCGCGGCGGCTTTTCTGTTGCCGATCGGTATGGCGTTCGGATTCCGCTCGGAACTGCTTCATTTACTCCCCCCGTCCGGCACCGACCAAGGATGGAGCCTCGGCTTCGGCCGAGCTGGAAAGGCTCTCAACATTTTCGGCCTCGTCGCCGCAGTCATAATCCTCAGCAATCTCGAAAAGACATTTCGGTCGGCGGTTGGAACCATGCGGTGGCGAATCAAGTTTGTCGTCCTGGCTCTGGTCGTGATTTTTGCCGGCAAAATCTACGCTCTAAGTCAGAGCATGCTCTATTCCAGGTGGGATTTTACGCTGACGGATGTCGAATCCGGCGCGCTTCTCATTGGATGCGCATTGATGACGATCGCCTACGTGCGAAATGGAATCGCCGAGATCGACGTCTATCCGTCGCAAAGATTCCTTCAGCATTCCGTTACGGTATTGCTAGCAGGCGGGTATCTCTTTGTTATTGGCATCCTGGCGCAACTCATTGCGGCGCTCGGTGGAGCCGAGAGCTTCAGAACCCAGGCTTTCCTGGTACTCTTGGGGATTGCTGGCCTTGCTGTTCTTCTGCTTTCTGAGCGGTTTCGACAGAAGACTCAGCGCTTCGTAAGTCGGCACCTCAAGAGGCCTCAGCACGATTTTCGGGGGGTATGGCTCCTCTTTACGCAGGGGATGTCGGGCGTGCTCGATCGCGACGCCGTGTGCTCGATTGCAGCGAAACTGATTTCCGAGACCTTCAACGTCCTGTCCGTAACCGTTTGGCGAGTCGATGAGCAAAAGGAAAGGCTCGTCTTTGGAGCATCAACTGCGCAGATGGCGGCCGAGAACTCTGCGCTTTCCCTTCCCCTGCCTCAGGAAACTCGAAAGGTCTCGCAGCCGCTCAATTTAGAGGAACTGAACGAGGAATGGGCGCTGAACTTGAAAGAAGTCAGCAAAACGCAATTCCGAACAGGGGGAAATCGGATTTGCCTCCCATTATCAGCCGGAAACCGATGGCTTGGATGTGCAATTCTGGCTGATCGGGTCAACGGACTTCCCTACACGATCGAAGAAATGGATCTGCTCAAGTGCATCGGAGATCAGATCGCTGCCGTTCTGTTGAACCTTCGATTGACGGATGAGTTGATGCTGGCGAAAGAACTGGAAGCCTTTCAAACGATGTCGGCCTTCTTCGTGCACGATTTGAAGAATGCCACCTCGACTCTTAATCTGACATTGCAGAATCTTCCTGTGCATTTTGATGATCCTCAATTCCGTGAGGATGCACTGCGCGGGATTGCGAACACAGTGCGCCGAATCAACATGCATATCGGCCGCCTGAGCGCCTTGCGCAATAAGCTCGAACTCAAACCGATCGAATCCGACCTCAATCAGCTTATTATTGAAACCCTCGAAAGCCTCAATGGGATGCCTGGAGTGGAGTTGGTAAGAGAGCTCCATCCTCTGCCGAAAGTCGTCGTCGATCGCGAGCAACTCCAGAACGTTGTGACCAATTTGCTGCTCAATGCCCGCGAGGCAGTCGGCACACACGGCCGCATCCGCGTAGAAACAAGCCAATGCGAAGGCCGAGCCGTTCTCTCCGTTGCCGACAATGGTTGCGGAATGAGTCCCGATTTTTTGAGAGACTCTCTTTTCCGGCCGTTCCAGACGACGAAGAAAAAAGGTCTCGGCATCGGCATGTTCCAATCGAAAATGATCGTCGAAGCCCATCACGGTAACATCCAGGTCGAGAGCGAGCCAGGAAAAGGCACCAGGTTCGGGGTCTTTCTTCCGCTCGAGGCAAGCCGCTGATTCGCTCACTTGTTGATGACTAATGGTTGATTGTTGATGCGCAGCTGTCAGCCCATCAACGATCAACTCGTTCCCCGACCCTCAACCCTCAACTGTTCTAAACCCCTGAACCCCGATCCCCCAATGAAACCGAAGCTGCTCATCGTTGAAGACGACGAGGAAATCCGCACGCAAATGAAATGGGCTGTTGGCCAGGACTACGACATCTTCCTGGCAGGGGATCGCATCGGAGCCTTGGAGACGTTCAACTCGCGCCGTCCCCCCGTGACGATCCTTGACCTGGGTTTGCCGCCCCGTCCAAATGAACCCGAGGAAGGCCTGGCGGCCTTGTCTGGCCTGCTCGCTCTGGATCGGTCCGCCAAGGTCATCATCATCTCCGGACAAGGCGAAAAAGAGAACGCCCTTCGAGCAGTTGGCGCGGGGGCCTACGATTTCCTGTGCAAGCCTATCGAGCTTGAGGAGCTGAGGCTCCTTCTTCGGCGATGCTTCTATGTCGCCAATCTGGAGAGAGAATACCGCGAGATGCAACAGGGCTCAGCAGAGGAGGCATTTGAAGGAATACTCGGCACGAGCCCGCAGATGCAAAAGGTGTTCGCTGCGATTGGCAAAGTGGCGACGGCGAGCGCACCGGTGCTATTGCTCGGAGAAAGCGGGACAGGAAAGGAAATGGCGGCGGAGGCGATCCACCGTCGCAGTTTGAGGAAGGACGGCCCCTTCATTGCGATCAACTGTAATGCCATCCCGGAGAGCCTTCTAGAAAGCGAGCTGTTTGGACACGAGAAGGGCTCCTTTACAGGCGCTCACGCGCAGCGTAAAGGTCTCATCGAAAGCGCTGCGAAAGGCACCCTGTTTCTCGACGAGATCGGGGAGTTGCCGCTCTCCATCCAGGTGAAGCTCCTCCGCTTTCTCCAGGATCAAACCTTTATGCGCGTGGGTGGCAGACAGGAAATTCAGTCCGATGTCCGAATTATCGCCGCAACCAATGTCGACCTCAAACATGCCATAGTGAACGGCAAGTTCCGCGAGGATCTATACTTCCGCCTTGCGGTCGTGGTCATCGCTTTGCCGCCTCTGCGGGAGCGCGGAGACGATATCGCTTTCGTGGCTACAGCGTTTCTCAACCGCTTTGCCGCGCAAAGCGGCAAAGCAGGGTTGACCTTCGCACCGGAAACCCTCCGTGCCGTGAGCCGGTATGAATGGCCGGGCAATGTGCGCGAGCTGCAAAATCGGATTCAACGAGCGGTAATCATGGCGGATGGGAAGAGGATAACGCCAGGGGACATGGAGCTAACCCATGTCGCCGGCAGCCTTCCCTCGACCACCCTGAAGGAAGCGAGAGAAAATATTGAACGAGAGATGGTTATACAAGCGCTAAAGCGAAACGACGGCAAGATCACCGCGGCTTCCGCCGAACTGGGCATTAGCCGACCGACGCTCTATGAGTTGATTCAGAAGCTCGGCGTTTCGAACGGCCCGGGGTCGGAGGTCGGAAGATAGGAACTGGGTATTTCAGCAGCCCAGCGTTTCGTGTCCTTCCGCACTTCTCGTTTGCGCCCTTGCTGTCCCCTGCGCAAAATCAGAGCTTTTCAGATTTTTCGGTGCTTCCGCTTTTCGGCCAGTCTGCTCCAGCAAACTCCGCGTCATTTGTCGTAATGTGTGTATGCGAACGCTGAAGCGGATCTTTCATCCTCGCGCCCTAGTGGCCATCCTAGTTGCCGGTTTTGCCATTGGCTGTTCGCCCGAAGGAAAGAAGTCCGACTTGTTAAATCGAGCCGATCGCTATTTCGAGTCCAACGAGTACGACAAGGCAAAGATCGAATACTTGAAACTGCTCAGAGCCGATCCTGAGAACGCGACGGCAATCAGGCAATTAGGCGCTATCTGGTTTGAACAGGGCGCGCCCCTGAATGCTGCTCCCTTTCTCCTAAAAGCACGGGATTTGGCTCCCGAAGACCTCGACGCACGGACGAAATTGGCGCTCGTTTTCATGTCCGTGGGGCAATTTGCAGAAGCGAGAAAAGAAGCGCTCGCAATTCTGGACCGATCGCCGGGTCACAACGAAGCGATGCTGCTCTTGGCCGAATCGTCTCGCAGTCAACAGGAGCGCGAGGATACCGAACAACGGCTCAAGAGTCTCGACGCGGATAACAAAACCGGCTTTCACCTGGCCTTGGCCGGTCTCGCTCTTCGAAAACACGATCTGGCTTCCGCCGACAGCGCCGTCAAGCACGCGCTCTCCCTCGATCCAAATTCGGTCGAAGCTCACCTCGCGTTGGGAAAGCTCTATTGGTTGAGAAACGACCTGACCAAGGCGGACCAGGAATTCAAGGCCGCAACGCGGCTCGCGCCGCTCCGGTCTCCTCCGCAGGTAATTTATGCGGAGTTCATGGTGCGCACCGGCAGAGCGGACGAGGCCAAGGCTCGTTTGGAGCAAATCACGCGTGAGGCACCGGATTTCTTGGCCGCTTGGCGACTCCTGGCTCAAATCGCCCTCGGCGAAAAGCAATTCGAGGATTCACTCAAGCTTACCGAAAATATCCTCTTGCGAGATCCGCCAAACATTGAAGCTCGATTACTGCAGGCGCAGGTTTTGCTGGCAAAGGGGGATACCAAGAAGGCTATCGAAAGCCTTGAACGCTTGGATGCCGCCTATTCCAAGCTCTTGTCGGTCAAATACGATTTGGCGCGGGCCTACCTCCAGGACAATAATGCGACTCAGGCCGCAGCTGTATCGAATCAGCTTCTGTCAGAGAATCCGAGCGATACGGAGGCGCAATTGCTCCTGGGCGAGACGGACCTTCGCAAGGGAAACGCTCAGCAAGTCGTCGCTTCGATGCTCGACTTGCTGAAAAGGCGTCCCGATTTGGCCCAAGCTGAACTTCTTCTGGCCCGGGCCTACCAGTCTTTGGGGCGTCTGGACGATGCCGCGGCCGTCTTTCGCAAGCAGATCAAGGCTTCTCCCCAAAATCCTCGATCCCATTTGTTGCTCGGCCTTATCCTGCGCCAGCAAGGCAAGATCGAGGAAGCGCGAAAGGTTTTCGAGGATGCACAAAGATCAGCACCGGCAAATCTCTTTGCGCTCAGCCAACTTGTTGACCTGGATGTTCAAAACGGAAGCTTTGAGACGGCCCTTCAACGCATCGGCGCGGAGCTTCAAAAGACGCCGCGCTCGCCGGGGGCGCACTTCTTGCAAGCCAAGGTCTATGCCGCTCAGCGTCAGTGGGATCCCGCCGAGGCAGCCTTGCTAAAGACACTCGAACTGGACCCAAACTCTGCAGATGCAAACGACCTGTTGATCTCCGCCTACTTGGCATCCAACAAACTGCCTCACGCCGTCGCACGCCTTGAGAGTCTGCTCTCCAAGAGTCCTGACAATGCCAACGCGCGAATGCTGCTAGCCCTGACTCATGAAAAGATGAACGAATTCGCGAAAGCCAGGGACGCCTATGAAAAGGTTCTTTTGACCAAGCCCGACTTTGCCCCAGCTTTGAACAATCTCGCCTTCCTTTACGCTGAGCGGCTCAATGAGTTCGACAAGGCGTACGAACTCGCGCAGAAAGCCCGGATTCTGCAGCCGGGCGATGCCGTCATCGCCGACACCCTGGGTTGGATCCTCTACAAACGGGGCGATTATAAACAAGCCATTGCCCTGCTCCAAGAAAGCGCCCGGAATCTCCCGAACAATCCTGAAATCCAATACCATCTCGGCATGGCCAGTTACATGATGGGTCGTACGGATGAAGCGCGAATCGCCTTTCGCCAGGCAAGCGCCGCGCCGATCGACTTCCCAGGCAAGGACGAGGCAGAACGCCGGCTTTCTTTGCTGGACGACGAAAAAAACAAAGAGACGCCGCGCGACCTGGAAGTAATGCTCAAGGAGCAGCCCGACGACCCCTTAGCGCAAGTCCGGCTCGGGGAGTCCTATGAAAAGCGGGGCGCGTTCGCCCAGGCGGCGAGATCGTATGAAAAGGCGATCACGCTGAATCCTAATTTGCTCTCAGCCATCACGAAGCTGGCTCAGCTTTATGCCGGCCCCTTGCAGGAAGGCAACAAAGCCCTTGAGCTTGCCAAGAAGGCGAGAAAGCTCGCCCCGAACGATCCGAGGGTTCTTGGTATTTTGGGAGACGCTGCCTATCAAACCGGCAATTTCGCCTGGGCCTATAGCCTTCTCCAGGAAAGTGTCCGCCAACTGCCCGATGATGCCGAGATTCTGCATAATTTTGCCTGGTCGGCCTATAGCTTGGGGAAAGTGGGCGAAGCACGAAATGCGATGCAGCGCGTAGTGGCAGCCCACTCGGACTCCGGCCAATCGAGCGACGCCAAGCTATTTCTCGAGATGACAGCACTCATTGAGGATGGGGCAAATCCCGTCGCCGCAGAACCAGAGGTCGAAGGGGTCCTTAAGGAAAATCCGGGCTATGTTCCGGCGCTAATGGCTAAAGGTGAAATCCTCCTCCAGCGTGGCAAATCCATAGCTGCCACCACGAACTATAACGAAGTCCTCCGCCGCTTTCCTGACTTCGCCCCTGCCCAAAAGCGCCTCGCGGCGCTCCATGCGCAGGATCCCGAACGGCGAGACCAGGCCTACGAGCTCGTAATGAAGGCTCGCAAGGTCCTTCCGGACGATCCCGAGCTCGCCCAAATCCTCGGCGAACTCTGTTACCAAAGGAAGGAGTTTGCCTATGCAGCGCAGCTATTGCAGCGAAGCTCGGCGAAGAGGCCCTTGGATGCCAAGCTCCTTTACTACTTAGGGATGTCTCAGTTTAACGCCAACGAAAAAACCGAAAGCCGAGATGCCCTCCGCCAGGCATTGGCGGCCGGGCTCCCGGATTCTCTCGCATCAGAAGCAAAAAGTGCTCTCGCCGAGATAGAGAAGAACTGAGCGAGCTCGTGAGTCGGCGCATCGCCTTGCAGCCGGATCCAGCAACTGCCTTGCGAGAATCATCACGCTCTTACGCCGCGATCTGACGCATTACGTCATACTACTAAGAAAACTTCGCTCGATATAAGAGTGTCAAGTTTTCTGACCAAATCGTCTATATACGTATTAACCTTATTTTAAGTGCCTTACATATATATGGAACCCTAGGGCGCTCGACGGCGCGTCGGAAACGCTTACAGATTCGCCGGGCGTGGCAACGCCGAACACGCGTGCACTCTCCAGAACTTCATAATCTCATGTCGTTCATTATGAAAATCTTATGATTTAGAAACTGCGGGCTGTCGGAAGTTGGCACGCCAGTCGCTCTCAGTCTGTGTTGATATGTGTCATCCCGCACCGCAGAAAGGTCCCCGATCAAGAGTTATGGTAAACCACGCATTTATGGCCCTTGTGGCGAGTGGCTTGCTCATTCTGAGTGGAGTTACAGGAAGAGCCGGAACACTCTGGGACATTGACGTCTTCTCTCGGTATTTATCAGGAACGAATTCATATACGGACTATTTCGACATCACCAGCGATTACAATCCAGCATTCCAAAAGATTGACCTTGGCAAGGCGTGGTTTGCAGTGTCGGACGATCAGCTGTTGGACTCAGGGGAATGGGTCGAGATCGATCTCGGAGATCAAGACTTCCTTGGTCCTCTCAAGGTTGATCTCAATCTCGTGGGTGGTAACATTTCAGGTGAAGCTCTTCTCACGCTGGACGCCAAGGGAAAGCTCAAATACACGGTCCGAGCGGCTGGTGGTGACTTTTGGGCGCTGGGCGCAAAACTGTCGGTTGAAGTGAATCCGAGGAGTGTGCCGGAAGGAGGCGCAACTTTAATGCTCCTGGGCATGGCACTGGCAGGGATCGAAGCGCTACGACGCACAACGGCAGGAAAGAATAGAAGGCTTGCATAGCCGCACCGCGGTAACACGATCGAGAAATCTCAGAAAAGCCACGTGCCTCGGCACGTGGCTTTTTTCTTTGGCGTCTGATCTAAGTGGAATTGGAAAGATCGGAAGATCTGTCAACTCTGTCGGCGAAACTTACGGGCCCGCGCATTCGATGTTATTTCGTAACGTATTATTCTAAAGTTACTTACATTTCACTATCTTCCCTGAAAGACGGCTGCAAAGTCGGAACTCCTTACAGATAGCAAAGAAGAAGACGACGAGACCGACTGAACCATAAACTCGTAACTTATTTACGTTCAATGTTATATATTCATCCAAAATGAGTTGGCACGATGCTTGCTTTAAGCAATTCACAAACTCCCCCATGAAAATCAAATCTACCCCCTTAGGAAGACTTCTGCTCGTTTCGGCTGGATCTCTTGCTTTCGCTGGCTTGCCCCTCGCCTATGGGGTTCCGACGCTTCGGATAACCGATGGAATAAACACAGTGACGATCGCAGATACGACAAATCTGAGCGGCGGTGATCTCAATCCCCTTGCAGGCGCGGTCACGTATAGTGGCGGTCTCGGGAGTTTCTTTTTAACTGTCTCGACCGGGACGTCCAAGCCCGTGCAAGGAAGCTCGACGCTGCCTTATTTGACGCTAGACTCGGTCGAAATCTCTGGCACGGCAGGCACGCTCGCCATTCTTTTCTCCGACGACTCCTTCGGCCCAACATACGATGGTGCGACGGCCAGCATCTACGGTTACACGGGTGGCAGCGTCACGTATTCAGCGTATGCAGACGATTCAAATGTTCTGTTCGGAACCGGGACTCTCTTGACCACTCCGGGACCTTTTGGGCCAGGGAATATCTCCGGTGCCGCCTTCGGGGCGTTAGCGCTTCCGGCAAATTACTCGCTCACACAAAAGGTGGTCGTTACCCATGGGGGCTGGGGGGTGACCAACCTCATTGCTAAATTGCAAGCCGTGCCTGATGGAGGCTCAACGGTTGCTCTCCTGGGTGCTGTGCTCGTCGGATTGGACGGCTTGCGCCGAAAATGCCGCGGCGCCTTAGGAACGACTTAAGCCGGGAACATTAGCAACTATCCCAGATCTCCTGTCTCCCCCAAACGCGCCTCTCCGGAGGCGAAACGCAGAAAGCCCCGGCAGCCAAGCGGCTGCCGGGGCTTTCTGCGTTTCGACCCAGAATTCAATAGTTGTAGTGGCCGACTCCGCGGCTTTCGCCTTGTTGCGGCTTCTTGGAAGTCCGTTCGTAACGCATTAGGTGCGTTTCGAAAAGAATTGGAAGGGTTTTGTCACATTGGATTTCCTGGCAGCGCGAGGAATCTCTAGAAAGTAAAAGGTTTGAGGCTTGTGTGAGCCGGAACAACCGGACGCGAGCCCTCATAAGGCCAATGGATGCATTCTGGACATGGACGCAAATAGCATCGCAACACGTGTGATCGACAGTGCAGTTGAAATTCACAAGAGAATCGGGCCCGGACTCACGGATTCGGTTTACGCGACGTCACTCGCCGAAGTTCTTTCCGAGAGCGGATTTACAGTCGAGCGGCAGGAGGCGATCCCCGTGCAGCTTCGCGGGAGGCGCTTCAAGCAGGGCCCTCGAGCGCCTCTTGTAGTGGGCGGAACAGTCCTCGTCGAGTTGAAATCGCTGGATTCCCTCTCCCGGATCCATAAGAAACAGCTGCTAACCTATTTGAAACTGTCCCACCTGAAGCACGGACTTTTGATAAACTTTGGAGGCGAGGCCCTCACTGGCAACATTGAGCGACTCGTCGATGACCTTGATGAACTCGCAGTTTAAGAACCTCCTTGTGTCCTTAGCGTCCTCCACGCGAATCCATCTCTGAATGAGCTCACGCAAAAATCGCAAAGAAACAAAAAGCCGAGACAGTTTACGGGCAAGCCAGGTTTTCAGCTCTGCTTTGCGTCCTTGGCGTCCTCTGCGCGAAACTCGATCCCTAGAACAGGTTCGCGCAAAGATCGCAAAGGACGCAAAGAATGCGCCACTCCGTCTGCCGAACTTCGTGCCCCGCGAGCCGCCAGCGCTCCTGCGCTTGCGGTTCAGCTTTTCAGCTTTTCGCTCCATGAGTCATCTCTCTGAAGATCTTCGAGAAAGAACGATGCAATTTTCATCGGCAATCGCTCGCCTTTATTTGAGCTTGCCGCGCAGCCGCACGGAAGTCGAGGCGCTCGGGCGCAAACTGTTGCAATCGAGCACATCGATTGTCGCGCACGTTCGCGAAGCGTCATACTCACGATCTGATGCCGAACTGTGTTCGAAACTCGAGGGAGCGATTCAGGAGGCAGACGAATCGATGCTGTGCCTTGAAATGCTTCAAGACGATTTCGCAATCAACGAACTTTCCTTGGCCCAATTGCAGGAAGAGGTGAACGAGATTATTGCGTCCTTTGCAAGCATGGTCACCCGCATCAAGATGCGTACCCTGAAATTCTGAAACGCTGAAAGTCAGAAAGTGACCCGCTTTGATCTTTTCAGCTTTTCGATTTTTCAGCATTTCCTCAGCCCCCTGATCAACCTTCGACGAACGTCTCGCTGATCCGCCAGAGGCGAAGGGCTTTGCCACTTACTTCTTCAACTTCGACAATCACGCCGCAAATGCGGACCGGGCCCGCGGCGACTGGAAAGTGTCCTGGCAGGCCATCTAGGAAGCGCTTGATTATCGGCTGGTGATCGCGGCCGAGGCAGGAGTCATCCGGGCCGCACATTCCGGCGTCACAGAGAAATGCGGTTCCACCTGGAAAAATGCGCTCATCTGCTGTCTGCACGTGAGTATGGGTGCCGAAGACCGCCGAGACCTTCCCGTCCAGGAACCGACCCATTGCGATTTTCTCACTGGTTGTCTCGGCGTGCATATCCACGATGATAACAGGTGTCTCCCGCCGCAAACGTTCAACTTCGGTAGCGGCTGCCGAGAAAGGATTGTCGAGAATCGGCTGCATAAAGGTGCGCCCTTGGACATTGACAACCGCCACCCTGCCCTTGGCTGTTTCCAGGACAATGCTCCCCTGCCCTGGCGCGCCGTTGGGATAATTGATCGGGCGGAGCAAGCGCGGCTCCGTGGAGATGAAGGAGGCGGTTTCCCTCTGATCCCAAATATGATCACCCGTGGTAATGACCGCCACACCGCTGCGAAGAAGGTCAATGGCTATCTTTCCGGTGATTCCGCGACCTCCCGCTGCGTTTTCGCCGTTCACGATAACAAAATCCACTCCGCGCTCCTTGAGAAATATGGGAACGAATTTCATGACAGCGTTGCGTCCGGGCTCGCCGACGATGTCGCCCAGAAATAGAATGCGAATCATTTGTCGTTTCTATCGAAATTTCCACGTTGCACAGTGTAAAAATTCCGCACCTTGAAGGCCGCCCACACCATCTTTGCGTTCCTGTTCTTAATAACGTCGCTTAACGCAGCCCTCACTCCTTTGGCTCCTCGTCCGGATTGGTCGGCTCTGGACGCCTTTCAAGAGACCATCACGCGCGAGGATTTCGTCGCTCTGCTCGACAGAGTGTACGCCCCCGACGGCGTGTGGAAGGAAACGATAACTGTGCAGGAAGACGTCGCCGTCATCACGACATCACCTGGAGAAGCCCCGTTCCTGCTGCGCTTCGCGCGCACACGCGACGCAGCGAAATCAATCCCCACGCACTGGCGCGGGCGCGCCCAACTTCCCGCCGAGGAGCCCGGGAAGCCACTGGCCGGCCTGAGAATCGCGCTCGATCCAGGCCACATCGGCGGGTACTGGGCGAGGATGGAAGAGCGCTGGTTCCAAATCGGCGACTCCCCGCCCGTGACCGAGGGAGATATGACCCTTGCCGTCGCAGAGCTATTGGCTCCCCGGCTTGAGGAGCGCGGCGCACAGGTTTTCTTGACGCGCGATAGACCGGCTCCCTCCACCTCCCTCAATCCCGGCAAACTCGAGAGTGCCGCGATCGCATCTCTTGCCGATAAGGGCACTTCGCCTGACGGGGAGAGTCTCCGCAAGGAAAGCGAGCGACTCTTTTATCGCGTGGCGGAAATCCGTCGGCGCGCAAGGAGAGTCAATGAAATCATTCGCCCCGACGTGGTCATTTGCCTTCATTTCAATGCCGAGCCATGGGGCGACGCGACAAACCCGCAACTCGTTGATCAGAATCATCTTCACTTCCTGGTCGCCGGCGCCTTGAGCGCAGAGGAAATCGCCTATGACGACCAGCGCTTTGACATGCTGGTCAAGCTTCTGAACCGCTCGTTTCCCGAAGAGCTGGCACTTACAAACGTGGTCTCCCGCAAGATGGCTGCGGCCACCGGGCTTCCGCCCTATTTTTATCGCAATGCTACGGCGATCAGGGTCAATGCCAATCCGTATGTCTGGGCGCGCAACCTCCTCGCCAATCGGCTTTTCGTTTGCCCTGTCATTTATGTCGAACCCTACGTCATGAACAGCCGCCTCGTCTTTGCCCGCATTCAGGCAGGCGATTACGAGGGGCGCCGGGACTTCGGCGGAGCAATGCGCAAGAGTATCTATCGCGAGTACGCCGACGCGGTTGCAGACGGCATCGTAGAGTATTATTCAAGACGTTCCCTGTGAAAATCATTGCTGTCGCCAACCAGAAAGGTGGAGTGGGAAAAACCACAACCTCCGTGAACCTTTCCGCCGCGCTGTCCGAACACGGTGTGCGCGTCCTCCTGGCTGACCTTGATCCCCAGGGCAACGCCACCAGCGCACTTGGCTTGGGCGAGTTTGGCCGCCAAAGCCTCTATCAGGCAATGATCGGTGCGCGCCCCGTCCACGAACTTGTCATTCCCACCCGCTTTCCAAATCTTTTCGCAATTCCCGCCGATCTCGATATGGCTGGCGCAGAGGTTGAGGTGGCGAGGATGGAGGAACACATGCTTCAGCTTCGCCGTGTTCTAGCGCCCTTCCGAGAACAGATCCAGTTCGAGTTCATGTTTCTCGACTGCCCTCCCTCGCTGGGAATCCTGATGTCCAACGCGCTCGCGGCGACAGACGAGGTTCTTATCCCCATCCAGTGCGAATACTATGCGCTGGAGGGTCTCGGTTTGTTGATGCAAGTGACCGATCAGATTCGCGCTTGCGGTGCGAATCCGGGATTGTCGATTTGCGGCCTGCTCATGACCATGTTCGATAACCGCACCAACCTTAATCCTGCGGTGGTCAAGGAAGTGCGGAGTCACTTTCAGGAAGTTGTTTTCGATACCGTGATCCCGCGAACGATCCGCTTCGGTGAAGCTCCAAGTCATGGCCGGACCATTCTCGAGCATGATCCCTCCGGTCCCGGCGCGGCAGCCTATCGGGCCTTGGCCGTTGAGTTCCTGGAACGGCAAAAGAAAGGCCTCTCGTTTGTCAACGCCGCAACGAGCGAAGCGGCAACCCAAAGCGGCGAAGATTGACATTGAAATCTTCACGCAACTTTCGCCGGCAAGTTGCCGGCACGGAGCCAAACTAGCATATGAACGAGATTCTTGACCTCTTCCGCAGAACCGGAGCCCTCTTGCACGGCCATTTCATCCTTCGCTCGGGCCTGCACAGCCGCCAGTTCTTCCAATGTGCGCTCTTGTTGCAGAACGCCACAATCGCCGCGCGAGTCTGCGGCGTACTAGCGGAACGGCTCGGACACTATCCGGCGACGACAGTAATTTCACCTGCCGTAGGGGGGATCATTGTTGGCCAGGAGGTCGCACGCCACCTCGGCACAAGGCATATCTTCGCCGAAAAGGATGGCTCAGGATGCCTTGTGCTCCGGCGTGGCTTTACCATCACGCCCGGTGAGAAATTTCTGGTTGCCGAGGACGTTGTCACGCGGGGCGGCCGCGTGCAGGAAACAATTCAGATCGTCCGCGAGCATGGAGGGATTGTCACGGCGGCAGGCGCGATCGTGGACCGTAGCGGCGGCTCGCTGCCCGATTTTGGATGTCCCTTCGTCTCGCTCGTGGAGATGGAGGTAGAGACTTTCGAACCGGACAAGCTTCCGCCGGATCTGGCCGGCATCCCTGCCGTCAAGCCGGGAAGCAAGTAGCTCTCCAAATCGGCTAGCAGCTTGTGGAAATGCGCACCCGCTGGAGAGAAGCTCTCCTCCACTGCTAGCGGCCGATTTTCCTTAGCGGAAGGCCCGACATCGTCCAATCCGAAGAGCAAACCGGCAAGGGCAAATGAGGAAATCCTGCCGCCCTACCGTGCCTGAACAGCAACCGAGACGGTTTGCCCGATGCGCAATGGCACGGGAGGCGTTCCGGTCACACGTATGCGCACCGGAAACCGATTGGGGAGACGCACCCAGTCTATGGTTTGACTGACGATTGGCAGCAGATCGACCGTCGAGCCGTCCTGTAGAAAAATGCCCCAGGCCACGCTAACGACCTCCCCTTCGAATGGTTCGAGGTCATGACCCATCAAGGTGATCTTCGCGCTGGCTCCGTCATTTATGTGCTTGAGCTGAGTCTCCTTAAAATAGGCGGCGATCCAAAATGAGCTCGAATCGACCAAAGCAAGCAATTGCTGGCCCTCGTTAACATAGGTTCCGGGGCTGGTGCTAACGTTGGTGAGATATCCGTCCACCGGAGCAAAGACTTTGGTGTAGCCGAAATTGAGGTTTGCCGTTGTTAAGTTGGCCTGCGCGGCCGCGGTGTCGGCGATGGCAGCCGCGTACTGGTCTTGCGCATTTTGCACGTCACGAAGGTCGTTTGTCTTCGTTTCATAGAGCGCCGTCTGCCGGGCGAGTTCCTGCTGCGCCTGGATCTCCGCCGCCTGGGCCTGCTTCAGCTTAGCAGACGCGTTATCGACCGCAGCCTGAAAGGTCGAAGGATCGATTTCGAAGAGAAGATCCCCCTTTTTGACCGGCTGATTGTCTTTGACTGGTATCTGAACTATCGGTCCAGCCACCCGTGGAGCAATCCCGACAACATTTGCTCGCACCTGGCCGTCGCGCGTCCATGGCTTAGTAGTGTACCGCCAGTAGAGCACAAGGGTTGAAGCCACGGCAAGGACCACCATGACGAACGTAACCAAGTGCGGACGTGTGATCTTCACGGAGCGAAAATCAATCCGATGACGGAGCCCAAAAACACGGCCAATGCAACAAAGAACAGAGGCAGATGCCAAATTCCGCGTGTCCATCCAAGCCGCTCCATCACCCCAACCGCGATCCACGCCCCAAGAAATCCCAGCGTACCTATAACCATTCCCCACGGCACGAGGAAATCCCCGAATCGCAATTCGGGGGTCTTCAAGAGCGTGAACAGGTCCATCCGGAGGGAGGTATTTTCATGTCTATGCCCCGGCGCAAGCCACCATGCAAGCGGAATACCTTTCTCCGTTTCGCCGATTCTTTGCGAGCTTGCTTGAACTATGGCCCTTGGCGTGGCGAGACTTCGTTCCTGTGGCAGACGCGGCGACGATAAGCGATGGGACTTCCGGACTTCGCGCCGGTTTAAGGACGCGGAAAGAGCGCGTCGGTCAGGTCTTCGGCAGCCTTGAGGTTCGCCACGGCATCAAGTTCGGTCTCGCAGGAATGCTATCCATATTCATAGCGCTTCTTTTGCGCTCCCCCGAGCCGACATGGGCCCTGATCACAGCATTCGTTGTCATGCTCGCCCAGTTCGTCGGGGCAGTAGCAGAGAAATCCGTGATGCGGTTGATTGGCACGGCAGTCGGAGGGGTGATCGGGTATTTGCTTACCGCGAGGCTCGAACAGCAGCCTATTCTCTATCTGCTGCTGGTGGGCGGTGTTGTCGGTTTTGGAACGGCGATGTTCGGGTATACGAAGTATCCCTACGCCTTCCTGCTTTGCGCGTTGACCACGATGGTTGTCGCGAGCAACGGAATGGACAATCCAAGTTTCTCTTGGAAGCCGGCGCTCGCACGAATCGAGGAAGTCAGCATCGGTGTGATCTCAGCGGTGCTCGTGACGAGTCTTATTTGGCCACGGTATGCGCGCAAGGAGTTTCTCGAAAAGATGCGTCGGGCCCTCGATGAATTGCGGAGAGCCCTCGTGGCTCGCTCGGCCCTTCTCTTTGGGGCATCTGCTGCAAATATTGACACAGAGGCTCGGAGTTTCGCGACCGCGATTGCGGGATTGCAAAACCTGCTGCACTTCGGGGCGATGGAGAGCCAATATTTTCGCGCGAGACTTCCGACCTTTACGGAGATTATCTCCTGCCTCAAGCGAATCTCGTCCGCGGTCGAAACGCTTGTTCAGACTCTACCTCCGGAGGCGGCATTCCATCGGCACCTTCGCGCGGAACTCGAGGCGGCACATGCCGCGACGGCCGAGTGCTTGGCTGTTCTCGCGGATTCCGATGCAGGCTCTTCGCGCCGCGCGGCTGCGATCTCGGCGATGAACGCACGATTCGTGCAGTGGCGGGAGAAGCTTCACGCTCTGCGCCAGACCGAGCATCCCGCTTCCATTCCCATCGAGCAGGCGCTTCAGTTCTCCGGCCACGCACTCTCCCTCGACGAAATCGCCCAGCAGCTGGATCGTCTCAATGTGCTGCTGGACTCTCTTCCTGCGAATCCCCTTCAGCCATCTCGCGAGGCAATTTCACCACCCTCTCCGCCCCTCGATCCGTTCTGGATTCGCAACGGCGTGAAAGCGTTTATCGCGGTAACATTGGGTCTGTTTGTTCAAAATTGGCTGAAGCCGCCCGGTGGCTCGATGATCGTCCTGGCAACCTGGGTTTTCACGGTGCTTTCCCGGCTGTATCCCCGAGGCCAAGGCGACCGCCGCGCGTTCCATTGCGTCGTCTATACAGCTTCCGGCGGAGTTCTCTACGTCGTTGCCATGCTGTTCCTGACGCCGGCCCTTTCCGACTATCTCATCCTGAACATGTTGCTCTTCGTGGTCCTTTTTCTGTTCGGTTACCTCACGCAAGCGGTTCCGGGGGTTACTTTTGGCATGCAGATCACCGTGCTCGCAACTGTTGGCACTGTTGGATTGAATGCCCAGCAGCCCGTGACTTTCCAATCCATCATGGGTGTTTACTTTGGCATCGTCGCGGGTTTGGTCTTGTCTGCTGCTGTCCAGAGGCTGCTATGGCCGGTGCTCCCTCAGTGGGAAATCCGCGGCCGCGTCTTAGAACTCCTCCGCCTCTGCGGCATGATCTTGCACACTGCTCCTGAGCGGCGGCCGGCGTGGCTTCAACAACGCCTCGCCCTGGTCCCAGGCGAGGCGATGAACTGGATCGCCGTAATGAACAAGCCAGATTGTCCGCCAGACGAGCAACAGCGTCTTCGGGAATACGTCCAGACTCTGGGCCGCGCAGCCGGACATCTCCTGGTGTCCGCCGGCCAGCTGCTTCCTTTGCTGCCAGATCAACAGGACGAAGAGGGGCGCAAGGCACTGAATTCGCTTCGCGAGGTGATGAATTCCGAACTCTCCACGCAATCCGAGCTCTTTAGGCTGCGCGAGGTTTCCTCTCCATCCAACGCCGTCGAGGAGGCTCTCGCGCAAATGCGTCGCTGGGTCGAAAGTCTGCGTTCCTGGATTCTTGCGAATAATGTGCCAGTCGAGGATTCGATCCGTCTCCTCGGATTCGCCGATCGCTTCGAGATGGCCGGCAAAGAGCTTCTGGTCGCTTCCAGACAAGCTGCGGCTTTACGCCTGCGCCTTTATTTGGGCGACTACGTCCTTTGATCGCGCCCGCCAACCATCACCCATGTAATGGGCAGGGAATGATCGAGCACAGCCTCAAAGGCATCAGCTGCTGCACCTTTGTAAGGCACGGCGATTAGATCGGCGTAAGCACCGGCGCTGATTTCTCCCAGCTCACCCGAAAGGCCAATGGCCCGCGCCGGGCGTCGTGTGACCATGTCCAGAATTTCCGGGGAGGAAATCTGAGGGAAATTTGTTCGCAATTGCCGCATCTCCTCGAAAAGATTGAGCGACGTATTGCTCGCAAGACTGTCAGTGCCAAGGCAAACGGAGACCCCCGCGGAGCGAAATCGGTCCAGCTCAAAGGACGGGCGCCCAAAATACTGATGGCATTTCGGGCAGTGGACCACGGCGATATCCCTCGCGCAAGAAGCCAGAAGCTTGTAATCGGAATCTGACAGACAATTCATATGCGCCAGAATGCCGCCTTTGGGTACCACGCTATCTCCGAACAGCCGTGCCACAGGGGTGATGCCACCGACATCGTGCATACCGCGGCCCAACTCCTTGAGAAATTGGTAGAGCGGGCCGGAGGCTCTCACGAACATCTCGAATTCTTCTTCCGTTTCGGCCAAATGCGTCGTCCAGGGCATCGCGTACTTTTCGCAGCAGAACCTTGCCAATTTGTAGAGCGTCGCAGAAGCGGTGTACGGAGCGTGAGGCGAGAGCCCAAAGCCGCCCATCCAATTCGGATGCTTGTCAAAGAACGTGAGCGCACCAGCCACGACGTCCTCGGTATGAATGCGATTCCGAACGTCGATGAGCTCATAGAACCACCACGCGCGCATGGGCGGAGGCGGCATCCGTACCATAAGTTCGGGAAAGGACTCGATGTTGAATACGCTGGTAGTTCCCCAGCGGCGCAATTCGGCGAACCCGTCGGAGATGGATCGCAAGTAGTCCTCGTCCGAAAGAGTTCGTTTGAGATCATTGATTCGGCGCACCCAGTTGGGAAAATTATCCTGCTGAAGAATGGCACCGCGCATGACGGTGAAGTCGAGGTGGCAGTGCGCATTGATGAGCCCGGGCATTAGAATGGAGTCACCAAGGTCTTCCACCTCGCCCCCAGCCCATTCTCGCGCCCGGCCCACGGCGACGATTCTCCCGGCATTCAGATGGACGAAACCGTCCTCGATTGGCGGAGTCGCCAGCGGCAAGACGATGCGTGAGCGAAGAGTCTTCAAAGCCTGTCCGACAGGGCACCATCGCTTCTCAACCGCGATAAATCCATAGAATGGGAGTTGATTTTCAAATCCAACAGGCTGCCAGAAACAATGCAAACAGGAATCTTCGTCCATTCAAGCTGGGCTGCGCGGAGATTCGTTGAAGGCTTGCAAATGCAGGAGCCGCGGTGAATTGTCTAAACCATGCCGCCGCCTCTCGCTCCAGGAGACTATGCCCCGGACTTTTCTGCCGCCGCCGTCGGAGGATCTTATGGGGACGGCCAAACCATTAGACTATCGGATTTCAAGGGAAAGACCGTCGTGATTTACTTCTATCCGAAGGACGACACTCCCGGCTGCACGGCGCAAGCGTGCGCGCTGCGCGACCGCTACGAACCTTTGATCCAAACAGGCGCTATTGTTTTCGGCGTGAGCGTCGACCCGCCGGAAAGCCACGCCCAATTCATTGCCAAACACGGACTCCCATTCCCACTGATCAGCGACGAGCGGAAAGAGATCGTCCAAGCCTATGGCGTTTGGGTCGAGAAGAACAAAGCAGGCAAGACCTATATGGGAACGGAGCGCAGCACGTTCGTTGTTCGACCGGACGGCCGTATCAAGTCCATCTTCCGCAGCGTCAAGCCTGAAGAGCACGCCGAAACTGTCATCGAGAATCTTCGTAATTTTGAACCGTGACAATCTTCTGAGTCTGTATGATCGGCTAACCAAGCTCGTGGAAAAGCTCCCGGGAGGCTTGCAGAAACCGATCCTTCGCGAACTCGTGCCGATACGCGAGCTGTTCCTCGAACAGCGCCCGGCAAGAATCTTGCTCCTCGGCAACTCCGAACAAAGCGTCCCGGACTTCTTACATTCCGTAGCGGGTGTCACAGTCGAAATCGGCGAGAGCGACAATAATTGGCGGCTATACCGTGTGCGAGACCGCGGAGAGATCCTTATTCTGGACGCCAGGTTGGATACGCCCCAGGCGGTCTTTAGTTCCGCCCTTTCCCGAATGGTGCCCGATGCCGCGCTGCTTCTCCATCAACCGCCACACGATGAAGCCGCCTTTGAACTGGCCGCTGCCCGAATCGCCACCTGTCCAAAGGAAACTCCCGTGATCGGCGTTTCCTTTGGCGGAGCCAGTGAACGAGCCCGCTTCACGGCACTTTCGAGTGCGGAGCGCCAGTTTTCCAGGCGACGACTGGTCGTCTGCGCACCGGAGGCTGGCGACTCAGTTGCAGAGGCCGTCTCCTCAGCGCTTCCAAACGTTGCGCGCCTCGAATTTGCCCGCCTTACCGGTGCAAAAGAAGCCCAGGCGCAGATCGCGGGTTCGCTGCTCAAATCGTTCACAGCCGTATGCGGCGTCATCGGCATCCAACCGATCCCCCTTGCGGACATGCCGGTGCTGACCACCCTGCAAACACTCATGGTCGGTTTAATTATCTACACCACCGGAAAGCCGGTCAGTGCGCGAACTATTGGGGAGTTTCTCGGCGCTCTCGGATTCAATATCGGCGCCGGAATCGTCTTTCGCGAAAGCGCCCGCGCGATCATAAAGATCGTACCGGTGTGGGGCAACGCCGTCTCAGGAATGGTTGCAGGAGCCGGGACCTACGCCATAGGCCGCGCGGCCATCGCCTACTTCGTTGAAGAGATCCCCATCAATGAGTCAAAAAAACTCTTTCACAAACTCTTCCCTAGATGGGATGCGTTCAAACGCCGCCTCCCTCTCCCGTCTCGAAGCGAGAAAAACGCTGACAAGGATTGATGCAAGCCGCTTGTCGGTGGCCGCCCCTCCGGAGTATCAGCAAATAGCGAAAGAAATTTCCGAAATGGTGCAACGCTGGGCCTTCTAAAAACCCATTTGCCTGCCATGCTCATACACCCTGTCGAACGTTCCAGGCGCTTCGTCCTGACCAAGTGACTCGTCCGTTTCTTCATCCTCGGCTGGCTTCTCTCCGGCTGGCTGAGTTGCTTTCTCTTTCAAAGAACCTTCCGTGTCCTTGAGCGGCTGCTCCTGCGGCCCAGGCCCTTCTCCACTGCGCGACTGTCTTGAGGTATCCATGATGCGGATAGTATCGCTCAAGCGTTTTCGTTCTGCACGTCCGAATAGCCTTGCCTGTTCCTTGTGGGCTCGATGCCCGCAACGGCATTGGGCCGATGAAGGCTGATTCGCGCCAGGAAAAAGTTTTAGCCTCGCGATCCTTACTCCGAAACATAGCTGACGGGCGGTTGCAACTCCCTGATGCTTCGTGGCCTGTGCATATCGACAAGCTTCATAAGTCTATCGCCATTTCAGCCATTGAAGCATACTATATTATTTAAACTTATTGCACTTACGTCATTACTGCGTATAAGTCGTTTCCATTATAATTGGAATATTAAAGAAATCTACCGTGATCGGACTCGGTCAACTTGGCCAGCTGCTAACGAGGAGCAATCCGCTAGAAAAGCGCCCCTTATGCGCTCGGGCAGACGTACGCCAGGAACGCTTGGAGCCGAGCTGATGAACCATCGTCTGCTTTATGTCTCGCCGGTCGGTTGTTTGGGTGGAGGGGAGCAGGTTCTCCATACCGTGGCGCGAGCGGCACGCGACGCGGGATACCGGCCTTCCTTTCTCTGTCTCCAACCCGGCGACTTCGTTTCTCAACTCCGCGACGATGGTTTTCCGGTCACAGCTTTCCGCGATCATCGATATCGCGACCTGAATGCCGTGGCCGAAGGTGCGGCTCTAGCGCAACGCTTGGCCTCGGAGGCTAGCTTGGTCCATACCAATCACTCGGGCTGGTTATACTGCCGCCACCTTTCGCAGCCGGTGATCGCTCACTACCATGATTACCCTCACAGCTTCAATCTTATGGATCTGGCGCATCGGATCTGGAAGCCGAAAAACGTCATCTTTACGTCGGAGTACGTGAGGGCGGGATTCCCGCATCTGCGCAAGAGTCACCATGCCGTCATCCTTCCGGTAACGCGAGTCTCCCCGAATGCGCAGGCAAGCAACGAGGCCGGGGCCTCCTCCATCCTAAAGAGAGAAGGCCTCATAGAGGGACTCTACTTCCTCACGGTGGCTCGGATGCAACCGCACAAAGGCCTTCAAGACCTTCTCAAAGCCATACAGCGGCTCGGACGTTCAGTCGGAGATTTCAAATTCGTGATCACAGGGAAAGGGGGAGACCCGACACAACGGAAGTTTGAGGAGCGGCTTCACGCGTATGCATCGCATCACGACCTGTCGCGCACTATTCGCTTTGTTGGATTCCTGCCTGATAGGGAGTTGCAGGAGCTTCGGATGGGTGCATACGCATTGATTCATCCGGCCCGCACCGAAGGCTTTGGCCTTGTGTTGTTGGATGCCATGCGTAATGGCTTGCCGGTCGTCGCTGCCGCTGCAACCGGTCCGGCGATGATCGTCGAGCATGGTCGTTCAGGACTGCTGACCCCTGTTAGAAATCCCGCTATGCTGGCGGCTACTATCGGGGATTTGATTCACTCTCGCGCCTTGCGGGATCGACTTTCAGCGGGTGCCCTGACTCGGTCGAGTTGCTTCAGTGCGGCTCGCATGACGCAGGAGACGCTTGCGTTCTACACCAGTGTGCTTTCCCGGAGCTAGATCTAGTACTCTGCGGCGCGCAAGCTCTTGAAGGCCGTACCGAGATGATCGACGACCGAACTCGCGCAAAGGGACTCTGGTGAACCAAAGGACTCGAAGACCGCGGCTTCGGCTGAGCGTCCGCAAAGCCAGGCACCGAGGACACCGCTTTGTAGGGGGCTCCTCCCGCCAAATTGCGGTATCAGCGCAGCGCAAACTCCCGTCAGCACATCGCCCATGCCGCCGCTGGCCATTCCTGGATTTCCGGTGGTATTGATGAATCGTCCAGCTTGGGCGTCACCGACAAGTGTTCGAGCGCCTTTGAGCAATAGCGTGACAGAATACTCCGCTAGAAAATCCTCCAACCATTGCCGGCGTCCGCGACCCTTTTGCGGATAAAGTCGTTCCATTTCTCCGGGGTGCGGGGTGAGCAGTCGCGGACCCGCGCAGCCGTTGAGCAATGAGACGTCGCGGGAAAGTGCGTTTAGTGCGTCGGCGTCAACGACTGTCGGTTGCCTAGCCTCTCGGAGGACCGAGAGAATTTCCGCGGCGTGCTGTAGTCCCAAGCCCGGCCCGACCGCCAGCGAATCAAAGCGCAAATCAAGCACTTCGCGATAGCTCTCGACGGTCTTGACCATGACTTCGGGGACGCATGAAACCGTCAGCGCACCGACGGTATCGGGTTTCGCGAGAATCGTGACAAGCCCCGCCCCTGCTCGCACAGCTGCCGAGCTACAGAGGCGCGCCGCACCGGTGAACCCGGGGGAGCCAGCGATGATCCCTACCCTTCCGCAATCACCCTTGTGAACGTCGAAGCGCCGCGAGGGAAGCCAGGTTCTCAACGCACGCGCTGTCGCTATGCGCCACACGCCGGCTTCCGATTGCGGGAGTTCCTTCAGCTCGACAACGGCGAGTCGACCGACGACATTCGCCGCAGTGTCGGCCACCAAACCGGTCTTGACGCAGGCAATCGTCGCCGTGAGATCCGCCTCCACACAGGTCCCAGCCGGCAGCCCCGAATCCCCATCAAGTCCACTCGGAATGTCGATTGCAAGGACCCACGCGCCTTCGTCACGTCGCAAGCTGTTTAGCGAGCGGATTGCCTCCGCTATTTCTCCGCGCGGCTCCCCTCGTGCTCCGATTCCGAGTAACCCGTCCAAAACGATCTTCGAACCGCGCGATAAGCCGCTGTGCCGAGGCCTTGGAAGCTCTCTCAACTTCTTGGCCGCAAGCGGAGAAAGCGCCTCCTCAGAGAAGGCAAACCGAATGTCGATGTTCCATCCCCAGCCAGCCAGATGTCTCGCGGCGACCAGTCCGTCTCCTGCATTGTGACCCTTGCCGCAGAACACGACGCAATGCCCTTGCGCCGGGTGAAACTGCCGCACGATCTCGGCGATCCCGCGACCGGCCTCTTCCATCAAATCCTCCGCGCGCACGCCCCGTGCGAATGCCGCCTCTTCGGCGTGTTTCATTTCTTCGCAAGTGACGAACATTTCGAGTCCGACGCGCTTTAGACTAACTGAAGAGATCTCTTAATCGATCCGTGAAACTCTTGTGTAAAGGAGTGTTGTCTTCTCCGCAAAGCTGCGCAAAATGCTCGAGCGCTTTGCGTTGTTCCGTGTTGAGTCGGGTAGGCACCTCGACCTGAACGCGGGCGAGGATATCGCCGCGACTGGAGCCTTGCAGTGCGGGCATTCCCTGACCGCGAACTCGGAAAACACTGTCGCTCTGCGTGCCTGTGGGAATCTTCAAGTTCACCGCGCCTGTGAGAGTCGGCACGCGAACTTCCCCGCCGAGCGCCGCAATGGAGAAAGGAATCGGCATCTCACAGTGGAGGTCCATCCCGTCGCGCTGAAAGATGGGATGTTCCTTGATGTGAAGCACCACGTATAGGTCGCCCGGAGTTCCGTTCCGCAAGCCGGCTTCCCCCCCGCCGGCGCTGCGAAGGCGCGCGCCTTCGTCGATGCCCGCCGGAATCTTCAACTTCACCCGAGACGTGAGCTCCACACGCCCGTCGCCGTGACACGTGCGGCACGGCTTTTCGATGACACGACCTGTGCCCTGGCAGCTCGGGCATGTTTGCGCCACCTGGAAAAACCCGCGCGATGCGACGACCTGGCCGCGTCCCCGGCAAACCGAACACGTAACCGCATGAGAACCCGTTTGGGCTCCAGAGCCATCGCACGCCTCACAGGCGTCCAGCTTCCGAATCTCGATTTCCTTTTCGCATCCGCTGGAAGCTTCTTCCAGGGTGATCTGCATGTCATAACGCAGATCCGAGCCGCGCTGGCGTCCCGAACCATCAGCCTGCGCGCCACCAAAGAAATGCTCGAAGATTCCGCCGCCACCGCCAGCCGACCCAAAAACCTCGCGAAACAGGTCGAACGGATCGTGAAAGCCTCCACCTGCGCCCCCAAACCCACCCTGCTGGAACGCCGCATGGCCGTAGCGGTCATAGGCGGCGCGCTTCTGCGGATCGCTCAAGGCTTCGTAGGCCTCGCCGAGTTCCTTGAATCGATCCTCGGCTGCGTGATCACCCGGGTTCTTGTCGGGATGAAACTTCACTGCGAGCTTGCGATAGGCCCGCTTGATGTCCTCCTCGCTGGCTTCCCGCTCGACACCGAGCACTTCGTAATAGTCGCGCTTGCGGGTCATCAGGTGGACGGCCCCTTGGAAACGACTACCGTGGCAGGCCGGATCAGTCGGTCCTTCAATTTGAAACCCTTGCGAAGCTGCCGCGCGACCGCCCCCTCAACCACATCGGGATTTGGCTCATGGGCCACTGCTTCGTGGAGGTTCGGATCGAATTGATCGCCCACGGCATCCACAACCTCGACACCATGATCGCGCAGGAAATCCTCGAGCTGCTTGCGCACCATTTCCAGACCCTGAATGATTCCCGCCGGGTCGGACGCATTTCTCGCCGCCTCGAGACCAAGTTCGAAATTGTCCACGATGGGCAGCAGGCTCTCCAAGAGCGAGTTGTTCGCATAGCGGATCGCCTCCTCCTTCTCGCGAGCAACTCGTTTGCGATAGTTATCAAGGTCCGCTCTCGCGCGAAGAGCTGCGTCCTTATACTTTTCGAGCTCCGCGGCCAGATCCACCGCGGCTTCAGGCTGCGGCGCTTTGATCGGCTCGGTGTTGCTCTCGGGTTCGATTTCCGGTTGGCTATTCATCGTTTACGAATGGCAATCAATGTAATGTCGTCGTGCTGGGGAAAACTCCCCGCAAAATTTTTCACTTCCTCCGTAAGCCGCTTGATGATGCCCGGCGCCCCCCGCGAGGCGCTGGATTGCAGAGCCCGCACCAATCGGGGGAGTCCAAACTCCATGCCCTCTTCGTCAAGGGCTTCGGTCGCTCCATCGGTATAGAGTAACAGGCAATCATCGGTCGCCAGCTCAAAGGAGAAGTCGGCGGTGACTCTATTGAAGACTTCTCCGCTGTCAATGCCTAGGGCCATCCCTTTCGGAGTAAGCTTTTCGACGCCTTGGTCGGCTGCCCGGTACCAAAGTGGAGCATCGTGGCCGGCTCGCGCGAGAGTGACCTGGTTGCTCTGCTTGTCGAGAATCAGGTATGCCATACTAATAAACATGTCCTCCTTGATATCAGGGTAAAGCTGCTGGTTCACACGACGCAGCACCTCGGCAGCCGATATCTTCCCGACCGCCTCGCTGCGAATCACGCTGCGGCACATCGCCATGATCAAGGAAGCGGGCACTCCCTTGCCCGAGACATCGGCAATCGCAACGCCCAGGCGCCGATCGTCCACCTGAATATAGTCATAATAATCGCCGCTCACCTGGCGGGCCGGCACATTGATGCCGCCCAGTTCGTAACCCGTGACAACCGGCGGGGACGAGGGCAGCAGAATCGCCTGGATCTCCCGAGCAATTTCGAGATCGTGGTCCAGACGCTTTTTCTCCCCCGCTTCAAGGTAAATTGCCTCGTTGTAGAGGGCGAATGCGGACTGCTCGACAATGGTCTTGAAGACCGTGAGATCCTTCTCGGAAAATGGTGTGCTCATCGGACCGTTGGCCAAGCCAAGCACTCCCAAAACTTTGCGGCGATAGGCAAGGGGTCCGACAATCGCCGAATGGGCGATGAGATCGCTTGCTGAGAGAGCATCGGCAAGATCTTCCTCGGAATAAAGCCGCGACTGAGTGCTCTCCAGCGAGACTCCGATGATCTCCTCGCCACGCCGCACAGAACTCAGCCGCAAATAGCTTTCCAGCGCAAGGTGGTTGCCTGCGGCCTGATCGAGCACATGAACCGGAACCTTGATAAGAGCTGGACACCCCTTCGAAATGAAGGCCGGAATAAGGACCGGTTCAGTTTTGTCCGTCAGATAGAGAGACCCGCCATGCGCATTTAGAATCCGAACTGCGCTCTCGACGATCAGGCGGTGAAGCTCGCTGGAACTAACTCCCTCGGAGAACGCTTCCCCCAAGCCGTGAAGAAAATCAAAAACGCGATCCTCTTCGACCTGGAGATCCGCACGCTGGCGCTCCAGCTCGCTTATGCGCCGGGTAAAGGTATTCAGTACCACCACAAGGGCCAGGAAGGTGCCGAAAAACAGCGCAAGAAAAATGTATGTCCACATGGACGAGCATGCAGCGAAAACCTAGTGGTCCAGGGCCCTTCCCGAATCAGGCACGTTCAGCTCATGCCGCATGAATTCAAGGACATCTTTGAATTTCACCTCGTTTGCAGCGTCCACTTCCACGAGAGCCTCGTGAGCTTCCAGCACGGTTCGCTTCTGCTCGTCCTTGCCAGTCTTCTTTTGCGTGGCCTCGCGAAGCTCCAGCTTGTCCGGCTGAGCATTGACGGCGGACGCTGCACCCTCCACGTGGAAAAGCTGATCCAATCCGAGGCTGCCGAGCAGGCCGGCATTGCGGTCATTCACGTTGATCGTGCGCAACTCGCCTTGACCGAGTTCGCGCAGGCGAAGGGCGACTCCGGCGAGGGTACCCATGAAGGTTGAATCCATCTGCTCGCAATCACGCAGATCGACCACAAAATCTCGGTGCCCGCGCTGGATCATTTGTTTTACAAACTCCTTGAGGCCAGCGCTATTCTGAAAGGTTCCCCGGCCTTCCACTCTCACCCAGACGACGCGGTCAACGCAGCCGACAAGGACAGACGATGTCGTGTTCACACTAGTAGGCAGAGACTAACTCAGTCCGGCGATTGCTGTCAAATCCCTCGCCTCTGCTAGCGCCACATAAACGATTGCCTGAGCGCAACAATCCGGCCATCCACAATCAGAAGAACACGCCAGGAGGTTACGCGGCCAGATTCGAGATATTCGTCTCCAGCCGTGTCGAAGTCCGACCTGTAGGAGCCTTTCGCCTGAGGATAGTAGCGCTCCTTGGCCATGACATAATTGGCGAGAGCGGACTGGCGGTATTCCAAACGGACGGTTACGTCGGCGCGTTCCGAAGTGCGCCAAAAGAATCTATAGTAGTTTCCGTAGCGCTGTTCCAGCTGGAACCGATTCACTGCTCCCCATGCCATTCTCTGGCGTTCGAAGAGAATCGGCTCGCTTTGAGTGACCGGCACGGGATCCGCATTGAAGAAGAATTGCTGAACCTTGCGGAACTGATAATTATCGTTGAGCTGCAGAGGCAATACAGCCGCCTTTTCCAGCTTGGTAGCAGGCCCCGGCGGGGTCGAGCACGAAGAGAAGGCGAGCGATAACAGGGTGAGTGCGAGGAATGTCCTCATTGCGCGGGATACAAGCGGCTTTGGAGCTATGTGTCAAATTCTCGCCGTGCTTGACTCCTGTGTGATTTCCCAGTCGGATTTCCGGCGAACCAGCCAGCCATGAAAGCCCACGAAATCCTGGAGCGCTTCCCAGAGGAAACTGCAAGCGAAATCTTTCAGTATCTCTACCAGAACGACAAACCCGCCTACCGCGCTTGCGTGCAGGTGCTCGCTTCCCGCCGCAAGCTGCGCCCCGTCATTCTGGAGCGAAAGGCCCGCGCAGAACGCCATGCCTGGATGCACGCTGAGCTGGCTCGAAAAGCCAACGATGACGCGGCGGTCGAGGTGCTCCAAACATGGCTGCTCGGAGCCCACCGGCAATTGGTCTGTAGTTTTCTCGACGGCCTTGGCGTCTCGCATGATGGCCGCGGATTGCTTGAAACTCTTCCTCCCCAGCCTGAGAAGGAGCGCCTGCAGCATGCCATTGACCGGCTCCTCGAAAATCACTCGCGTTCCGCGGCGATCGCCTACCTCCATCTGTTCTGCGAAATGGACATTGCAGATTGGCCGGCTCTGAAAGAAATTATCAGCGAAGATTCCCGACTGTGCCTCGCACCGCAACGGCTGGCCGCCTGACGCCATTTCAATCCTCGGTGGACGAGGCGCTCGATACGTTCGAGACCTTGCGCGCCCTCGAGGGTGAATTCACCCAAGCAACGGACGCCGTTCGCGACTGCCTGCGGAGCGGCGGCAAGCTGCTCCTATGCGGAAATGGCGGAAGCGCCGCCGACAGTGCGCATATCGCGACGGAATTTACCTGCCGCCTCAAGGAAGACCGGCGCCCTTACCCGGCAATTGCCCTGAGCGCAGACGGCGGATTGCTCACAGCCATCGGAAACGACTATGGCTTCCAAGACGTTTTTGCCAGGCAGGTTTGGGCGTTCGCAAAGCCCGGCGATGTGCTCATCGCCCTTTCGACCAGCGGCAAGTCGCGCAATGTCCTGTCTGCTCTCGAGGAGGGACGTCGGCGCGGGATGAAAACCATCGCTTTTTTGGGAAAGGGGGGCGGATTTACGGCGGGGGCCGCCGAAATTGAATTGATTGTTCGCTCCGGCTCCACGGCGCGAATTCAGGAGGCGCACAAGTTCCTTCTCCACGTCCTCTGCGAGATGGTCGAGTCGGCACTCGCAGGAGAATGAGCGAGGCAATTCTCCCCGTCTTCGCGGCGGTGATTGGCGGAATCATCGGGTCCTTTTTGAATGCATGCATTTACCGCATGCCCCGCGGCATTCCGCTCACCAATCCCCGACGCTCGTTCTGCCCGGCGTGCAACCGCACGATCCCCTGGCACGAGAACCTGCCCCTGCTAAGCTGGATCCTGTTGCGCGGAAAATGCTCGGCTTGCGGAGCAAGGATTTCCTTCCGGTACCTGTTCGTCGAGCTTCTCACCGCGGGACTCTTCGTTCTTGCATATATCCGTTACGGTCTTCCGCTTGCACCTGTTTACTGGATTCTTCTCTCTTTGTTGATCGCCGCCACGTTCATCGACGTCGAGCATTTCATCATCCCGGATGAAATTACCTGGGGCGGAGCGACGGCCGGATTGCTCTTGAGTATTCTGTTTCCGCAGATGATGCAAACATCCTCGCGGCTCGTTGCCTTTGGCTCCTCCCTTGCTGCGGCCGCCTTCGCCTATGGCCTGCTCTGGCTCATCGTCGAACTCGGAAAACTTGCGTTCGGAAACAAACGCCACCGCTTCGACAAGGAAGAACCGTTCGCTTTGCGCTCAAACGGAAACGACATCACGCTGCAAATCGGAGATGAAACACTTTCTTGGGAAGACATCTTCGCCAGGGAATCCGATGAACTCGTGCTTGAATGCGCGAGCGCCAGCATCGACGGAACCGCGCCTGTCATTCGGTTTCGCCACGACCGGATGATCGTTGCGGACGAGGAGACACCGTTGGAGGAGCTGAAAGCAATTACCGGCACGCTGCGCGCCGTTGTCATCCCGCGCGAAGCCATGGGTTTCGGTGACGTGAAACTTATCGCCGCGATCGGCGCATTCTTGGGATGGAAAGCCGTCCTCTTCACGCTGTGCGCCGCTTCGATCGCCGGTTGCGTGGCGGCCTTGGCGGGCATTCTTCTCGCTCGCGACAGGACCGGCGCCCGAGTTCCGTTTGGTCCCTTCCTCGCGCTGGGGGCCGCTGTATGGTTGTTTGGTGGGCAGGAAGCGTGGAACTGGTACTTTCGAATCTTTCCCGAAGGGAACGCATTTTAAATTCGAGCGGGCTGGAAAATGATATACAGATAGAATCTGATGGCCGAGAAAAAGAAACTGCCCTTCCTCAAGCTGCTTCGCCAGGGCTGGAGGCCGTATTTAAAGCTCGCCGGATACATGAAGCCGTACCGTGGCCGGTTTGTCTTCGGGCTCCTTTGCGGGGTGGCGGCTGGTATGCTCAACGGAGTTTTCCCGCTCGTGGTCAAGATTGTCGGGGAAAAGATTTTTCCGACTGGGCAGAAGCCGGATGCCTACAAGATGCTCATGTCGAGCAGCGGCCAGGATTCCGGGCCTGGTATCGAAGGGGTCCTTTGGGTCAGCCTTCTCATCCCCGTGGCGATGGTCGCGCGAGGCGTTTTCTCCTTCCTGAACGGCTATTGCATGGCGTGGGTGAGTTTTCGCGTGCTTCAAGATCTTCGCACCCACCTCTTCCGTCATCTGATCTCGCAATCACTGGAATTCTTCAACAAGGCGAAATCCGGAAAGCTGATTTCTCGCGTGCTCAACGACACCCGCATGGCCCAGAATGCCCTTACGTCGATCGCAGGAAATATCGTCAAAGATCCGATTGCTGTCGTTGTCGGAGTCGGCGTGCTGGTCGCTATGGATTGGAGATTCAGCCTGACCACTCTCGTGCTCTTTCCGATCTGTATCGTTCCGGTAATGGTCTTTGGAAAGAAGGTGCGCAAGGCCGGCACGGCCGAGGAAAACGAAGCGGGCACGATGGCGGTCATTCTTCAGGAAAGCTTCGCGGGCGTCCGCGTGATCAAGTCTTTTGCCCGCGAAGACTACCAGATTGGCCAGTTTGAGAAATCAAGCGCGCTTCAGTGTTACAATAGCATGAAAGTGCGCAGGAGCACCGATATCGTGCAGCCGTTGATTGAGTCGGTCTCGGCGTGCGGCGTCGTTCTCGCGCTGTTCTACGTTTACTACTTTAACATCAGCTTCATGAAGTTCATCGCGTTGTGCTCGGGGATCTTCCTGCTCTACAACCCTCTCAAGTCTTTGAGCCGGATTCCGATGCTCATGCAGAAGTGCCTCGCTTCGACCACGAACGTCTTTGACCTGATGCAGCTCCAACCCGCTATCCAGGATGCGCCCAACGCCAAAGTCATCACCGAATGCCGCGGTAGGATTGCATTCAAGGATGTCAATTTTTCCTACGGACAGGACGCGAAAGCGCTCCACGACATCACTCTCGAAGTGGAGCCCGGCAAACAATATGCCTTAGTTGGTGCGAGCGGGGCAGGCAAGACAACTATGCTCTCGCTCATCCTGCGCTTCTACGACCCCCAGGCTGGCGTCATCGAGTTGGACGGACGCGATCTTCGCACCATCACGCAGCAGTCACTTCGCGAACACATAGGTATCGTTTCCCAGGATACGTTTCTCTTTCACGACACAATCTACGAAAACATACGTTACGGACGTCTTGAGGCCACCGAGGCGGAAATCCACGCCGCGGCGAAACTGGCCTACGCGCACGATTTCATCCTTGCCCAGCCGGAGGGCTACGACACCATCGTCGGCGACAAGGGCTGCCTTCTCTCGGGCGGACAGCAGCAACGGCTCGCCATCGCCAGAGCCTTGCTCAAGAACGCGCCCGTGCTGTTGCTGGATGAGGCCACATCGGCTCTCGATTCCGAGTCGGAGCGCATGATCCAGGCAGCGCTCGAGCGCCTTGCTCATGGACGCACCGTCATTGCCATCGCGCATCGCCTATCGACTATTCTCAATTCGGACAGCATCGTCGTGATGGCTCATGGCCGTATCGTCGATATTGGTCCTCATGCCACTCTCCTCGAGCAGTCACGCCTCTACCGCAAACTTTACCAGCTCCAATTTCGCCACGAAGAAGCCGTTGCAGCTTAGAAGACCGTTGAAAAACCCACGCGCGTCACGCGTGAGATCTTTGGGGTGAGGGGGCGGAGCCCCTGAAGAGGCTGTGACTGAGGAGCGGCGCCCGCGAGGGGAAGGGGCCCCTCACCCTTCCACGATGCCCCAACGAGCCCACGCCCAAAAAGGGTACGACCCTTTCTTCCCGCCAAGGTTGCGCCAATTTTCGAGCTGTCGCCCACGGGAGATTGCACGTCCTTCGCTCAAGCTGGAGCAGGCCCAACTCTTCGTGCGGTTAGGTCGCCGGATAACGACTGGGGTGAACACCCCGACTCCGGTGCTTACCGCTAACCGCTGCCGGGCAATGGCACTGCGTCATCGCGCCGATCTCTGACACGGCTTGAGGTCAATTTATGGGGGAACGACGGTGGCGCGACGGCCTTCGCAGTGATGCCATTCGTCAAGAGAGCTGCTGCCGCAACGCAACTGCGGCCTGCGGCACTACATTTTAGTCAGCTCGCTTTGCGAATGGTAGCCGGGAGTGCGGCGCTGGCGGCGCGTAGGGCTCGCAAGGCATCACCAGCGAGTTGGCTGCGCGCTAAACAAGCGGCAACCTTTGAACTTGGCTAGCGAACCGTATTGCCCTTGAGGAGAAACTCCGCGGCTTGCGCAACGTCTTTGTCGCCTCGTCCGGAGAGGTTCACGATGACAATCTGATCCGGCTTCATCGTTGGCGCAACCTTGATTGCATGGGCCACAGCGTGCGCCGACTCCAGCGCAGGGATGATCCCTTCAGTCTCTGCGAGCGTGCGAAAAGCCGCCAAAGCCTCATCGTCGGTCGCGTAATCGTATTGCGCGCGGCCGATGTCGCGAAGATAACAATGCTCGGGCCCAACCGCCGCATAGTCCAGCCCCGCGGAAACCGAATGCGTCAATTCGATCTGTCCGTCGTCATCCGCTAGCAGCCATGTCTTTGCGCCCTGCAATACCCCGAGCTTCCCCCCCTGGAAGCGCGCCGCGTGACGTCCTCGGATAATTCCTTCGCCTCCGGCTTCCACGCCTGTCATCTTCACGTTTTCGTCGCGGAGAAAAGGATAGAAGAGTCCAATGGCATTGCTTCCGCCGCCGACGCACGCGATGAGCAGATCCGGAAGCCGCTCTTCGCGCTGAAGGATCTGCCGACGGGCCTCGTCGCCGATGATGCGATGGAAGTCCCGCACCATCACCGGATAGGGATGCGAACCGAATGCGGTGCCGAGCACGTAATGCGTCGAGCGCACGTTGGTGACCCAGTCCCGCATGGCCTCATTGATGGCTTCCTTCAGCGTTGCCTGGCCAGCCGTCACGGGAACGACTTTGGCGCCGAGGAATTCCATTCGAGAGACGTTGAGGGCTTGGCGCTGCATATCGACCGCGCCCATGTAAACAACGCATTCGAAGCCAAAACGCGCCGCCACGGTCGCTGTCGCCACGCCATGCTGGCCCGCGCCTGTCTCGGCGATCACCCGCTTTTTTCCCATTCGCCTGCAAAGGATGGCCTGACCGATCGCATTGTTGATCTTGTGCGCACCGGTATGCAGAAGGTCTTCCCGCTTTAGATAGACTTTCGCGCCGCCAAGGCGTTGGGTAAGCCGCTCCGCGAAATAGAGAGGAGTGGGCCGCCCACAATAGTCGGCCAGAAGATATGAGAACTCTCTCCGGAACGCTGGGTCGGTGCGAGCCCTCTGGTATTCCTGGTCGAGTTCATCCAGCGCGCTTACAAGGGTCTCCGGCACGAATCTTCCTCCGTACGGGCCAAAGTGGCCGTGAGCGTCGGGAACAGCGCTGAGAATTTCTGAAGGCATTACCTTGCAGTATGAACTCTGGCCAGCATTGCTGCAACTGCGCGCCGATGTGGGGACGGCATAGGTGGCAATGCGCGAGGAAGGAATCCTGCCAACTGAGGACCTCTCCAAGATTCCACATGGACGCTCATTGTCACCCGAAAGCGTGTTACTGAATAGATCTCCGTGTGGTCGGGCGGAGAGCTTGGCGATTCCGCTTGGGGAAGAAGCCAGAGGCCGCGCCAGCGAGGGCCCGATGACGGCTCCAGCCACAGTTTTCCCTGTTCGAACATGAAGGCGCGCGCCTCGGAAACCGTTTCGATGCTCGCCCGAGAGCGCTTTACCGGCAGCAAATCGGGCCGCTGGGCCCGGCAATCGCTGCGGATCGGACATGCGCGACATCGTGGGTTTCGGGGAACGCAGATCAATGCCCCAAGTTCCATCAGCGCGGAATTGTGCAGGCGTCCATTCCGTTTTGGCAAAAGCTTGTGCGCCGCGTTTCTCAAGAACGCACGGCCCGCGGCGTCATCCACTGGCTTCCGCCAGTCCCTCAATCGGGCGAGGACCCGCGCGACGTTCGCGTCGATCACGGGCACCGGCGCATCGAACGCAAAAGACGCGATCGCTGCCGCGGTGTAGTCGCCTACCCCCGGCAGGCGGCACAGGAACTCCACACCCGTCGGAACTTTTCCGCCTGCTTCTTCCCGGATTGCCCTGGCAGCCCGATGCAGGTTTCGCGCGCGCGAGTAGTATCCCAACCCCTGCCAGAGCGAGAGCACGTCTTCCTCCGTAGCACGCGCGAGGGCCTCAAGGGTTGGAAACCTCGCCATCCACCGCTCGAAATACGGAATCACCGCCGTCACCGTCGTCTGTTGCAGCATGAATTCCGATACCATCACTGCGTAAGGGTCTCGGGTCCGGCGCCACGGGAGCTCGCGTCTATGGCGCCTGAACCAAACCCGGAGCTTGCGCCTAATTTTTTCCTCTGCGTTCCCGCCTCCCTGCGCTTTATTGGTTCGTCCAGTGCCCGACAAAGCCATTACCCTTTACAACGCTCCGCTGACGCCTGCGCAAGCCGCGAAATTGAAGCTCTTGCTGCAAGAAGAGGGGTACAAATTCGAAACTCGGCCCTATACACTTTATTTTGCCCAGAAGGATAAGCTGACGATCGCTGTCTATGAGAAGGGGCCGAAAGCTGTGATCCAGGGACGAGGCACCGAGGATTTCGTGCGGTTCCGGCTCGAGCCGGACATTCTCGGCGAAGCCAAGCTCGGCTACGAGGACGTGCTCAATCCTGAAATGTTTGAGCCGCACTTCGGCATCGACGAAAGCGGCAAGGGCGACTTTTTCGGCCCGCTGGTCATCGCAGGGGTTTATGTGAATCGCGATCTGGCCCGGCAATTTCAAGAGATCGGAATCACGGACAGCAAACGCATTTCGTCGGATAGGCGCATCCGCGACCTCGCAGCCGCCATCCGCAAATCTGCCGCAGCGCAAAGCGTTGTCACCATCGGACCCGAACGCTACAACGCGCTTTTCCTAAAGATCGGCAATCTCAACCGGCTGCTCGCCTGGGGACACGCTCGCGTCATCGAAAACCTCTGCGCCGCGCAGCCGGAATGTCCGCGTGCGCTCTCCGACAAGTTCGCTGACGTTCGCGTGCTCCAACGAGCCCTGATGGAAAAGGGCCGCAGCATCGTGCTTGACCAGCGAACTAAGGCCGAATCGGACTATGCCGTCGCCGCTGCGTCCATTCTCGCTCGCGAAAAATTCATTGACTGGCTTGATAACGCCGGGAAGCGAATCGGAGTTCCCCTTCCGCGAGGCGTTTCGACCTCGGTCAAAGAGGCCGCCAAGAAGATCGTGGAAGGCGGCGGGCGCGACGCACTAGCCGCCACAGCCAAAATGCACTTCAAGACGGCAGCCGAAGTGCTTGAGAATTCCTGAGACTTCAAACACAATCCGGAGCCTCGCGACTTTTCAGGCTAATCTTCGACTGCCTCGGTTTTAACGACACGCAAAATTGTGATACGAATGCACTTCAAATCGGCCGCGAGCATGGTTGCCTAGACTCATGGAACTGAATTATTGGACAAAAAGGCTTCGCTCTCTCTACGACAAGGCCACTTCCCTGTATCGCGACGGCAAACGAGACGACGCCACCTACTTTACCGACGACGAGAAAGCCTTCCTCGCTTCCGTGGGACTCAGACCAATCAACGTGTATGACTATGTGGAGGACTTCGCCACGGATGGCGAGCCGGATTGGGAGACCTTTCTGCTCATCGCCGCGGCCCGCCGCGATCATTTTCTCTTCGAACAGAAAGGCCTTGGAAATCCGGGGGAAATTCGCGCCGATCAGTTGCCATCGAAGCGTGCCACGCTCGACGGAATCCCCTGGCTGCCGCGGATCATCCAAAAAGCCCGCTGCTTTTTGGAAGGCGTACTCTGCCATGACATCATGTACTGCTGCGGCGGAGACCGTCACTTCCTAAAGGAGCATGGTCTCCATCCCGCCGATTTTTTGAGGGCCGTCTGCACAGCGAAGGGTGATGACCGGAAAATCCTCGCCTTCGTGAAGGAATCCACGAACGCAAAGAGCTTGCCCTAAAGCGAGGCGAGGTAAGCTCGCCAGCCGCCGAAGCTCGTAATTTCGCGAGCACCGCCGATCGCGACTTCCTCGCAGAGGAATCCCTTCACCCATCCGCCCGAAGCCAGTTCGACACTCCCGATCGCGAGGGGTGACGGAATGGCTGCCACGAAAGCTCCAAATTCCGCAGGCGCCAGTTCCCAAATCTCGATCTCGATGGACGCCCCTTTTTCAGAGCGAATCATCCCAGGCTTGGGAGGTGACGTATTCGCGAGAGCAAACAAGCGATATCTAGGAGCGGTGAGCGTTTGTCTGACAAACGCGGCACCGAGCTCGATGAGTTGGTGATTCAGTGGCTGACCGCGCAGATGTGCGCCCACCACCGCAAGCTGAATTTTCACTGTCCCGCTCACTTACAATAATACCGAAAGCAATTTCCGAAACGAAACCTTATCGGGCTCGTCAGTTTGCGGGCCTCGGCGCTTTGAAAAAATCAAGAGCCGCTTGCCGTGTCTCAAAAGTCGGATAGGCCGTGTCGAAACACGCCAACTCGAAAACGCGCTTTACCTCGCCTCGCAGCGAACAAACAGCGAGCCGGCCACCCTGCCGGTTAATCAGCCGTCCGGCGAGAAACAGCTCGCGGAAGCCAGCGCTGGCCATATAAGTGAGGTTTTCCAGATCAACGAGCAAGTCGCAAGGAGTCTCCCCCTCGGCCAGCAGCTGCATCGTATCCTTCAAATCCTTTCCACTGTTAGGGTCCAGGCGGCCCGAGATGGCAAGAATCCTCACGTGACCATCGGTGCTTGTCTGAAACGCGGCCATACAGAGAACAGGAAGTAAAATAAGTCGCTTTCTCATAACGAATTCTTCTTGCTTTACGCAAACGCATTTTTGACTTTCGGCTCGCCTGTTCTCGCTACCGTCACCGTCAATCAGCAAATTTGATCCCTGCCTTTTGCATCTCTTGATAGGGTAGAAGCCAAACCAGCGATTCGTCGTGAAGATCGACGACCTGAATGCGGTTGCCCCACGGATCGCGAAAGTCGCAGCGGAACGGCGGGATCAATTTGATGCCGTATTTCTTCGTCAGCTTTTCACGCACTTCGGCGAGCTGCTTCTCGTCGCGCACCATGATTCCGAAGTGCCGTCCGCGGTCGGGCTTCATCTCCTCAACCTCGAACATTGCAAGAAATTGATGCTCGCCGAGCTTGAAGAAAGCATCGCCTTCGCCTTCATCGAGCTTCTCGAGATTAAAAACGTCCTGATAGAAGGCCACGGCCTTCTCCACGTCGCCTACCTCGATTGCGACGTGATTACATCCATAGACGCGAACGCTCATGGCGTTGTTGTCCCCGGTTTCACAAACGTCAGCAACTTCAATATTCCGATGTTCCTTTTCATAGCTTCTCTCTCATTTTAAGCTCTGTTTCGCCGTCGTTTGTGGACCCTTGAGAGGAGTTTGTCCGCAGCACGGTGGATAGCATCCTTCGCCTGTTCGCTGGACGGTCCGCCTCCAACGGAGCCGCGCTGTATGATGCCCCGGCGCTGACCTGCGCCAAAGGTGGCGATCAATCCGAAGACATCGAGCGACGCCGCATCAGTGGCAAAAGCCTCGGGCTTTTCTTCGTACAGCAATCGGGCGGCGGTAGCGAGTAGTTGGGGATCGCTTGGCGAATCTGGGTGGCGCCCTTCAGCGAGGGAGCGCGCAATGCGCCACGAGTGTTCGAGGCGCTGCGGATCGAAGGCAACCAAAACACCGAGGGTCTTTCCACCGAACGCCCCGAGCCGTTTCCCGGCGATCTTCTTCACGACGCTGGCGGCCACCTTGACCGCGGGCTCAGCCGCTTCTCGGGTCTCCGTGAGCTGCCGCCACGCCGCCCGCCGGGTCTTGGCCTCGTTATCGAGTCCCAAATGCCTCAAGCCCGCAAAACAAAGCTCCAGCCGCAGGTCCGAGGGCGGATACTTGCTCGTGTCAGAATTTGTTCCGATCATCACGTCGGAGAGCATCCCGACATAGCCGGGCCCACACTGCCGCACCGCGAAAAAGTCGGCGAATATCTCCGCTCGCCACTTAAGCCAGTCCGCCTTCTGCTCAGGCACACCGGCTTCACTCACGGCTGCCTCGAGCGCAGCGTCGAGGTCTCGTGCCAGCTGAAAATCCTCCTCGACGACGTGGCCGGCTTCATGAGCCACGGCGGTCAAACTCGGGGCGTGCCAGACCTCGTGCCACGGCAGGCTGATGAGTGGCACGGGAACGTGGAGCAGGAACTCGTTGCAAAGCTCGTCGAGCTGCCCCATGCCGGGAGCGGATTCGGGCCAAAAGCTTCGCCCGCGCGCGAGTGCGACCGGGCTGGCGTTCCCATTGAGGAAGACCAACGCCGGCTCCTTGGGTGACAGCGTCCCTGCCGCCAACGCGGCCTCGGCGAGCGGCATGCGACAAGCCCATGCCAATTCGTCAGCGGCACGCAGGCCCGCCTGAAATTGCTCTTCTTGCCGCTGGGCAAGTTTGCCTCGAAAAAACTCCCATACCCGCCAGCCCGAGAGCACGACCTTCTCGAACTCGGGCAGAATCTCAGGAAAGTCCGGCTCGACTTTCGCGCCTTCAGCCTCTGCCTTTACGCGCTCACAGACTCCCACCAGCAGGGTCTCGATAGCGCGGACCTGGCTGTAATGACTGGCCCAGGCTGGCGTCTCTGTGCGCTCCTTCCATTCACGGAATTGATCGGCGAAGCTGTGCAGGCACCGGTCGAACTCAATGCGACGGCGTTCTACGAAAGCCTCTCGCGCGGGTCCGGTCGCAGACATCGGAAGAGTTGGGTTAGGGCTTGGATGGGCTAGGGATCTGTTGGATAAATGGTCTGCGGCCCTTCTCGTCCACAAGGGTAAGCGTCGCCAAAGCTCCGTCGATGTCGAGGATGCCGAAGCCAAACATGCCGAATCTTTCGATACCGCTACGGACGGTGTCCGTGAGCGCGTAGAGCACGCTGTCGAGTTGTTTCGTGGGCGGCGCGGGGACACCGCCGTGACCAATGCAGCACCCGAACGGCAGGTCTCCGGTCGAGCCGTCCGGGAACGTGAAGTCGCGAGGCCGATACACAACACCGCGATGCTCGTGTCCCCACACCCACGCGGTCGTCCGTCCGCCTTTTAACAGCGGAGCCGCCTCCGCAATCAATCCCTCTGATTTCGTGCCGCTCTCGTAGGCGCTGAATGGCTGATGATGGCTGAGAAGGACGCCTTTTTTCTGCGAGGCTCGGCCGCGCTGCTCGTCCGCCCAGGCAATCTGACCGTTGCTGAACGACCACTCCTCGTAAGCGCTGTCGAGCCCGATTATCTGCCACTCGTCATTCTCGAGCAAGAAATAGCTGCATCCGCCCTGCCCGGCGAAGCGCGGGTCACCGAGAACCACATCAAAGTAACCGTGGCCGCCACAATACATGTCATGATTGCCGTTTAAACACCATGAAAACGCAAGATCCTCCTCCCCGGTCTTCACCGGCCAGTGATCGAGGAAACGCTCCTGCGCCTCCTTGGGCCATCCGCAGAAGTAAATGTCGCCAAGATGAATCGCGTGCCGCTGGCGGTCGCGGGCTTCCTCGAGAGCCCGCCGCATAAGGCCCGAGATGAGGTCAGCACGTTCGATCCCCGTGCCCCAGTCGCCGACGATCACGAGGCGAGCGCGGTCCGCGAGCGCGAATGGCTTCGGAGTTCGCGAGAAAGCGTGCTTACCGTTGAGCAGGCGCCACGCGACAGCCCTCGCACCCTCAGTGATGTAAAGCGGGTTGGGCTCGTCAAAGATGCTGCTGAAAAGCGATTGGCCCGGGGGTGGTTTTCCTTCCTGCTTGAGCGTGCGAACGGTGACCGCCGGCACTTGGGTGGCGAGGCCCTGGCCAGCCTGATCGTCCACCATGCCCGCTGCAACATAGGCATTTTCAAAGATCGTCTGAACGAGGCTCAGGGCGTCGTTCGGAGGGATGAACGTCCCCTCCTGAGGGTACTGAAACCCCTCCTCTGCGTCGGCAAACAGTTTTTCGAGCGCCGCCAGCTCAGCATCGCTCCAGTCGTACTTCTTGGCGAGTTCGAGCGCCTTCGGGTCGTTGCGGGCGAGAGCCGCGCGCATGTCGGTCACCAATTGCTTCCACGCAGTCACGAGTCCGCGCACGTCTGATTTTCGAAGGAGGTCTGCAATCATAGTCGCCGAATGCAGCCAAGGCTAACAAGATCCCGCGCAGACGCAACATCGCGAATCGCAAACGGGACCCTCTACGCTGGCCCAGTCGCTTGGGCGGACGAAAAGGCCACAATCTCGGATACTGCTGCACCCCTCTGCCCAAGCCTTCGCCTGCGGGAGAAGGCGCGCGCCAAGGCCATCGAGGAGTGGGCAGGTTCCACCCACGGCGGTGAGGATTGGACTCTTGACGCGCGATGCGGAGCCAAAGAGCTAGTGTAAATTAGTCTCACATGATTCGAATTGGCACATCGAGCTGGGCAGATCCTGAATTCGTGCGGGATTGGTATCCACCGAAGCTTCCCGCAACTGCTCGCCTGAGCTGGTATGCGGAGCATTTCGACTACGTCGAGGTCAACTCGACCTTTTACGCGGTTCCAGTTGGAAAAGTCGTAAATCGGTGGGATTCCGAAACGCCTTCGAACTTTCTTTTTGACGTAAAGCTTCATGGATTGTTGTCGCGCCATGCTGTGAAGGCCACATCGCTGCCGCCTGACATCCGACGCGATGCAGAAGCCAACTCTCGAGGGAATCTGATTCTCACGCCCAAACTGGAGCGTCTTGTCGCCCAGAGAATTCTGGCAGAGCTTGAACCACTACGGGAAGCCGCCAAGCTCGGCGCTTTTCTCCTTCAGCTCAGCCCTTCATTTTCACCCCGGAAACACAAGCTCGACGAACTCGATCAACTCGCTTCGCTTTTTCGTGATGAGCGGCTTGCAATCGAACTGCGTAATCGGAATTGGCTTGCGGAGCCGCATCGAGAGGAAACCTTCGCCTTCTTTCAGAGCAAAAGGCTGCCGCTCGTCCTTGTTGATGCGCCGGAGAGTGAGCACTTCACTGTGATGCAAAGAGAGAACCTCGTTACCAGCCCGAAGCTCGCTTACCTTCGCCTGCATGGACGAAACGAACGTGGCTACATCGCTGGCAAAAGCGTCGCCGAGCGTTTCAACTATGATTATTCAGATGAGGAAATAGCTGGAGTAGCGACGCGTGTTCGCGCTCTCGTCGCGGAAACCGAAGAAGTCCACGTGGCCTTCAATAACAACTACTCGCTATACGCGCCCAAGGCGGCTCTTTGTCTTAAAGTCGCGATGGGTTTTGCCTGAACGCCTTCCCCATCCCTTTCGATATGCGCCTTGGCCCAACGATTCACGCTATCAGGCTGTAACGCGTAATTGCGGACTTCGGATCGCTCCCTTGCCACGCTTCAGCCAATATTGAAGGTTCGTGAGCCGGAGCGGATCGCCCTGCTCGGATTTCTTCTTTGGTTTCATCGCTACCCTTCCCTGAGACGGCCAATCCACGTTGTAGGCTGGCAGACTCGTTGAAGTGCGCCCTTCTCACGGCGCACTTCAACAGTCTGCTCGGCCGAAACCGCAAAAGGTCTCAGAGGGATTCCAGGAAGCTGGTTCTAACTATTGAGACGAAGCAATCTTTCGCTGAAAACCCAGAACTCCAGCGACGCTCATGCCAAGGAGAGCGAGAGTAGTGCCGCCGTCGGGAACGCTACGGGAGCCAGCTTGCGCCACGAGAGTTGCGTTTGTAAGGGTAAACTCGCCGGAGGTGCGAGTAATCGTATATGAGACTATGCCGTCGGAACTGAGGTCCAAGAGTGCGGAACCAACGACATTGTCGCTTAGTGTGATCAATCCCGTGAACGAGCCTGACTGCTCAAATTGAGAGCCTCCCAGGGCTATGGACAATGATTCCTGACCGCCGAAGAGATCCCAAAACTGGAACTCGGCATTGGCGGAATATACCTCTTCAGTCGAAGGTGTGTAACCATCGTTCAGAATATTGAAGGATCCGGTGAAACTGGAAACGCCTCCAATGCTGCCAAAATACACATCATCGGAGTTTGCGTCCACATAGGTCGTTGCACGAGCGTTCGCGGCGAGCAATCCGACGACTATTGAAACTAGGGGGAGGATTCTTTTCATCTAATCTATTAATCTATTTGCTTTTTCGATTTGCCCTTCAATCCCGAACGCTTCGTTTACCACTTAGAAGCGTTTCGGGCCTTCCTCAGCAAGGAGCGTGCCAGCTACGTTAGCACACCATTGCTTCGCCATGGCGTTTACTCGCAAGTTATTGCCTATGGCGATCTTGTATACTATCAATCTGATTGATCGGCTGTGGCGGAAACACCGTTTAGTATATACTGGGAGTGTAAACGTATCCGACGGCACAGGAGAAACGAAATTTGGCGATCAGTCGTAAGTAACCCATGGACAGGATAATACGCATAGACAGCTGAAATGTCGGACGGTTTTACAAGTAGCGGCTGGAAGTTCCCTTCATCTGGCCGTCGTTTGACCTTCGTAGAGGAACCATGCACCACGACATGAACCAGAAGAAGGGTACAAAAGTGCGGCCTTCGATCATCTCGACCCTCCATCTTCGTTCGCCTGACCCCGCGCCCGCCGGTGAGCGGGTCCCTGTCTGGCGCAAAGCAGCTTATGGGTCCGGTGGTCTTACGGACTTCCTTTTTCTAAATATAGTCAACGCCCTTGCGGTGCCGATCTACAGCATAGCTTTGAGGATGGATCCTCTGTTACTGGGCATTGCGCTGGCGGTGCCGAGAATCGTGGGAGCAATCTTGGATCCGCTCGTTGGAACAGTCTCCGACAATGCGCGGACTCGATGGGGAAGACGTCGGCCTTTCATTATGTGTGGCGCAGTGATCGGCGCTTTGCTACTTCCTTTGCTTTGGATGCCTCCGATTTCCACTCAGATCGGACGTTTCATCTATCTCGTGTTGATGCTTTCGATCTATGCAGCAGCGTTTTCGATCTTTTCTATTCCATATGGAGCCCTCGGCATCCAACTCACTACCAATTACGACGAACGCACACGCGTGATGGCGTGGCGCGGTTACCTGCAAACGGCGGGAACGTTCGGATCCGCCTGGTTCTATTGGTTTTGTCTGTTGCCAGCCTTTGGCAACGAAGCCGTGGGCGCCCGCTGGCTTGGCGTCATTGTGGGTCTTGTCATGCTTGCAGGAGCGATGGCGACTGTAGTGGCTTGCAGGGAAAACACTGAGACGATCGCAAAGCAACCTCAGATCAACCTGAGCGCCGCGCTAAACTTTACGTTACGCAATAGGCCATTTCTGCTCTTGCAGTCAGTAACTGTCATTCTCGTGCTGGGGTTGGGATGTGAAGGTGTGATTGGCAGTTATGTTCATATCTACTATACCTGTCAGGGTAGTAAGACGTTCGCGTCCTATATTACAGGCATTGGCGGGACGCTGACGATTTTCTCAACTCTTGCAGCCCTGCCTTTTGGCTTATGGCTCTCCACTCACACCGGCAAGCGGCACGGCGCGCTCGTCGGCTTACTAGTCGCCTTAATTGGCGTATGTTTAATGCCCTTTTTGCTCGTGCCAGCGCGACCCTATTTGATCATGATCGAATGGGTTATCCTGGCCTTTGGCATACCGTGCGCCAACCTGATGTTCAGCTCGATGATGGCTGATATCTGCGATGAGGATGAGTTGGTTACTGGCTTGCGCCGCGAGGGCGCCTACGTTGCCGTCGGCGGATTTTTCGGAAAGGCGGCTCAAGTAGCGACTTTGTTGCTCGCGGGCGCACTCCCAAGGATGGCGGGATACGTCGATACAAGCGTGCCGCCGGAACTAAGTGAACTAAAAGCCATGCGAGCCATGCTGATTGGCATCCAATTCGTAGCGATCCTTGTCGCAATAATCATCGTCTGGTTTTACCCACTGACGCGCTCAAGATCTGAAGCGACACGACGTCAGTTGGAGGAACGCAGACGACAAGAAGCGGGCGACTAGCGGGCCGTGCTTTTATCGCAATCAGACAGCATATATGGTTCCCACGAACCGCATCGCTACCGGATGTCGGTGGGCATGGCGAAGAAACTCTTGCAACAGCGCCGGCGCACCGGCGAGATCGGTGCACGCCAGCATCGCTTGCGGCCGCAAGCCTGATCTGACTGCTGAAAAAAGTCGTTCGTTCTCTTCCGCCTATCCTGGCGAGGAAGATCATCATCGTTTAAACTTAACAGGACGCAGACATGGCATCTTCACGCATCCCTCTCCCGGCCAATGCATCTTCTCGGCCTTTCAGATCGTCGACGCTTCAGTCAGTGCGTCGCGGTTTCCCTCCTGGTCCGGTCCCCTCCCTTGCGAAAAGCCTCGGTGAGCGGATTCGTGATAGAAGCCGGCGCAATTGCTCTAGAGGTGCAAGCATCACGATGTCCTCCGGCAGGGTTGGGCACTCGGGATTTCCTTACCACCCTACGTTCTTTGGACTGGTTCAGGCGGTCGCTGGAGTTCATGTATCGTCGGGGGACAAAACAATCCCTCACAACATGGTGCTGTCCTTTGAGGGTGACAGTGTGAGCGAGGCCAACTGGCTTCAATTCCTGGGTCCCAGCGTTGTAGCGTTCACGGACCAAGGAGAAAAGAGGCTGGTCGGAAAAGTCACCTTCACAAAACCCATAAGCAAAGAAGAGGTCACGGTCGAGACAACGCTATTACCGAGCGAGACACATTACGTTCTGGATAGCGAACCATCGAGGCCGTTCGCGTCTTCGCCCGATACGGCCTTGTGCGAAAGCCTTTCGAGCGGAAAGGAGAAGATATCCTTCTTCGATCAGCCTATCGGCAATATGGAGGGTGCCAAAAAGGCGCTAGCGCCGTTCTTGCGTGATTTCGAAAAACTGAATGGCCATATTCCAGAGGCTCTGGTTCTCGTCGCCGAATTCTATAGCTATCTGGTCGTAAAGAACACGACGATCTACCTCATCCGCTGGAAGGCAGAACATGAGTTCCTCGTCGTTCCGGAGACCAAAGAACTACTCCAAGCCGACTACCGCCAATTTGTGCTTGATGAGGAGTGTGGACCGGTCGCGGGTATTGGGAACCATCGCGCCGTTTTGGAGAAAGCTTTCCCGGGGGAGATCATTCGTTAACCTGGCCCCCAAACTGTTCGAAGTTTGGCTGCGGCAAGAAGCACTGGTGCCTGGCTGGCGTCGTTGTGGCGGCGCGTTTTTCACGATGATTTCACCAGTCTGATCGCCGTTTGTGTCTTCAAAATCAAAGATGCCGCGAAACAAGTCCGAAACGAGCGATGAAGAACCGCTTACGACCATTCGCAGGGCGCGGAGACGATGAATGTCCTTGGGGTTTTGAACGCGAGTTCGAAACGCCTGCAAATGGCTGTGGTTGACTTGGGCGATTCGCAGAAGCTGAAACGAGAACTCTTGGGTTGGAACCTTAACGCCGTTGCGCGGACCTTTTCTCCCAATGCGCCATAAGCAAGCGGAAAGCTTCCTGCGCCGCGTCCTGAAGGGTTTCTCCGCGAGCAATCACTGCATCGCGCCACACCTGTGGCAGCCAGATTTCGGCTGGGACCATGCCCGCCTTCCGCTTGCTTTCTCGATGCCGCTGGCGACGGACTCGGGCTTGTTCGACGGGATCAAGCGGTGAACTCCGGGGACGCCCTGGTCGGCGCTTTTCTGTGGTTTTCGGATGTTTCGCCATTTGCGTGAGACTAACGCCCTCGCGCCAAGAAAGCGAAATCGATTCGATTCGACTTCCCGCATCTTTCGTTGCAATTCACATCCCTAGAGACGATAAAGAATGAAAAGCAAAACGCGCAACTGAGATTAGAAACCACCTCTTTCCAACCTGTAACTTTCAATCGCAACCGATCTATCTTATGAGAATCATGCCACCAATAACCGGACGAAGCCGCGAGTGCGAAACGATGTAGCGATGAGGAGACTAAGAATCGGTGCGACGATCATTCTGCTGCCGTGCTTTTAGCCCCGAACCACGCGCCAAAGGGAGGAAGAACGAGTTGATCCCCGACAAGGGTGGCGTCGAAACCATGGCCATCCATCGGATGCCAATCGAACGAGATCGAATAGGTCACCTCGCGGTTGGAAATATTAAAAACGCAGAGGATGCGGACATCTCCACATATGCGCTCAAAAGCGCACACAGGATCTTCCGCCGGTGCTAATGCGAAGTCGCCGACTACCAAGGCCGGATGCTGCTTTCGCCACGCCAACAGCCTTCGGAAGGCGTGGAGGACTGAATCCGGATCCTTCTCTTGTTGATCCACTGCCAGACGCAGGTGTTCAGGTGGCACCGGAAGCCACGGTCTAACCTCGCTGAAACCGCCGTTTTGAGATAGAGAAGACCAGGGCATCGGAGTGCGACACCCGTCGCGTCCTTTAAAATCCGGCCAGAATTCGATGCCAAAGGGATCTTGAAGATCGGAGAAATCGATTTCGGCCTCCGTCAGACCAAGTTCTTCCCCCTGGTAAACACACGCTCCGCCGCGAATGGTTAACAGCGCCGCTAACAATACTTTTGCCAGCGCGCGATGATCGCCGGCAAGATGCTCTGAACTTCCGAAGCGGCTGACGACCCGGATGTTGTCATGATTGCTCATTGCCCAGGTTGTCCATCCCGTTCCAAGCGATTCCTCAGTCAATTCGATCGCGCGCCGAAGCAAGGAAGCATCGAACCTTTGCTGCATAAGTTCGAAGGTGTAGCAACTATGAAGATGTTTTCCGGTTCTAGTATATTTAGAGCCCACCGCAATCATGTCGACATCCAGCACTTCACCGATTAGGTAGCGCTCGCTGTATTGGTCAACAAGTGCCCGCAGCTCCCCAAGTGCCTCGAGAGTTCTCGGCTGGTCCCGACTGAAAATCATCCGCTGCCAGTAAAACGGATTGCGAACCTTAGCGACATATTCAGGATCCTTTGGATCAAGCTCGCAAGCCGGATTGTTTCGCAATTCTGGATCGTGGCTGAGAGTAGTGATTGCATCTAGACGCAATCCATCGACGCCGGCATCGAGCCAAAACCGAATCTCTTCGAACATTGCAGCCACAACTTCGGGATTCTGCCAATTCAGATTAGGCTGACCTCGGACAAAGTGGTGAAGATAATACTGCCTCCGACGCGCCTCCCACTGCCAGACAGATCCTCCGAAAACAGATATCCAGTTATTCGGAGGGGTACCGTCGGGCTTAGGATCAGCCCACACATACCAGTCCGCTTTTGAATTCGTCGGGCTTTTCCGGCTCTCCTGGAACCAGACATGCTGATCGGAAGTATGGGCAAGCACCATATCGATGATGACTTTCAATCCCCGTTCGTGCGCTGCCCGGATCAACGCATAAAAATGCTCGTTGTTGCCGAAGATCGGATCGACGGCGCGATAGTCAGAGATATCATAACCAAAGTCACGCATCGGCGACTTAAAAAAGGGCGAGATCCAAATCGCGTCAACGCCCAATGAAGCAATGTAATCGAGCTTCTGGGTGATGCCTGCGATGTCGCCGATGCCGTCTCCATTGGCATCGAAAAAGCTTCTGGGATAAATTTGGTAAATGATCGCTCCACGCCACCAGTCGGTTTTCGTTTTCATGTGTGAGGAAATAGTTGATGCGTTCGTTGTGGGAAAAGCTGTTCATAGGAGCTCGTGCCGCTGAATTGCGAGATGGCCACCGGCACGGTTTTCATATTATCTGCGACGGTAAACGTCAACGCGAACAAGAATTCTTCTCCGCCCGCACTCCCACCTTCCAAACAATGACTACCAGACTTAACACCGAGAACCTGAGCAAACTCAATCCGAAGATTCAAGTCCCGCGCTATGACAGGCAAAAGGTCGGCCAGTCAATCATGCATATTGGAGTTGGCGGTTTTCATCGGGCCCATCAGGCTCTGTATTCCGACGATATTCTGAACCAGGGTGGGGATTTGGCCTGGGGTTCTGTGGAGTCGGATTGCTCAAGCATGGTGCCCGTATCCGCGACGTCATGCTTTAGTCCAGCTTCTTTTCTGACAGGAACTTCGACATCTGATCCGCAATTTGAAGGTTGTTCATATCCGACATCGGGAAGTGGGTGTTGCCCCGGATCCCGATCTCGGGCAGGTGCACGAGGGTGACATCGCCGCCATGGCGGTTCACGACATCCCGCCACCTTCTGGCCATTTCAAGAAAAATGCGCCATTGCTCCTGGCCCGGATTCACGCTCGGCTTGTCGGGAATGTTGTCGCCGTAATAGATGACGATTGGTATCTTCGTGAGTAGCATGAAATCCGACCGGGGCACGGTGATGGCGCTGAGAGCTCTGCCGCCGAGCGTCATGGGCGGCGGTACCTCTCCCTCGAGAAATGGAAAGTCGAAGCCCGGCTCGTAGGAGACAATGGCACGGACATTGCTATTCTTGATGGCCGTTCGCCATCCCAGCCCGCCGCTCTGTGAGTGGGTAACGAGAATGCCCGGCCCGATCTTGCTGAATAGCGCCGAAACAGCCTCCGTATTCACCTGCACGTCGTACGGGCCGGTGTTGGGGACCATCTGCCGGAAGAACTGTTTGAGCGCCTCCGGGTCGCGCGAAAACTGCACGCCCGGATAGAAGTCCGGCCAGGCGCCGAGCCGGAAGATGCCGAACCAGAGCTGCTCGTCGGGTGTGGCCGTGATGGCGATCGGCTGCGTGCCGTGCGCCGCGCGACCCCGCCGCGGCTGGTCGATTAGGTAGACCGGGAAGCGGCGGCGCAGGAAGACGTTTTGAAACCCCTCGCGCCCGTCCGGGGTGGTCTCCCACGTCTTAGCCGACTGCCCGTGGCCGTGCCAGAAGACGAGCGGAAGTTTCCGGGCGTTTGCCGGGACCTGATAGAAGACGTAAGCGTGGTCGCCGTGCAACGTCTGCCCTGCGGGATCAGTGCCGGCGGGGTTGTATGCGCCCTGCTTGATGGGGTCGAAAGTGCCGGGGGCAGTGATGACCGTTCCGCCCACCGCGAAACTGCCTTGCTCCTGGATTACCAGCGGCTCGGGCTTTCTGCTTGTGTCTTGCGCATTCGCAGAAGCGAAGGCCGCGGCCGCCAGCAGGGCGAGAGCACCGGTCCTTATCTTCCTCACCATGCATCGATCTTTTTTCATGCTTCTTCCCTATTTCAGGTTCTTGTCGAAGAACTCCTTCAGCTTCGCGACCGCGGGCGTCACGTACTGCGGCCTGTCATACATGTCGATGTGCGTGGCTCCTTTGACGACGAAGACCTCTTTCGGTTCCTTAGCTTGGTCATAAACCTCGTCGCTCCAAAACTTGGTGTCCGCCTTTTCGCCTACGATCATCAAGATCGGTCGCGGCGAAATCGTTTCCACTTGGCTGAAAGGGAAGAACGCCATTTGGAGCGGCAGGCTGGAGAACACGTAGCGATTGGGCGAATTGGGGTGCTTGGCCCGCGGCGTCATGTAGTAGTCGTAGCCCTCGCGATATAGCGCCGGCGTGGTTTCGGTAAATTCAGCAGTCGATTCGGGCGAGACCTGCACCAATCGCACCGGTTCGCCGCGAGCTTCTTTACTTCGCTGCTCGCCGGCGTCTTTCAGGCGCTTCATCCGCTCCTCATAGGACAACAGGCCCATGGCACGACGACGCGCGTCGCCCAGATTGAACATACTGACCGTGGCAACGGCTTTCACACGCATTTCGGTCGGCGCATTACCAAGCGCGTAACTACCACCGGCGCAGATGCCCAGCGAACCGATCCGGTTGGGGTCGACGAACGGCTGCCGCACCAGATAGTCGATCGAGCAACTGATGTCGTCGAGATGCTGCGCGGGAACTTCCATCAAACGCGGCTCACCGCCGCTCTCGCCCTGATACGACTTGTCGAAGGCCAGAGTGACGAAACCCTGTTCGGCCAAAAACGCGGAATAAAGACCCGACGTCTGTTCCTTAACGCCACCGAAAGGATGGGTCACGACGATGGCCGGATACTTCTTGCTTCTGTCGAACCCGGCTGGTTTGAAGATGTAGGCGGCGATTTCCGTGCCCATATTCCTGGCCGGATAGGCGACACGCTCGATCTGGATGCCTTTCTTGTTTGGATAGCCGATCACCATTGGCTCCTTTGCCGGACCGGCGCTCCTGGTTTGGGCCGACGCCTCCCCAGAAGCCAGCAATCCAGTGCTCACAACCGCAGCGCCGAGAACTGCAAGTAGTGACGCGGCGATGAACCTGCGCCGCCCCTCATCAAGAACTTCATTATTCATTTCATTAGTCATGGCCTGCTCCTAAGTGATTGTTACAAGTGCTATAGATCAAGTTGGACACACACGAGCTTGGGGGCAAAGTCGCCGATCGCCCTTTGGGACGGACGAGGCTGCGCGTCGGGCGCGGAGGTCGTCGGCCCATTAGTGCGGAGGGGCGCACCGTATTGCGCATCGCTAATCTTCTCCATCCATTCGACGGACTTGCCGTCGAGCGCCTCGACGATGGCGATGTGTGCCATCGAACTGTTTGGCGCGGCCCCGTGCCAGTGCTTCTGACCGGGCGGAATCCAGACCACGTCCCCCTGTCGGATTTCCTCTACGGGATCGCCCCAGCGCTGCACGCGCCCCGTGCCCGCCGTCACGATCAGGATTTGGCCCAGCAAGTGAGTGTGCCATGCGGTGCGTGCGCCGGGCTCGAACGTGACGAGTGAGCCGGACGCGCGCGCCGGAGCGTTCGCCTGGAACAGAGGGTCGACGCGAACGGAGCCGGTGAAGTTCTCGGCCGGTCCCTGCCGGGAGGGCTGCGAGCCACTCCGCGTGATTCTTATCGTTTTGTGATCCATGGATGTTTGGCTCTGCGCACCTGACGCGAGCATGCAAAGCGAAATCGCAATCGCTGCAAAGATTCTCATTGTTGTCCCTTCTGCTGTGGTGTCCTTCGGGCTTGCTGCTTTTGTGCTCGGCGTTGTAACACCCGCCGTGCTTGCCAGCCGTTACGGCCGAGGCCGCCGTTGAGATTGCACCTTAGCGGTAAGACATTCGCAGAATTGATTCAGGAAGGCGCTCGCCCTCAATTGGGATCTTGGAAGCTGCCGTATTGATCTCATCAAGATCCTCCGACGTTAGCTTGAGCGAAGCCGAGCCGATGTTCTCCTCCAGTCGATGTATCTTCGTCGTTCCTGGAATCGGAACGATCCAAGGCTTCTGCGAGAGCAGCCAGGCCAGTGCGATTTGTGCGGGACTAGCATTCTTTGGTCGGGCGATCTGATTCAGAAGATCCACCACCGCATGGTTTGCCTTACGAGCCTCCTCGCTGAATCGAGGAAATGCTGCTCGGAAGTCCGTGCTTTCGAACTTCGTTGAGGCATCAATCGTCCCCGTCAGGAATCCTTGTCCAAGCGGGCTCCAGGGAACAAAACCGATCCCCAATTCCTCGCAGGTTGGAAGCACCTCTGGTTCGGGGTCTCTCGTCCATATCGAATACTCGCTCTGGACTGCGGTGATCGACTGGACCGCGTGTGCGCGACGAATGGTGTTTGCTCCGGCCTCAGAAAGGCCGAAGTGCTTGACCTTACCGGCCTGAATCAGATCCTTCACTGTGCCCGCGACATCCTCGATCGGCACGTCTGGATCGACGCGATGCTGATAGAAGAGATCGATGACATCGGTCTTGAGGCGTTTGAGTGACGCTTCAGCAACCTGCTTGATATGCTCTGGCCGGCTGTTGAGCCCGCCCCGCCGTTGCCCGTCGGCACTGATATCGAACCCGAACTTCGTGGCAATCACTACCCGTTCGCGATACGGGGCGAGTGCCTCGCCCACGAGCTCTTCGTTCGTGAATGGGCCGTAAGCTTCCGCCGTATCGAAGAATGTCACGCCGCGTTCGACTGCTGTTCGGATGACATCTATGGCTTGCTGCTTTTCGATAGCCGGACCGTAGCCATAGCTCAACCCCATGCAGCCGAAGCCGAGAGCTGATACCTCGAGATTGCCAAGTTTGCGCTTCTTCATGTGATTCTCCTTCTCAATCGTTTCACCTGTCTTCAACTTAGGATCAAATCACGGAGGAGCGGTAGCCCGATCCTTCCTACTTATTGCCTATTCCTCTAGTCATGTGAAAAAACCCGTTGGTGCAACCTGCGACCTGGCAGTATATCCTTGGTGTCGATGAGGAAACCCCCTCGATGAAAAACACCAGCAAAGCAGCTATGATCTCCACGGGTCGAATCCGTGAATTGCGCTCTGAACTCGCGCGCAAGATTGTTTCCTTCATGGGCTCGGCAGAGAAAAAGGCAACGGACATTCCCGGTATGACGCTCCACCGGCGGACGGCCCCTACCCCTCCGTGCCGGACGACTTACCATCCGGGCGTCATCGTGATCGCTCAGGGGCGCAAGCAGGTAGACCTGGGTCGGACCAGCTTTATCTACGACGGCTCCCGATTCCTCTTGACGGCTGTTGATTTGCCGACAGTGAGCCGGGTGGTCGAGGCAACGAACAACCTTCCCTGTCTTGCGCTTGCCCTCAGTCTGGACATGACGATGGTCCGCGAGCTTCTCGGGCGGGAGGAGATTCACGTCGCGGAGGCGCCGCCGGACAGTCCCGCGATGTCTACCGGCGAGACCACGGCGGAATTCCTGAGCGCATGCTGCCGCCTGGTGGATCTGCTGGACAGCCCGCAGGACATTCCTTTTCTGAGCGGCCTGATTCAGCGCGAGATCATCTATCGCATCCTGCGGGGACCGGAGGGAGCGCCCCTGCGGGCGATTGCGACGCTGGGGAATCAAAGCCACCGGACGGCAAAAGCGATTGCGTGGATCACCGCGAACTATGCCAAAACTCTGCGCGTGGAAGAACTCGCACAGCTTGCGAGCATGGGCGTGTCCACGCTGCACCATCACTTCCGGGCGTTGACCGCGATGAGTCCGCTTCAGTATCAAAAACAACTCCGGCTCCAGTCAGCGCGGAGCCTGATGCTCAACAATGGTCTCGATGCCGCGAGTGCGGCTTTTGAGGTCGGCTACGAAAGCGCAACGCAATTCAATCGCGAATACAGCCGCTTCTTCGGCCAACCTCCTATGCGGGACATTCGAG